>JAWKVJ010000001.1:0-157275 GCA_041398085.1 Parvularculaceae bacterium
CCAGCCTTCAAGGGGCCGGCGGTACAGGGTCAATAGCGGCGCGCCGCCGAGTTTGACGACCTCCCCGCCCTCATGATCGAGCCAATGCATATTGGGCGAAATGGCGAGAGAGACGGGAAGCGTCGCAAGCCGGTTAATGAGCGAATTCATCTGGTCGTTTGAAAGGCGCGAGAGTGCAATCACGACATCGTCGACTTCGCCTGCGCGCGCGGCGCGTTCCAGCGCTCTCAAGTCGCCAGCGATTTCGATTGACGGCGCATTGGCCGCGTCTTCGGGTCCGGCAGAAAAAATACCGACAACGGAAATCGCCCGCTCGGGATTTCCCGCATGTTCGGCGAAACGCTCACCGAGTTTGGTCGCGCCGACAATCGCGACCCGGCGTGAAAAAACGCCGCCCTTTTTCACCGCTTCCCGGAGCGCGGCTGCGGCGACGATGCGCGCCGAAACGAGCGATACGGCGACGACGCCGGTCCAGGAAAAAAGCCAGAACCGGGAAAAATGCTCCGACAGTTTCAACGCGAAACCGAAGGCGATCAGCCCCAGCACGATGAGCGCCCAGCGTGAAACAACGGCGCGCATGGAACGGCTCGAGGAAAGGAGCGCTTCAAATTCATAATAACCGTCGCGGCGCAGTAGCGCGGTCAAGCCGGTCGCGCCGACGATGCCGGCCGCGGCGAAGCGCTGCCAGTCGAACGGAATAACCAGGACATAATGATGGTAAAAATAAGCTACGAGCACGGACGCTGCCGTCACCATCAAATAGTCGGATATCTGGACGAGATCGCCATAAATCGCGCGTGAGAATGGTATCCGGCGGCTTGGCGCCGGTTCGCGGCCCTCCCCCGCTCCGTCCACAATCTCACGTACGCCCAACTCAGCCACGGCGGCCAAGCTCCTTCTAAGACAGCCGGTGCGGCAATTCCCTATCATGCAGTCGCCGAATATTCAGTAACTTATGACCGGATCGCCGCATAAAATTTCGCAATGCACCATTTCAAATGCACCAATTGGGCCGCAACAACCGATATGCTGCCGAAAGCGCCGATCCCGACAAATGAGCGCGCTGGCCTGAAGATTGCGGGTTCTGGACCGCCAGATTGACCTGAAGCCCGCCTCTTGCGCCGCGAGAAGGCCCCTTCCATCAGGAAGCTGCGACCCATGCCGAAACAGTTCGCGACATTTTTTGTCTCATGGCGGGACTCAACAAAGCGCCGCTTCTGGTTCGACGGCAATGAAGCCGAACTTGGGCGCGCAGCAGCGGATGCGCTCGAAATCCGTCTTAATGAACTCGCCGAGGAGGGATGGATTATCGACCGGATCCTGCCGGCGACAGGGTTGACCCCGCGCCATGGTTCGGCATTCACCATCATTGCATTCAAATAGGACCCTCATGACGACCAGAACTGACGACACCGCCCTCGTGCAATTACTCTCCCAGCTGGCGCGCAAGGCGGGGGCGGCTGCCATGACAATTTACGCCAAAGAGATCGCGGTCGCCGCAAAGCGAGACGCCTCTCCCGTCACGGAAGCTGACCGCCTCGGCGAGGAAATCATCCTGAAAGGCCTTGCCGAAATCGCGCCGCAAATCCCTGTCCTTGCCGAAGAGGCTGCATCATCGGGCGACATTCCCGAACTGGGCGATGAATTTTTCCTCGTTGATCCGCTCGACGGCACCAAAGAATTCATTTCGAAAACCGGAGAGTTCACTGTCAATATCGCGCTTGTGCGCAATGGCGCGCCGGTGGTCGGCGTTGTTTTCGCGCCGGCGCTCGAAAAACTTTATTCAGGCATCGTCGGCGACGGCGCCTATCTTTCAGTAGACGAGGACGCTCCAGCGCCCATTAAAGCCCGAAAGACGCCGGAAAAAAATCTGGTCGCCGTCGCGAGCCGCAGTCACCGTTCGCCGGAAACCGACGCTTTTCTGGAGACGCTCGACATCGCTGATTTTGCCGCGGCGGGGTCATCGCTCAAATTCTGCCTCATCGCCGAAGGCGCGGCAGATGTTTATCCGCGGCTTGGAAGAACCATGGAATGGGACACTGGCGCCGGTCAGGCGGTGCTGGAAGCTGCGGGCGGGCGCGTTCATGTGTTCGGTTCAGACACCCCGTTGCGTTATGGCAAGAAAGAGCGAGGCTACGACAATCCCCATTTTATTGCCTGGGGCGCATAACAAAATTCATTTCACTCAACTGGCGTAAAAAAGGCGGCCCGATGGGCCGCCTTTTCACTTTCGAATACAATGAAAATCAGAAATGGACCCGCGCCGTAACGCCGAAGGTGCGCGGCTGATTGACGTGGAAGCCGAGCCGAGCCCTGCCGCCGCGTTCACGATCGAAGGCCAGAAGCGCGTTTTCGTCGGTCAGATTGTCGATATAGGCGAACAGTTCCCAATTATCGAAATTCATTCCCGCTGTCAGGTTGATGATCTGATAGGACGGGAGCTGAAGATCGAGAACTGTCGCATCGAGGCCGCTGGCGCCGCCGAATGGCAGGCCCGAGACAAAGCTTTGGGGATTGCCTTCCTGATCGCCGGGCTGCGTAAAGCGGCTGCCGACATGCTGGAAGGTCGCCGCAAAGAAGCCTTCATTACGGCCGACCGGGAATGTGTAGGAAGCCGTCGCCGCCGTCTGGAATTGCGGCACGGAGGCAAGGCGATTTCCATCGCGAATGCCGCCGAGCACATTGTTCATGCCATCGACAACGGTCGAATCGAATTGCGACTTCAGCCACGAGCCAGAGAAGTTGAGGGCAAGGCCTTGCGCCGGCTCAAAGCCGAGTTCCCATTCAACGCCGACTGAATGGGCGTCGGGCACGTTGAACGAGATCCGAGATGAACATGAACCGGCATCCAGCGTTACCTGAAGATTTTTGATATCTTCATAGAAGCCCGCGATGTTCGCGGTGAAAGCACCTTTCTTGATCTTGAGGCCGCCTTCATAGTTCCAAAGCGTTTCGTCGTCATACGTCTGGAACGATCCGAAAATTGCAACGTCCTGCGCGGAACAAAGAGGAATGTTCAATGGGTCATTGACGCCGCCGAGACGGAAGCCCTTGGCCACCTGCGCGTTTACAGTAACATCATCGCTGAGATCGAAGCTGATAATGCCGCGCGGTGCGAATCCGTCAGATTCGGTTGAATCCGAACGATTGTCGCCATTGGAGAAGAGACCGCCCGATATGAATTGGCGATCTTCCTTGAAGTTGTAATAGCGAACGCCGCCGGTCACGCGCAGCCGGTCGCTTAATTCAAGCGTTTCTTCTGTAAAGATCGCATATTGGCGATAGTCATAGGGAAGATCGGAATTATAGGGCGAGTCCGGCCCGAAGCCGTTGGCGGTAGCCGCGACCGTGCCGGCTCCGAGCACCATGTCGGTATAGGCGTCATAGCCTGGCGTTGGCAGTCGCTGTGAATAATTACGGTTCGAATCTGAATAGAAGAAACCGATCAGCCATTGCAGCTGGCTGTCATAATCAGACGCGAAACGCGCTTCCTGCGTCCAGTGCGAATAGTCCGTCCGGTCTTTAAGGTTTGACGGTAACAGCACTGCGGCGTCGGGGAAACCCAGATCAACCGAGACCGAGCCGGTCAGTGCGCTTGCATCGCGGCTGACGAGGATTTCGCGCTCTACGCGGCTCGTCACCGACGTAAAGACGACAGGACCCATATCCCATTCAATCGTCACGTCGCCCAACGAGAATTGATCGCGAAATTGTTCGTCGAGTAGCAGATATTGCTGACGATCGGCGAAGGTGACCGGCGCGCGCGTCGTCGTGAACGGATTGCCGAAGAGATTATAGTCTTCCTCGCGGTTAAAGCCGTTTACATCCGTGTCTTGATAGATGAAGCGTGGCGTAATGGTGATTGAATCCGTCGGCTCCCATCGCAATGAGGCGCGCAGACCGTAGCGCTTGCCGTCATTGACGTCGCGATCGACAGTCCCGCCCTCACGGAGCGCATCAATAAAGCCGGCATATTTGGTGTAATAGCCAACAAGGCGCACAGCAGCCCGATCGCTGATCGGCGCGTTCAACATGAACTTTCCATAACCGCCAGTGCCGCCGCGGTTGATGAAATTTACATTGCCTTCAACCGTCGCCTCAAATTCATCGAGATTTGGCTGATTGGTGATGTAACGGATTGTGCCGCCGATTGAGCCCGACCCAAAAAGCGTACCTTGCGGGCCGCGAAGCGTTTCGACACGGTTGAGATCGAAGAGATCGAGATCGGGCGTAAAGAGCGACAGCGAGATCACCGATTCATCGAGATAAAGGCCGACCTGCTCTTTGACGCCCGGCTGGTCGCGGACGATCTGTCCCGCTGAAACGCCGCGAAGTTCGACCTGGCTTTGGCCCGGTCCAAGATTCTGGATCGAAAGACCGGCCACATTGCGCGAAATATCTTCAAGGTTTTGTGCGCCGGTTTTTTCAATGTCGTCTTGTGTTTGCGCATTGACGGAGAACGGCACTTCCTGAAGCGTTTGCGCGCGCTTTGTCGCCGTGACGACGATTTCATCGCTTGGCGCATCCTGTGCGAAGGCTGGCGCTGAAACGATGAGCGCTATGCTCGCTGTCGACGCGAACAGGGCCGCTGTTTTCTTTTTCATGATGACCTCCCTGAAGTTCGCCGCGAAAATATGCGGCGTTAACTGTCAGGAGACCATGTTTCTGCCGGGCGACGCCAGCGCACTGAGCGCGTCTGCGCGGAAATTCAATGAGGTGTGGGGTTGCGACCACACCTGCTGAAATATCGCTACTTTGTAACAGATTTGGCCAAAAAGCCCGCTATTTGGGCGCGTTAAGGCCCGGCGGATTAACGCCGCGCCGCACCCAGATTTCCCAAAGCGGCGTTTCCTCCACCTTGCGGAATTCGGTGTAGAGAAGCGCTTCAGAGCGGCCTTTAATGACCGCCGTCGCTGCATCGAAATCGATACGGGGGACGAAGACGATTTTCGCTTTTTCTGCGGCGGCGCGCCCATCGGCGCTGCATTTGCGATCATCGGCGATAACGCAGGCCGTGTCCGCTTGCGTCAGTATCGCCACGTGAAACCCTTCTTTCGTCAATGCACGGGCGCGGTCAGCCGCTTCAAGCAACATTGCCGACTGATCGATCGGCGCCAGCGCAAAGAGATCGCGGGCTTCGGGCGTTGAGAACCGCCCCTCTTCAATCCATTTCGCGATGGTCGGTCCGCCCGGCTGCACCAACCCAAGTTCGGCGCGGATATTGGCAGCCGATGACGAAGAAGCCGTCCTGTATTGCAACGAAACCTGCCCTGCCGCCTGCACAATGACTGCAGCAGTCCAGAACAAGGTCAACGCAGCCGCTGAACCTGCAATCGCGACCGACGCCCTGTCGTGATAGCGGAAGACGCCGTCATAGAAGGGCGATGCAACGGAAAATGCGGCAATAGCAGCCGCGAGCGCGAATACGAGCTGAGGTTGCGCGCCGACGACACGCGCCGCGCCGACGGCAAGAATCACGAGCCCCAATGCGCCAGCCCAGCCTTTCCAATGTTCAGCGCCGCCAAAAACGGCTGCTGCAAAGATGACAATCGCGGTCGATGCGGCAACCCCCGCAAGCCCCCATGCGCCAACGCCAAGGCGCGCATGGGCGACGCCCGCCAACGCACCGGAAGCGGCTGTAGCGCGCGCCGCCGTAAGCCCCGGCGCCAGCAATTCGGAAATGCCGACCAGCGCCACCATGACGAAAAGCGCGGCGCCATAGCGGAACAAGCCGGACCGTCCGGTCAGGAACGGGCATGCCGACAACGCCAGAAACCCGAGCAGCGCGAACAATGGATTAGAGAGCCAGAGGCAAAACAGGATTGCACCGGCAAGCGCGCCTTCAATAACGCCGCGCATACGGCTTTCATCAGCAGGCTCAGCGAGCAGCGCAGTCGCGAGCGCGACGAAATAAGCGAGACCGATTTCATTTGCGCCCGAAAAAGGCGCCGTAATGAAAGCGGCGAGCGCCGCAGTCATCAACGCCGTCTGGGCGAGCGCAAATCGCGCTGATCCGAAATAGGCGAATGGCGCAACGATGATGATTGCAGCGAATGCTTTCGCCGCAAGGTGAATGCGTCCGGGCGCATCATAGAAGAGATCGCCGGCGAGCAGCAAAGCGAGGTGAAAGGGCGAACTCTTGGCGACAACCGAAACCGAACCCGCCGCCATTGCGCGTGCATCCGCGATCGGCGCCAGAATGTCGACGGTCGGCGCGAATGACAAAAGCGCCGGCGCAAGTAGGGCGGCGATTACAAATGGAAACGCGGCAGCCATACTGATGACGAAGGAAAGACCTGGATCGCGCCAGGTGTATAGCGCCATTGCCGCAGCTCGCGCTTTCGGCGCCGGGCGGCGCCAGGCGGCGTCGCAATCAGCGGGATCGTAATATTGGCCTGTCCCAGCCATCAGCCTCTCCTGTCCCGATCTGGCGCAGCCTTGGCTCAAGCAGCGCTTTCGAGAAGACAGATCGCAAGAGCTTTGCCGGAAGGAGGGACCGTTTGCCTTAGGAACTGAGAATAGTTAACGTCCTCAATGAGATAAGGGGGCGTTTATGCGTGTTTTTATATTTACCATATTTGCGGCTTTCTTTGCCGGCGTTGGCGCCGCCGAGGCCGATTACAAAAGCGAATACAAGGAATATATGGCCGCCTACAGCGCCGGCGATATTGAAGGCGCGCTTGCCCATGGCGAAAAGGCCTGGCGCGCGGCGGAAGAGGAAATCGGCGCAACTGCGACCACCGCAATCCTCGCTTATAATTTTGGTCGACTCGCAGCTGCGACGACGCCGTCTACAGCAGAGGAGGCCTTTGAGCGAGCGCTGGAAATCACCAATTCCGGCGAAGGGTCGCTCCTGATTCCGGATCTGGAATTACGGATCGCTACGATGCGAAACAAAATCAAGCCGACGAACGAAACGAGAAAGACTCTCGCCGAAAAAGTTGCTGCACAAAAAGCAGCGGACCCAGCAGCGACAGACGCGACTGTCGCCGCACTGAGCGATCTTGCTTCTTACGCAGCTAGTCGTGGTCCGGAGGCCGGAACGAACGATGCCGATGCTTACCTCAATGAGGCTGAGCGCCTGGAGCCGCGCGCGAACAACATCTTGGCTAACGCCTTAACCTTGGCAGGGGCGGTCCGGATTGCAGGCAGAAGGCGCACAGCAACCGATATTGCTGAAGCAGTCGTGTTACTCGACCGCGCAATCGCTTTGTTCCCGCCCCAAAAGGACATTGAACACTTCGATCCAGGTTTGGCGAGCGCGCTTGTCTGGCGCAGCACCCTCGACGTCGTTATCGAATCTTTTCTTGGCAAGCCGGTTTTCAAACTTGGCTCGCGCATAGCAGCTAGCGAGGACCTGAGGGCGGCCTATGAGCGGGCGCAAGAATCCTATTCGCCCCCTGATAGCGTCTGGGACAGTTTTCGTCCTGAAAGCTGCGAAAATTTAGAATGGGCGGAACGCAAACCACCTACCTACCCTAAAGACGCAATACACAAAGGCGCCATCGGCGCTGCGATTGTTGGATACGACGTTGACGACACGCATATCGTTAGAGCAGTTCCTTTGGGGGAGATCTACAATAGCGGATTTGCCGCCGCCGCCGTTAAATCAATGAGCTCATGGAAACTAAAAACACCGCCGCCCCCTGAATGCAGAAAAAACGCACTGACTTTTTTCAACTTTATCATGAGATAAATTTAGCGTGAGAAACGAGATCTCGCTTGGGCCCTAATCTATAACGCCTCTATTTATTCGGGTTCACTCAAAGGTTGGCGGCGATAACGGTCCGACGCCTGCGCGCCGTCGCAATGAATTTTGTCATCAGATAGAAAGCAAACCGCAGTTTCCGAGACCGCTATGGCTCGCTATGATCGCTTTCCATGCGCTCGCTCCTTCACTTGCCGCTCGACCCACAGTCGCGCTTCATTCGCCTCATTCTCGCTGAGAAAGGGCTGGTTGCGCGCCTGGTTGAGATTTCGCCGGCGTCGGGCGCCGAAGAGCTTGCGCGCCTTAATCCGGCGATGAGCTTGCCGGTGCTTGTCGACGAGCCGCCAACTGGCGGAGAGGTCGCCATCGCCCCAGCCTCGGCGATCGCAGAATTTCTCGAAGAAGCCTATGACGCCTATCCGTTACTGCCAAAAACCTCGGCTTCGCGCGCCGAAACGCGCCGCCTTGCATCCTGGTTCAACGACAAATTCGAGAAAGATGTGAATTCACTGATTGTTCGCCGACGCGTTGAACACCGGACCGGCGGACGGCGCTGGGGCGAACCGGAACCGATACGCGACATGGCTAACGCCATGAAATGGCACCTCGACTATCTCAGCTATCTACTTGAACAGCGCGGCTGGCTTGCGGGCGATAAAATGAGTCTCGCCGATCTCGCCGGCGCCGCGCATCTTTCCGCCAACGATTATTTCGGCTTCGTGCCGTGGCCGGACTTTCCCGAGGTGAAGGCCTGGTATGAGCGGATTAAGTCGCGCCCGTCGATGCGCCCGCTCCTCGCTGACCGTATTGAAGGCGCCAATCCGCCCCCGCATTACGAAGAGCTCGACTTTTGAGCCCCTGCAAGCGAACGCAGCGTGCAAAGGCGCTGGCGCTTGGCGCCGGGTTTGACGCTGCTGGCGTCATGCGCGCCGACTCTTTGCCAGATCTTCAGATAAAACTGCAGACGTTTCTGGACGCGGGGCGTCATGGCGGCATGCAATGGATGGAAACGCGATCAGCGGAGCGCGCCGATCCGCAAACGCTTTGGCCAGAGGCAAAGTCTATCCTTTTGGTTGGTCAAAATTATGGGCCGAAAGAAGATCCGCTCCACCTACTTCAGAAAAAAAGCAAAGGCGCGATATCGGTCTATGCGCGAGGACGCGACTATCACGATGTCGTCAAAAAGAAACTGAAAGCGCTTGGCGGCGCCCTCGCGAGCGAGTTCGATTGCGCCCTCAAGGTTTTTGTCGATACCGCTCCGGTGATGGAAAAACCGCTTGCCGCCGCTGCGGGCCTTGGTTGGCAAGGCAAGCATACAAATCTCGTAAGCCGCGACTTCGGCTCCTGGCTGTTCCTCGGCGCAATTTTTTTGCCGATAGAGCTGGAAGCTGATGCGCCCCATGACGATCATTGCGGAGAATGCCGGCGTTGCCTCGATATTTGCCCGACAAACGCTTTTCCCGCGCCTTATCAGCTCGATGCGCGGCGGTGCATTTCCTATCTGACCATCGAGCATAGTGGCCCGATACCGCTCGAATTCAGAAGGGCGATCGGCAATCGCATTTATGGCTGCGACGATTGCCTCACTGTTTGTCCCTGGAACAAATTCGCAAAGCATACGCGTGAAATCGCATTGACCGCAAAAGACGCATTCGTGGAGCCGGACCTCATGAAGCTTGCATCGCTTGACGATGCGGAATTTCGAGCGATGTTCTCCAAAAATCCTGTCAAACGCTCAGGCCGCGAGCGCTTTGTCCGCAATGTTCTAATAGCCATCGGAAATTCGGAAAATCCTCGTCTTGCCGAAGCCGCAAAACACCTGCTCGCCGACCATTCGCCATTGGTGCGGGGCGCCGCCGTCTGGGCGTTGTCCGAACTCATGCCCTCGTCCGAATTCGCGATGCTTGTAAAGGAGCATGGCGGGCGCGAGCGCGATCCTGGCGTTTTAAAAGAATGGCGTCTGGGTGACGGCTAAATATCGACAGTGACAGTCACTTGCGCCTTGGAAATATCGCCATTCGTGTCCTGCACAAAATAATAAAAGACATCTTGTCCGTGGAAATGCGGGTCGGCGAAATAAGTGACCGTATCGTCGCCATTATCGACCACGTGACCATATTTAGAAAAAATCCCGTCGAGCTTGATTGCATCACCGTCAGGGTCTGAATCATTGACGAGAAGATCAATAATAACAGAATGACCCTGCTTGACGCTCGCTGCATCATCAACGGCGACCGGCGCTTTGCTATTCAGGTTTAGAACGCCATTATATGTTGGATCAATGCGCGTGAATCGCCCTGCGGTTAGATTGTAATTTTGCGGAATTTCAACAAACTGCGCAATTTTGGTGACATCGCCAGTCGCCCGATCGGAAAAATATTCTTCGACAATCGCCACGCGCCGGCCGTCAGACGTCGTCCAATATCCATTCTGCTCAATCGAGCCGCGCAATGACTTGTTATCGATGAAATCCCGATCCCAGTCCGGCGCGCTTTGCACGGATCCGATCGAATCCGTTTTGACGCCGGCAAGATCGAAAATAAGATTGTGCTGCGCTATATGTGTGGCGGCGGCATTGGGGGTAAAAAAGAGGCGGCCTTGCGTCAGATCGCTCGCAGTAAGGTGCTGATCGCTTGCCGTAACATTGGTGAAATCGCTCGAAGCACCGGCAATATGGGTGTCGATATAGACATAATCCCATTTATCCTGCGCGGCGAATTGCGCGTAATTGTTTACGCCGATCTTTACCTGATTGACGCCGATATTGAACCCGTCAATATCTGCATGATTAATAACGACGTCAAAGACGTTTTTTGATAACTCGACGCCGACCGTATTTTGAACACCGGGCGTTTGAGACGCGATGACATCGAGATCTTTCAGCGTGTAGTGACCCGTATATTCCAGATGCACGCCCGTGCGAACGTCCCATGCCGTAAAATTATCAATGATGGAACGCAAATCATGGTGCTGGCGCGGATCAGCCTTGATAATTTCAAGGCCGGTTTGCGTAGCGAAAGATTCGTTACCGGAGAAAATGCCGATATTCGGAAAATTTGTATTCGCCTGGTCTAAATAACGCAGACTATCCGACAAATTCGACACATTAGGATCAATCGGAATATTGAAGTTCGTCGATCCTCGATGGAAGTAAGTAAAGCCAGCGCCGCTCGGTACGCCGACAGCAACATTATCAACCGCATCGACAAGGCGCCCCTGAAACCAGAAACCAGTTCCAGTGCGGCCAAGATCGCCAGCAAGAAGATCCCCGCCATTTTTGGTAATGTGGTTTATTCCTTCGGAATGAATTGAAATATTGTGACTCCATCGGCCAATTTCATTCCCCGATTCAGCGACGAAAGCGGCGCCGAACACGTCATAAGCGGCGTTGTCGGAAAGAAGCGCATTGGAATCGTGTTGGACAAATCCCCAGCCGGGCGACCCCCAAACGGCGTTGCCGGTGATAATCGCCGGGTGCAGCGGGTCGTCAACGCCCGAATGATGGAGATGGAGCGCATATCGCCCCTGAACATTCGTGTCGGAGGCGTTTACACCCGCCGTATCGGATATGGCGCGAATTGATTTGTCCGTTCGCCCGAGTTCATGGAATTCAGCGTACTCCACATCTATCGAGCCGCCCATAAACATTGTGTGGCCGCGTTGCGTTACCGGAACGGAGTCAGCGTTTTCAGTCTCAAATACGACATTGCGCGTATAATTCGCAACATAAGTCTTCAGGTCGGCGCGAGGCGTATCATGATCGTACTGAAGAGCATGATCCAGAGTAATTACATTGCCGTGGATTGCCGTAATGACTAATTCTTCGTCTTCACTTGGTAGATTGAGAATAGTTTCGGGCACAATGCCTTTCGTAGAGACAAGGTGCGTGCCCGCAAGCACAATTTTGTCGCCTATGTGCCAGCCCGCGGGCGCCGCCTCGAGCGTCAATGTCGTATCGCCTGCTAACGGGTCGATAGCGACTTTTAGGAATGGATCTTTCTGCTCACCATGAATTTCGACCTGACCAAACGCGATGAGGCCGCGCGAAAGGAGAAGCGGGTCCCAAGCAACATCGATCGGTCCATTATCAGCGAATTCGATTACGGCTTTGACATTTGGATCGACCGGGTTGTTGTCGCTGCCGATTGTAAGCGTGCCAGTTGGCGAGACAAGAAACGTGTCAACTTTGAGATGCGTATCGATGTCGGTTGAAAAATCGAGAGCGCCGTCCACGCGCAGTGTGAAAAGAGACGCATTGCTTTGCAGATCATAATTCACACTTATCCCCTGCGGAATAACGACCCGCGCGCCATCGTCAGGAACCTGATGGTTCGCCCAGGTATTTGGATCGCTCCATGCGCCGCTATTAATTGCGATGTGTGTCGCGTCAGAAATTTTTGCGAGATTCAGCGCCGCAAGGTGTTCAGCGTGAACAGAAGGCGCTTGCGGACCCGCCGTTGCGCCAGGCGTTGAGTGGCCTAAATGCACCGGATTTCCCGATCCGCCGCCCATTGAAGCGTTTGGCGGAGTCGCGCCTGTCGGCATGTGCCCTGAATGAGGATCCAGCCCCGCGCCGGCGCCGGTCGGTAAATCAGGACCGTTATGTCCGGCATGGCCTGAACTGTTCGACGGCTCAGGCTCATGCCCAACACGACCATTGTCGAGCGCCGCGCCGCGCCCGTGAACGCCATGCGCGCCGCCAGCGTTCGCGAGATCAGACCCGGCGGCGCCAAGGTGACCATTATGGTCCGACCCGAACCGATCTGACCCACCGCGAAAGAACCCGTGGCTTTGATGGCCGAAAGTTAAACCGAAAGGCAACGCCACGCCCGAGAAAGCGCTGCTCTGGTGGCCATGCGCAAAATCCTCATGCGTGAATTGCGCAGAAAAACTGTCTCGTAGGAATGTAGCGCCTGAAGAGAAGAAGCCTGAATGATCCGGAGTAAGGAAACCCCCGAATGTTGTATCATGCTCTGCATGTTCGCTCGTAAAAAATCTCGATGCAGTATGCTGATTGAATCCGGCTGCTTGTGATGATGGAATGCAAACCCTTGCGAGATCCAGGAGTTCATCCGGATCGACGCCATCGGCGCGGCCGTCAACCGGCGTCGCACCAGCGCCTTCAAGAGCTTCTGCGCCAATCATCGCCGCGATGACAGTTGAGGCAACGCCGCCCTTGTTTATCGCTTTTCTGGGTGAAGATGAATTCTTGTTTCCCGCGCGTTTAGCGTCTCGGGCCTGAGAGATTATATCGCCTAAACCATCGCCCGAATCACAAAGGAATTCGATATCGGTGGAATTAGCGCAAACCTTCTTCATGAATCACGAACCCCGAACTTGAAACCACGCAGAAGCGAAGGGTTGTCGCACCAGAAGAATTACAGCCCGTCGCCCGCACTCAGGTTTGCATGGAAAGACCTAATTGCGCGCTCAGGCTGTCAGATAAAGCCGAACGAACTGGTTAACTGTCGTTTCGTTCAAAATTACAAATCAGCGAGAATTTCCACCCTAGGAAGTTAATTCGCGTGATCCGAAAACGCTCAGGTCAGTAAAATTTTAATGACTTAATTAGTTACATAGTTCAGGCGCAGATCAGAGGCGCATCATTAGCGAACCAAGCCTGCTAAACCTTCAAAAGAACGCCAACTTGCGAATTTCCAATGGAATTTTCAAATCTACGATTATCGTCAAGGCGAGTATTTCGAACTTCAAAATATGAAATTGACGTCCATTCGTAGGGAAATAACGGTAACTTCCGTCGCTATCGACTTATTAAAAATTTGCCTGTTGGCGCCTGCGCCCTCTTCGCAAACACGAAAAATTACATTGAAGTTTCAAATAACGGTCCGCACTTCAAGGACGCCGCCAAGATCAACTTGCCGGCTTGCGGTTGAACCAATAGCGCATGACGCCGCCCGCTTCGCCAAAATATCCGTAGGTTTTCAGAAAAGCCTCGGCCCAGGAACCGACCTTGAAGGGGCCCCGTTTCAAGGCGATCGTCGTCGCCTTGAGCACATAAATCATGAAACCGACGCCAAACACCGCTAGAGCCGCGAGGCCAGGTTCGCCTCCAATCACGGCAAACTGCATGAAAAGAAAAGCGCCGATCGCGCCGACAATCAAAAGAGCGGGAAAAAATGCGCCCCACATCATGGCGCGCGCCTGATCCTTTACAAACAATCTTTCGGGCGCAGCGCCATGAAGAGCGGCGCCTGCGGCATAGGCATAACCTTTCGAGGCGGATTCCCGTCGCCAATCGCCTAGCGTTATATCTTCCCGCGCCCGTGACGCCATAACGGCGTCGCTTCTCCAGATATGCGCGCCGCGACGGCGAAGTCGGATACAAAGATCGGCGGTTTCGTCCGCGACGATATCGCCTCTGAATCCGCCGGCCGCCTCGAACGCATCCGCGCGAAAAACGGCGTTCGGTCCGGCCGCCTGAATTTCGCCCTCGCTCTCGTTTCCGTTTATCGCAAGCACGCGAGAATAAATCGACGGCGCTCCGCCATTCGATTCAGTAACGCCTTCAAGCGCGGCCACTTCGGGACGGCGTGACAAAAACCGGTGAGCAAAAGCAAACCAATCAGAATCGACCGCCGCACCGCACTCAATAAACTGAACAAACTCGATATCAGGCGCCACTTTTTTTAACCGCCGATATCCTGCATTACGAACACGCCCGCCGCCAGCGCCGGTCTGGGCGATTTCAACGACATCATAACCGGTCTCGCGCGCATGCGCGGCGTCTTCCTTGTTCTCGGTGACGATGACAAACCGAATTCCGGACGGTAACGACTTCGTTGTTTCACTCAGCCCCACAGCAGCTCCAACAACGACAACGCCCATGGATCGCATTGGATTTCCGGCAGGCGCAGCCTGCCTCGGCGCAGGCTCAACAACCTCAACGGGCGCCTCTTTCTGCGCCGTTTTTGTTTCCGAATTATCTTTCAGGTTGCCAATAGCTTCGTTCGACGCTCCAAACTCGGCAGAACCGTCTACATCAACGTCCCGCGTCCCCGCGGGAGCCACCATCTTGATGCCGATGTTACGTATCGGGCGCTTCGGCGGTGCGGTTTCTGCTTGTTTTGCGATCGGTGAATTTCGCTTTTTTTCCGCAGGTTCGCTATCGCGAAGAAAGCCTGATGCGCTACGCGATTCTGGCCATTCGGAAAGGCGCACGTCGGGGCTAGAAGCAAGCCCGAATACTCCGAAATCAAGCTTGTCGCGGATAACGCTCTTAACAATTTCATCACTTACAGTCTCTTCTTGCGAAGAGAAAGCATAGACGAGCGCCGTATCGGCGATGATATTGATGACGCGGGGAACGCCGCGTGATTGTTCGGCAATAACATCAGTTGCCTTGTCAGAAAAAATCTGCCGGCGAGCGCCGGCGATTGTAAGACGCGTATCGATATAAGCGCGAACCTCTTCGCGGCTTAACGGCGTCAAATGAAAATCCGAACCGATACGCTGTGCAAGCTGCAACATATCCGGACGGCCAAGCAGGTCCTTGAGTTGCGGTTGGCCCGCAAGAATAAGCTGCAAGAGCTGATCTTTTCCCGCGTTGATGTTTGAAAGCATGCGGAGCTCTTCAAGCATGTCGACGGAAAGGTTTTGCGCCTCGTCGATAATGAGGACGACACGTTTTCCTTTTGCATATTCGCTGATGAAGAATTGTTGAAGCTGGGCAAACATTTCAACATGGCTTGAGCCGGAATACGGCTCGCCAAACCCCATCAGCACCCAGCTCAAAAGTTCGCCGCGCCCTGACTGAATATTTGACAGCAAGGCGACCGTGTGCGTGTCGGAAAGCTGATCAAGCAGGCGATGGATAAGAGTTGTCTTTCCGCAACCGACCTCGCCCGTGATAACTGAAATGCCGGCCTGATTGAGCACGCCATATTCGAGCATCGCATAGGCGAGCCGATGACCCCGTCCCCAATAAAGGAACGCAGGGTCTGGCTGGATAGTGAACGGCTTTTCCGTCAGGCCGTAGAATTCTTCGTACATCTTACCACTACATGCGAGCGCGATTGCGCGCGTTTATCATGACCCCAACCGTTTTTTCGCGTCCACCGCGAATGCAGAGTTCGGAGCCTTGCTTATGACTGCCTCGAGTTCTGTTTTACCGCGCTCAGCTTGCCCCATTTCCATCAACGCGACCCCCAGATGGTAACGCGCATCGACAAGATTGGGTTCCATCTTGACGGCTTTTTCAAGCGCGGCAAGCCCCTCCTCTTTCTGACCCGCGCGATAAAGCGCCCAGCCATAGGTATCTTGATAGAATGGCGATTCCACGCCCTTAAGGGGGGCGGCGATTTTGGCGGCGCGCTCAATGGTCTCCTGGTCGTCACGCTCGGCGAGCAGGCTGGCCAGGTTATTCGAGACGATAAGGTCGCGCGGCCGGCGCGCCAAGATTGTCTCATAAATACCGATCGCCACATCCGGTTTTTTGAGTGCGATGGCGGCATCAGCTTTGAGCATTTGCAATGCATCGTCATTCGGAATGGCCGACGTCGCCTGATCTATCAACACCGCCGCATCATTCAATCGACCTTCGCGACGGTAGATGTCAAACAGCGCAATGTACGCATCAGACCGCAACGGATCGACGTCAATTGCCGATCTAAGCGTCTCCTTTGCTTCTCCCAAATGGTTTGACCGGCGCTGCACCTCTGAGAGAAGAATGCGCGGCTCATAGCTTTCGGGATTATTTTCAATCGTGCTATTAAGAAGCTCTGCCGCCGCCTCTGCGCGGCCAGCGTCTAGATAAACGGCTACAAGATTTGCCAACGGGCGCGCAGCGAGCGGGGCCTTTTCATTCTCTTCTTTAAGTACGTCGATTGCGCCAGCGTAATCTTTCAAACCGGCATATGCCGCTCCAAGAATTGCGCTGACATCAGCATCATCGTCGCTGATGGATTTCAGCGACTTGGCGATTTCTTCTGCGCCGCTCCAATCCTGCTTGTCCAGTTTGATCGCAGCGAGCAGTTTCAGATTGTCAACAGAAGACGGGTTGACCGCGATTGCATCTGTTAAAACATTCTCTGCACGATCTTTCTTGCCGCGGCGCATAAGAAATTTTGCGAGAACATTCGATTCGAGAGCGCCTCGATTACTCTTCTCAACCGCCGTGACAAGCTCGCTTTCAGCGAGATTAAAGTCACCTTGAGCCTCAAACGCAGACGCAAGCAACATGTGCGCTTGCGCGCCGTCAGGCTTTTCAGAGGCGACGACGCGAAGGTCGGCGATCGCCTGATCAAATTTTCGGTCGCTGATTTCAAGCCCAGCGCGCTTCATAAGCGCATCAGGATCTTTTGCATCGGCGGCCAGGACTTCATCGATCAGCTGTCTGGCCTCATCATCACGGCCCTGCAGCAAACGAATGGCTGCAATCTGATTTTTCGCGCGAACAATGTCGCTCAGCTCCGCGTCCTGCTTTTCAATTACACCTTGGTATAACGCTTCCGCCTTCGCATAATCCCTTTGTTCTAAGAGGAAAACGCCAAGGGCGAATTTCAAATCGACATCGTCGGGATTCTCGCGGATGTAGTTTTCCAGCGTCTTTTCCGCGTTAGCCTTGCCGCCCATGCGGAAATCTATCCGAACAACATCAAGCTTGGCGTCACGATCTTTTGGCGCCAAACGAGCGATTTCGACAAGTTCAGCGCGCGCATCGCCAAACTTCTCAGCCTTCATCAACGAAGCAACGTAAAGCCGGCGATAGTTGATGTTTTTCGGGTCGTTCGCGATCAGGTTCTTGTAAGCTGCATCGAGTTCGGAATTGCGGCCCATTTTTTCAAGCAATTGAATTCGCATCAGACCGAGTATGGTCGCTTTCGGATTCTTTGCGATCGACTCTTCTAGAAATTTCAGAGCGCCTGTATCGTCTCCTTCCTGAATGCGCGCGCTCGCTAGAATTGCTATTGCGTCTTCATAATTCGGCTGGATCGCCAACGCGTTGTTAGCGAATGAAACCGCCTCCGTCCGATTGCCCAGTCGGAATTGCACCGCCGCCTTGACGGCCAGAGCTTCATAATTATTCGGCTCGTCCGACAACACCTCATTGACAAGGTCCAAAGCCGCGGCTGCATCATTTCCAAGAAGGTTCAATTTCGCTAGGTCAAGCCTAACTTTGACATCTTCCGGATCAATGCGATTGAGCCGCTGGAGCAGCCCGTACATCTGATTATATTCACGGCGCGCTTCAGCGACTTTCACGAGCCCCTTCAGAGCGCGGACATTTTGATCGTCAATTTTCAGAGCATTCAGAAACTGCACATTCGCTGCGCCGATCCTTCCTTTTTCAAGATAGGAATCACCGCTCGTCACAAATTTTTCGAGGCGTTGTTCAGGCGATGAACAAGCGACGAGTGCGAGGAAAACGCCAGCGAGCGCAACGCCTATAAGGGCGCGCTTGTTGCGTTTGATCATATTAGGTTTCCTCCATCCCCAAAAAAATCGGCCAGATCGCTCGATCTAGGCGTTTTAACCGGCTGCAGCAATTCCCGGCGCCGCTTCGTATTTATTCGACGATGCGCAGCCTGCCTCTTCATAAACAAGACCGTGCGCGGCCAACAGTCGACGCAGCTTCTTTTCGCCGCCACGAAGCTTGATGGGTTTTCCAACGCGTCCCAGCGCTTTTTCGAGCATCAGGAGCTGACCAAGAAAAGCCGCATCGATCGCGCCCGCATTCGTGAATTCGAGAATGACCGGCCCACCCGTCAACGCAGCGGTCCGGAAGGATCGCCTGACCGAGTCGAGCGCGCCATCGACAAGATCGCCGGAAAGTCTGATCTCTGTTGCTTCCACCACTGGCGTTATCTGCGCCGCCGCTGGCTCATTGACTCTCTTCATACGCCTGGAAAGCAGCGCCGGCCCTAGCCGTGTTGCAAGGATCGAAAGAAGCGCCCGGCCATCCCGCCAATAACGCGAGGCAAGGCTCGGCTCTTCCTTGATGCGCCAGGCCCATTCCAGACCCGCTCGCCGCCAAGCTGTCGGCGCGCGGGAAATTGTGCCCGCGGTAAAATCAACAACCGCGCCCAAGTGAGAAATGACCGGCGCATTTAGCCGGTCCTTGTTTTTTTCGATCCATGCCTGACCTTTGGATGCGCCAAGCGAAACAACGATAAAGTCCGGATCGGCGGTGTTGATCTGGCCAATAATTTCTTCGGTGCTCATCGAGTCGAGATCGCCATGTCCGGGATTTAGATATCCGGCTGATATTAAGCCGCGATTTTCAGCTGCAATTTTTTCAGCGGCCGCTCTTGCAGCGCCATCACGGCCCCCGAAGAAAAATACGCTAAGGCGCCGGGTTGAAAAGGCGGCGTCGCGGCGAAGCGCTTCGAAAACATCGGAGCCGGCGACCCGCTCAGCATCGCCGAGCCCCAGCATTCGCGCAAGAAGAACTATTGGCGCGCCGTCAGCAAGGCTCAAATCCGCGTTGAGGATGGCCCGGCGCTCAGCGCTGTCGCTGTGGGTTCGAACCAGAAAATTGACGTTCGGCGTTACGATCGAAAGGCGTTCATTGTCTCGCGCCGCAAGGCGAATGGCGTCAACGGCGGAGGGAGGCGTAGCGCGATCAACGGGCATCCCGAGGACCGACCAGACATCGCGATCGAAATCGTCGCGGGCGCGCAACTTGCGCACCTCGCCGCCACGGGCGGGCTGACGTCGTTCCGCGCCGTCTTTACGTTCAACCGCCTGTTGCACAACACTCATCGATTTTCTTTTACTTCTGCAGTCGCCGCCGAGCGGCTAGTGCGTTGAATTCCCCTTTGGTTCGCCCTTTCGAGCACTCATCGAACAGCAAGCTTTGCGCCAATTAACCCTCTGGACGATCATTAATCCTGCGGCCCGCCCTTTCGCGCTTTGGTTGCAAAACTTCCACTCAAGACGCGTCGCAATCCTAGAGGCCCTGAGCCCGTTTTGCGACGGTCGCCGTAATCTCAAATGATGGATTCACACAACGTATTGTTTTAGTTTGGTTTTTTTTGGCATTTTCAGCCGCAAACAAGTAACTCCAATACTAACGCGCCAGCCGCTCGCAACCGATAGCTCGACGTCCCTAAAAAGGCCGCCATTGGTTGCTTAACCAAAGCGCGATCAACCTGTGGCCGCGGCGCCTATTTTGCTGTTAATTGGGCTCTTGGGGATTGCGCGAATTCTTCTGAGCTGCACAAGCCTTAATTTGGCGCGATGGCGCGCCGCGTTATCGGAGTTTTGGACGACATGAACGAGGAATTTTCGCTCGAGGACGTGCTGATTATCCTTCGCCGGCGGATGCTCTATTTCCTCGCGCCGATCATTACGATTGTGCCGATTGGTCTTGTGATCATCATGCTATTGCCTCCGCGCTATACCGCTTTCGGCAAGATCCTTATCGATTCCCAACAGATCCCGCAGGCATGGGTCCAATCAACCGTTAACAGTTACGCTGAAGAACGTATCCAAAAGATCAAGCAACAGGTCCTTACCCGCAGCCTCCTGCTTGAGATCGCCGAGAAGTACCAGCTTTTCCCCAAGGAATCCGGCCTTACTCAAAGTGAACGCGTGCAGCGCATGCGTAGCGCGCTGGACGTCAACATCATTCGTTCAAACAGCAGGCAAAAACGTAATGCCGACAATACGATCGCATTTACGGTGGCTTTCACCGACCGTTCGCCAAGCAAAGCCTATCAGGTCGCCAATGAATTCATGACGCTGTTCCTGAGCGAGGATGTGCGCACCCGCACGGAAAGCGCCTCCACCGCAACAGAGTTTTTCACTCAGGAATCAACGCGGCTCGCAAGCCTGATAGACCAGACTGAAGCCCGGATCGCAGACTACAAGGCCAAAAACTCAGACGCCTTGCCAGCGGATCTTAATCTCCACCAACAGTCGCTGCTACGCGCGCAGCAAGATCTTGCAAATACGCAATCGCAGATTTCAATAACAGAAGAAGACCTTTCTTCGGTCCAGACACAGATTGCAACTTATCTTTCCGGGTCAGCGGGCCAGTCGGGGCCCGCCCAACAACTCGCCCAGTTGAGAACCCAACTGGCGACGCTTCGAACAGAAAAAACCGATTCCCATCCGGACGTGATCGCGGCCAAGGAACAGATCCGCGCACTTCAAAGCCAATTGCAGCCAAGCCCGGCAATTCGCAAATTAAGAGCTGATCTTGCCGATGCGGACCAGGCGCTACGCGCTGCGCGCGCCAAGGATGCGCCGGACGAAGCTGAGATCACGCTGCTCAGGAAGCAATCGGCGGAAATCCGCGAACAATTGAGCGCACAATTCGCCCGTGAAGCTTCATCCGGCTCTTCCGATCTTGTTCTGGCGCAGATGCAAAGCCGTATGGACATGGATTCCAACCGTCTTGAACAACTCGAAGATCAGGAAACGGACTTGAAAAAGCGTATTGCCGACTTGCAGGATGCGATTGCCAGAACGCCGACCGTTGAACGCGGTCTGGCTGCCTTGACGCGAGACTATCAAAATATCGTCAATCAGTATGACGCGCTGAAGTCAAAGCAGTCCGCAGCCGTTCTTTCGGAAAATCTGGAAGGCGACCAGAAAGCTGAGAAATTCTCAATCCTTGAATCGGCCCAGCGGCCGGACAAACCGACCAAGCCGAACAGACCGCAACTGGCCTTTCTGCTGATTGTCGCCTCCATAGCGATTGGCGCGGCGTTCGCATTCCTGATTGAGCTTCTCTTCTCTTCGTTGCGCGGGCGCCACCATGTAACTGCGCTTGCCGGGGAGCCGCCGATCGCTGTCATTCCTTATTTCGCAGCAGAGAACGCCCGGCGCGGAGCGCTGGCGTTTATGCGCAAACCTAAAACCGCATAGAGCGATTGAATTGAAGCCGAAATCCGGCAGAGGACAATAAGATGGACCGCATCAGAGAGGCTGTCACCAAAGCCCGCAACGAACGAAGCAGCAAGGTGAGCGCTTCACTTGAGCCTGGACTTCGTTTTCGGCCCAGCACGTCTCCGCATCCGGACCATTTCCGCGATGTGAGCTGCGACTTCGACCGCTTTGGCGAAAGACGCATCATTTCGAATGAACAAGATCCGGTCCTGAACGCTTATCGCGTTTTAAGAACGCGTGTCCTTCAAAGGATGGAGGATAATAATTGGAAAACACTGGCTATTATTTCGCCGAATGCCGGCGCCGGCAAAACGGTGACGGCTATTAATCTCGCAATCGCGATAGGCTCGAAAGAAGGCTCACGCGCAACACTTGTTGATCTCGATTTTTATCGTCCACGGGTGTCGCAATATCTTGGCATCGCTGAGCCGCCTTCCATCCTCGACTATTTCGAGGGTGACGCTTCGCTTGAAGGTGTAACGGTCAAGCCGGATTTGACCGATGTTCTGGTGCTTGCGAACGAGCGCGTATCAAGGCGCGGCGCTGAGCACCTGACCTCGGTGAAAGCAGACGAAATGATCGCCCGAACAGTCAATGATTACGGTTCGCGCGTTGTAATATTCGACATGTCGCCGATTCTCGGCTGCGACGATGCGATCGCCTTCCTGCCTAAAGTTGATTGCGCGCTCCTTATCGTTTCGAGCGGTGGAACGCGCGCGCCGGAATACAAGGAAGCCATGCGCCTTCTGAAAGGCGCTAATTTACTTGGAACGGTGCTCAACAAGGCGCCAGCGACATCAATTCTGTCGAATCAGTATTACTGATCCAGCCTTCGCCTTAATTTGAAACAACTAGCGCTTATCAGGCGCAATCTGCGCGCTTGCGATTAGTTGATCGCGAAACCTTGATTGCCGGGCCTGCGATTGCCATGCTGTCCAATGCGGATCAATGATTAGTATCCGCGAGAGCAGCGGGCGGCGCATCAGGCCCGTTAGACCTCCATCGCGCTTTCCGGCAGTTACGGACTGGTTAAGCGCGCGAACCAGACGCCATTCGCGAGGACGGCGAGGACGGACTTCATGGATCGAACACAAAGGCAGCCGCGCTCCGAGCGCGATGACGCGACCGCGCAGATCGAGAAGCGCTTTGATGACGTGCGGCGGACAAGCCTTACGCTTGCTGAGCCCTTGTCGCCAGAAGATTGCAGCGCTCAGTCCATGCCTGACGCAAGCCCCGTTAAATGGCATTTGGCACATACCGCCTGGTTTTTCGAAACATTCGTTTTGAGCCCGCATGTTAAAGGCTACAGACCATTTGACGGCGCATTCAGAGACATCTTCAATTCCTACTACAACGCTGTCGGCGAGCAATTTTCTCGCGGCAAACGCGGATTATTGACGCGTCCCTCTATGGAGACCGTGCTCGCCTTTCGCAGGCACGTTGATGATGCGATGGATAAGACGTTCATAGAAAACCAGTTTGACACTGAAGCGCTTTCGCTAATTGAACTAGGCGTAAATCACGAGGAGCAGCATCAGGAATTGATGCTGACGGATTTGAAGCACCTATTTGCTCAAAATCCCCTTTTACCGGTCTACCGTGAAGGCTGGCCGTTAAAGAGAGTCTCGCCGCGTGACGTTCGGTTTGTTGGCGTCGAAGGCGGCCTTAAAGAAATAGGCGCGAAAAAAGGCGGCGGTTTTCATTTCGATAATGAGGGACCGCGCCATCGCGTCTTCATTGAAGAATTCGAGATTGCTGACCGCCCGGTTACGAATGGCGAATTCATCGAATTTATTGAAGACGGCGGCTACGATCGTGCCGAATTATGGCTTGACGCCGGGTTTGCTTATTGCCGGACTGCTGGTTGGCGCGCCCCGCTTTATTGGCGTGATTGCGGCCAAGGTCGACGAGCTTTTACGCTGCATGGCGAGGTGCCAATTGATCTCAATGCACAGGTTTGTCATTTGAGTTTTTACGAGGCCGAAGCATTTGCGCGCTGGGCGGGCGCGCGTCTTCCGACTGAATTTGAATGGGAGCTCGCAAGCGCCCTCAATGAAGGCGAGCGCAATTTTATGGAATCCGGAGCGCTCCATCCGTTAGCCTCCCAGCGCCCGTCAAAGGACGGGGCAATAAGCCAGATGTTCGGTGATGTCTGGGAGTGGACCAGAAGCGACTATGCGCCATATCCAGGCTTTGCGCCTGCTGACGGCGCTGTCGGCGAATACAATGGCAAATTCATGTCTGGCCAGTATGTGTTACGTGGCGGCTCTTGCGTCACGCCCGCCGGCCATATTCGATCGACCTACAGAAATTTCTTTCCGCCGGAAGCGCGCTGGCAATTTTCAGGTCTTCGCCTTGCGCGTGACCTAAAAAAACCAACAAAAAGCACTCGCAAAACTTCATTCCATGCGCTTGATACGGAGACAAACGAAGATCGCGCTGAGATCGCCGAAGGACTTTTACGCAAGTCGGCGGAAATATCGCCTAAATATTTCTATGATGTCGTTGGGTCGCAGCTTTTCGAAACCATCACGAGGCTGCCCGAATATTATGTGCCACGCGCTGAGGCGGAGATTTTCTGTCTGCGCGCCATTGATATTGCGACCGCCGTCCGCCGCATGCTCGGGGATGGTTTTCAGCTCATCGATCTCGGCGCTGGAAGCTGCGAGAAAGCCGAACGATTACTGCCGACATTAAGGCCGTCGCGCTATGTCGCAATCGATATATCGGAAGATTATCTTACGGGTTCTTTGAAGCGCATTCAGGCGTCCTTTCCCGATCTTGCCGTTGAAGGCGTCGGGATGGATTTCACACGCAATTTTGCGCTTCCCGAGCATCTGTCTGACCGTCCAAGCCTGATATTCTATCCCGGGTCGAGCCTTGGAAATTTTGATGAAGGAACCCAGCTCAACCTGCTCAATGCGGCCCGTCGCGCCTCTAGCGAAACCGCTCTTCTGATCGGACTTGACCTTGTCAAGGATCGCGAGGTTCTCGAGGCGGCCTATGACGATCCGACCGGCGTCACCGCAGCCTTCAATCTGAATATTCTGAACCACGTCAACCGGGTTCTTGGTTCTGACTTCGATCCAGGTCTTTGGCGGCATATAGCGTTATACAATGACGAAGCGTCGCGCATCGAAATGCACCTTGAGTCTGAAGAGGCGCAAATTGTTTCATGGCCTGACGGCGCGCGGCGTTTCGAGAAAGGCGAGCGCATCCTCACGGAGCTTTCACGAAAATGGCGCCAGCGCGACATCGTAGCAATGCTTGACCAAGCGGGGTTTTCGGCGCCGGCGATCTGGACGGATGAGAACGAATATTTCGCGGTCGCCCTTGCTAAAGGATAGCCTCGGTCTTCATTTTGTTTTCGGCGTTCTCAAATTTGGGCTTTAACCACTCTTGGAGGACGTATGGCGAAGCATCATGCGACATGCGCAATCGTCGGCGCTGGCGATTACATTGGCTCGGCGATTGCGCGCAAGTTTGCGTCCGAAGGGTTTACTGTTTTTGCCGGCCGACGAAACGTAGAAAAGCTCGGCGCCCTGAAGGCGGAGATCGACGAAGCGGGCGGACGGCTGGAGGCGCGCAAGCTCGACGCCCGCAAGGAAGAGGAGGTCAAAGCGTTCCTTGAAGAGGCGGACAGAACTGCGCCGCTTGAAGTGGTCATCGCCAATCCGGGCGGCAATGTGAATTTCCCAGTTCTGGAGACGACGGAACGCGTTTTTTTCAAAGTCTGGGAAATGGCCTGCAAAGCTGGATTTTTGACTGGGCGGGAGGCCGCGCGATTGATGCTGGCGCGCGGCAAGGGTTCGATATTTTTCACTGGCGCCACGGCGAGCCTTCGAGGCGGGGCCGGATACGCTGCTTTTGCGAGCGCCAAGGCTGGCCTTCGCATGGTGGCGCAATCAATGGCGCGCGAATTGGGGTCGCGGAATATCCATGTCGCCCATCTTGTAATCGACGCAGCCGTAGACACCGCCTTCGTTCGGGAGCGGATTAGGGCTGCTCGCGGCAGTGACGCCAAAATTCCAGACGGTGCGCTAATGGAGCCGGCCTCGGTCGCGGAAGCCTATTGGCTGCTGCACAATCAGGACCGAGACGCCTGGACATTTGAAATGGACCTGCGGCCGTTCGGCGAGAAATGGTGAAGTCTTCTAATTCGCGGGCGCGTCCTCAGGCTCTTCTTCTGCCTGCGGCACATCGAAGACCTGGCCCGGATAGATTAGGTCAGGATCGCGAATTTGATCGGCGTTCGCCTCGTAGATGATCGTATATTGAATGCCGCGCCCATAGGCCCGGCGCGCGATGCGCCAAAGCGAATTACCGGGCTGAACGACAACCTTGCCGTCTCTCAGATTGATGTCGTCGTCGCTTGCGCGCTCAAACGGTAATTCGATCGCGTAGGCGGGCTTGCCGTTTTCATCCAGCTGTATGACCTGCAATGTGTAAACGCCCGGCGCCATTTGCGCGGTAAGACGCCAATGACCCTCGGCGCCTGACTTCGTCTGGCCGACAAATTGTCCGTTCGCGAAAAGCTGGACGACGCGATCCGCCTCCGCGCGGCCAGTGAAGATGACTGCGCCAGACGCGTCGTAATCGATTGTTTCAAGACGCAATGGGCCAAGTCCGATGCCGTCATCGCGCGGCTCTTGGATAACTTCCGTGGCGCCGCCTGGCGTTGTTCGTAAAACGAGCGGCCGGTCGCCATCTCGCTTCGGCACATAAATAATGATCGTCTGGTCAGATTTGATCGTCTCGCCGTCTGGGGTCGTCATTTCGAGAGTCAACTCGACCGGCCCTTCCTTGAGCGGCGTTTCTTCGGTCATCACCCACGAGCCGTCATCTTCGGCCGTGACCGACTGCAAGGGTTCGTCATTAGCGAAAACGGTGACTTTCGACCCCGGCGCCGCGCGCCCGGCGATGACCGCCTGTCCATTGCGGTCGACGCGGACAATGTCGAAGCTCGGCAATGATGGCGTCGCCTCCTCCTTGGCTTTTTTTGCGGCCTCGCCGGATTGCTCCTCGACCTGCTTGGGCGGCGCGATCAGCTTGTAACGCTCCGCCGCCTTCCAGGCGATGAACCCCAACACGATCAGCAGAACGAAGATAATCACAACACGCATGGAGCACCTGAGCCTTCCCGGGGCCTGGAATGTCCGGTTCCGCCCTAGCGGCGGGCCGGCGTTAATATTATTGTCTCAGATTCAACCCTACACTCCAGATAAGAAGACCGTCAAAAAGATAGAACGATGAAATCCCTTTGTGTTTATTGCGGCTCCCGTCCGGGGAGCGACCCAGAATTCATGAACGCCGCCAAATTTATCGGTGAAGAAGCCGCCCGGCGCGGCTGGCGCATCGTCTATGGGGGCGGCAAGCTCGGACTGATGGGCCAGACAGCAGGCGCGGCGCGCGACGCCGGCGGCAAGGTTTTCGGCATCATCCCCGATTTCCTCGTCGAACTTGAGGGCGTCCTGCCCGGCGTCGATCATGTGATCGTCAAAACGATGCATGAACGCAAGATGATGATGTTTGAGGAGTCTGACGCTATCCTGACATTGCCGGGCGGCATCGGCACGCTGGAGGAGTTAATTGAGACCGTCTCCTGGGCGCGCCTTGCTTTGCACAGGAAGCCAATACTGGTGCTCAACCTCAACGGCTTCTGGTCGCCGTTAAAGACCCTCATCAAACATACGATTGATCAGGGTCTCGCGGCGGAAGAACTCCTCACGCAGGACATGGTCTTCATCGACAAGGTCGAAGACATTTTTCCTTACCTCGTGCGGCATTCGATGGAAGTCGTGGCGTAAGCGGACGGCGGCGCCTTAGGTTTTTTCAAGTACAAGATGAGTCCAAGTAACGCCCGCACGGCGATTGAAGTCCCCGACCGCTTGCGCGTGGATGTTCGAAACGGGCTTTAGCCCCTCACAAGCGGCGAGTTCGATCGTTTCCTCTGCGGAGACCTCGAACATGCGCCGGCCCGCAGGAACGGGCCCATGGCGCAGCATGATGAAAAGGCGCGCTGAAGGCTTCATCAAAGATGCGACGACCGGCATCGCGGCGGCGCGTTCCTCGGTATCGAGATGAAACCAGACGGCGGACAGCCAGACGACGTCAAATTCGCTTTTGCGCGTTTCGATGGAGCGAAGATGCGGCAGGCCGTCATCGACCCATTCGATTGACGGGTCGGGATGCAGAAGCTGCGCGCCTTCCCGAAGCTCATCGACAGGCTCAACGGCGACGACCCTGTCGCCGCGCGCCGCAAACCATGCAGCAGCCTGCCCGGTCCCGGCGCCGATATCGACAATCTTGAGCGTCCCGGGAGGGATCAATCCCAGAACCGGGTCATAGACTTTTTCGACGGGAATTTTTTCATAACGGACAAGCAGGTCGGCGGCTTCCTCGGCATAACCGCGCGCGCTTTCGAGCTTCACGCCCGCTCGCCCGCAAGTCGCGCCCGCGCTCTTTCAGCGCCGATGAGCGGGAAGATCGCCGCCATCTCCGGGCCTTTTTCCTGGCCAGTCAATGCAAGGCGCAATGGGTGAAACAAGGCTTTGCCCTTGGCGCCGGTCTTGTCTTTCACATTTGAGATGAAGTCGTTCCAGCTTTGATCCGACAAGGGACCATCCGGTACGAACGCCGCCGCCTTGGCGCAAAATTGGGCATCTTCAATAACAGGATCGATCGGCCCGTCAGCCACCTGCTTCCATTTCGACGCATCCTCAAGCTTTGTGACGTTGCCTTTGACGGCGCCCCATAGCTCTTCGGAAACACCAAGCGCTGAAAGCCGTTCGGCAAGCGCTGAATAAGGCGTCTCGTGCAAGAGCTTCGCATTGAGCGCCAGAAGCTCAGCCTCATCGAAACGCGCCGGGGCGCGGCCGACTTTCGCGAAATCAAAGGCTTCGGCGAGCGCCATAATATTAGGCTCAGCCGTCACCGCCTCAGACGTGCCAAGCCGCGCCAGAAGCGAGGTGATCGCTTGCGGCTCGAGCCCGTCTTCGCGCATCGCCCCGATTGACAGGGAGCCGAGCCGTTTTGAAAGACCTTGGCCATCCGCGCCGATAAGGAGCGAGTGATGGGCGAAGGCCGGAACCGCGCCAGCGCCTTTGATGTCGATGATCGCGCGCATGATCTCGACCTGCACGGCTGCATTCGTCACGTGGTCTTCGCCGCGAATGACGTGGCTGATGCCGTAATCAATATCATCGATACAGGAGGGCAGCGTGTATAAATACATGCCGTCTTCGCGAATGAGCACCGGGTCTGAGACATTGGCGGTATCAACGACCGTCTCACCGCGGATCAGATCGTTCCAGTCAACGGGCTTTTGAGAAAGCTTGAAGCGCCAATGCGGTTTGCGTCCTTCAGCTTCAAATGATTTCTTCTGCTCTTGGGTTAGCGACAAAGCGGCGCGATCGTAAACGGGCGGCAATCCGCGCGCGCGCTGCAATCGGCGTTTGCGTTCTAGGTCGTCAGCAGTTTCGTAGCATGGGTAAAGAAGACCGCGCTGGCGAAGCGCATCGGCGATTTTGTCATATTCGCCAAATCGCGACGACTGGCTGAATGTGACGTCCCAATTGAGGCCCAGCCACTGCAAATCGCGGCGTATGCCGTCTTCGAAATCCTTGGTCGACCGTTCTCCGTCCGTATCGTCAATGCGAAGAATAAACTTACCGCCCTTGGAGCGGGCGAAAAGCCAATTCCAGAGAGCAGCGCGCACATTGCCGACATGGAGCCGGCCAGTTGGCGAAGGCGCAAAACGTACAATTGGCGTCATGGATAAGGGCAGTCCGCTGGAAACGGTGCGCTCGATACGCCGCCCACTTGCTGCCGTCAAATGGGGTTGGCGGGTCGGACAGCGACCAATACGCCAGAAACGCGAATCGGCCGGAATACCGCCCATTTTTATGGACAATTCACTTTAGCCTGATACGTCTTGGTCCGTGATTAGCGGGGGCTAACCATGAGATTTGCACCGTTCCTGACTCCGATAGCGGCGATCTGTCTTGGATTTTCAGGGCACGCCGCCGCCGAAACGCTCGTTTCAGGCGAGGTTGTCGCCCGCGCATCCGGCGCGCCAATCGCTTCTGCGAGCGTCATCGCCATTCCAGCGACCGGCGGCGATCCGGTCACCGGCGCGCTGACAACCGCCGATGGACGCTTCACCATTGTCGGTCTCGACCGCGGCGCCTGGCGGTTGTCAATCGAAAGCTATGGTTTTGAGACAGTCGAACGACGCCTGCTGATCGGAGAAAAAAACGACATCTACGATCTTGGGCGCATCCCGCTTGACGCAGCGGCGCCCCCTACTGACGAAGTTGTTGTTTCGGCAACACGCGGGCCCCGCCTCGGCGTCGAACCCGGCAAATCGACCTTTTCTCTCGACGGCAACGCCGCGCGGGCCGGCGGTTCAGCGCTTGACGCGTTGAAAACGCTTCCGGGCGTTACGGTTGAGCAGGACGGCAAGGTGCGCCTTCGCGGCAGCGACCGCGTCATCATACTGGAAGACGGACGCCAGACCGGGCAGACGGGTTATGGCGATCAGAAGGGGCTTTCCTCAATCCCCGCCGATAATATCGACCGTATCGAGATCATCACCAATCCGTCGGCGAAATATGATGCAGCAGGCATGGCTGGCGTCATCAATATCGTCTACAAAAAAGACGCACAGCTTGGATTTGGCGGCGACGTCTCCCTGACCGGCGGCATTGGCCAGATTTCCCGGCGCCGAGATGACATTCCATCGCCGCTCGGCAGTTTTCACAACAACCCGCGCGGCGTTTTCTCAACCAATCTGCGTTATAACACGCCCAAAATCCGCTCGCATTTGCGTGGCGAATTCCTGATCCAGCGCGACCTGCCGAATAATGAATTCACGACGAGATTTTACGATTCCGGTCTGACGATCCGTTCACAGGTGCCGGAGAACAGAAGCCAGAAGCAATATATCCTGCGTGGCGGCGTTGAAATCGACCTTTCTGAGAACGACATCCTCTCAATTTCTTCGGGCGTCGATTATGAACACCATATCGACCGCGCCGAAATCCCCTATATCGACGACGCGACGGGCCAAGAATTGCGCTTCTGGTTCTGGCGCGAATCCGAAGGCACCGGCAATTTTACATCGTCGCTTGATTTCGAGCATCACTTTGCAGCGCCCGGTCACAAGCTCTCATTCAATGTTCAATACACGCGCGCCTGGGAAGACGAAGCGTATTTCCTGAATGAAATCTCGCCGGTGCGAACCGGTTCTGACATGACGCATCTTATCGCGCGCGAGAACATCATCCCGGTCACGCTCGATTATGTGCGCCCGCTTGCGAGCGGCCGGGTTGAGGCCGGTCTCAAATACCAGCGTCGCCGCCTTCCAATCACCTACGACGTCGTGATGGGCGTGCAGTCGGTGATCTATCCGGGGCTCGGCGACCATTCGGACTGGAGGGAGGATATTTACACGGCCTATCTCAATTTTGTCCGCGAGAAAGAACGCTATGTCGCGGAGATCGGCTTGCGCGCCGAGCAAACGGATGTGGCTTACAACATTCCGGCGACGAATATTTATTACCCCTCCAATGACGCCTATGATTATTTCCGCGTCTTCCCCAATGTCCGCCTGACCTGGAAGGCGGACGACAATGACGACATATCCGCTTTCTTTAATATTCGCGTCGACCGGCCGGGCGAGCCGGAGCTGCGCATATTCCCGAAATATGACGATCCGGAACTCTTGAAGGTCGGCAACCCCTATCTTCGGCCGCAATTCACCAAGGTCTATGAAGTCTCTTGGCGTCACGATTTTGAGCATGGCCAAACGTCGCTTGCCGGATTTTATCGCGACATAGACGATCCGTTCACCCGCATTTACACGATCGACTCCTCGAACACGACTTACGATGTCATCAACAGGATTTACGCCAATACCGGTCACGCGGTTAATTACGGCGTTGAGGCGATCGTCAGTCGGAAATTCGGTGATTTCTGGGACGTATCGGGAAGCTTCGACTGGTATAAAATCGAAATCGATCCGTTTACAATCGATGTGCTATTCCCTTTTGCCCGGCAAGTGCAGATCAACGCCTCAAGTTCATCGACCTGGGACGCCAAGATCAATAATCGCTTCTACCTGCCGCATGATTTTGAATTGACGCTGGCGGGCGTTCACTATGCCGCCCGGAATGTCGCGCAGGGTCGCCAGGATTCCCGTTCATCTGTAGATCTAAGTCTTGCAAAAACGGTCATGAACGGGCGCGGCGAATTTGTTTTTGCGGCGACCGACATATTCAATACATTCGGGTACAGCTACACAATCAACGGCTTTGGTTTCCACGCGCTCTATGAGAATTTCTACCAGAGTCAGGAATTCAACCTGTCATTCAAACTGAAATTCTGAGCAGCGCCACAGAATTATGCGTCGCGCCAGCCATTGGTGATCGGATACCGGCGGTCACGGCCAAAATTGACTTTGGTGACTTTGGGTCCAGGCGGCGCTTGACGGCGTTTATATTCCGCAATGTAGAGCAAATGCTCAATGCGCTTCACCGTTGCCTCGTCATATCCGTCAGCAACAATGTCCCTGACCGACCATTCGCGTTCCACGAGCCGCTCCAGAATAGCGTCGAGCACGTCATAGGGCGGCAAGGAATCCTGATCCGTTTGACCGGCGCGCAATTCAGCCGACGGCGCCTTGTCGATAATCCGCTGCGGAATGACCTCACCTTTTGGGCCTTTTAGATCGCTCGTATCATGCGCGTTTCGCCATCGGCAAAGCCGGTAGACATCGGTCTTGTAGATATCCTTCAGCGGGTTGTAGCCGCCATTCATATCGCCATAGAGCGTCGCATAACCAACCGAAATTTCCGATTTGTTACCGGTCGTCAAAACCATCGGCCCGAATTTATTGGAGATCGCCATCAGGATGACGCCGCGTATGCGCGACTGGATATTCTCTTCTGTTACATCGGGCCCGCAGCCATTAAATAGGGGCGCAAGCATTTCACCGAAGGCGGCGACTGCAGGTTCTATTGGGATTATTTCGTAGGAAACGCCCAGGCGCTCCGCGCATTGCGCCGCATCCTCAAGGCTTTCTTTCGACGTATAACGGGACGGCATCATCACGCATCTGACGCGGTCGGGCCCAAGCGCGTCAACGGCGATAGCGGCGGTTAAAGCGGAATCGACGCCGCCTGACAGGCCGATGACAACGGTTTTGAATTTGTTTTTGTCGATGTAATCGCGCACGCTCATAACGACGGCGCGATAAATCATCTCCTCGCCTTTGATCCATGCAGCGCCGGGTCCAGCGACGCATTCCCAACCATTGCCGCGTTTCTCCCACTCGGAAAGAAAGACGCCTTCTTCAAATTGCGGCGCCCGAAAACGGATGGCGCCAGCGCCGTCCATGATGAAACTCGCGCCGTCGAAGACGACCTCATCCTGACCGGCGAGCTGGTTGATGAACATTAAGGGCAGGCCCGTCGCCTGAACGCGGATTCGCGCGGCGATCTCGCGTTCATCAAGCGCTGTCGTTCGGAACGGAGAGCCATGCGGCACGATGAAGAAATCCGCGCCTGCGTCAGCGAGCGCTTCGCCGGCGCCTTCAAGCCACATGTCCTCACAGATCATCAGCCCAAGCTTGGCGCCCTTGAACTCAATTGGTTCTGGATAAGCGGGTCCGGGCGTAAAGCGGCGCGGCTCGTCAAAGACGCCGTAATTCGGCAGACGAACCTTGTAACGTTTTGCTGCAATTTCGCCGCCGTCAAGCAGGAAGGCGGCATTATAGAGCGCGCTTCCTTCGCGCCATGGCGCACCGACAATCATAGCCGGACCGCCATCCGCCGTTTCCTTCGCCAAGCTCTCAACCGCTTCACGACAGGCGCGTTGATAGGCCGGCTTTGAGACGAGGTCCTCGGGCGGATAGCCAGAGACGACAAGCTCGCAGAAGACGCAAAGATCAGCGCCGGCTTTCGCCGCCTCTGAGCGCGCAGCAAGAATGCGCCGCTTGTTGCCGTCGACATCGCCAACATGCGGCGCAATCTGGCAAACAGCTATCTTCAAGCGTTCCGGCATCGCCGTCCCTTTAGGCCCGGCAATGGCCATTGCCAAGCGTGCAATACGCTAGTTCGAAGCGCCGCGATAAGCGAAGGGAAGATCGCCGCGGGACAAATTCTTGTACCGATCGCGAAGCCGCGTCTGGCGATTAACGAGCGACGTTGCGCGCCCATCGATAAAGACAGCGACTGGACGCGATGAGACTTCGAGCGGATCTCCATCCCAGACAACGATATCGCCGGCCTTGCCGATTTCAAGCGCGCCAAACCGCTGGTCGACGCCGAAGATCCTGGCGGGATTGGCTGTCAACGCCTTGAGGCCATCCGCATAGGGAAGGCCGTTTGCGACGGCATTGCCGGCAAGTTGAGTCAGCAAACGCAAATTATGCGTCCCCGAGGGCGGATCATAAAAGGCGATCGTCACGCCAGCCTTGGCGAGCCGTGCCGCATTCGCCTGCGTCGCGGCAAGATCTTCAAATTGCGACGGCAAATTGAGGAACGGGTTCAGGATGACTGGAATGTCGGCGGCTGCAAGCTCCTTCGCCGCCATCCACGCTTCCGTGCCGCCGATAATAATGGGTTTGACGCCATAGTCGCGTTTCAGACGAATGAGATTACGAATTTCAGCGACGGAATTCACATAAACGGCTAGCGGCTCGACGCCGCGCGCGACTGGACCGAGCGCCTTCAAATCAGCAAGCGCCAGCCCCTCCATGCGCGGCCGCATCGCATAGCCGGCGGGATTAGAGGCGTAGGCTTTCGCCTCATCTAGCGCGGCGCGAAGTTCGGCCCAGGAGCCAAGCCGCGTGTCGCCATTGCGCGCAGCGCCGGCGTAACCCATGGCGACCGACTGAACGACATTGGCGCGCGTGATAGAGCTGGCGCCGCCAGAGAGCGAAACAATCGCCCCTTCGCCGCCAAACATCTTGTCGCCGGGATCAGGCGCGGTCACAGCGCGCGTGATACCGCCAGCGCGATTAATGGCGATAAGCGTTGATTGAGGATTGAACGCATCGACGGCATTCAAAGAAGCACTCAATGGAAACTCGCCTTGCGGCGAGGAATCATTCGCTTCTTTATCGAGACCGATTTCAACAAGACCAAGCTCGGACCAAGGCGCAAAAATGCCGGGCGTAACAATTCGGCCCTTAGCGTCGATGACAGTCGCCCCTTCCGGCGGCGTCAGATCCTGCCCGATCGCAGCGATCACGCCGTCGCGAATAATGACATCGCCATTTTCAATTGGTCCAGCGTCGGGCCCGACCATTGTGTAAACCTTCGCATTCTGGATCGCGAAAGTCTGAGCGTCAGCAATCGTTGTTGCAGAAAGCGCGGCGGCGGCGCAAGCAAGGAACGTTTTCATTGCAGTAAAATTCCTCATTGTCCCGCTCCTCCATTGAAGCCTTCATTCAGCTGGCCAATTTCAAAATCCATGCGCGGCGACCGTTTTGGATCGGACGCATCATAGAGAAGCGCGCCGTCGACAAAGACTTTTTCTGTTTTTGCGTAGACTGAAAACGGATTGCCGTTCCAAATGACGACATCGCCCATCTTGCCCGTCTCAAGGCTGCCGGTTTTATCGTCAATACGCATTGCCTTGGCCGGGTTGAGGCTGAGCCATTCCATCGCGTGTTCAGGCGTAATCTTGAGGCCCATTTTGTTGCCGTCCGCCATCGCCTTCCCGGCTTCCTGGTTGAGCCGTTGAATGCCGTATTCATCGTCTGAGTGAATGATGGCGCAACCGCCGGGCTGCGCATCAACAAGTGCTGCATTTTCACGGATGGCGTCATAAGCCTCGAGTTTAAAGCCCCACCAATCCGCCCAGACTGCTGCGCAAATGCCATTCTTCGCAAGAATGTCGGCGATCTTGTAAGCCTCGACAGCGTGGTGGAAGGATGAAACCTTGTAACCAAATTCTTTCGCCATATCGATCACCTGCACCATCTCGTCGCCACGATAGCAATGCATGTTGACCGTAATGTCGCCATTCAGCGCGGCGGCGAGCGTCTCAAGCTTCAGATCGCGCGATGGCGCCTCTGGCTCTTTATCATCGCCTTTTGAATCGGAAGCTTTCTTTCCGTCATGCTTCTTCTTCCACGCGTCTTCGTCGTCCCAATATTTTTCCCATTTCTTCTTATAGGCCGACGCCTCGATCCATGCCGCGCGATATCCGGCGAAGTTGCCCATGCGCGTCGATGGGCCGCCCTTGTCGCCATAAACGCGTTTCGGGTTTTCGCCGCAGGCCATTTTCAAACCGTAAGGCGCGCCTGGAAACTTCATGCCCTGCACGGTTCGGGACGGAACATTCTTGAGGATCGCCGATCGGCCGCCGAATAAGTTCGCAGAACCCGGCAGGATCTGCAGCGTCGTGATGCCGCCTGCGAGGGCGCGCGTGAACCCGGCGTCTTGCGGCCAGACGGAGTGCTCGGCCCAGACTTGAGCGGTCACCGGCGCGGTCGCCTCATTGCCGTCGGAAGTCGACGCCGTCGAGGGCGAAGGGTAATCGCCAAGATGCGAGTGAATGTCGATAATTCCGGGCGTCACCCATTTGCCCTTGGCGTCGATCACTTCAGCGCCATCCGGCGCCGCGACATCCGCGCCGCCGACCGCCGCGATCTTGCCGCCTTCGATAATGACAACGCCGTCATTGATTCGCTCGCCGGTGCCGGTCAGCACAGTGGCGCCTTTGATCACGGTCGTTTTTGAGGGATAGGGCTTGTAGGTCGACGGAAAGGGATCGGCCCGCCAGCGCGGATTGGCGGCGTCGACTTCGGTTGCGGCCTTAATTGCCGGCTCGCCCGGCTTTGCCCCGGCCTCAGCTGTGGCGTCCGATTTATCGGCGGGCGCAGTGGTTTTTGCGTCTTTTGGCGCACAGGCGGCAAGGCCCGCGAGCATGGCGAGCGCACTCGCCGCCGCAAGAGAATGATGTCGCATGTCGATTGTGACCCCGGGTTGCAAGAAACTGTCGCGAGACTAGTGCAGAATAACCCTTCAGGGGAACCGCCCCGCGCATTAAGGTGCGACCCCATTCGCCGCTAAAATCGCGCGGCTCGCCGAAAGGACTGCAAATGACCAATTTCACCCGCCGCACCGCCCTTCAGACCGCCCTTCTGGGAGGCGCCGCCGCCTGTGCTCGCGGTCCGCAAGAAATAGCCTATTCAGCGGCGACGCCCCTAACTGAGCAATCTTTCGCGCATGGGGTCGCGAGCGGCGATCCTGCGGCGGACAGCGTGGTCCTGTGGACGCGGGTCGATGCGGCAGGCTCCGCGCCGGTCACGCTCAATTACGAAGTTTCCGAAACGAATGATTTCCAATCAATTACAACGTCCGGCGAAGTAACCGCCAAGCCGGAAGCCGACTTCACGGCGAAAGCCATTGCATCGGGTCTCGCGCCAGGGCGCACTTATTTTTACCGTTTTCGGTCGGGCGATATTTCATCGCCCGTCGGGCGCACGCGCACCTTGCCAACCGGCGCTATTGAAAGCGTGCGTTTTGCGGTTGTCTCATGCTCGAACTTTCCGTTCGGCTATTTCAATGTTTATGACCTTATAGCGCGGCGCGACGATATCGATGCAGTCCTGCATCTTGGCGATTATATTTACGAATATGGCCGCGATGGATATGGCGGCGAGACAGGAAAGCAAATCGGGCGTGAAGTCGAACCTGCCGGCGACCTTTTGACACTCGCTGATTACCGGATGCGCCACGCGCAATATAAAGCCGACCCATCGTCCCGCGCGATGCATGCGGCTCACCCGATGATAGCAATCTGGGACGACCACGAGGTTGCAAACGACACATGGAAAGGCGGCGCGGAGCATCACGATCCGAAAACGCAAGGACCATTCGACGCGAGAAAGCGCGCCGCCCTGCAAGCTTATTTTGAATGGATGCCGATACGCGAGCCGGGCGCGGGGCGGCCGGAAGAGGCTATTTTCCGTTCGTTCTCCTATGGCGATCTTTTGACGATCGGCGCACTTGAAACACGTCTGATGGCGCGGTCGAAGCAGATCGAATATGACGAGATTGTCCCGCAATTGACGAGTCCTGAAACCATTGCGCATTTCCGCGATGTCGAGCTTTGGTCGCCTGAACGCGAATTAATGGGGCCCCAACAAGTGGAGTACATCTCCAAGACGCTGAAAGCGTCAGCCGCTGCTGGTCAACCATGGAGACTGATCGCCAACCAGGTGATCATGGCCGCCGTGACCGCACCCAATCTTGAGCCGCACGTCACCGAGGAAGATATCATCGAGCTTGAGAAACAATGGAAGCCCGCGCGGTCTTTCATAAAATTCTCAACGCTTGGCCTACCGCTCAATCTCGATGCATGGGACGGTTATCCCGCTGCGCGCGAACGCTTTTATGATGCGGTAAAAAACAATGCGCCCGACGGCCTCGTCGTCATAACCGGTGACTCGCACACATGGTGGGCGAATGACCTCACCGCGAAAGACGGCGCACATATGGGCGTTGAACTTGGCGTTCATTCCGTTTCTTCGCCATCGCCTTACCGGAAGGAGTTTCTTGGCGGCAAAGGGGCTGAATATGCGCTGCTTACAGCGCAGGAGAACTCGAGCGTGCGCTACCTCTCCGGCGAAAATCACGGCTATATCGCGCTCACCTTTACACGCGAAAAGGCGGACGCTTCTTATATCGGCGTCGATACTGTTGAGGCGCCAGACTACAAGAGTTTCGAAAAGGCTGGCTTCACGGTAAAGAAGTCCGCGGGAAAGGCCCAATTTGCAGACGTCCGCGGCCTCAGCATCGAGGAACGAGTGCTGTTTTGATGGCCAAAGAAGCGCTCGTTAATTACGCGAAAAACCTGCCCAAGGCTGAGTTGCATCTCCACATTGAAGGCAGTCTTGAACCTGAGATGCTCGTTGCATTCGCCAAACGCAACAAGATCGATATTCCTTTCAAATCGGTCGAAGACGTACGCGAGGCTTACCAATTCTCGAACCTGCAGGATTTCCTCGATATTTACTATCAGGGAATGAATGTCCTCAGGACCGAAGAAGATTTCTTTGACCTGACAATGGCGTATCTCAACCGCGTGCGGGCCGACAATGTCCGCCATGTCGAGATATTTTTCGATCCACAAGGCCACACTGAACGGGCCGTTCCTTTTGATACGGCTATTAGCGGCATCTTGACGGCGCTCGACCGGAGCAAGACCGACTTCGGAATAACCTCAAAACTCATCATGTGTTTTCTGCGTCATCTTTCGGAAGACGAAGCATTCGCAACGCTCGATGAAGCGGAGCGATGGCTCGACCGGATCGAGGGCGTCGGCCTTGATTCTTCCGAAGTCGGCTATCCGCCGTCTAAATTTCAAAATGTATTCAAGGCCGCACGCGAGCGCGGCCTGAAGCTGGTCGCCCATGCCGGCGAAGAGGGGCCGCCCGAATATGTTCGCGAAGCGCTCGATCTTCTGAAAATCGATCGCATCGATCATGGCAACCGGTCCCTTGAGGACGACCAGCTTGTCGGCCAAATTCGTGATGCGGGGCTAACTCTTACGGTGTGCCCGTTATCGAACCTCAAACTTTGCGTCATTGACGACATCCATATGCATCCGTTGAAACGGATGCTCGATCTCGGCCTCAGCGCAACCGTCAATTCGGATGATCCGGCCTACTTTGGCGGCTATGTCATGGATAATTTTCGTATCGTCATCGAAGCGCTGGATCTTGACGCGAACGACATAAAAAAACTGGCGGCGAATAGTTTTTCCGGATCGTTTTTATCAGACGGTGAAAAACGCGCTCGGCTTGCCGCAATTGAATCAACACCGGCGCCTTGACGAAAAACGGCGCCCGAAGGCGCCGAATTTCGTATCAGCCTAATTGCTCCATCAGTTCGGATGAATGCGGCTGATCTTGGAGCCCTCTAGCGTCAAATTGTACATCAACCCCTTACTATCGAAAACAAAGGCGACGATCGGCTGGTCGAGCGTTGTCGTGTCGATGGCGCCGCCGGCGCCAACCGTAACAACTGTCACATGCGCATCGACGCCGATCTCCCAGCCTTCGCTGGAACGGAATTTTTCAAGCGCTTTGGGATCAAGAAAGACGATAATCTGGCGGCGCGCCGTTGCGCCAAGCTGAAATCCGATTGAAGCCGCGGCTGTGCTGTAATAGGCGACATTGGAGCCGCCAATTCGTAAAGCGCCCTGGCCATATTCGCCGCCAACGCCAATGCCGGCCTTTTTGATCGACGGAAAGACAAGCACGCCCGCCGCCTTGGCGAGAACTGTATCGGCTCCGCCAATTTGCTCCCGGAATTCCGACAAAGCCTTGTCGACGCGGCGGTCAATTTTCGCTTTGGATGCGGCCTCGGCAGTTCCCGTAAAGGCAAACAAAGAGGCCATCAAAACCATAACCATTCTATTCACGATTGCGGTTCGCATTGAAATCTCCTGCTTTAGCTGCACACGGCATATACCGGGTTGCACGGAAAAATAAGGCGCCTGTCTGCAGCCGCAGTCACAAAGCCAATAGATAACAAATTCTTAAGTTAACGCCCGGTCCAAAGCGTTGCGGAAAGCAGCAAGACGCAGTTCATACCGGCTCGAAACACTCTTCCTGACCTCGCATTCGACTTTTTCAGGCGATCCGGAACTGAAAGGCGGCGAGGGATCATATTCAAGGCCAAGCTGAATTTCGCGCGCAATATCGCCGCCCGCCAATTCCGCAGTGAGCGTCAAGGCGAAATCGATTCCAGCGGTAACGCCGCCCCCGGTGAAGATATTACCATCGCGAACGACCCGTTCTCGGACCGGAGTGGCGCCAATACGGCGGAGCTCTTCATGATAGGCCCAATGGGTCGTCGCTTTTTTACCGCGCAGCAACCCGGCAGCGCCAAGAATAAAGGCGCCAGTGCAGACGCTGGTTACATATTCTGCACGAGCTGCCTCCCGTTTGACAAACGCCATCAGGGCTTCATTGTTCATCGCGTCATCGACGCCAAAACCGCCCGGAATAACGAGGACATCAACCAGCGGATAATTATCGAACGTCGCCGTCGGATTTAGCGTCAAGACCGTGTCAGCGGACACAGGCGCCAGATTATCGGCAACCAGATGAATTGCCGCACCAGGAATTCGCGACAAAAACTGCAGCGGCCCGGTGAAATCGAGCTGCGTCACATTCGGGAAAAGAACAAATGCAATATTCAATTGGCGGGCTGTCATTTTTTCCATCCCGCCACGATTTCCATGACATCCTCAAAGCCACGACCGGATTTTTCGATCCACGCCTGCGAAGGGCCGCGCCAGCGATGCAAATTCCAGTCAACGGCGCCGTTCTTTTTGAAGGCGACGCTTTCCTTTCTTAATCGCCGGCGCTGCTCTTCAGCGCCTGAATGGTCCGCCATCGCGCCAGAGGCCGTAATGATGCGGTACCATTTAATGTCGCGCGGCGCTGTTCGCATGGCGCGCGCGACCTGGCGCGGACCAACACCCGGAACGAGACTCGCGATCATGCCGTAACTTGCGACCTCGCCTTTCGGGACTTCCCGAATGAGCGCGAAAATTACTTCATTGTCGGTCGCCACCTAAGCAACTTCAAATAATCCCGCAGCACCCATGCCGCCGCCAACGCACATCGTGCAAACGACATATTTCGCGCTGCGGCGTTTCCCTTCGATGAGCGCATGTCCGACCATGCGCGCGCCGGACATGCCATATGGATGACCTACTGAAATAGCGCCGCCATTGACATTCAAAAGCTCATTCGGGATGCCGAGCTTGTCACGGCAATAAAGAACCTGGACGGCGAACGCCTCATTAAGCTCCCAAAGGCCGATATCGTCCATTTTAAGGCCGAATTTTTGAAGCAGTTTTGGCACGGCGAATACAGGCCCGATGCCCATTTCGTCGGGGTCCGTGCCGGCAACCGCCATGCCTCGATAGACGCCCAGCGGCGACAAACCCCGGCGGGATGCTTCTTTCGCTTCCATAACGACAGCCGCTGAAGCGCCGTCCGATAATTGGGAGGCGTTGCCGGCGGTGATGTTCTTGCCTTCTTGCACTTTCTGACCGCCTTTGAAGACGGGTTTCAGGCCGGCCAACCCTTCAAGCGTCGTTTCAGGCCGGTTGCCTTCATCTTTTTCAAGCGTCACTTCATGGTCGCTCGCCGCGCCGGTCGCTTTGTCGACCATTTTCATGACGGCCGACAGCGGAACGATTTCATCATCGAATTTTCCGGCTTGTTGGGCGGCATGCGTGCGCTGCTGGGATTGCAGAGCGTATTCGTCTTGGCTCTCACGCGAAATATTATATCGCTCGGCGACAATCTCCGCCGTTTCGATCATCTGCATATAAGTTGCTGGCAAGTTCTGGATTAGCCACGGATCGGGCCGCACGAACATATCCGCCGTCTGGTTCATTGATATCGATTCAACGCCGCCGCCGATTGCAACATCCATATTATCGACCACCACCTGTTTGGCCGCCGTTGCAATCGCCATCATGCCGCTTGCGCATTGACGATCCAGCGACATGCCGGAAACGCCTATCGGGAATCCCGCCCGCAATGCGGACTGGCGAGCGACGTTTTGAAACGCCGTTCCCTGTTGAAGCGCCGCGCCCATTACGACGTCTTCTATTTCGCCGAATTCGACTTTCGCCCGCTCCGCCGCATGCTTTATGGCGTGAGCGCCAAGCGCCTGGGAGCCCGTGTTGTTAAAGGCGCCCCTGTAAGCCTTGCCGATGGGCGTTCTCGCAGTTGAAACAATGACGGCTTCACGCATTTTGCATCTCCTGTGATACGATATTGTCAGATTTTGGCGGCCGCCGCCTTGGTGAGGAAATTCGTCGTCGGCCCGGCGCTCGATTCATAAAAATGCATGCCGCTCCGGTTGGAGATTTCTTCCCATCTCGCAGCGATTTCCTCGGGCGTTTGCTGAGACGGGGGAAGATAAATCCCGTCAGTCTCGCCGATATAGGCGCGCGCGTAACCGCCGCCCGCACAGGAAACGATAGCGCGAGAAGGCGCATCGTCACTAACCAGAAACAGGCAGGCCGCCGTGATCGCCTCGGGCGTCATTGTCTCAAGCACTTCGGGCGGAATGCCCAGATCTTCGGTCATGCGCGTTTTTGCCGAAGGCGACAGCAAATTGATTCGAACATCATATTTCGCGCCTTCGAGGTGCAACGCATTCATGAAACCGATCATGCCGGCCTTGGCGGCGCCGTAATTCGCTTGCCCAAAAATGCCGTGAAGACCAGAGGGCGATGACGTGCAGATGATGCGGCCATATTTCTGGTTTCGCATGGTCTCCCATACAGCCTTGGTGCAGTTCGCCGTTCCGAAGAGATGCACATCAATTACCGCGCGAAAATCGGCCATCTCCATTTTCGCAAACGTCTTGTCGCGCAATATCCCGGCATTGTTGATCAGGATGTCGACTCGTCCCCATTTCGACATTGCGGCCTCGACCATCGCCGCCACATCTTGCTCGCTTGTGACATTCGCGCCATCAGCGATGGCGTCGCCTCCAGCCGCGGCTATCTCTTCAACGACGCTCTCCGCAGCCGAAAACGAGCTTCCGGATCCGTCCCTTGCACCGCCAAGGTCATTGACGACGACCTTGGCGCCGCGCGCTGCAAGCGCCAGAGCGTGGCTGCGGCCAAGGCCGTTGCCGGCGCCGGTAATTATTGCAACTCGGTTGTCAAAACGAATGGTCACGCGATCGCCCTATCTGGAGTGAACGATAATCAAAGTCTTCACAGAGCTCGCAATAAAGCAATGCTCATGCGCATCATGGTGCATCTTCTTAAGCATCGCAGCATCGACTTCAACGCCCGGCGCAAATTGCACGTGCGGGTGAAGGTCGACGGTCGTAATCGCGAGCTTTCCTTCCGCGTTTTTTTCCATATGACCGACGGCGCGATCGTCATAGGCGTCAACGACAAGGCGTTTTTTTGCAGCAATCGCCAAGAAAGTGAGCATGTGGCAACTGGAGAGCGCCGCGACAAACGCTTCTTCCGGGTCAACGCGCGTTACATCCCCTTTAAATTCGGGCGCCGCGCTCGCCGGGAGCGTAACGCCTGCGTCAAACGACCATTCATGGGCGCGATTATAATGATCGTATGAGAAACTCTCCGTTACGCGTTTCCAGGCGATTTCGGCAATATGTTCAGACATCATTCCGCTCCTACAGCAAGAGCCCAATGGTATTCTTTCACCTTGCGCCGCGCCGCCGACCATTCAGGTTTTAGATCTGCCGCTTTCTTGAAGTCGCCTGCGGCCTCGCGCAATCGCCGCTGCTTTTCCTTGCAGACGCCGCGCTGATAATAGCTTTCAGCTTTCTTGCGCGCATCAAGATTAATCGCTTTTGTGAAAGCGGCCTCCGCGTCAGGAAAACGCTCCATATGAAATAAAACAAAACCGCGATAATATCGGATATCGCCATCTTCCGGCTTTTCGGCGACTGCCGTGTCGCAAGCGGTCAGCGCTTCTTCAAGTTCTTCTCCATAGGCCGCGCCCTCGCTGCAAATTACCAGATCGGATTTTTCCTTTTTTATTTCGCCCTTGATTTTAAACTTAGATTCCATCTCCCTCCGATCGCCCTTGTCCCGTTGCAGGCGGTCATTGAAAGTTCGTTTTTCGGGCGCGTCCAGCGACGGCGGGAAAGCTAACGCATGCGTCGAAACCAGGGCGAGCATGGAAATTAATATTGGCCTCTTGATGAGCATGTTATTCCCCTGAATATTAGAGGGGCGATATTGCACCTAAACGAATTGCATAGACAGCCATTCGGCGGCCAAAGCGGGTTTTTCCTCGCCTTCGATCTCAACCTTTACTGCATATTTGAAGCGCCATTGACCTGGAATCCGCTGCTGCGCCTCCATCAGAACAAAGCGCCCCCTTATTCGCTTTCCGGATTTCACCGGCGCCATAAAGCGAACCTTCTCGAAACCATAATTGACGCCCATTTTGACGCCGTCGAGGACGAGCACGCAATCAGCCGCAAGGCGGGAAAGCATTGAAAGGGTCAAAAAGCCATGCGCAATGGTTGAACCGAACGGCGTCGCCTTCGCCGCTTCTTCATCAACATGAATGAATTGATGATCTTCGGTGACATCAGCGAACGTGCTGATGCGATCCTGATCCATGATCACCCAATCGGAAACGCCAGTTTCCTTGCCGACATAAACTGTGACGTCATCCGCTTTGACGATTTTCATTGGTTTTTCCGTCAATACCCGCGCAACCGCGCGATGCGATCGGCGTGATAGGCGCCATCGCCGAACATTTCCTGCGCGACGCGGATGCGTTTCATGAAAAGGCCAACGTCAAATTCATCCGTCATGCCTATGCCGCCATGCATTTGCACCGCTTCGCGGCTCGCAAGTTTCGCAACCTCCCCCGCCTTTGCTTTCGCCAGTGAACACGTGACGCCCGCCATGCCAAATGCATTGTCGAGATCCTGCAGCGCCTTCAGCACGACGGACTTAACAAGCTCGATCTCGCAATAGAGGTGGGCGGCCCGGTGCTGCAGCGCTTGAAACGAACCGATCACTTTGCCGAATTGCTTGCGCTCCTTGAGGTAACCGGTCGTCATGTCGAAAACGTGCTGAGCCGAACCTGACATCTCCGCAGCAAGTCCGGCGCGGCCTGCCGCCAACACGCCCTCCAGCGCGGCGTAGCCACTATCGATTTCACCAATGACGTCTTCTCCAGTCGCCTCAACATTCTCAAAACGAATTGATGCGGCGTTGCGGCTGTCAGCCAGATTGACGCGATCAGCGGTAACTCCCTTGGCCTTCCGGTCGATCATAAAAAGGCTGAGACCAGCCTCTTCTCCGGCAGCGCCCGCCGTTCTCGCCGCAACAATAATCTTGTCGGCGACATGCCCGTCCGCAACAAAAGTCTTGGCGCCATTCAAACGAAAGCCGTTGCCTGACTTTTCGGCGGTCAACGCCGTTTCTTTAGGCCCGTGCTTGCGACCCTCATCAACAGCGAGCGCCATAATGACGTCGCCGGTCGCAATTTTCGGCAAATATTCCTGCTTGTGCGCGTCGCCGGCAAATTTGTTGAGCGCCGTCGCTGCAAGAACCGAGGTGGAAAGAAACGGTGACGCCGCCAGCGTTCTACCCATTTCTTCTGCGAGCACGCCAGCACCGACAAAACCAAAGCCAGCTCCGCCATGACTTTCGTCAACCAGAATGCCGGCCCAGCCCATATCCGCCATTTCTTTCCAGAGCTCGCGCGAAAAGCCGTCCTCGGATTTTTCGTCGCGCAGTTTACGCAAGGCGGCGACAGGCGCTTTTTCTTCAAGAAAGCCGCGCGCGGATTCTTTCAGCATTTCCTGTTCTTCGTTCAATATGAGCGGCATCGATTTTTTCCCGTCTTCATTCCCAGGCAATAGTTCTGAACTGTTTTTCGGCGGCTCTCCCAGACGCGAAATCAAGCGTCCGGAAGCTCGAGAATGCGCTTGGAGATAATGTTCAGCTGGACTTCCGACGTGCCGCCTTCAATCGAATTGGCCTTTGTCCGCAACCAGCCCTTTACGAGCTTTCCATCTTCGGAACGCTCGCTGTCCCACTCAAGACCTTCCGAACCCGCGGCATCCATGAAGAGCTCATAGCGGCGCTTGTTCAACTCCGTGCCGTAATATTTGAGCATCGAAGACTTCGCGCCCATGCCCTGACCGGCTTTTGCTTCGTCCTTGAGGCGCTCCATCGTCAGCAAGAACGCCCAGCCATCGACCTCGGTTTCGGCTACCCTGGCGCGTAGGATCGCATCGCGGAGCCGCCCGGTCTCATCAACACCAAGGCAATCGACGGCGATTTCGCCTATACCGCGCGCGCCGCCCATGGCGCCGCTGCCGCCGCCTCCAATCATTTCGCGTTCATGGGTCAATAGATATTTGGCGACATCCCAGCCGCGATTGAGCGCGCCGACAACGGCATTAACGCCTGGCGCGTGCTCCTTCGGCGTTTCCACATCGTCGAAAAACGTTTCGCAGAAAGGCGATTTACCGGAGATGAGTTTGATAGGCTTTGTCGATACGCCCTTTGTCGCCATATCGATCAAAATGAAGCTAATGCCGTCATGCTTGGCCGCCTTTGGATCGGTGCGCACGAGCACGAAAATCCAGTCGGCTTCGTCGGCGTAGGAGGTCCAGATTTTCTGGCCGTTCACCAGCCAATGATCGCCCTTGTCTTCACATTTGCATTGAAGGGAAGCGAGATCCGACCCGGCATTCGGCTCGGAATAGCCCTGGCACCAGCGAATTTCTCCTCGCGCAATCGGCGGCAGGAAATGCGCTTTTTGTTCGTGCGTTCCATATTTCAAAAGCGCCGGGCCGAGCATCCAAATGCCGAAACTTTCAAGCGGGGAACGGGCCTTGATGCGCCGCATCTCTTCCTTGAGGACTTTTACTTCCTCTCGCGAAAGCCCGCCGCCGCCATATTCGACAGGCCAGGCAGGAACCGTCCAGCCTTTCGAAGCCATTCGATCTAGCCATGTTTTTTGCGCTTCGGATTTGAATGTCCAATTGCGCCCGCCCCAACAGACGAATTCCTCGCCAACAGCGCCGTCGCGCATTTCCTTCGGGCAATTTTCTTCAAGCCAGGCGCGCGCTTGCGTTCTAAAGGCTTCAAGGTCTGACATTGGCGGCTCCTCATTGCGCGTCCGAGATCAAACGCCCGGACGCGCCGCAACGCAACATTATTTGGCAGCGGAGTCTCTCAGGCGCGCCACGCCGGCGGATGCTGAAGCGCAACCCGACGTATCGTCTGTTTGTCGAACTTCTCCGTTCCAAGCTTTGGCAGCGGCGCGGGAGAAACCCAGATTCGCTCCGGGCATTTGAACTTCGCAAGAGCCTCAGCCATGAAATCGCGAAGCGCCTCAGGGTTGATTGTCGCACCTTCCTTAGCGTGAACCACAAGGCCGACGCGTTCGCCAAGCGCATCATCCGGGACTGAAAAAGCGATCGCCTGATCGACGTCGTCATGTTCGTATGCGCGAGCTTCAACCTCAAGACAGGAAATATTCTCACCGCCGCGAATAATCAGATCTTTCAGGCGGTCGACAATATAGAGAAAGCCTTGCTCATCGAATTTTCCAAGATCGCCTGAACGAAACCAGCCGTCATCCGTCAGGGCCTTTGCCGTGTCTTCCGGCTTGTTCAGGTATTCGCGGAAATTGGAGGCAGTGCGAATCCAAACCTCGCCAACAACGCCCTGGGCGCAATCCTGCTCATCATTGACAATCTTGATGTCGCAGCAAGGGGGCAGCGGGCGCCCGGCCGCGTCGGGATTATTTCGGTAGTCCTCAAGCGAAATGATGCACCCGGCAGCGTTGGTTTCGGTAAGGCCGTAACCGGACGACGGATTTGCGTTTGGAAATTTCTCTTTAAGCTTGACGACATGTTCAGGCGGCCGCTTCGCGCCGCCCGATCCAATGTCGATGAGCGATGGCACTTGCGTGTCGCCAACCGCTTCAATTAATTCATAGGACTGGCTCGGAACGCCGACGAAATTGGTCAAGGTGTGGCGGTTAATGAGGTCAATCGCCTCGCGCGCGTTCCAGCGATACATCATCGCGATGCGTCGGCCATATAGCCATGACATCAGGAATATCGCGTGGCTGCCGGTCACATGAAACAATGGAATGCCGAGTGCAATACCGGGATTTTCACCGTGTAAAGGAACGCCGTTATTCGCTTTTGTTATTGCATCGGTGATCAACCGCCAGGAATAAAGCGTCGTCAATGCGCCGCGATGGGTTAATACGACTCCTTTGGGGTTACCGGTCGAACCCGACGTATAGTAGATCGCGTAGTCGTCTTCAGGCTTTGCGCCGGGGTCTGGAAGATCGCTCGCCTTTCCTTTTGAAATTACCTCAGCATAGGCATAGTCCGACGCCGGGTTTTCGTCGCGCACCAGGATCGTTTTCAACGATAGTGAGGCCTTGTGCGGCGCGATCAATTCAAAGCGCCGGCCATCAACAAAAGCGATTTTGGCGCCGCTGTCTTCAAATCCGTAACGAAGCTCTTCGCCGGTCCACCATGAATTGATCGGCACAACGATGGCGCCAAGCGAAATGATCGCCATATAAGCGGCGCACCATTCAGGATAGTTGCGCATGGCAATCGCGACGCGGTCGCCGCGCTTGACGTTAAACTCCGTGGCGAGCGCATCTGCAAGCCTTGTCGCTTCGTCCCAGACTTTGGCGAAAGACCAGACCTCATCCTCGTAATAGATGAAATCCTTGTCGCCATGCGCCGCGCCTTCCCGAAAAAACGCAACCAGATTTTGCGGCGCGTTCTCGAAAACCCGGTAGACATTACCGCGTATTTCAGCAGCGCCAATCTTGAATTTCAACTCGGCGCCGACGAGTTCCATGGCGGCGGCGACAATCTGCTCGGGACTCGGCGGCATTCAAGATCGCTCCTTCTTGATGGGGAGCCGTTGTTCTAGCCGAGGAGCTCACGCGGAGAAACCGGGGATTGCAGAACCTCAGGATCGGCGGAGGCGGGCCTTCAAAACGCTAACCGCATTCAAGGATATCCGCTCCGGGCCGTCAGGCATGCCTTCAAGGCGCCATAGTAGAATGTGTATGGCGCCATAAGCCGTTACGCCGACGATCACCTCGGCGGCGAGGCGCAGGATCGGCTCTTGGGGCGAAAATCCAGAGGCGCGAGCCGCCAACAATATCGCCGCCATCGCCACCGCTGCGAGTAGCGAGCGATGCATGCGCCAGATCGGCCTCATCGGATTGTCGCCGCTCGTCTGGCTGTAAAGAGCGAGGTTGAGGGCGACATGAACGAGGCCGAGCGCCGCAACCGCCGCGGCGACGCCGAGCAGACCGTAAGTTACAGCCGCCCAGATGACGAGTGGCGTTCGCACCAGGAAATATATCAGCTCGCGCATGAAGACGAGCCGGGTCGAACCAACCGCCATCGCAAAATACTGGGTAGCGATTAGCGGCATCTCTAATCCCATTACAGGGGTCAGGATTTCGACGATCGGAACTGACGGTAGCCATTTTTCAGTGAACAGCAGCGGCACAAGGTCATGCGCGACAAGCGCAAATCCAATAGCCGCCGGCGTCGCGATCGCGGCGAGCGCTTCAACGCTTCTTAGAAACGCTCGCTTTGCGCGCGCCGGGTCGGTCTGCAATTCGGCAAGGCCGGGATACACCGCCCGGCTCGCTGGAAAGGCAATTTCGCGGGTCGGCAATTCGGCAAGATCGCGTCCGACAAAATAGAAGCCCGCCCCGCTCGCGCCGATTGCGCGCGCAAGAATGAGCGGGTCGAGCTTGTTGTTCAGCGCGCTCATGACCGCCACGCCGGTCAGCCAGCCCGAAAACTCCAGGATCTTGCGGACCGATGCAAAAGAGACCCTCGGCCTGTAAGGTCGCATCAAGTAGGACAACAAGGCCTGCACAAGGCCGTTCGTCGCAAGCCCGAGAATAATCGCCCAATAGGTTTTAAAGACGACCGCAACGATGATCGAAACGATGACGCCGGCGAACTTATAGATCGTCGTTAAAACGAACTCTTTAGAATAGTCGAGCGCGCGCTCATATTCGTAAAAGCGCGGATTGACGAAGCCAACAGCAAGCGGATAGGCGGCGACGCCAAGAAAAACCCAGAAAACACGCGGATCATGATAAAAAGATGCGGCGACCGGCGCGATGACGGCGAGAATGCCCGCGACAATGAAGCCGCGGATCGCTGAAAGCGTGAACAGCGTGTCGATGTCTTTGCGGTCAGCGTCATGAAAACGAATGACCGCCTGGCTGACGCCGATATCCGACAAATTGGTCAGGATCTGCATCGTCGTCAGGCCGATCGCGACGAGGCCGAAATCAGCCGGCGCCAGCAATCGCGCGACAATGATCGTATTGACGAACCCCATCATCCCCATGACGAAGCGTCCGCCGATGATCCAGCCCGCGCCGCGCGCAACCCGCGCTGTCAGCGATGCGCCGCTTCCATTGCGAAGGCTTGCCGGGTCTTCATCGAGCTCGTTCAAAATGGCCTATTCCTTCGAGGCGGGGCGGGGCATGCATAGACTATTCCGCCAGCGCCCGCCAAAGCTTGCGCTCGCCCCGACGGACTGTATGGTGCGCCGCCTTTCAGCACCGGAACGACAATGCCGCACGCCTCCGCCGTCATGACTGTGATGATCAACGCCGCTCGCAAAGCGGCGCGAAACCTCGCCCGCGATTTCGGCGAACTCGACGGTTTGCAGACGGCGAAAAAAGGCGCCGCCGACTTTGTATCCGCCGCCGACCTCAAAGCCGAGCAAACGCTCTATGAAGAGCTTTCAAAAGGCCGCCCGAAATACGGTTTTCTGATGGAGGAACGCGGCGAAATCGAAGGCGCCGACAATTCAAACCGCTTTGTTGTCGATCCGCTCGACGGCACGACCAATTTCCTTCACGGCCTGCCGCAATTTGCGATCTCAATCTGCCTTGAGCGCGACCGCCAACCTTACGCCGGGGTGATTTTCAATCCTGCGACGCACGAGCTCTTCTGGGCGGAGAAAGGCGAAGGCGCCTGGCTTAATGATCGCCGCATTCGCGTCTCATCGCGCAAGGCCCTTGATGAAGCGCTCTTTGCAACCGGCCTTCCTTTCAAGGGACGGCCGGGCCGCGAGCAATCGCTGAAAGAAGCCGACAGGGTGCTTGCCGAGACCGCCGGCATTCGCCGTTTTGGTTCTGCCGCGCTTGATCTCGCCTTCGTCGCGGCGGGCCGTTTCGACGCCTATTGGGAGCGCGGTCTCAATCCATGGGATGTCGGCGCGGGGATTGTCCTCGTTCGCGAGGCTGGCGGCGCAGTGAGCGAAATCGAGGGCGGTTCGAAACCGATGCACGCCGGATCGATAATCGCGGCAAACACTGAAATATTCGACAAGGCGCAGGCGCTCATTACGGGCTGAAAATAATCGTCTGTAAACGGATGAAGCGCTCGCCTGGGAGGGGGCAGGGGCGAGCGCTTCAATAACGCCGGAATTCGCCTGGAGGGGACAAGGCGCGGCGCGTTTTACCCGTTAGGCGGCGTTTGACGCCTTCAGGACTTCGACTTTTTTCTCCCCGCCGATTTCAATTTTGCGGGGCTTTTTCGTTTCCGGAATCTCGCGGCGAAGGTCGATATTCAAAAGACCGTTCTGCAGGGTTGCGCCTTCGATCAGCACATGATCGGCGAGCTGGAAACGGCGCTCGAAGGAGCGGCCGGCGATACCTTGATGCAGGAAAGTGCGGTCCTCGTCTTCCTGCGGACGCGCGCCGACAACTTTAAGCGTGTTCTCATGGAGTTCGATGTCGAGATCGCCTTCGCCGAACCCGGCCACCGCTAGCGTGATGCGATAGCGGTCTTCATCGACGCGCTCGATATTATAGGGGGGATAGCCGCCGGTTTCGGATTTGCCGAGCGAATCGAGAAGATCGAACATGCGGTCAAAACCGACAGTCGAACGGTAAAGCGGGGTAAGATCGTAGCTGCGCATTATTGTTCCTCCTTCATCAAGCAAGGGACTTCGATTGACAGGCGACAAACCCTGCGCCGGGCTTTGTCGCCGCCGCCGGATCCGTGAGGCCTCCGACAGGGCTTAGGTAGGCGCCAATCGCGGGGTTTCAAGAGTGCGTCAGACGGGCTTTTCAGGCTGCGGCGAACTGTCCCCGCGAGCGGAAACCGTGTTAGGACCGGCCCGTTCAGAAGACGGAGAAAAGACCCATGAAATTCGCCCGGAACGCCGCCTTCGCCGCGATTGCGGCTGCAATCGCCACGAGCGGGCTGACGGCCTGCGCGAAATCCGCCCCCGCCGCCGCTGAGCCTCGAATGGACGCCGGCGCGCGCCTCGACGCCGCCATCAATGGCGATCAGCGGCCGGCTGAGGACAAGGCCCGCGATGAGTGGCGCCATCCGAAAGAAACGCTCGAATTTTTCGGCGTGAAGCCGGACATGACGGTCGTCGAAATCTGGCCGGGCGGCGGCTGGTATACGCGCATTCTGGCGCCGTATCTTCATTCGGGCGGCGGCGCCTATTACGCCGCGCAACTCGACCCGGCCTCGAACGACCGCGCCGCAGCCGCTGTCGACCGCTTCAAGGAAGCCTTCGGCGACAAGGATATTTACGGCGATGTCCACGTCACGGCGCTTGGCGCCGGCGACATTGCGCCAGCAGGAACCGCGGATGCGGTCCTCACCTTCCGCAATGTTCACAACTGGCTTTCCGGCGGCACGGCGGACGCGAATTTTGCGGCCTTCTTTACGGCGTTGAAACCGGGCGGCGTGCTTGGCGTCGTTGAGCACCGAGCTGACGAAACGGGTGAGGACGGCGCGGGTTATGTCAAAGTCTCCACGGTTAAAAAGCTTGCCGAGGACGCCGGATTTGAATTCGTCGCGGAGAGCGAAATCAACGCCAATCCGGCCGACACGAAAGACCATCCCTTTGGCGTATGGACATTGCCGCCGGTGCGCCGCTCCGCGCAGTCGCCGGGCGATGCGCCCGCCGATTTCGACCGCGCCAAATATGACGCGATCGGCGAGAGCGACCGCATGACGCTGAAATTCGTCAAGCCGGCCTCCTGATGGCCGAGCCCTCGCTTGCGGAAATGGCCGGCGCCGCCTTCCAGAAAGGTTTCGGCGCCGTCCTCGCCATCGAACCCGACGGCGAAGCGGCCTTTTATGTCGACGGGCGCGGGGCGGCCTGCATGATCGGCGCAAAAAAGCCGGATGCTGAGCCCCATTGCCGCTGGGGCGGCGACCGCGAAACCCTGATCCGCATTTTCGAAGGCGGCCGCGCGCTTGAAAGCGCCTATCTTTCCGGGCGCCTCAAGATCGCCGGCGATATGAGCGTTATGGCGCGTCTTCAACTGGAGAGCTCCCTATAGCCGAATTCATCCGCATAGAGACGAACCCTGTCCCGGAAGGCGGCGAGGCGGTGGATTTCGCCGGCGCAGACGGCGGCTATTTGCGCGCTGCACTTTTTCCGGCGGCCAGCCATCGCGCAACGGCGGTGCTGATGGCGGGGCGCTCTGAATTCATCGAAAAATATTTCGAGGTCGTGCGCGACCTTAACGAGCGCGGCTTTTCCGTCGCGACAATGGACTGGCGCGGACAAGGATTGTCCGAACGGCTCCTGCCCGAGCGCGAGAAAGGCCATATCCGCGATTTCGGCGTCTTCAGCGCCGACCTCAAACGTTTCGTCGAAGAGGTCGTCAAAGAGCGATTTTCCGGCCCTTATATTCTCGTCACTCATTCGATGGGCGGCGTGCCGGCGCTGCAAATGCTCGCCGATGGCGACGAAACTTTTTGCGCGGCGGTTTTGACCGCGCCGATGACGCGCCTTTTCGACAGTCTTTACCAGCGGCTTGGCGTCCGCGTCCTCGCCCGCGCCGCGACGCTGATCGGGCTCGCCCGGCTCGCCATTCCGAATGTGCGCGAATATTCGCTCGAATTTGAGGGCAACATCCTCACCAGCGATCCAGCGCGCCACAAGCGTTTCCACGACCTTCAATCGGCGGCGCCCAATGCGACCTTGCGCGAGCCAACTTTCGGCTGGCTCGCCGCCGCGACCGAGGCGATGGACGATCTTCACCGCAAGAACCGCTTCCAGAATCTGAAAACGCCGGTGCTCATTATTTCGGCGGAAAAGGACGCGCTTGTGCGTTCGAGCGATCACCAGCGCCTTGCCGAAGCCTCGCCGCTGATCGAGCGTGCGCTCATCAAGGATGCGCTCCACGAAATCCTGATGGAACGCGATGAGCTGCGCGAAGAGTACTGGCGCGCCTTCGACGCCTTCGTTGAGCCGCGCCTTGAGGCGCCCGCGCGCGAACGCGCGCAAATTTAAATTACCCGGCGCGAACGCACATAATCTTTGTTCCACTTTTGCGCCCGTTTGTCCGCACTTGCCGGCGCGCGGCCTACAGGATGAATCCCCGTTCCATGCGGCGTTCCCGCGTTTTGTCCGTATTATGCGGCGCGCGTATTGTCGTCTTTCACTCGCTTGAAAAAATGGCGGGGCTTCCGGCTTCAATTTCATGCAGGCGCCGCGCATCACAAAAGCTGGCGCGTTTAGCATCATCAATTGCTCCATCATTTCGCGCCTCCTTTCTTTCCGAGCGCAGATCAACCACGTGCATTGTAAAGCCTCCGAAAGGGTGTCGGATAAAGTGGGGGATAAGGTGTAGGATAACCAGGGGGATAAACCGGGGGATGGCTCGAAATCACCCCATGATTTCAAACGGTTATGCGACCTTCACTTTTTTCTGATTGACGCGGCGAAAATCCCATTTCGCGCCCGTTTGCGCACAGGAAAGCGCGAGCGATCCGTGGGCGAACGATCAACCATTAAGGGAATTCGATCTTCCGCCGGCATGGACGAATTGAGTTTAATTGTCCGCGAGCCGCGCGCCTCAGCCGCCGCGCGAATAGATAATCATATTTTCAAGCAAAGTCGTCGCGCCCTGCCCCGACAGCCAGAACATCGCGATCATGCCGAGCGTGAACATCGTCCAGATGGCGCCGAAAATAATCAGGAATTTGATCGACTGATTGACGCCGAAAGAAAGAACCGCCTGTTCGGGCCTTGACGGATTATAACGCACCGCGACCTGCGTATTAACGGGAAGCGCCTTGTGAATGTCGCGATGGAAATTTTCGCTCGACGAGCCGGAATAACCGAAGGCGATCTTCTCGCCGACAAGCGAGCGGCCATTGGCGTCATAAGTATATTTCACCTTGGCGCGATAGGTATCGCTGTCATCGCCGCTGCTGATGACGAAATCGGAAAAGGTGATCGTTCCGGGCGTCGTCGGCCAAAGCGCGGCGCGGTTCGACATGACGAGCGCGTTTAGACCGAAGCCCAGAATGCCGACGCCGACCGCGATGAACAGCCCGAAGAAAAGAACCAGAAATATCGGCATGTTGTTCATGGACGGACCTCCCTTTCCGCATGGCGAGAGAAGCGCCCAATTCGCAAGGGCGGTCAATTAATCGTACGATGATGCTGGGATTTTGGGCTTAACCGGCTGCGATCCGTTCAAGCGCAGCGGCGTGCAGCGCCTCACTCGCCGCGGCGAGAATGCGCCCCGACGGGTCTTCGCCCAGGGGCTCGCCGCGCCAGCCGGTAACGACGCCGCCTGCGCCTTCTATTACGGGGATGAGCGCCGCGTAATCGTGATGTTTGAGACTCGTCTCCATAACGAGATCAAGCTCGCCGATTGCGAGAAGGCCATAGGCGTAAGCGTCGAGCGAAAAACGCGCGAGCTGCGAGGCGGCGGCGACGCGCTCGAACGCATCGACTTCCTCGCCAGTGAAATAACCGGCGCGGCGCGGATCGGTCGTTGAAATGCGCGCGCGCTTTAGTTCTTCAAGACCGCTTGTTTCGCAGCGGCGCTCCGTCCCGCCGCGCGCGTATACGGCGCGGCCGGGCGTTCCGGTCCAGCGTTCATCCGTGAACGGCTGATCGATAACGCCGATGACGGGCCTCGCCTCGCGCTCAAGCGCGATCAGCGTCGCCCAGCTTGCAATGCCGCAGATGAAGGCTCTGGTGCCGTCGACGGGATCGAGCACCCAGCGCCATTCAGCCGTTTCACGTTCGCGTCCGAATTCCTCGCCGACGATGCCATGGGCGGGGTAAAGCGCATTGATGAGCCGGCGCTGGGCGCGTTCGGCCTCGCGGTCGGCGTCCGTCACCGGATCGAACAGAACGCCCGCCTTGTTGGAAACAACGGCGCCGGCGCGAAACCGCGGCAGGGTTTCGGCGCGCGCCGCGTCCGCGAGGCGATGGGCGAGTTTCAGAAATTCTTTTAACGGATGAAGATCGGCGCTCATGCCGCGCCAAACTGGCCGCAAGCCGGCACGGATTCAAGCTGCATCAGCCCAAAAAAATCGCGGCCCGCGATTATGAAATCGGGGCCGCGAGTTTTTGCAAGCTGGAGGATCTTCCAGATAGTCAGCCCTCGCCGGACATCGCCCGGGCAAGGTCAAGAAGACGGCGGCGCGGTTCGTCGTTCATCGTGTAGAAGGCGCGAACAAGCGCGATCGTGTCCTTGTTCTGAAATGCGTCAGCGGGCGCTTCATGATCGGTCGAATGGCCGTTCGTTTCCTTAACGAGCATCTCGCTCATCTCGTCGCAGCCATCGAAGAAATAGGAAACGGGAACGTTGAGCGCCTTTGACAGCGCCCAGAGACGCGAGGCGGAAATGCGGTTGGCGCCGCTTTCATATTTCTGAATTTGCTGGAAGCGGATGCGCACCGCTTCTGCAAGTTTTTGCTGCGTGACGCCGAGAAGACGGCGTCTTTGGCGAACGCGGCGCCCCACATGTAGATCGATCGGATGGGCCATGCCCCTCGCCTCCCTGTTTCATTTGGCGAGCGGGCCGCTCGTAGTTTCAACGCCCGCTACGCTGTCGTGGCGGGTTAGAGGCAAGGGCCGTGCCGTTCGGGAATTCCCGTGATTGTCCCGTTCTGCGTCAGAAAAGGACAATAGGTGGAATGACGATGAGACAGCCTGGATAGTTAATCGATCATCTTTGCCGATTTCAGCCAGAATTCTTCGTCAAAGCCCGGCATTTCGAGATTGGCGATGAACTGGCGCGAGGCCGCGTCCCAGGAAAAACGTTCCGCCCACTGGCGGCATTCTTCCGGATTGCGCTTTTCCCAGGCGTCCATGCAGGCCTTGCGCAAATCCTCGTTAAGCGCACCGCAACCTGCCGGCGCGCCAGTCAGGATTTCAAGCGGGCCGCGCACCGGATAGGCGGCGACGGGAACGCCGCAGGCAAGCGCTTCAACGTTAACGAGACCGAACGTGTCAGTCCGCGAGGGGAAGACAAAAACATCCGCAGCCTGATAATATCGCGTCAGTTCTTCACCGAATTTCGGCCCGGCAAAAACGGCGTCCTTGAAACGCTCTTCAAGCTCGGCGCGTTGCGGGCCCTCGCCAACGACGATTTTCGTGCCCGGAAGGTCGAGCTTTAGAAAATCCTCGATGCTTTTCTCAACCGCGAGGCGGCCGACATAAAGAAATACAGGCCTTGAATGCTGGTCGAGAAAGCTTCTGTCGCCCGGCGAAAACTGTTCAAGATCGACGCCGCGCGCCCATAATTTCATGCGTGAGAAACCGCGGTCTTTCAATTCGTCCATCAGGCCCGGCGTCGCCACCATCATCGTCTCGCCGTCCTTGTGAAAGTCCTTCAGGACCGCGTAACCCCAGGAAATCGGCACCGCCCAGCGCTCATTGGCGTATTCGGGAAAGCGTGTGTGAAAGCTCGTCGTATAGGGATAGCCGCGGCGCTTACAGAAGCGTCGGACGGCGCGGCCGATCGGACCTTCGGTCGCAATATGAATGGCGTCGGGCTTGAACTCATTGATGATCTTGGCGACGCGCCGGTTCGGCAAAAGCGACAGGCGGATTTCCGGATAGGAAGGAAGCGGCACCGATTTGAATTCGCTCGGCGTGATGTAACGGACCTCATTGCCGAGCTTCGTCAGAATATCGCCAAGCGTTTCGAGCGTTCTGACGACGCCGTTCAATTGCGGGCGCCAGGCGTCGGTGGCGATGACGATTTTGAGCCCCGATTGCGTATTGGGCATGGTGAAACGCTGTTTCGGGCGCGTCAGGCGAAGCGCGCCGGAACCGATCCGCTTCAGCCGGCCCTGCCGCGCCTGGTCTTCACTGGCGCTGACCGTCGCCGGTCCTTTCTGGCTTTCCGGCGCCGGCGCCGGTTGATCCTCGTCTTGCGTCACAATTCCTCCGGGGCGGGGAACGCCTTCGATCAGGCGACCTTCAAGGACGCCGCCCGGCCGCGAAATTCGGCCATAATGTCGCGGGTCCGGCTCCTGCGCTTTGCGCCGACCTAGACCCGCCGGGCCGCCGCCGCAACCGATCTCTTCCGATTTCGCCCGGCGGACAATGACTTGGGGCTCCTCAGACATGCGGCCGCAGGATCCGCCGCCATTTTCTGCGATTTTACAATTTTATTGCACTGCAAAAGATATGTTGCACCGCAGCGTCTTCAGTATAGACTTTCCCCTGCAGCGCTTTTGCGCTGCTGCCCTAACGGGCGTTTCCTCCCAAAACTTTCAGCCGCGGGCCTGCCCCGCGGCTTTTTTTATCCTGTTTTTCCCAGCCATATTGGTCCTTGCACATCATTTGCGCATTATTTGCGCCCTGCTCTTGACATTTGCGCAAATTGTGCGCTATATGACATTGAGATGACAGTTTGACGTAGCTTTTATGACGCTACGGCCAAGAATATTCAGGAGTTGAGTGATGGTTTCAGTTCCCTTCCACGCCCGCGAGACCGGCTTTCATACTGGCGCGAAAACCCGTGCGGTTGCATTCTATCTTTTGATCGGCGCATTGGCGCTGGCGATCAGCACGCCGCTCATACTCGCCACGGCTCAATTGCCGGCCTATCAGACCGCCGCCAACTGACGCGTCCTGTTTTTCGAAATTGCTGCGCTAAATGCTGCGAAAAAACGCTTGGCTATTCGGCCGCTTGCGCCGGCCTTAACGCCGCTGGCGAAACGCGCGCAAGCTCGCCCATCAGCGCTTCGAGATCGCGCTTGAGCCTTTCAAAATAGGCCGTTCTCGCGATCCGCCGCTCATCGAGATAAAGCGCGCGATTGATCTCGATCTGCAGCACATGAACGCCTTCTGACGGGCGGCCGTAAGCGGCGGCGACATGACCGCCCGCGTAAGGCGCGTTACGCGAGACCTGATAACCCAGCCCGGCGAGCGTTTGTTCAACGAGCGCGGTCACCGAGGGCGCGCAGGAGGCACCGAACCGGTCGCCAAGGACGAAGTCGAGCGGCCGGTCGCCTTCGCGGAACGGCGCGCCGCCGGCTGACGGCATGGAGTGGCAGTCGACGACAAAGGCGCAGCCGAAGCGGGCGATGGCGGCGCCAATAAGCTCGCCAAGAGCGTTGTGATAAGGGTCGTAACAAGAGCCAAGCCGGCGCCGCGCCTCGAAAAATTTGAGTTTTCGGTCGTAAATATCATGGCCGTCAGCGACGATGCGCGGGATGACGCCGAGCCCGGCGCGCACTCTTGTCGAGCGCGAATCGGCCTCGGCCGGCAATTGGTCGGCGAACATGCGCGGATCGAGCTCCTCGCGCGCGCGGTTCACGTCGACCCAGGCGCGCGGGAAAAGCGCCCGCAGCAAGGGCGCGCCCATCGCCGGCGCCGAACCGAACAGCAGATCGACATAGCAATCCTCCGACTGGCGGAGCTGGTGGCGGTCGAGCCGGCTCATGCGCAGCAATTCCGGCGGGTAGCGCCGGCCGGAATGGGGCGAGGCGAAAATGAAGGGCGAGGTCAGCGCTTCCGGGCGCGCGATCTCGACCGCCGCCTGAGGCCCTTCCTCGCGAACCATCCGATCCTTCATCACGCGTCCTCAATCTCCCCTTGCGGCCGATTCGCCATCGTAACGCGATATCGCGCCGGGCGTTAAGCCTTTCATGCGCGGCGCCCATCTTGCTTCGTGATCTGCGCCTCCTCCGCGATCGTCTTCCATGAGGCAGCGGAATTGGCTAGAGCGTTCAACGATCGAAAAGGGCTTGAGTGTAATGGCGGCGATCCTCCTCGCGGAAGATGATGAATCGATGCGGCGTTTTCTGAAGAAGGCGCTGGAGAAGGCTGGCCATTCGGTCATCGACGCCGGCCAGGGCGATGAAGCGTTAACCGAATTGCAGCTTCGGGAATTCGACCTCCTCCTGACCGACATCGTCATGCCGGTGATGGACGGCATCGAACTCGCGCGCCGCGCCGCCCAGATCGATCCTGAAATGAAGATCATGTTCATTACAGGCTTTGCCGCCGTCGCGCTCAATCCGGCGAACCGCGCGCCGGAAGAGGCCAAGGTCCTGTCAAAGCCCTTCCATCTCAAAGACCTCGTCAGCGAAGTCGACCGCATGGTCGCCGCTTAAGCCGCGCCGGAGCGCCGGAAAAACTGTCCGTTAAAAGGCTTGCGCCGCCCGGTTTTTGCGTTTAGACGCGGCCCTCCTTAGGGCGCATAGCTCAGTGGTAGAGCGCCACCTTGACACGGTGGAGGCCCGTAGTTCGATCCTACGTGCGCCCACCATTTTCGACCTCCGAACGCGCCATTTCGGGCCGTTTATTACACGGCGCATTAACCATCGCCGTATAATTCTAATCAAATGGCCAGCAGAGCCGCTTTTTCCCCGGCGCCCGCCGCGCAAGTCGCCGACTTGCGGGACACGGACACTGCAATCAAAAAACCCGGCAATGAGCGAACGATAAAGCGCTGGACAGCGACTTTCGCCGATCATGATCTCGAAGCAGCTTATCGCACGCATCTGGCGACCGAGGCGTTTTCGCGCGAGCTGTTCCTTCAGCTTATCGGCGTCGCGGCCTTCATGTCTTACGGATTCCTCGACTTTTTGACGGTCGGCGACCTCGCGACGGAATTTCTCGTCATTCGATGCCTCATCGTCGGCCCGATCGGCGCGCTTGGCGTGCTCATGACCGCCTATCCGGCGATCCGGCGCTATCAACAATATTCCACCATTATCGGTTTCGCCTTCTACGCCGTAGCGATCATTTTCATGATCTACATGCTGCCGGTCGAAGGCGCGCCGCCCTATATTATCGGCGTTCTGGTGACCATGATTTTCACCTCTTGCCTGATGCGCGTGAATTTTCCGATTGCCGCGACAACCTATGTCCTGGTCGGCGCAATTTACTGCATCGCGCTCGCAGCGCGCGCGGATCATTCACCCGTGGAAATTATCGCCGGCTATTTCTTTATGATCAGCGTTACAGCGGTGGCGGTAATCACCAGCTATGTGCAGGAAACCCGCACGCGCGAAATCTGGTTGCGCAACATGCAACGCGAACGGGACGCCGCAAAAATCCGCCAGTTGCTCATTGAGGCGACCGCAGCGGACCAGTCGAAACTCAATTTCCTTTCCGTGCTGACCCACGACCTTCGAACGCCGCTGCACCAGATCATCGGCTTCAGCGAAATTGTCCGCGCCGAGGCGGAAAACGAAGCCTGCCGTCTTGAAACGGGGAATATCGATCAGGTTTTATCGTCGGCGCGCGCGTTATTGAAGAAAATCGGCCAGATGCTTCGCTATGCGGACGCAACGGCCGGCAAGCTGTCATTCGTCACCGATGATGTTCCGGTAACGGATATTATTGATCAGCTGATCGACCAGTTCCGGGAGCAGGCGAGCGCGAACGGCGTGAAGGTGGCAGCCAATGAAGTCGATACGGCGACCCTGCATATAGACCATCACCATACGGCCTATGCGCTCGCCAACCTCGTCGATAACGCCATTCATGCGAGCAAGCCCGGCGCAACGGTCAATATCACGGGCTGCGCTGCAGAAAACGGACTTTACAAATTCGAGATTTCCGATTCGGGCTGCGGCATGTCCGCTGAAAAAATCATGGCCGCGCTCGAACCATTCAATCCGGGCGGCGAAGTTTTGAATCGCAGCCAGGAAGGGCTCGGCCTTGGCCTCTCAATCGCCAAACAGCTGATCGATCGGCAAGGCGGCGCGCTTGAAATAAGCTCGGCGCCAGGCGAAGGAACTACCGTTTCCGCATTCCTGCCAACGACTGAAGCGACGCTCAGGAAAATTGCCAGCTAATCCAGCTGACCGCGCCCGAAAGCTTGGCGCTTGATTGCGTCAGCTTTTTTTCTCAACGACCACATAGGCGATCACGCCGCGGTCATCTTCAAAAACATCGACATTGGCAACTTGGTCTTCCGGAAGGGTCGATACGAGCTGGGCGACTTCTTCCTTGGTCCGGTAGACGAGCCACCAGTCCATATAGGCTTCCATATAGCTGATCGCTTCGCCCGCCGGCGTGAAATTGCCAATCAGCATTCTGCCGCCTGGCTTCAGATAGGAGAACATCTGCTCTGCGAGGCGCACCGCAACCGGTCCGACAAGATAATCAAAGAGCCCCGCCGCATAGACAAAATCCATATCGTCGAACCGCTTGCGACGGCCGATCAGGTTTCGAACGCTGCCCGGCGATATTTCGAGCGGTGCGTCGGTAAGCCATTCGGCTGTTTCCGCCAGGGAAAGCTCGTCCTGATCGAATGCGATCATGCGGCCGATCTTCCCGGCCTTCGCTGCATGCGAAAGCTCCAACTCGCGCAAATGTCCGCTGGCGATTGACAATATCGTCGGCGACTTCGTTCGCTCGCATGTCTTGTCGATTTCAGCCGCCAGAATCTCGCGCCGCAGCCGCACTGCGCGGCACGCCGAAGAGTGAAGGATGAAGAAATAGATCTGGCCGCCGACGCTCGCAGGATGCGGCGCCGTCTTTTCCTCGCCCGTGCCGTAGATCTGGTCGATCAGAACAGCATCGCCGGAATAACCGCGCGGCTTGGTGAAGGAACGGTAGGTAAGCGGGCACTGAATCGCATATTTGGCGAGTTCATGACTGCGGATGACGTCGATCGCATCCTCACGCCAGCGCTGGAAACCAAAATCGGCGCGCGCTTGCTGAAACGTGTCGCGCAGATCCGCCATACCGGCGAAAACATCGCCAACGCTGAATCTTTCGGTGAGGCGGTCAAGCTCCGTGGACAGGGTGAAAATATCGGAAATCGGATGCGTAACCGCGCGGTCCGCCTGGAAGATAACTTTTGATCTCGACAGGGAGTCGGCGGCGAGTGTCGGCCGATCGACCTGCATACGGCCATTCTGTGCTTCGGCCGCACCATCCGCCGGTGCTGCTTCCTCTGGCTCCAAAACAGCTTGTAAATTATCCGCCACTCTACCTATCCAATTCTTCGACCGTCAGTTTTCCGCCGGGACGACAAGTCGCGCTTACGTCCGCCAAAAATTTTGTGAGCGATAAATGCCCCGGCTCGAAAATGTAATCTTAATAAATCGTTAATTTCAACCAATTTGTGCGTCAGATAAGAAATACACCTGAAAATATTCGTTATAATGGAACGTGATCGTGCATTTCAAAGAATATTAACCATTATGAACGCTTTATTGTAGTCTATTAACGAATTGGGGGAGTCCAAGATGATTAGCCGTTTTCGCCGTTCACAACTACTCGTTTCCAGCGCCATTTGCGCGGCCGCTTGCGCGCTGGCGCCGCAGTCAGCGTTGGCTGGCGGCTTCGCCCTTGAGCATCAAAATGCCGCAGCCCTCGCCAACGCTTTTTCGGGCGTCGAGGCGGAGCAAGGAAAAATCGCCTATTCCGCCTATAATTCGGCGTCGATCGCCGGCATCAAGGCGGCTGAATTCGACATCAGCGCCACGGGCGTCTCGCTCATCACCGATTATGAAAACGCCAGCGGCGCTTTGCTCGGCGTCGCGCCAATCGTCGGAACCACAAAGGGCCGAGGCGTCGTGCCGACGTCGGTCGTGCCGAACATCACGATCGCCGCGCCATTGGGCGACCGGCTCAGCATCGGCGTCATCCTGAATTCACGCTTCGGCCTTAAATCCGAGTACGGACCGACATCGGTTGCTCGCTACCAGGCCCAGCACAGCGAACTGTCGACCGTTGAAATAAGCCCGATCGCCGCTTTCAAGGTCACAGACGCGATTTCAGTCGGCGGCGGTCTGCGCTTTCAATTCGCCGATCTCGACATTTCGTCGACAATCGACGCCGGCGGCATCGCTGCGGCAAGCATGGTCCCGGGGTTCCTGCCGCAAACGAGCGATCTTGGCGCAACCTTCAAGGCGAATGACTGGGCGATCGGCTATACGGCGGGCGCGCAAATCGAACTGACGCCGCAATTCCACGCCGGCATATCCTGGCTGTCGAAGATCGAGCATGATTTTGACGGCGAGGCTTTTTTCGAGCTTTCAGGCAGCGGGGCCGGTCAGACGCTGAATGCACTCGCCGGCCTTTTCGCGGCCGACCGTTTTACGACATCGATTGCAACGCCGGGCTCGGTTCAGTTCGGCGCGCGTTTCGATGCTAGCGACAGGTTCGCGCTTCTTGCTTCCGGCAAACGCACTTTCTGGTCGAGCTTCGACGTCATCCAGCTTAGCTTCAATGACAGCGCAACCCCGCCCGAAACTGTCACGCAAAACTGGAGCGACAGCTGGCAGGCGTCTTTCGGCGGCGAATGGAAAGCGACGAGCGAGACGACGTTGCGCGCCGGCGTCATGTGGGATCAATCTCCCGTCAACGCCGCCTTCTCGCATCCGCGCGTGCCCGACGGCGACCGCTTCTGGATTAGCGCCGGTTTGAGCCAGGCCTTTGGCGAACGGGTCGGCGTCGATGTCGGCGTCTCCTATGCGTTTTTCAAAGATGCGCATTTCGCTCTTACGGGCGCGGAGCCTGAAAACCTCTTCCGCGGTTCATTCGCCGGCGATTTCGGCTTCAACGCCATCGCGGTCTCCGGAACGCTCCGCTACAAATTCTAGGAAATGACGGGCCCTACCAGGGCTCGCCGTTTTTCTTCACATAGCGCCAGCCGGAACCGTCATTGACGGCGCGGAGATCGATCGCAGGATCAGTATATTCAACCGTGTCGCGCGCCGTTCGCGTTCCGACCTCAAGATAGAGAACGTCTTCCGTTGAGCGGTTGACGAGATGATGCCCGTTTGGCGCGCCCGCCGGAAACGCCGCCGCCTCGCCGGCCCGCATTTTCGTCTCGCCGCTGTCTTCAATGAGCATCGCCTCGCCGGAGACGATGAAGACGAACTCGTCTTCTTCTGCATGCCAGTGGCGATGCGCGGAAGCGGCGCCTGGTTTCAGTCTCGTCAGGTTGACGCCGAACTGATTGAGCCCGCCGGCATCGCCAAGCCGCTGCTTGATGCGCCCATCGACAATCTTTGCATAATCGCCGGGATAGCCGGTCGTCGCGATTAAAGGCGTTGCTGCAATATCGATCTTTGGCATTGTAATCTCCGGAAAAGCGCGCCTTGTCGGCTCATCGGGCCTAGTCTACCAAACGGCCATGACAAAGATCGATCCAGTAAAACTAACCTGCGATTTAATTCGCCGCCCGTCGATAACCCCGGCTGACGAAGGCGCGCAGGACGTTCTGGAAGAAGCGCTGACATCGATCGGTTTTTCCTGCCGGCGCATGACATTCGCTGAAGAGGGGGCCGCGCCTGTTTCAAATCTATTTGCGCGCTGGGGAACGAAGACGCCGGTTTTCGCCTATGCCGGCCACACGGATGTCGTGCCGCCGGGCGATGAAACCGACTGGACGCATCCGCCTTTTGACGCCGCGATTTCGGACGGCTTCGTCTGGGGCCGCGGCGCCGCGGACATGAAAGGCGGCATCGCCGCTTTCGCTGCTGCGGCTGAACGCGCGATCGAAAAAGGCGTTGCTGGATCGATCGTTCTCATCATTACGGGCGATGAAGAAGGCCCCGCCATCAACGGCACGCGGCGCGTTCTCGACTGGATGGCGGCTGAAGGCGAGAAGATCGATCACTGTCTCGTTGGGGAGCCGTCATCGAGCGCCGCGCTTGGCGACATGATCAAAGTCGGGCGCCGCGGCAGCATGAATTGCCGCTTGAAAGTCAGGGGCGCGCAAGGCCATGTCGCCTATCCCGACCGCGCCAAAAACCCGATCCCGGGGCTTTTGAAAAAGCTCCTTACTTTAAGCGAAACCCCGCTCGATGACGGCTATGACCGTTTCCAGCCGTCGAGCTTGCAGGTGACGGATATTCATGTCGGCAATCCGGCGCCGAATGTCATTCCGGCGCGCGCCGAGGCGCGTTTCAACATCCGCTTCAATCCGGCCTGGACTGGTGCGACGCTTGAAGCCTTCCTGCGCGGCAAGCTCAACGAAGCGGCGCGCGCATCGGGCCTTTCCTATGACCTCGAAGCCATTTGTTCCGGCGAAGCGTTTCTGACAACAGATGAAGACTTCATCGGCCTCATCGTCGAGACGATTACAGAGGAGACCGGCGTGACGCCGGACCAGTCGACGACTGGCGGCACGTCGGATGCGCGGTTCATTCGCTTTCACGCGCCGGTCATTGAATTCGGCCTTGTCGGCGCATCGATTCACAAAGTCGACGAACACGCCGCAATCGCCGACATTGAAAGACTCGCCAGCGTTTATGAACGCATCCTGGCGCGCTATTTTGAAACTTTCAGCGACCGCCAATGATCTCGCTCGACTATGCGGCGCGGCAAATGACCGGCGCCTGGAAGATGGCGTTCGGCGCCAAGGACTGGCGACAGTCGCTCGACCGTTCGCTTGAGGATGTGTTCCGGTCGTTTCAATCAATCATCTTTGTTGCGCCGCTGACGCTTTTCTTCACTTTCATCGCAATCGGCGCGGCGGATAAAGGCGGCGCGCTTGCAGACACCGTTTACGGAAAATCGTCCGCGCCTGTTCTTGTATTCGTTGAATTTTTGACGCTCGCTTTCGACTGGGCCGCTTCAATCGCCGTGCTTGTCGTTGTCGCACGCGCATTTGGCGGCGGGCGCGAGGCCGCCGAGCTTATCGTCGGCTATAACTGGACGCAGCCGATCCTCGCCGCGCTTCGCCTGCCGGCTATGGCGATTTACGCGGCGGGCGACGCGCAGCCGGTAAGCCAGGCGGTCGAACTTGCAACGCTCGGTCTGATGATCGCGCTTGTCTGGGGCGTCGTGAGGCGCGGGCTCGGCGCAGGCTTTGGCGTTTCAGCAGCCGTTGTTGCAGCGCTTCTCGTCTGTGTCGGGCTGGCGGACCTTGCAATCGCGTCGATCGCGCATGCGATCCTTTCGCCTCAATCGTAGCGGGCGGCGAGGAAATAAAGCCCTTCGGGCGGGGCGACCTGACCGCAATGCGTTCGGTTGGTCGCGCGAAAGGCGCTTTCAAAATCGCCCTTACTCCAGCGGCCAAGGCCGACTTCAACAAGGCTTCCAACCATCGAGCGCACCTGATGGTGCAGAAATGACTGCGCCGCCGTTTCAATGAAGACATCATCGCGAACGCGCCGCACGCCAACCGACAATAGCGTTCTGATCGGGCTCGCCGCCTGACAGGTCGAGGCGCGAAACGTTGTGAAGTCGTGGCGGCCGACCAGCACCTGTGCGGCCTCATTCATCGCCGCCTCGTCAAGGCGCTGCGCGATGCGCCATGCGTGTCCGGCGTCGAGCGTCAACGGCGCGCGGCGATTGGCGATGCGATAGCGATAGCTTCGTTCTTTCGCTGAAAAGCGGACATGAAAACTCTCCGGGCATATTTCGGCGGAAAGAACGGCGGCCGGGTGCGGCTTCAAATGATAGTTGAGCGCTTCTGAAAGCCGGAACGGATCAACCACTCGCGAGAGGTCGAATTGCGCCGGCATGGCGAGCGCATGAACGCCCGCGTCGGTGCGTCCTGCTGCATGCGCCGTCACGCGTTCGCCGCAAAACTTGTAGGCCGCTTCTTCAAGCGCGCCTTGAACCGTGAGGAGATTGTCCTGACGCTGCCATCCGGCGAAGGGCGCGCCGTCATATTCAAGCAGCATGCGATAGCGCGTCATGGCGCTAAAGCCTTTCGCCCGCTTGCAAGGAATGACCGCGAAGAAATTCCCCTGCGCCCTGCGCCGCCTTCCCTGCCCGTTGCAGCCGCGTGATCTCAACGGCGCCGTCGCCGCAAGCGACGACGAGCCTGTCGTCCGCCTGAAGAATTTCTCCGGCCTCACCGGCGCCGTCGGCGCGCCGCGACATCAACGCCTTGATGCGCGCGCCGCCTGCTTCAAACCAGGCGCCCGGAAAGGGCGACAGACCGCGAATATGGCAGTCGACAAGGCGCGCGGGCCGGGACCAGTCGATGCGCGCCTCCGCCGATGAGATTTTCGACGCATAAGTGACGCCGTCTTCGCCCTGCTTCGTTTCAACAACGCCGCAGCGCTCAAGCGCTGACAAAAACCGCGGCCAGAGCGTTGCGCCGATATGCGCAAGCCGGTCGGTCAGCGTCGCCGCATTATCGTCATCGCGTATCGGAACCGTTTCGGAAAGCAGGATCGCGCCGGTATCGAGCCCCGCCTCCATACGCATGACCTGAACGCCAGTCATGTCGTCGCCGGCCATGATGGCGCGCTGCACCGGCGCCGCGCCCCGCCAGCGCGGCAGAAGCGACGCATGCAGATTAAAACAGCCGAATTTCGGCGCATCGAGCACCGCTTGCGGAAGGATCACGCCATAGGCGACGATGATCGCCGCATCGACGCCGAGCGCTGCAAATTCGGCGCGCGCTTCTTCGCGTTTGAAGCCTTTGGGCGTTCGAACCGGAATTGAATATTCTTCAGCAAGGCGATGAACCGGCGATTTCGTCAGTTTGTGACCGCGCCCGGACGGCGCCGGCGCACGCGTATAAACCGCTGCGATTTCATGACCGGCCGCAACGAGCTCGCTTAAAGAAACGGCCGCAAAATCCGGTGTCCCCATAAAGCAGAGTCGCACGCGCAAATTTCTCCAAAAAGGGCGTGTCGCCGGCGCCGCACGGTTTGGTTAAAATCGTCTACGCGCTTACGGCGAGCCGCTGCTCTTTTTTCAGCTTCCGGATGATTCTGTCACGCTTCAATCGCGAGATGTGATCGATGAAAAGAACGCCGTTCAGATGATCCATCTCGTGCTGGATGCAAACCGCGAGGATGCCTTCGGCTTCAAGGATCTGCTCCTCGCCGTGATAATCGAGATAGCGGACGCGGCATTGAGCCGGGCGTTCAACCTCCTCGAAAAAATCCGGGACCGACAAACAGCCTTCCTGGTAAGGCTTTGTTTCTTCGGACGGATCGAGGATTTCAGGGTTGACGAAATAGCGCGGCGCCGGTTCTTCATCCTCGCCCGCGAGGTCCATTACGATGATGCGTTTAGGGACGTCGATCTGGATCGCGGCAAGGCCGATGCCCTTGGCTTCGTACATGGTCTCAAGCATGTCATCCATGAGCGCGCGCGCCGCATCGTCGATCCGTTCAACAGGTTCGGATACGCGGCGAAGGCGAGCGTCGGGCGCAGTTACAATTTCACGAATGGCCATAGGCGTCAGTTATGATCGCCCAGAAGCGGCGTCAAGCCGTCGGCGCGCGCGCCTCGCCGCTCGCAATCGCCGCGGAGATCGCCTAAGTTAATCAACGGGTAGTGTTGGGTTTTTGGGGATTGTACATGCAATCGACGCCGCAGACGCCGGGGGGCGTAGGCCAGAGCCTCAATGAGGCGGCGTCCTCCCCGCCGCTCATCACCGGCGCGAGCCCGGTTTTATGGACCGGATTTGCCGCTTTTGTGATCATTATGGCGCTGGTTTTTCTGCTGCTGGCGCGCTGGCGCACTCATCGGCGCTATTCAACGACCTCACGCAATACTGACTTTTTCCAACCTGCCGGCGAAGACGCGGAGATAACGTTCGAAGGCGAAGCCGAGCCGATGGCGGCGCGCGAAGCCCATGCCGATGACGATGAGCCGGCGGCTGATGATATCGTCGATGAACCTTATGAAGCGGCGGCGGCAGAGGATGAAATCGAACCGGAAGCCGAAATCAGAATTGTCGCCGAAGAACCGGAAACGGGCGAAACCGAAGATCTTGCTGCGGAAGAACCGGCGGAACAGACGAAAAAGAAGAAGGGCTTCTTTTTCGGCCTGTTTGGCGGCGGCAAAACGAAGGGTGCTGCGATTGAAGACGACAGCATCGATGCCCCTGCGCATGACATTATCGAGCTTGAAGGCGAGGGCGATCATGCGAGCGTGACGATTGCGCCCGCAGAGGATGATGAAGCCAACGTCGACGAGGAAGAAGAGCGCCTCAAATTTGAAGAAATGGAGCGCGAGGCGCTCGCAAATATTGAGCGCGAGGAGCGCCAGGCCGCCGAGGAGCGCGAACGCGCCGAGGAAGAATTGCGCGCCGCCCGCTTTCGGCGCGAGGAAGAGGCGCGGCGGCTTGAAGAAGACCGGCGCCGCGAGGACGAACGCCGGCTTGAAGAAGAGCACGCCCGCACTGAGGCGGAAGAAGAACGGCGGCGCGCCTATGAAGAGGAAGAAGCGCACCGCAGGGCCGAAAGCGAAGCGGCCGCTTTCGCCGCCAAACGCATGGCGGCCATTGATGCGCCGCGCGACGCCGACCTCGTCCGCATGTTGAGCGAAGTTGAAGAAGCGCTTCACGTGCAGCGCGAGGCCATACAATCTGAAACGCGTAATTTGCTCGATGCTTTTTCAAGGCGCTTTTCGGATCGCCTCGATGCAATTGCAGAGGCAGCATCGCGCCGCGCCGAACCGCTTGGCGCGGCCGCAATACCGGCCGGCGCCGCTGCTTCCGGCGCCTTCGAGGCGCTGACACGCGAGATCGCCGATTACCGGCACGAAATGCGCGAGGCGATTTCCGGTTTATCGGAGCGGCTCGACACCATCGGCGGCGCGCCTGAAGAAACGCGCGCGCTCCGCACCGATCTCGCCGCGCTTCGCGATTCATTGGGACTGAGACCCGCCGCGAGCGCGCCGAATGTTCAGCTTAGCGACATTGTGCGCGCCGCGCTTGCGCCGAACGCCTATGAATTCGGCGTCGTTCTGAAAAACAACCGCCGCGCCGACTGTCTCATAAGGCTGCCGCATCCGCCGGGCCCGATCGCCGTCGATGCGCGGTTTCCCGTTGAAGCGTTCGATGCGCTCAGGCGGAGCCGCAATGGCGGCGCGAAAGCGGCTGAAGACGAGTTCAAGCGCGTCGCACTTCGCCATATTGTCGATATCGCGGAGCGGCTGATCGCGCCTGATGAGACGGCCGATTCCGCGCTTATGTTCCTGCCATCGGAAACGATGTTCTCCGAACTCCATGCGCGTTTCCCTGATATCGTTCAGGACGCCTATCGCGCGCGCGTCTGGATTGTCTCGCCGACCACACTGATGGCCACATTGCATACAATCCGCGCTGTGATGAGCGATGTTCAAAGCCGTGAGACCTCGGCATCAATGCAGGATGAAGCGGCGCATGTGCTGATTGAGCTTGGCCGCTTGCGCGAACGCGTTTCCTCGCTGGAAGAAAATTTCGACCGGGCGCGCGATGACGTGCGCTTCGTCGCCTCAACGACGGATGAGGTTTATAACCGCACCGAGACGATTACACGCGGCGGCAAGGCGCAGCCGGACGAGACGCGAAAGGCGGATGAGGCGTCCGACGCCGCCAAGGGAACGCTCTATTCGGAAGACCCGGCCGGCGATGACGACGATCGCCCCGATCCGTCAGGGCCGGGTGTCTCCTTGAGCTGAGGCGACATCAACGCCGAGTCTTCGATCGTTACGGAATACGAATAGCGAACTCATCGCGTAATTGGCGATGAATCCGAAGGCGACGGCCGGCGCCTTGGCGGCGATCATGCCGAGATCATGACCAAAATGACGGCCGAGCGCGGGACCGAGAAACGCAATGAAGCCGGTCGAAATCACTAGCGTCAGGCTATGCGCGGCGAAGAACCGCCCATATCGCGGTAGTGAAAGTTTCGCCGCGCGGCCGTTCTCTCTGAATGTCAGATTTGCGTTGGCGAGATAGCTCTGGATGTTGGCGGCGAGAAAGCCGAGCGCATTGGCGGCGAGCGGAATGACATCGAGCTTCAGCAAGATCGTAAACACCGTGAATTCGGTGAGGACGTTGAAGACGCCGATTGCCCCGAAGCGCGCGAGGCCGTTCGTATGGCGCTTAAACCGGTCTTTATGCTGATGAATAAATGAAATCATGCCTGATCCTGATTGGCGCTGTCGATCGCCGGTAAAATGTCCGACGCGAAATAAAGCGGTCGCTGTTTGGTCTCGTTAAAAACCCTGCCGAGATATTCGCCAATGACGCCGAGCACCATCAACTGCGCGCCGCCAAGAAAGAGAACGATTACGACCAGCGTTGGAAAACCCGGCACCGGATCGCCATAGAGCAGCGTTTTGACGATATAATAAAGGCCGGCTACGAAGGCTGCGCAGGCGGCCAGGAAACCGACATAGGTCGAAATTTTCAGCGGCGCCAGGGTTGAAGACGTCACGCCTTCGATCGACAGATTCCAGAGCCGCCAGTAATTCCATTTCGTCGATCCGGCCGAGCGAGGCGCCCGGTCATAAAGAATTTCCTTCGACGGAAAACCGATCCAGGCGAAGATGCCTTTCATGAAGCGGTGGCGCTCGCGCAGCGCGCAAACGGCGTCGACCGCCTTGCGGCTCATCAGGCGAAAGTCGCCGACATTTTCAGGGATGTCGACATCGGCGAATTTGTGAATGAGCTTGTAAAAGAGCGCCGCCGTCGTGCGTTTGACCGGTCCGTCGCCGCGCCGTTCGCGTCTCTTAGCGTAAACGACGTCATAGCCTTCACGCCAGCCGCTGATCATGTCGCCGATGACGTCAGGCGGGTCCTGAAGATCGGCGTCCATGACGACAACAGCATCGCCCTCAGCGTAATCGAGCCCCGCCGTCGTTGCGATTTCCTTTCCGAAATTGCGCGACAGATTGACGATCGTCACATTGCGCCGCGCGGCGCGCAGCGCCTTCATCAAGGCAAGGGTGCGATCGCGGCTGCCGTCATTGACGAAGACGATTTCATACGGCTGACCGAGCGCCACCATCGCCTTTTCAAGGGCGGCGGCGAATTCGCCGAGCGTTTCTTCTTCATTATAGGCGGCGCATACGACGGAAAGGAGTTCAGGGCGCGCCAGGGCGCGTTCCTTCATATCCTCGCCGGCCATCTCGCCGTCCGCAGCCATTCAACTTCCCGTCCAGTTTCGGGACAGATAACGCTTTGTTTATTGCACGAAGGTAAACAGCGCCCGCTGCGAAGGCCATCGCCGCGTAAAAGAGCCTGATTTCACCAGGTTTTGCCATGAGCAGGCCCCGTAATCGTATAAAACTTCCTTTATCAGCCGGTGCTAGAGCTTTCTCATGTCGGACACGCAATGCGCCGGATCAGAAGTTAACGCCTCGCCGCAATGGGCGGAGGGGATCGGCGCGCGTTTTCCCTTATTCACCGTCATGGCGACAACCCGGCTGAAAGAAACGCTGTGGTCGGCGGCGCTCCTCCTGCTCCTCATCAATGCCGGCGTTTTCGCCGCAGTGATGCTCTCTTCCACTGGCGTCGTCGCCTCAGACGGCATCGTCAAGGGCGGGGATTTTTCCGTATTCAAACTCGCCGGCGACATGGTTCGCGAGGGAAACTTTCTCGCCGCCTATGGCGACGGGGCCATTCCAGAGATGTTGCGGACGCATTACCCGGAAGCGGACACGAATTTCGAACTTTACTGGCTTTATCCGCCATCAATGTTTTTCCTTGTCGCGGCGCTCGGCTTTCTCCCCTATTTCGCCGCCTACGGATTATGGTCTGGCGGAAGCCTTGCGCTTTACGCGGGCGTCTTCGCAAACGAGTGGAAGAAGCGTCTTGCGATCTTTCTTCTGCTCGCCTGCCCGACAACGTTTCAGGCGATCATCACCGGCCAGACGGGATTGATCACCGCGAGTCTTCTTTTCATTGCGGCGATCAATGCCGAACGACGCCCGATCCTCGCCGGCGTCGCGGCGGGGCTTTTGACGGTCAAACCGCAACTTGGCTTGCTGATTCCGGTCGCGTTTCTGGCCTCAGGCAATGGCCGCGCCTTCATTGCGGCCGCATTGACGGCGATCCTCATCGCCGCGCTTTCAACGCTCATTTTCGGCGCGGAAAGCTGGACGGCGTTTTTCGATGCGGCGCGCGCGCAGGGCGCGAGGCTCAATTCGGACATCTTCCCGTTCCGCAAACTCGTCTCGCCCTATGGCGCGCTCTCCTATCTCGGCGCGCCGGCGATCGTCGCCAATGGCGTTCAAGTCGCTGCAAGTCTGGCGCTCGCATTCTATGTCGGCGTCGTCTGGCGGCGCGCAAAGGACCCGATGATCAAGGCCGCAGCGCTTCTCGCGGCGGCGCCGCTCGCCAGCCCCTACGCCTTTTACTATGAGATGACGATCATCGCGCCAGCGGCGTTTTTGATCGCGCGTCACGGCCTTAACCATGGCTGGATCGCTTATGAAAGAGAAATGCTGGCGGCGGCGTTCGCGCTTTGCCTTTTTCTTCCCGGCGAACCGCAGGAGGCGGGGCTTCCGATGCCCTTCCTGATCACCGCGCTCGTATTTGTCATTGTCGCGCGCCGCGCTTTGCCTGCGGCTGGCGTCAGGTTCGCCACTCATATGAAACCGGCTTGATCGGCGAGGAGAACCCTTCCTCGCGCCGCCGCGCCCAAGCGCGTTTCAATCGCATATACATTTTCGCCGGCTCATCGGGATCGCCAAGATATAATGGGCGATGATCGATGCGCTTCAAGTTTTCATTCTGTAGGCGGAGGATTGCGCCATCCTGCCCCAGGAAACTATCGGCCATCCCCTGCGCGATGGGGCGGAACAGCGACAGCATGGGCAGATCCCAGTAAATCACATGGGTGATGCGCGTTTTGCCCGCTTCGCCCGGCGTCATCGCCGTGAAGGAAAAAACGCGCCTTTTGCCGACGCGAATGTCTTCAAACCGCAAGGAAGGAAGACGGAACTCGATTTCCGTCGTCGGCGCGCCGCCGAGAAATTTATAGACCATCGAATTCGACGACGGCGGATGCGCAGGCATCTTAAAACCAAGCGCGGTCGGTTCGAAACGCTTCACCTTGTCCTTGCGAGGCGCCGTATCGCGCCACCACCATTGTTTGTGAACGACCGGCGTGTGCGCCGGATCGACCAGGCCGATCACCGCTTCATCGAACGGCCCTTCGCCTTCGACAATCGTCGCAGTCTTGGGATAAAAATATTCCGGCAGGCCGAGCGAAGGCGGCGGCGTTTCTTCCTCGCCTTCCCCTTTATAGATCCAGATGAGGCCGTTTGCTTCATGCAGTTTGAAGGCAGGCACGGATATCGTGGCCGGGTCCTGCCCGGCCGATGAGGCGAGCGCCGGCACGGCCGCGCATTTGCCGTCCGACGCGCGAAAACGCCAAGCGTGATAGGGGCATTCAACCTCGGCCCCCTCTTCGCCATCGATGATGCGTCCCGGCGACAAGGGCGAGGCGCGATGCGGGCAGACATCACGCAGCGCAAAGACGCGCCCCTCTTTCGTCCGCCCAAGGACGACCGGATCGCCGAAAAGGATCTGACGAAGCATCGCGCCTTTTGTGACGTCGCGCGACAGCGCCGCGACATACCAGAGCCCGTCGAGATATTCTTCCTCGCCGTTCATGCAGGCCGCCGCGTTTTCATCGCCGCCGCCAGCGTGCCCTCATCGAGATAATCAAGCTCGCCGCCGACAGGCACGCCCTGGCTGAGGCGCGTCACCGAAACTTCGGCGCCCAGCAATTGATCGGCGATATAATGCGCCGTTGTTTGTCCGTCGACGGTTGAGGGAAGCGCGAGCACGATCTCGCTTACTTTTTCAACAGTGGCGCGTTCGACAAGCGCGCCGATTGAAAGGTCGCCCGGGCTGATCCCGTCCAGGGGAGACAACAAACCGCCAAGCACATGATACCGGCCCTTATGCGCGCCGGCGCGTTCAAGCGCCCACAGATCGCCGACATCGGCGACGACGCAGATGACGGTTTCATCGCGCGTCTGTTCGCGGCAGACCGCGCAAGGGTCGATCGAATCCCAATTGCCGCAAATCGAACAGGCCGAAACCTTGTCCGCCGCCTCAGTGAGCGCGAAGGCGAGCGGGCGCATGACCGGATCGCGCTTTTTCAGTAGATAGAGCGCGGCGCGTTTCGCCGAACGCGGGCCGAGCCCCGGCATTTTTGCAAGGAGATCGATAAGGCGCTGGAGTTCTGGTCCGATATTGGCGGCGGGCATAAGAGGCTTTGAGGAAACGCGTAGCTTTGCAACAGGCGCGCTCCTTATGCGGCGCAGCGAAGGCGAGAGCAATGCTCGCGCGCTGCAAGGCCGCTTATTCGACGAGCGTCAGCGTGTCCCAAAAGCTTTGCGCCTTTTCGATCATCGCGTCCGGGCCTTTGTCGAACTTCTTACCGCCGCCAGCGCCAGCGAAGAGATAGAGCTTGCCGTCACGGATACGCCAGATTTCCGGATTGGAAGCGACAATCTTTCCGATCGACATCGCGAAAGTGCAATAGCCGCCAAATTGCGGCGCGAAATCATCGGGCGCGGCCTTGAACTTCTCGGCGGATTCGGCGGTTTCAAACAGCCATTCAGAGCCTTCCCAGCTGACTTTGTGGTCTTCTGCGCCTTTGACGGCTTCGCCCCTGGCGAAATAGGCGGTCGGATCGTAGCCGCCAATGGCGAAATTCCCGCGCTTGCCATTGGTGAAGCGTTTGACAGTTTTCGCAGCGAGCGCGAGGCCCGGCATAACGGCAAGCGCGGCGGCGAACGTCCCGACTTTGAGAATGGTTCTGCGGGTTTCGGCGATCATCATTGGTCCTGCGCTAAAAGGCGTTGCCTCATCTTGTTAGCCAATACGCCCGCAATCGTCATTACACAGTCGATCACTTCGGCGCGAAGACCGACGCCAAAATTTTCAAATGATATTTGTGTAGCGACCCAATCAGAACGGCAGCTTCATCCCGGGCGGGATCGGCAGGCCCGCGGTCAGCGATTTCATTTCTTCCTGCGTCTTTGTTTCAAGTTTTGACTTGGCGTCATTGAGCGCGGCGGCGATCAGATCTTCAAGGACCTCGCCGTCTTCCGGCTTTATCAGCGCGCGTTCGATGGCGACGGCTTTAACGTAGCCCTTGCCGTTGACGACGATCTTGACCATGCCGCCGCCGGATTGGCCTTCAACTTCAAGGGCGCCGATTTTCTCCTGCGCGTCGGCGAGTTTTTTCTGCATCTCGCCGGCCTGCTTCATCAATTCGCCGATATCCTTCACCGCTTACTCCACTTCGTCTTCTTCATCGGGTTCGCCATCCGGGCCTTCGTCCGGCGGTTGGGCGATTTCCGCCGCGTCCGTTTTTCGGTCCCTGATCGCGACAATTTCTGCGTCGGGGAACAATTCCAGCGCCTTTTTCACCAAGGGATGCGCGACGACTTCCGCCGTTCTGGCGTCGCGGAGCGTGTCGCGCCCCGCTTCTTGCGCATTGACGACGACATTCCAGCGCTTACCCGTCCAGTCATGAAGGCGCTGGATCATGCGATTGGCGAGATCACCCGGCGCATTATCGTGAAGGCGCAGTTCAATACGGCCTTCGTCAAAAGCGATGATGTGAATATAGCTTTCGAGCTCGACCTTGAATTTAAGGTCGCGCCGCGCCTCAGCGAGGCGGACAATATCCTGAAGCGTTGAAAGTTTGGGTCCGGCCGACGGCGCCGCGGCGGGCGCAAAACGCGGCTCGTGATCGAAGGCGGCGGATGCGCCGCCGGAAGGGCCGGAAGAAGGGCGCGACGGCGCACGCGGGCCACGCGGCGGCGCCGCAACGCTTCCGCCATCCTTCAGCATACGGAGCGCCTCGTCTGGGGTGGGGAGGTCCGAGGCGAAAGCAAGGCGTATAAGCGCAATCTCGCCGGCGGCGACGGGATCAGGCGCCGTTTGCGTTTCCTGCAAGCCTTTCATCAGCAGGGACCAGCCCCGCGTCAGCGCGCCCATCGGCAGCGCTTCGGCGAGTTTCAGGGCGCGTTCCGCGTCCGCCTCGCCAGCGGGGCCATGGCTCGCCGCATCGGCGCCCGCCGCTTTGACGCGCGTTAGAAGATGCACAAGCTGCAAAAGATCGCGCAAAATGACGGAAGGGTCTGCGCCTGCATCATATTGATTGCGGAATTCAGACAGCGCCGTTTTCGCCTCGCCCGCCATGACAGCTTCAAGAAGCGCCCATGTGCCGCTGCGGTCGGCAAGACCAAGCATCGAGCGCACCATCTCCGCCGTCACCGCGTCATCGCCGGATGTGCGCTGGATGAGCGCCTGATCAAGGATCGACAGCCCGTCGCGCACCGAACCCTCGGCGGCGCGGGCGATCATCGACAGCCCTTCGCGTTCGACCTTGGCGTTTTCCTTTTCAGCAATGGCGGCGAGGTGATCGGCGAGTTCGGATTGCTCGATGCGGCGGAGATCGAAACGCTGGCATCGCGACAGGACCGTCACCGGAAGTTTCCTTATCTCGGTTGTCGCAAAGATGAACTTCACATGCGGCGGCGGTTCTTCGAGCGTTTTCAAAAGCGCGTTGAACGCCGCCGTCGACAGCATGTGCACTTCGTCGATGATGTAGACCTTGTAGCGCGCCTCGACCGGGGCGTAGCGGACGCCTTCGATGAGTTCGCGAATATCGTTGACGCCGGTGCGCGAGGCCGCGTCCATCTCGATAACGTCAGGGTGGCGGCTTTCGGCGATGGCGCGGCAATGCTTGCCTTCGACCGAGAGGTCGATGGTCGGGCCGTCATCTTCGCCATTGGGCCCGACATAATTGAGCGCGCGCGCCAGAATGCGCGCCGTCGTCGTCTTGCCGACGCCGCGGACGCCCGTCAGCACATAGGCGTGGGCGATCCGTCCCGTGGCGAAGGCGTTTTTTAGCGTCTTCACCATGGCCGTATGGCCGATGAGGTCGTCAAAGCTCTGCGGGCGATATTTGCGCGCGAGAACCTGATAAGGAGCGGGTGCGGAATCGGCGGACATAGGGGTCATTATCCACTCGCCGGGGGGCCTCGCAAGGCGCGCTATTTTTCCACAAGCCGGACTATGCGCCGGCGAGCCGCCGCAAGCCTTCATCGACGCTGATGACCGGACGGTAGCCAAGCTCGGCGCGCGCTTTTGAATCATCGATGGTGCAGTCGCGGCTCATAATGTGAGCAGTAAATCGGGTGATCGGCGGCGGCGATTTCGCGCCTGCGAGCCGCCAGAGCGGTTCGGTCAGATTGGCGAACATCCGGATGACGCCGCCCGGCACGGTCTTTTCGGGAAGATCGACGCCGGCTGTCGCGAGATAGGGCCGCAAGAATTCGCGGAACGGCCCCGGCGGGCCGTCAACGACGAAATAGGCGCTTCCCGGATTTCCCTTCGCAAGCCCTAATTCAATCGCGGCGACGAGATTGTCGATATGGGTCGTCGAGGTTTCGGTCTTGCCGCCGTCGATCCAGGCGAATTTTCCTTCTTCCGCCATCGCCTTGACGACGGGAAGCACGGTCGCGTCGCCCTCGCCCCAAATAAGCCGCGGGCGAATGACAATCGTCTCAAATCCTGCATCAGGCGCATTGGCGGCGATGACCGCCATTTCCGCGCGCGCCTTGGTGCGCGAATAGGGAAAGGGCGAGTTCGGCGCCAGCGGATAAGTCTCGTCGATCTCGCGCATATGCTGGCCATGAAAGAGCGCCGCCTCCGTGCCAATATGAACAAAACGTTTGACGCCCGCAGCACGCGCCATTTGCAGCAAGCGCTCCGTTCCCTGAACATTGATGCGCTCGTAAGCCTCAAGCGGGCCCCATTCCTCCACAAAGGCGGCGCAATGAATTACCGCTTCGCAGCCCGCAATCATATCGGCCGCAACGCTTTCAAGATCGCCGCGCACCGGCCTTGCGCCCTTTGCTGCGATCGCCGCGTCACTTTTCTCCGAGCGCGAGAGCGCGATAATCTGATGGCTCGGCGACAGCTTTTCAGCGACGGCGGCGCCAACAAAGCCAGAGCCGCCGGTCAGGAAGATTTTCATGAAATTGCGCCGGTTTTCAGGGGAATGGCGGAAAGTGGAAGGCTGAAACGACCCGAACCGAAACTCGTTACGGCTGCTTCCTCTCGGACCTGACCGGGTTGGCGAGGGGTCCGTCCGCCAGCCTTCCGGGGGTCTATATCTTCGCTCGCGGTCCCGATTGCAAGGCCGTGATCACGAGCGCGCATTTCGTGATCACGGCGAATAGCGGATCATGCTACGAGGAGCGGCAAGGAGAGATGCGCCGCCGCAAGGGCGGCGTTTGAGATCAAAGGGGCGACTTATGGGTTTTCTGGCGCGAATATTTCCGTGGATCGGCGGGTTGTTCATTTCCGGCGTTTTCCTCGACTCCCTGCGGTTTAAATTCACCGGCCACCCGACGCCGCGTCATATCTTCACGACGCTGCGCGACTGGTCGGGGATCGACCTTTTTTATCCGGCGGGCCCGTGGATCATCGGTTCGGCGGAGCTGACGGCGTCATTGCTGCTAATCGGTCTGCCGGTCATTTTCCTCCTTACAAAGAATATTCAGGCGATGAAAATTTCGCAGTGGTTCGGCGCCGGCGTCGCCTTTGTCACCATGTCCGGCGCGATCTTTTTTCACCTGTTCACGCCGCTCAGCATCTACACCCCGATTGAATGGTCGGCCGACGGGACGCAAATCCTGAAACAGGCGCCGTCGCTTTTCATCGCGGCGTGCATTTCCTGGGTATGCGCCTTGATCATCGGCCTTATCCGCATGCCGGCGGGATTGGGCCTATTAAGGCGCTAGCATCTCCGGCGCGTCACGCGAAAGCTGCAAGCAACGCCATCGATGCTTGCAGCGCTTGCAAAAGAAGAGGCGCCGGCGTTTTCAGGCAGCAACGCCGATCAGGCTGCGTCTTCGGTCTGTTGTTCGCGGATGATCTTTCGAACCTTGGCGATCGCATCATTTTTGGTGAGCGCGATGTCGGCTTCCTCTGTTGAGGATTGAACCGCGCCAGCGCCGTTTACAACGCGGCCGGAATTGTCCGTTTCAGCAGACTTTTCTCGATTGGCGCGCGTCGCCGCGATGGTGAGAATGGCGCGTATTTCGCCTTCCATCGACCGGCCGTTCATGGCGGCCCTGATCCTCAAACGGCGATGCACTTCAGGATCGACATTACGGATCGTGACTGACGGCATGAGATCCCCCTTGCTGGCGATGCTTGCATTTCCTGCAACGCCCGATAGGCATGATTTAGCGGCAATCGCTGAAAGTCTGGTTAATCCTGGATTGCTTGAACGATGAAAACTGTCAGTTCGGCCTGCACTTTCGCCGGAAACGGCCTCGATCGCGCCAGCGAAAAGCGCTCGGAGGCCGGGTTTCTTGAAGAAAGACTAGCCGATCCGAAAAGCGTAATCCTGCCGCTGTGGCGCGGCGATCCGCTTGTTGCGGGCGGGCGCGCAGCGTTTCTGGCGATCGAGGCGCGCCGCGAATTGCCGGACTCTGCGCCTTTCGTTTTCCTTGGCATGCTGAAAGAGGCCGCCCATTTCGCCGTCGATCTTTCCGCCGCGGCGCCCTCCGCGGACGGCGCGCCTTTCGCAGAACTCGGCGAATATATGCCGCTGCGACAGGCGGGCGGCGAACTCCCCCATGACGACCTCGCCATTATCGGTCAGGCGCGATGGCTTTTTGAATGGCATCGCCGTCATGGCCATTGCGCCGTATGCGGAGCAATGACATCAATCGCCGATGGCGGCGCCAAGCGCGTCTGCCCTTCCTGCGAGAGCGAGCATTTCCCGCGCACGGATCCTGTGGCGATCGTGCTCGCCATTCATGACGGCGCTTGCCTTTTGGGGCGCGGCCCGCATTTCCCGCCCGGCTTTCTCTCGGCGCTCGCCGGTTTCATTGAGCCTTGTGAAACGCCCGAAGAATGCGCGGCGCGCGAATTGAAAGAAGAAGCGGGCGTCACGCTTGACGATGTGCGCTATCAATTCTCGCAGCCATGGCCATTCCCCTCTTCGCTGATGATGGGCTTTATCGCCAAGGCCGAAGCGCGCGAACTGACGCTCGACAAAAAAGAAATCGAGGAAGCGCGCTGGGTCGAACGTGAAGACGTCAAGGCGCTCCTCGCCGGCGAGAGCCGGCACGGGATTTTCCTGCCGCCGCGCTTTACAATCGCCCGCCGTCTCATTGAGCGCTGGGCGGAGGATTAGCGCGCGCTCGACCTTTGAGCCTTTATTTCCTATACTTCAGGCGGGGTTACGGGGAGTATTCGCCATGCCGAAATGGCTCTCGTCTGCGCTGATTACCATCGGTTTTCTGGCGCTTGTCTGGCTCGCCTTCATGCCGCGCAATATTGAAGTGAACGTGACGACAAATGTCGATGAACGCGGCGCCACATTCAACAATGGCGGCAGCCCGCTGCATGCGCCGCCGGCATCTCCGCAAAAAGAACAACCTGATAGCGATGAATGAGGTCAGCGCGAGCGCGCTGATTTATAAACGCCGAGAATCTTGAAGCGCGTTGAAAAGAAGGCGAGCTCTTCAAGCGCCAGTTTGACATTGGCGTCTTCGGGATGACCTTCAATGTCGGCATAGAACATCGTCGCAGTGAAGGCGCCTTCGAGCATGTAGCTTTCAAGCTTGGTCATGTTGACGCCATTGGTCGCAAAGCCGCCCATCGCCTTGTAGAGCGCGGCGGGAATATTGCGCACCTGAAAAACGAAGGTCGTGACGATCGGCCCCTCGCGCCCCGGGTCTTGCTGGTCGATCGCCATTTCAAGAAAGCGCGTCGTATTGTGGCCGGCGTCTTCAATGTCTTCAGCAAGAATATCGAGGCCGTAAATTTCAGCCGCCTTGCGCGAAGCGATGACGCCTTCATCATCGCCGCCCGCTTCCGAAAGAAGGCGCGCCGCGCCTGCGGTGTCGCCAGCCATTTCCGCGCGCACGCCGGTTTTCTGCAAAAAGCCGCGGCATTGGCCGAGCGCCATTGCATGGCTTTTGACTGTGCGGATTGCGGCCAATTTCGCGCCTTTTCGCGCCAGCAATTGGTGACGGATCGCCACGAAATGCTCCGCCACGATATGAAGGCCGGAATCGGGGAGCAGGTGGTGAATGTCGGCGACTCGGCCGGCGAGCGAGTTTTCAACAGGCAGCATGGCGCGCGCCGCCCGGCCCTCGCGCACCGCCGCAAAGGCCTCTTCGAAGGTCGGACAGGCAAGCGGCGTCAACAACGGCGCGAACGCCTCGCACGCCATGTGGGAATACGCCCCCGGTTCCCCCTGATAGGCGATCGCGCCCATTTCAACCTCATCCTCAATCCGCGCCCGAGCCTAATCGATCCGCATGCGGCGGGCCCCGCAATGCCGCGCCCATCAGCCGCGGCGAATCGCCTCTCGTCTTTCTTGCCTGACCGCGTGAGCGCCGGTAAAAGGCGCGCCAACCCGTCGGCTGACCTGGCCGGCATGTCCGGACAGACGACCAGATCAGAGGCTCTAGATGAAAGACCCGTTGTTTTTCAACAAGGTCGCGGCCGCAGGCCTTGCCGCGATGCTGCTTTTCTTCGGCTTGCCCCAGCTTGCCGGCGCGCTCATGGGCGGCGAAGGCCATCATGGCAAGAGCGAAGAAGCGCACGGCAACCCGTTCCCGCAATATCCGGTTGAATATGCGCAAGGCGCGAGTGTGGAAAAAGAAGCGCCCGTCGATTTCGACACGCTGCTTGCTACCGCCGACCCGAAGGCTGGCGAGCGCCGCGCGGCGCTTTGCAAATCCTGCCACAACCTCACCAAGGGCGGCCCGAACAGCACCGGCCCCGACCTCTGGGGCGTTGTCGGCCGTCCGGTCGCAAGCCATGAAGGCTTCAATTACACGCCGGCGCTGAAAGCAGCGGGCGGCGACTGGACCTATGACCGCCTCGACAAGTTTCTGGAAAATTCGCAGAGCTATGTTCCCGGCACGGCGATGGCCCAGCATTTCCCGAAAGCCGAACAGCGCGCGCAGATCATCGCTTATTTAAGAACGCTGTCAGATAATCCCGTGCCGCTCCCCGAGGCGAAAGCGCCGCCCGCGGAAGAAGCGCCTGCTGACGGCGCGGACGCGCCTGCAGAAGGCGATAATAACGGCTCCGCCGACGCGCCGGTTGAACACTAGGCGGAAGATACAGTTTCGGAATTGACGAAAGGCGCGGATTTAAACCTCCGCGCCTTTTTCTGCTGGCGTGCTCGCGTATTGGAGCGGGTAGCGGGAATCGAACCCGCGCGTTCAGCTTGGGAAGCTGACAGGCTGCCATTACATCATACCCGCGAGATTATTCGCGCCCGCAATCGATCCGCTGCGGGCCGGTTCTTGTCAAGCGCGGCCCATCCATCGAACTTGCAGCCGAAATTCCAGAAAATTTCAGGTCCGAAACGCTCGACGTAGCCTGCGAACCTCTCCAAGAATTCACCAGGAGCGCCTTTGGATCGCCGTCTTTTCGGGGCGATGAGGGCGAGAGTTTTCAAGGCCCGCGCGCCAGAGGGCGCGCGCCGCCAGTGAGAAGGAGCGCCAAACATGATGAAAACCCTGATCCGCCTTGCAATTACGGCGATCGCGGTCGCGGGGTTAACCGCGAGCCCCGCTTCAGCCGGCGACAAGCGCCAGGAAGCGATCGACCTCGTCAATGACGCCGCCGAGACGATCAGCTATTTCGCCGCCGACAGCGCCTTTGAGCCGATGTGGTCGCTCGCCGATCAGGCGAAAGCGATGGTGATCATTCCGCAATCGCTGCGCGCCGGTTTCATTTTCGGCGGCTCGGGCGGCGATGCGATCATGGTCGCGCGCAACAAGGACGGCACCTGGTCGCAGCCTGTTTTCTACGCCATCGGCTCTTTTTCATTCGGCTTTCAGGCCGGCGCTGAAAAATCAGAATCCGTCCTCCTCGTCATGACCGAGCGCGGCATGGAGCATCTTCTTTCGACATCGGTGAAGCTCGGCGGCGATGTTTCAATCGCGCTTGGCCCGGTCGGCGGCGGCGCCAAAGCTCAGACCACGGACATTCTGGCGTTTTCGCGCTCGCGCGGCCTTTATGGCGGCCTCAGCCTTGAAGGCGCTGTCATCAAGACGCGCAAGAATTTCAACAAGGCCTATTACAACGCCGACGTTTCAACGACCGACGTCATTTTCCGCGGCGAGGTCTACAACCCAGCCTCGGCGAGCCTGCAAAACGCTGTCTGGCGCCTCGCCCATAAGGACGAGCCCGGCCCGTTGCTGGCGCCGGCTGTCGGTGCGCCGCCCGTAGACGCCAAGTATCAGGAAACGCAGCAATCGCTAGCGCCGGGCGAACGGCCGCAGACGACATATGGCGCGCCGCTTAACAAGCCGAAATCCGACACCGTCTATGAAGACGACGCCATCTGGGGAACGCCGGTCGATAAAGACCCTCAATAACATTCAATTGATCGTGTGAGAGCCGGTTCCGGCCTTGTCCGGAGCCGGCTTTTTCTTTTTGCTCAACGTTGCGCAAATGACGAGAAAAGTTTTTGGCTGACGGACCAGACGCCGCCGGTTTTTTACCGGCCGGCAAATTTCAAGACCCCGACGTAACGCGCGACGGCGCGAAACGCGCGAGCGTTCCCTTCACCGGGCTTGAAACGCTTTGGGTCAATACAGGCACGCTTTGCAATATTGAATGCGCGCATTGTTATATCGAAAGTTCGCCGACCAATGATCGCCTTTCCTATCTGACGGCGGCGGAGTTCGCGCCCTTTCTCGCCGAGGCGGAAGCGTTGGGCGCAGGCGAGATCGGCTTTACGGGCGGCGAGCCCTTTATGAATCCGGACATAATCGAAATGGGCCGCGCAGCTCTTCAAAAAGGCTTTGACGTCCTCATCCTGACAAATGCAATGCGCCCGGCGATGCGGCCTAAAATGCGCGAAGGCGCCAAGGCTCTCGCCGCCGAATTCGGCGGCAAATTTTCGCTTCGCGTCAGCCTCGATCATTTCACGCCAGCAAAAAACGACGAGGAGCGCGGCGAAGGCTCTTTCGCAATAGCGCTTGACGGCATGAAGGCGCTTGCGGGAGATGGCGTGAAGCTCGCCGTCGCCGGCCGCACGCTCTGGAATGAAAGCGAGGCGGAGGCGCGCGCCGGCTTCGCTGCATTATTCGCCGCGCACAGCCTGCCTATTAATGCAATGGACCCCGGCGACCTTATTCTCTTCCCGGAAATGGACGCCGCCCGCGACACACCGGAAATCACCACCGAATGCTGGTCCATTCTCGGAAAATCACCCGCTGATGTGATGTGCGCGAATGCGCGGATGATCATCAAGCGCAAGGGCGCGGCGGCGCCGGCCATTGTCGCCTGCACGCTCATCGTCGATGATCCTCAGTTCGAAATGGGCGCAACGCTTTGCGAAGCGGCGAAGCCCGTCAAACTCAATCATCCCCATTGCTCGCGCTTTTGCGTGCTTGGCGGGGCGAGGTGCTCGGCGTGACAGACAAATCCGAACCGAAAAAGATTGCGCTTGAAGAACGCGGCGAAGTGGGCGACCGGCTGTTTTCTCCCTCCGCGAGCCGCAATCGCGACGTCATTCGCGACGTCTTCATGTCGGAAATGCCGGAACATGGGGTATTTCTCGAAATCGCGTCGGGCACTGGCGAGCATGTCGCGCATCTCGCCGCCGCAATGCCCAAGGCGCATTTCCTGCCCGGCGATCCCGACATGGCGTCGCGCGCCTCAATAGAGGCGTGGACGCATTATCTGAAACTCTCAAACATCGCTCCGCCGCACGCCATCGACGCCAGCGCGACCGGCTGGGAAGGCGCAATCGGCCCGATCGACGGCGTTTATTGCATCAACATGATTCACATTGCGCCTTTCGGCGCGGCCAAGGGGCTCATTCGCGGCGCCGGCAAAATCTTGAAACCCGGCGGACGGCTTTTCCTTTACGGGCCGTTTGCGCGCAATGGCGTTCACAGCGCGCCATCGAATGAAGCCTTCGACGCCTCGCTAAAGTCTCGCGACCCGCGCTGGGGCGTCAGGGATCTTGATCGCGATATCGTTCCGCTCGCCGAGGCGGCGGGCATGCGGCTTTCCGCCCTGCATGAAATGCCGGCGAACAATCTCGCCGTTATTTTTCTTTCGGAAGCTGCGACGGCCTGACCTTGCCCATCAGGCAGGCATTGGTTTCGACCCTGTCGTCGATCTTCGTTGCGACGATTTCATAGCGCTTGCCATAGTCAAAACTGAGGCCGCATTTTTCCGGCTTGATATTGTGCCAGAGTTTGACCCTGTCGCCGAGGTCGGATGCGCTTTTGACGCTTTCGAAAATGGTCGCCTGCCTATCGAGCACGCTCTTGCCATCCGGCGCGATCGTTAATTGCGCGTCTGAAACGTAGCCGCTGAAGCGAACGATCTTTGTGCGGTCAATGTCGGGGCAGACGCAAAGAAGATAGGGATCAAAGGTCCGCGTCGCCGGCGCGGCGCCCGCGCCGGCGGCCTGTAGATAGAGGATGGCGAGAAGATCGAGCATGGTTACGCGCTCCTACTTGAAATGCTTCGAGAGTTTTAGCCCCTGGCCCTGATAGTTGGAAGAAAGCCCGGCGCCGTAAAGCGCCGCCGGCCGGGCCGCCATTCTTTCATAGACCAGCCGGGCGACAAGCTGGCCGTGTTCAAGCACGAAAGCGGCGTCATGGCTTCTCACCTCCAGCACAGCGCGGCTGCCATTAGGGCCATATTCCGACCAGCCGAAACCCGGATCGAAGAAGCCCGCATAATGAACGCGAAATTCGCCAAGACCGGGGCTGATCGGCGTCATTTCCGCAGCGTAGTCCGGCGGTATCGACAAGGCCTCGCGCGAGGCGAGAATGTAAAACTCATCCGGATCGAGAATGATAAACCCCGATGCGGGCGCCGCAATGGCCTCGAAATAATCTTCCGCTTTCAAGGCGCCTGGCTTATCGACATCGATGAGCGCTACGTGCCGGCGCGCGCGCCAGCCGACCGGCGCGCCACCAGATTTCAGATCAACGCTTAGTCCGATGCCGCCTTCAATGTCCGCACCCGCATCGCCGTCGATTAATGGCGTTTCTCCATGAAGCGCGCGAAGCTCGCCATCGGCAAGCCGCGGCGCGCCTTTCTTCAGGCGAAGCTGGTTAAGGCTCGAGCCCTCCCGCACGATGATCGAAAATGTCCGTGGACTGATCTCTGCATAGAGCGGACCGTCATAGCCCGCCGGAATTTCGTCAAAGGCGACGCGCTTTCCGTCAACGCCGTCGATGACGAGTCTGACGAACACATCGATGCGGCCGGTTGAGCTTTTCGGATTGGCGTTCGCTGCAATTTCAGCCGGCAAGGAAAGGCGCTCGGCGATTTCGACGAGATAGACGCAGCCTCGCTCCAGCACCGCGCCTTTCGTCAGATCGATCTCATGCATCATGAGATCGCCCGATAGCCGGTCGGAAACCGGCCGCCCAGGCGCCGGTAAAAACGAAGCGCGAACGCGCCATCCGCGCCGCCCCAATGTGAGGTCAAGTGAGGCCGGTTGCAGTTGCTTGGCGCCCAAAGGCCGTGCAAGGAGAATCGCCTCTGCTGCAATCGCAGCGGAAATCTGGTCGGCGTTGAGCACGCCATTGGCGAAAAATTCGTTCATTGCGCGGTGATCATGAAGCGGTTCGCGCGGCTTCGGTCAAGCGCTGTCCTAAATACACATCATTTCGTCGCTTGCGCCTTGAGCGCGCGCGGGAGAGCGGGTTAGTGTCGGCCCCGGGCGAGCGGCGAAGGATAATTCGATGACTGAGGCTAAAATAAGATCGGCGCGCGCAAAGCCGGCGCGAAGACATCTTGAGGACATGCGTTATGAGCGCGTGACCAACGGCATCCGCGTCAGCGTCAGCCCCGCCTATCTCGCCAAGGAATCGGATCCTTCGGACGACCTTTATGTATGGTCCTACACGGTCAAGATCGACAATCAGTCGAATGATCGTGTTCAGCTTATCCGCCGCCACTGGCTTATCACCGACGCCAAAGGCATGACCGAGGAAGTAAAAGGCGTCGGCGTTGTCGGCGAACAACCGGTGATCGCGCCGGGCGAGCAATTTGAATATACGTCGGGGGCGCCGCTCTCAACGCCGTCAGGCATGATGGTCGGCCGCTATCTTATGGAGACGGCGGAAGGCGACGCGTTTGAAGTCGACATTCCCGCCTTCTCGCTCGACAGCCCGCATGAGCGTCGTCTCGTCCACTAGAGATCATCGCTAAAGATCGCGCGCGCCGAACGTGTCGCATTGATCGACATCACCCGTCTTGTAGCCGGTCGTGAACCAGCGGACGCGCTGCTCTGACGAGCCATGCGTGAAGCTTTCCGGCGTGACGCGCCGGCCGGCGTTACGCTGCAACGTGTCGTCGCCAATGGCGCTAGCGGCGCGAAGGCCTTCCTCAATATCGCCGGGCTCGAGAATATTTTCCCGGTTCGCGTCATGCGCCCAGACGCCGGCGTAACAGTCGGCCTGCAATTCCATCATCACCTGCAGACGATTGCGGCCAGATTCATTTGTTCGCGCCTGCGCCTGGCGAACCTTTTCCGCAACGCCGGTCAGCAATTGCACGTGATGACCAACCTCATGCGCGATGACATAGGCGTTGGCGAAATCGCCGCCTGCGTGAAACCGGCTTTTGAGTTCATTGAAGAAACTCGTGTCGAGATACACCTTCTGATCCGCCGGACAATAAAAGGGGCCCGCCGCTGCTTGTCCGTAACCGCACCCGGTCTGCGTCCCGCCAGTATAAAAAACGATGCTGGTCGGCTGGTATTGATAGCCTGCTTTGGAGAATTCGTTTGTCCAGGCGTCTTCGGTCTCCTTGAGGATGACGAGCGAAAAGTCGGACGCCTCCTGGTCGGCCGCCGAGGGCGCGCCGCCTGATCCGCCACCCCCGCCGCTTAAAAGAACAAGCGGATTGATGCCGACCGCGCTCAACGCGAAATATCCCGCGACAAGGAACGCAACGCCGCCAAGCCCCCAGCGCGTCAGGACGAAGCGAAGCGCCATGATGGCGATGCCGGAGAGGCCCGCGCCGCCGATCGCGCCGCGCCGGTCCTCATAATTCGTGCTTTTTTCGCGTCCACGCCATTTCACCATTTTGGAGAACTCTCCCCGTCCAATTCGCCTTGCCGCACTATCCTTCAAGCCCGCACGCCTGTCGAGCAGGGTTAATGCGGCGCTCCGCTGCGGCGGATCGGCAACGCCCGCACGCCTGAAATGCGCCGTGGGGGCGGGTTTTCTTGACTCGGCCCTGCGCGGCCGCGATTTTGTAACGGCGCTTGGGGGCGAGAGGGGCTCGGATCGCATGACGGGGACTGACTACTATCTCCGGCTGGCCGCGACTTTTGCAGTCGCCGGCCTTTTCGGCGCCGCGATTTTCAATCCAGGCGCCGGAAAACGCATTGTTTCTGATGTTGCAACGGCGCAAGCCGCGGCGAGCGCCGTCAACACGAAAACATGCGCCAGCGGCGAGCCCCCTCTCGAAGGCCCATTCGCGCCCATAGACGACATCATTTCGATTTCGCCGCTTGGCGGCGTCACAGCGCCCGGCGAACCGCTGCCGGCGCCGGCGATCCGGCTCAATACGCGCAAGGGAAAAACGATCTTCGACCGGCGTGTAACGACCGCCCTCGCGCCCGCAAAAGCCGACATTACGGCGATCGAACGCCGGACGCTGCGCAAGGACGACGGCGGCGCCGACCGCGAAATCTGGTCGGTGCATTTTTCAGTCTGCGATTCCGTTTCGCTCGTTTACGACGATCTCGACGCAATCGACGCCTCGATCCTGAGACGCGCGGGCGGACTGAAATCATTCGCTGAAATTGGCGGGCCCGATCATCTTGCAATCAGGACGGCGGTGCGCGTCAAAAAGGGCGACGCGATCGGAACGGCGAACGGTTTTGACGTTATGCTTGAAGATGCGCGTGCAACGCCGGCGCAATTCGACCGGCCGGAGCGTTATCAATCGAATACCTACGCGGAGGCGCGCGCCATATCTGCGCCAGAAGCCGTGCTGAAAGCGATCGCGTCGGATGTAAGCCGCATTGAATGCCCGCTCGACTATCTCCCCGAACGAACGGCAGCTGAATGGAAAGCAAAGCTCGGCGACGCATGGGGCATCCGCCGCGCTGGCGGCGAAGACGCCTGCCGCACGGCGATTGTTGACAAAAAGGGCGCCGCGCAAGGCGTATGGTTTACCGATGCGGCCAACAACGGGCGCACCTCAAAAGTTAGCGCCGTCGCGCTGGCGCCGGATTCAATTGACCCCGGCAAACTCATTTTCGCGCTGCATGGCCGCGTCAAATCGCTGATGCCGAACATGATAGCGCTAAACCCGTTCCTTAAGGACGAGAAAGCCGAAGCGGCGCGCGACTTCCTGACTTTTGAAGCAATGAACGGACGCATCAACGCAGCATTCGCCGAGGTTCGCCCTGGCGAGGTTTATTGCTATCAAAATCTACGCGTCAATTTTGTCGGCCCAAAAGTGAACGGCGTCCTGCTTCTGGAAATCGAGCCGCAAACCTCCACAGGCGCGCCGCCGCTGATGAAAATCGAAGCGCGCGGCGATATTCTCTCCTGCATTGACCTCCCGGACCCCTGGGGCTTCTCGGGACAGGAAACGACCTTTTACCGCTAATTCAGCGGATTGCCGCGCCATGCTTTTCCCCGCCCCGTCGCAAGCAAAATAGAATCACCGCAAGGAAGAAATTTGCAGTTATTCAAGGCAGGCGGCGTCATGACCATTTCTCTTGTCGGTTCAAAGGCAAACCCATCAAAATTCGATTGTTATGACGATCTCGCCGCGGACGAGCCTTATTTCGTAATTCGCGCCGACGACCCGCTTTCCGACAGCCTTGTCGAACTCCACGCCTATATTGGGGCGGGACAAGCGGGCGCCGCGCACAACAAGCTTGCAGAAATCATGGCGCTCACCGCAGAGAACCCGCCGCGCCCGTCAGAATCGCCGAAATATCGCGAAACATTCGCCATCAGCCAGGCGATGGATGCGTGGCGCTCCGGCAAAATAAAGAAGGCGGGCTAGCGCTCAAAGCTCCGGAGCGGCATTTCACGCGGCCGCTGCAGCCAGTTCCATTCCGGATAATGCGCGGTTCGCTCAATGAGATGCAGCGTATAGGCCATGCGCGGCAGCGACGAACGGTTCGCCCGGCTCATATGCGGCGTTCGCCCCGAAAAAATAACAAGGTCGCCGATTTTGGCCGGAACGGCGACGCGCTGCTCCTCGGGATAAGGCTCTTCCGTCAGGACTTCCATTTCCGTTCCGGCGCCGGCCCGGCGGAAAATCCGGCGGAGCGGCGCTTCCGGGTCCCCGGCGATAAATTCAAGACAGCCATTCTCGTTTGTCGCCTCATCAAGCGCGAGCCAAAAACCGACGCAGCTTTCAGGTTCAGTATAGAGAAAAGTCGAATCCTGATGGCAGGTCACTTCGCCGCCGGTTTTGGGCGCCTTCACGATCACCATTGATTGCAACAGCAATGGATCCTGAAAACCGCCGACCGATTCTGCAACGGCGCGCATTTTCTGCGAGCGGGAAAATGCAGAAAAAACCGGATCGAGGTCATGGAGCGCATGGCCGATCTTGTTAACCGCCGCGTCTTTTGAAACTAGAAGGCCGCCCTCTTCATTGACAACGCCTTCTTCCAGGAAACAGCGGATTTCACCGCCCGACGAAAGAAAATAATCGTCCGCCGCATGCGACTGCGTCGTTGTCGAGAAAACGGTGCGATGCGCGCCGAAGTCAAAACCTTCAATTATCTTGCGAGCTTGCGCCTTTAGGGCGGCGCATTCATCAGCGCTCGCAAATCCGCGGATAACGACGACGCCGTCGCGCACGAATGCGCTTTTTGCGGCGTCAAGATCGAAGGCCTGAAATTCTTCGACAGGCTTTGTCATTCGCCCCGCACCCCTTCAACTGCGTCGCCAATCTTTTTCTTAACCGGGTTATTCGGCATAACCCCGGTCGGGGTAAAAAGAATGATCGCCGCCGCGGCAAGCAACATAATTGCAAGCGCGGTGACATTGATACGCATGGCGCGCGCGGCGTTCTTCTGTTCGACCCAGGTGCGCGGCCTTACTTCTTTCCAGAAATAGACTGCCTGACTCGAAATCATGATGCAGATGACATTGACGAAGAGGAGAAGGCCGGCGCGCGCAGCGAACGCCCATTCCACATCGCCAATGAAAAGGCCCATCGCGGCCGCCGGCGGCAGCAGAGCGACGGCCACCATAACGCCGACCAGCGCGGAGGAAACACCAGCGACGATTGACAACGCGGCGGCAACGCCCGCGGCGAGCGCCAGCGCCATTGAATCAAGGCCGACGACGGTGCGGCTCAGTAACTCGCGGCTGTCATAATTGACCGCACCCAAAAGGCCGATCAGCGCCGCCGCGCCGACGCCGATCGTCAGGCCGATTGCTGCGTTGCGTCCGGCGCGTGCGATGAGATTGAGATCGCCCAGCGTCGCGCCGAGCGTCACCGCCAGAATCGGGCCGAGCAAAGGCGCAATCACCATGGCGCCGATGACGGCCGCCACATTGTCGGTGTTGAGCCCGATCGCCGCGACAATCGTCGAGGCGATTGTGAGCACAAAAAAATTCGCTGTCAGCTCGGCGCCTGACGAAACGTCATCATAGATTTCCTCGCGCAGCGCAGTTTCCTTGCGCCTATTTTTTTCTTCAGAGCTTGGCTCTTCAGGCTTCGGCGCCGTCGCCTCGACGGGCAAGACAAGAATGCGCCAATCCTTTTCGTGCTCGCATTTCGATTGCAGCGCATCGACAAGCTCTTGCGCGCCATTCTCGATGAAAAAGACGCGTGCGATCCCCTGATCGCCATTCTTGTGCATACGGAAATGCGTTGGTTCCGCGGCCTCGATAACGCTCTTGATCTCGTCAAAGCGGCTCGCCGGGAATATGGCTTCAATGAGCCGCATCTAGAGCATGTTCTCCTTAATCACCGCCGCGAACATACTCTAGATTCCTTATTTTTTGCGCGTTCTCCCCGAAAACCGCTCACACTTTTCGGGAACGCGCTCTAGCCGCGCCGCCAGATTGCGCCGGCTGGTCCGTCTTCAATGATGATCCCCGCCGCCGCAAGCTCGTCGCGAATCCTGTCGGCCGTCGCAAAGTCTTTCGCCTTGCGGGCGGCCGCGCGCTCAGCGAGTTTCGCTTCGATTTCTTCTTCCGTGTGGCCGGGCGCAACCTCGGCGCGAACACGTACGGGTTGGCCTTCTATTGTGACTTGCCCTGTGCCCGGGAAGGCGTGAACACTGCCTTGGAACCAGTCCTTTGGAGGAACGGTCAAAAGCCCCATCAGATTGCCGGCGGCTTTCAAGCGCGCGGCGGCGCGGGCTTTCGCCTCGCCTTCCATTTGCATAGCGATATCGCGAAGCTCATGCAGGCCGGCGATCGCTTCAGGCGTATTCATGTCGTCTTCAAGCGCAAGAACGACGCTTTCGGGCGCATCCAAATTTTCAGCGGGCGCGGCTTCCAGTAACAAACGGTAGAATCGGTCGAGCTGTTTTTTCGATTGCTCGATCAGCGCATCGGTCCATTCAAGCGGCTGGCGGTAATGCGCCGAGAGGAGCGCAAGGCGCAATGTTTCGCCATGATGCTTTTTCAACAAGTCCTTCGGCAACGCCACATTGCCGAGCGATTTCGACATCTTGTCAGCGCCCATGTTGAGAAAGCCGTTATGGAGCCAATACCGCGCCAGCGGCGCCCCCTCATGCGCGCAAGCGGACTGTGCGATTTCGTTTTCGTGATGGGGAAATTTTAGGTCCTGGCCGCCGCCATGAATGTCGATCGTGCGGCCGAGATTCTTTTCAATCATCGCTGAGCATTCAAGATGCCAGCCCGGCCGGCCCCGGCCCCATGGGCTCTCCCAGCCGGGCTCGTCCTCCGATGACGGCTTCCAGAGCACGAAATCGGCGGCGTCCTTCTTATAGGGCGCAATTTCGACGCGCGCCCCGGCAAGCATGTCGTCGCGCGAGACGCCGGATAATTTTCCGTAGGCAGAATATTTTGCCGTGGAAAACAGGACATGGCCGTCTGCGGCGAAGGCAAAGCCGTCTTCGACGAGGCTTTCAACGAGCGCGATCATCTCCGCGATATGATCCGTTGCGTAAGGCGTCTGCGTCGGCGTCAGCACGTTCAGCGCTGCGGTTTCGTCCGAATAGATCTTCGCGTATTTCGCGGTGATCGCCGCTATCGGCTCGCCGCTCTCTCGCGCCGTCTTGATGATCTTGTCGTCGATATCGGTGAAATTACGCGCATAGACGACATGCCTGTCGCCATAGCGGCGGCGCAAGAGCCGGAACAAGAGATCGAACACAACCGCGGCGCGGAAATTGCCGATATGCGCATGGTTATAAACCGTCGGCCCGCACACATACATGGTGACGCGCGCCGGGTCCGCTGGCGTGAATTCGCGCTTCTGGCGCGTCATGGTGTCGTAAAGTTCAAGGGTCATGCCGCGCCTTTGCTAAGCATTGGCGCGCCCGCGAGCAAGGGCCGTGTTAGCCCATACCGGCGCCTTTTTCGCCTTTGTGTTTGGCGCGGTCAGCCTGACGCGTGTGGAAGGCGAGCGCGATCCACGAGCCGTGGAACAAAAGGCCGAACATCAGCACCGCCAGTCCCGGGATGGGCCCGACTTCCATGCGCTTCAGGATAATGTCGATTGAATGCGCGGGCTCCGGATGCACCAGAATCTTGCCCATATAGGCGAGAGCCTGAAAGGAAAGAATGTAGCCGTAATTGCGCCGAAGGCGGCGGCCGAGCGCCCGCCACAGGCTGATGTGATATTGCGGCGTCAGATAATCATGGGCGAGCACGTCCTGCCAGTGACCCGGTTCGGGGCGCGATGACCGGAGCAGCATCGGCGCAAAAAAATTCGTTTCAATCCAGCGGCAGCGCGCGCGCCAAACATTGAAATAGCGATAACGGCGCGCCTCGAGCATCAAGAACACCGAAATTAAAATGCCGACCATCAATAGCGGCAGAGGCGACGCGCTTGGATTCTGGAAACTGATCGACATGGCGAGACCGAGCGTGACGACCGACCAGTTCGTCGTGGCATCAAGGCGCGTCCGCCAGATCGTCGAGCGATAAACTTCGCCGCGATAAAGATGGGCGAGCGCGCCGATTTCCGCATTATCGAATTCATTGCCGGTCCCGCCCGGCGGGGATTGCCAGTCGCGCCAATTTTGCGGGCGTTGAGGCGTTTTTTCTTCGCTCACGCGCCAGCCCGCGGCAAGGCGAAAGGATCAAGCGTCTTGAGGCCGAACGAGCCGGCCCCGGAAACATAGGTTCCGGACATTACTTCATAATGCAGATGCCGCACGCTGGTTGCGCCAGTCGATCCGATGGGGCCCAGATCGGCGCCGCGCTTTATGCTGGCGCCTTCAACGAGGCCGCCGGCGAATTTTTCAAGATGCGCATAACGCGTGTAAACGCCAGCGCCATGATCAATGACGATCATATTTCCGAAATCGGCGCGCGTTTTTTTCTCGATGATTACGCCATCACCGGCTGCAAGCGCGTCACCGCCATTCTTCGAAAAATAATCAATGCCGCGGTGCAATTTGCCGTTGCGTTGGCCATAACCTGAAGAAAGGCAACTATTGGTCGCCGGCATCAACGCCAGTATGACTTCATCAACCTCGATTAGCGGGCCGCTGTCGATTACGCCATTAGCATCAGCAACCGGCGCATTTGAAACGCTGGTCTTGCAAAGGACAATCGCCGGATTGGACGCGGAAATGCTTCCGGTCTGTTTTTTTTGCGGCGATTTTGCGGGTTGTTGAGCGACAGGCGATGACGCCTTGGTGGCGTCGCCCGTTCGGATGGCGGGTTCTGGACCGGCAGGGACGGCGCACGCCGCGAGCGCCCCCGCACCCATGGCGCCGATAATCAGTAAGCGTTTGTGCGAATGGAGCATGGCGACCCTCCCCTTTGTTCTTTTGCGGGCGTCATTGCGGAGTGCGCGTAATCGCCAGCCTATCGCCAAACCGAAGCTGGCGCGAGGGCGCCGGGACGGATTTCCCTTGCCCGTCAAACGTGTAATTGAAGCGGGGCCGCGCCGCTCTGATTCCATGAACAAAGCCACATTTTCCTCCAGCGACACCCTTCCCTATGGCGAGGTTTTGAAACTCGCCTGGCCGGCGTCGATCGCAGCATCAGTGACGCCTTTGCTAGGGACCGCAGATGTCTGGGCGCTCGGCCATTCAACACGGCCGCTCGACATCGCCGCGGTCGGGCTTGCAGCGGTCATTTTTTCACTCGCTTATTGGACATTCGGCTTTATCCGCATGAGCGTTGCAGGCCTCGTCGCGCAAGCGGCCGGCGCCGATGATGAGGCGGAAGCGCGCGCCGCCCTTATGCGCGGCGTCCTGCTTGGCGGTGCAATTGGCGCAACGCTTCTGGTCGCGCAAAAACCAATTGCGGACCTTTCCGTTCCTCTGCTCGGGCTCGGCTCAAACGCCAGCGATGAAACGCTCAGCGCTGCGCGGCGCTATTTCGAGATCAGAATCTGGGGCGCGCCTTTCGCACTCGCGACCTACGCTTTGTTCGGCTGGCTGTCGGCGAGAAGCCGCACCGATTATTTGATGGCGGCGAGCGTCTTCATCACGTTTTTGAATATTGCGCTCGACTGGCATTTCGTCATCAATCTTGATCATGGCGCGGCAGGCGTCGCGCTCGGCACAATGATCGCCGAGATCGCCGGGTTTTTTGTCACTGCCGGATTTTCGATCCTCGTCATGGCGCAACATGGCGGCGTCAAATCGCATTGGCCTGAAGAAGGGATCGCCGATCTCTTTAGCGCCGACAAAATGAAGCGGACGCTCAGCGTCAATCGCGACATTTTCATCCGGACCTTGCTGCTTGCCGCTTCCTATGCGTGGTTCGTGCAGCGCGGCGGCGCCTTTGGCGATGTGACGCTCGCCGCCAATCAGACGCTTATGCAATTGTTTCTGTTCACGGGCCTGGCGCTTGATGGAACCGCCATCGCCGCAGAAACGCTTGTCGGCCGCGCCATTGGCATGAAAGACAAGGATCAAGGTCTGGTAAAATATCAAAATGCGGTCAGGGCGACTTTCATTCTGGCGATCGCGTCGGCGGCGATTTTCTCACTCGCATACTGGCTGCTCGGCGGCGCGCTTGTCGGGCTTTTGACGCCGGACGGCGCCATTCGCACAACGGCCGACGCTTATCTCCCCTGGGTGATCATGAGCCCGCTTGTCGTGACGGCCGGTTTTCAGCTTGACGGCATCTTCATCGGTGCGACGCGCGCGAAGGAAATGCGCGACGGCATGATCATAACGACGATTGTTTTTCTGCCATTGACGTTGTTGCTCGAAAAATCATTCGGCAATCACGGCCTTTGGGCGGCCTTCACAGCCTATTTTTTATTACGCGCAGGCACGCTGTGGATCTTCATGCCGCGCATCGCCCGGGAATTTTCAAAGCGCTGAACCGACCGCTTCCTCAAGACTCGAAAAACCTTCGGCCCTAAGCTTTGCCGGTAATTTTTCTACGATATCGGCAACGAGCCCCGGCCCTTCATAAATAAGCGCCGTGTAAAGCTGAACAAGCGACGCCCCAGCGGTGATTTTCTGGTAGGCGTCGTCAACTGAAAATATGCCGCCAACGCCGATCAGCGGCGTCACGCCTTTCAACGCCTGATAGAATTCCAACAAGAGTTCTGTTGACGGCTCAAACAAAGGCCGGCCCGAAAGGCCGCCTTTTTCTTTCGCATGACGCCCTTTCAGCCAGGCGGGGCGTTCGATTGTCGTGTTTGAAATGATAAGCGCGTCAAGTTTATGTTTTTTTACGGCGGCGGCGATATCTTGTTTGTCGGCGTCGGCAAGATCCGGCGCAATTTTCAGGAAAACCGGCGTTTTCCCGGCCAGACCGTTACGCGCTTTCAATACCCGCCTCAAAAGATCATCCAACGCCTTTGCATCCTGAAGCGCGCGAAGACCCGGCGTGTTGGGTGAAGAAATATTCACCGTATAAAAATCAACAAGCCCTTCGAGCGCTTTCAGGCATGTGACGTAATCTTCGGCGCGATCCTCGCTGTCCTTGTTGGCGCCGAGATTGACGCCGACAATGCCGCGCCGCCGCCGGCGGCGAAGGCGGGCGCCAATCCGGTCAAGACCGTCATTATTGAAGCCGTAACGGTTGATGACAGCGTCATCCGCCGGCAGGCGAAAGACGCGCGGGCGCGCATTGCCTTTTTGCGGACGCGGCGTCACGGCGCCAACTTCGACAAAGCCGAAACCAAGACCAAGCATCGCGTTTGGAACTTCTGCGTTCTTGTCAAAGCCCGCCGCCAGCCCAACCGGGTTCGGAAAATCGAGCCCCGCAACGCTAACCGCAAGCGACGGATCGCTTTTAACGCGAAAGCGCGGCGCCAACGGCGATTTCATCAGCCGCACTGTCGCGCGATGCGCCGCTTCCGGCTCCAGAAGCCTTACCGCTCGCGTTCCAAGGCGCGCCGCCAACCGATCAGTCATGATAGGCCTCGCCGAATGCATAGGCGCCGCCAGCCGCGGCCACGAGCCGGCGCGCAATTTTTGCTTTCGGCGCCGGCAACGGCGCATAGAGATGGGGAAAGAGCGCGCCGCCGCGCGAGGCCTCCCATTTCAGCGCGCCGTCAAAGTCATTTGCGTCAAACTGAACGGCGACAAGGTCATCTCGGCCGGCAAAGTGCAGCCGCGCCGTCTCCAGCACCTGTTCCTCCGTAGAAAGATGAATATAGCCGTCGGCTGCGTCGACCGGGGCTGGCGCGACTATTCCAGAGGCGCGCGCCGCCGCCCAGTCTCTTGTTCCCATAATTTTGTAAATCGCGACCATCGATGCCTCGCTATCGCAGGTGAGGCGCCTGAGGCAAGGCGCCTGGCAACTGGACAGGAAAGATCAATCGCCTCTTAATCCACGGATGAATATCAGCCGCATAATCATGGGGATCGCTGCTGGCGCGCTTGCCGGCGCCGGCGCCCATATCGGCGGGTTAGCCGATCCAGTCGCATGGACTATCGCCATCACTGTTCTCACCGCCTTCTGGTGGGTGAGCGAAGCAATGCCGCTGGCCGCCGCTTCGATTGCGCCCTTTGCGCTTTTTCCGCTTGCTGGCGTGCTTGATGAAAAACAGGCCGCCGCTGCGCTTGGTTCTTACGTCATCATTCTGCTGATGGCCTCGTTCATGCTGTCAAAGAGCCTCGAGCGGTGCGGCGCGCATGAACGGCTTGCGCTCTACATGATCCGCCTTTTCGGCGGTTCGGGACGCAGCCTCATATTCGGTTTCATGGCCGCCGCTGCAATCCTTTCCATGTGGATTTCAAACTCAGCAACCACGCTGATGCTGTCGACGATGGCGCTCGCTATTCTTGGGCGCGGCGGCGACAAGCGTCTTGCGGCGCCGCTTCTTCTCGGCATCGCCTACGCCGCCTCGCTTGGCGGCGCCGGCACGCTGATCGGCACGCCGCCCAACCTCATTTTTGCCGACGCTTATGAAAAAGCGACCGGCGCAGAATATTCCTTCACGCAATGGATGCGGGTCGGCGTCCCGGTCGTGCTCATCGGCGTGCCGGCGATGGCGATTTACCTGACGCGCGCACTTTCACGCGTTTCGGCTCCGGCTCTTCCAGACACCGGCCCATGGCGCAAGGACGAAATACGAACGCTGCTCGTCTTTCTTGGCGCGATGGTGTTGTGGATTACGCGCGCTGAGCCTTTCGGCGGCTGGACCGGATTGCTGGCGATCAAGACCGCCGGCGATTCAACAGTCGCCGTCCTTGCTGTCCTCGCCATGTTTCTCATACCGAACGGCAAGGGCGGCGCGCTTCTGGACTGGAAAACGGCAGTCGACATCCCGTGGGGCATGCTTCTTCTGTTCGCAGGAGGCATTTGCATCGCCAGCGCGTTCAGGGCGAGCGGGCTCGATCAATTAATCGGCGAAAGCTTTTCAGGCGTCGCGAAGCTGCCGACATTCTGGATGATGCTCGCTGTGTGCATATTCGTCACATTCCTGACGGAAATCACATCCAACACCGCAACGGCTAACCTGCTAATGCCGATCCTGGCCGCCGTAGCCGTCGGCGCTGGCATGGCGCCCGAAATATTGATGATTCCGGCGGTAATTTCGTGTTCATGCGCTTTCATGCTCCCTGTCGCGACCGCGCCGAACGCAATCATCTACGCAACCGAACGGGTTACAATTCGGGAAATGGCGCGCGAAGGCTTTGCGCTAAACTTGATTGTCGCGCTCGTCGTGGCCAGCGTAGGCCAACTTGTTCTTGGCTGACGCTTGCTTGGCGCCCAAGAGCATTTTCCGGCGAAGCGGGAACCGGTTCATCGTCAGAAAATGCGACCGAACAAAGACATAGAGCAACGAAGCGATTCAGCTTGAACGCAAGTTGCTCTAGACGGCGTCGAGCGTCATATGGCGCGCACGGGCCGCATGTTCGATCGCCGCCGCGCCCTCATCACCGACCCTCAGCGCATTGCGGACCAGCTCAAGCACGCGGATTTCCGTAAGATCGAGATTTTCATCCGCAGTTATTACGTCGACGACCGCAGCGTAAGCGGTCTCGCCTAAATGTTTCGGCAAGGCTGAGGAAGCGGCGGTTAAGACCTTGTGGAGACCGTCATCAGACGCCATCAGCGTCCCGCAGGCCTCCGCCATTTCTACAAGACCGTTTTCATCTTCATCAGAAAACAACGGAAAGGACCTGACGACGCGGCCGATCGAACGCAATTCGCGCTCGGACATGCTTCCGTCTGACGCTGACGCCATCACCATCAGATAGATAATCGCTTCTTGAGGCGTGAGCTTCGGGGCGGCGTCCGCGGACATGATCGATCCTTCCTTGAATAGGCGGGCGGAACCTACCGGTCCGGCCTGCCGCCCGCAACATCCTGTGATGAAATCGGCGAGGGTGTTTCATTTTGCCGGGAATGGACTAGACAAATCTGCGAAGACGAAGAAACGACAGATCATGACCGCCCGCACTTTTTCCCCAGACGCGATCGCAGCCGCAAAGGCATGGCCGTTTGAAGAGGCGAAAAAGCTCGAAAAACGCATGGAGCGCGCCGGGCATGACGGACCGGTCGTGTTCGAGACCGGCTATGGCCCTTCCGGGCCGCCGCATATCGGCACGTTCGGCGAGGTTGCGCGCACGACAATGGTCCGGCGCGCCTTTGAATTGATGACCGGCCGCAAGACGCGGCTCATTTCCTTTTCCGACGATATGGACGGGATGCGAAAATTCCCGCCGCAGGCGCCGAACCAGGAAATGCTGGAGCGCTATCTGCAGCAGCCGTTGACGGCCGTGCCAGATCCGTGGGGCGCGCATGAAAGCTATGCGCATCATAACAATGCGCTGCTGCGCGATTTCCTCGACCAGTTCGGCTTCGACTATGAATTCGTCTCGTCAACCGAATGCTACAAGTCCGGCCGGTTTGACGAAACGCTGATGCGCGTTCTCGAGCGCTATGACGCGGTGATGGAAATCATCCTGCCGACGCTTGGCGAAGAGCGGCGCGCAACCTATTCGCCCATTCTTCCGGTGTCGCCGAAGACAGGCCGCGTTCTTTACGTGCCAATGCTTGAGATCGACGCAAAATCCGGCGAGGTCGTTTTCGAGGATGAAGACGGCGAAAAGACGAAAATCGCCGTTGGCGGCGGCAATACGAAATTGCAATGGAAGGCCGACTGGGCCGGCCGCTGGTTCGCGCTCGGCGTCGATTATGAAATGGCCGGCGAGGACCTCACCGAATCCGTTCGTCTATCCAACCGCATCGTCAAGGCGCTTGGCGGCGAGCCGCCTGCCGGTTTCAATTTTCAGCTTTTCGTCGATGAAGAAGGAAAGAAAATCTCCAAGACGAAAGGCAACGGCATTTCGATCGAGGAATGGCTCACCTATGCGAGCCCTGAAAGCCTTTCGCTTTTCATGTTCCAGAATCCGAAAGCGGCCAAGAAGCTCTATTTCGACATCATCCCGAAAACGCTCGACGAATATTGGCAGCATGTCGAAAAATATCCCGCGCAGGAAGGCGCCAAGGCGCTCGACAATCCGGCATGGCATATTCACGGCGGCAATCCGCCTGCCGTTTCTACGCCGGTCTCCTTCGCGATGTTGTTGACGCTCGTAAACGCCGTCGGCGGCGATCCGGACGTCCTTAAAGGCTTTATCCGCAAATACCGGCCGAACGCGTCGGCGGACGAGCTTGCCGCGGCGGATGCTATGACTGTCTATGCCGCGCGCTATTTCAAGGATTTCGTCGAGCCGAAGAAATCCTATCGGGCGCCGACCGCGGAAGAACGCGCAGCGCTCGTTGCGCTCGCCGCGCGCCTTAAGGAAATTGGCGACGGCGCGGAAGAAGACGCCTATCAGACCGCGGCCTTTGACGCTGGCAAGCAGAATGGATTTGAGAAAAATATCCGCGGCTGGTTCTCAGCGATTTACGAGGTCGTGTTCGGCCAGCATGAAGGCCCGCGCATGGGGCCGTTTGCAAAAATCTACGGCGCTGAAGCGACCGCGAAGCTGATTGAGGACGCGCTCAGCCGCCATGAAACCTGACAGGGGCGGCGACGCGCGGCGCGCGGCGAAAGCGGGCGCCGTCTATTTTCTTGTCGTCTTCGCGTGCGGCTTTGCATTGGGCGCCCTGCGCACGATCGTCATTACGCCGCGCATCGGCGATACGGCCGCCGTTGCAGTCGAATCGCCGGTGATGCTCGCAATATCATGGTACGCAGCAGGCGCTTTCGTTCGCCGCTTCGCCGTAAGGCGCTGGCCGGCCGCTGCGCTGATGGGCGCACTCGCCTTCGCCTTGTTGATGGGCGCTGAATTCATCCTCGGCCTTGCTCTCGGTGTTTCGCTGCGCGAAAGCGTCATGCGCTGGCTGACGCCTGGCGGGGCGCTCGGCCTCGCGGGTCAAGCCCTATTCGCGCTTTTTCCGATCTTCCGCCGGCGAAGCTGAAAGCAAACGCCTGCTCGGCGAACAACAATCAGCGTCGGCAATGGCGCCGCCGCGCCATTGCTGGCCGGCGTGAGCGCCGATAAGTTTCGATTATGTGCTTTTCGGCGACAGCGAGTTTCACGGCGGCAGGCGCGCTCGCCGTTGTAGGCGCTGCGACTCTCGCGCAGCGCCCGGCGCCGCGCCTCCTCCCGTTCGCGCTGACGCCGACGATTTTCGCCGTGCATCAGGCGATCGAAGGCGTCATCTGGCTTGATGTCGCGGCGGGAAAGACGCCCACGCCGGCGCTTGTCGCAGCGTGGGTGTTCATCGCCAAGACCTTCTGGCCGGCGTGGACGCCGTTCATGGTGTTCATGATGGAGCGCAGCGCCCATCGCCGTCTCGGCCTCGTCGCTCTGCTGATCACCGGGCTCACCACGGCGGGTGTTCTCCTCTATGTGCAAATTATCAGTCCGTATACGGTTGAGGTCGCCAGCCATCACCTCAATTACCTGACGGCGCATCCGCTGAGCGAAGCGTTGATCGGGCTCTATGTCCTGTCGACCGTCGCCCCCTTGCTGATTTCAAGAGCGCGGCTTGTCGAATTGTTCGGCGTAGTCGTACTTGCCGGATCGATTGCGACGGAAATGTTCTTCACCCTCGCCGGCGCCTCTGTCTGGTGCTTCTTCGCCGCGATTGCGAGCATCGCCGTCTATTTCGCGGTTCGCGCGCAAACTCGCGCGCAAGCTCTTTCCTAGCGTTTCAACCCGATCATTCTGAGCGAGGTTCGTTCCTTGTCGAGGACGAGATGTTTCAGCGCGCCGGCGACATGAAGGACGATCAGCGGCCAGAAAAGATTCGGGGCAAAGCCGTGCACGGTCTCCAAGGTTTCATGGAGTTCGCGGTTTCGTTCCGTAAAGGGCGAGGGAATGGCGAACCAGTCGAACACTTCGATCGGCCGCGCCATCGACCAGATGGTCAGCGGACCGGTGACGATCTGGATAGCAATCATCAGCAAAAAGAGTTGCATGACCGCCGTCGAAAGCATGTTCAGATAGCGGTGCTGGTCAGGCTTGGCGGGCTGTTTCTGCACATAATGAAGAACGATGCGCGCCAGCAGGAATATGAAAAATATCGCGCCGATCGACGCGTGAAAATCAACAAGCGCGCGCACTTCCTCGCGCGGCAGGCGATCTTCCTTGGCGTGCTCAATATTTTCACCGAGGAAATAAAGCCAGATGACGCCGACTGCGGAAACCCAGTGCAGGATGATCGCCGCCCAGCCATACCCCGTATTGCTATTTTTCCAGCTCATTTCATTCTCCCGGCGTCCGCGCACTCTGCCCAAACGGCTGACCTGCCGTATTCCGTCGGCCCTAAGTCCGCTATTGTTATTTAACAAGCGCTATTTTCTTGCAAACCGCAACAGCAAAGACGCAGTCCATCAAGGCAAATCCGCCGGCTTGCCTAATCAGGGCCATTGCGCCGGCGCCGGCGCCAATCTAGCTTCCACCCATGACGAACTGGTCGAATTTAGTATTAGCCGCAATCTTGTTGGCTTCAGCGTTCCCTTCTCCTGCGCGCGCTGACGAGGAGTGGCCGCGGCCCGATCCCACGGCGCTGCCCGATAGTCCCCATAAGGATGAAGTTCTTTATGGCGCGGCGCTCATCCGCAACACGCATGCGCTGATCGGACCGTCGGCCGAAAAACCGGAAATGCATTACGCCGGCAATAGTCTCGATTGCTCTTCATGCCATCTCGACGCAGGCCGTCAACGTTTCGGGCTTTCCTATATCGGCGTGTCAAACGCTTATCCCCGATATATGGCGCGTGAAAATGAAGCGCGAAATTTGACGCAGCGGATCAATGGCTGCCTTGAGCGCAGCATGAACGGGCGAGCGCTGCCGGAGAATTCTCGCGAAATCAAGGCGATGGCCGCCTATATCAATTTCCTCACTGAAGCCGCGCCGGCCAATCTGAATGGCCGCGGATCGCCCGAATTGCCACTGCCAGCGCGCGCCGCCGATCCCGAACGGGGCCGCGAGGTCTATCAGTCATTTTGCGTGCAATGCCATGGCGCGAATGGCGAAGGCCTTAAAAACAAAGGCGGCGGCTACGCCTATCCGCCGCTTTGGGGGCCCGACAGTTTTAATACAGGCGCCGGCATGCACAGGCTTATTACCGCAGCGCGCTTCATCCACGCTAATATGCCTTTTGGCGCGACATTCGAAACGCCGTCGCTGACAGTCGAACAAGCCTTTGACGTTGCAGCCTTCATCAATGCGCAGCCGCGCCCGGAAAAACCGGGCCTCGATCGCGATTTTCCGGACCGTTCGAAAAAGCCTGTCGATGCGCCGTTCCCGCCCTTCGCGGACAATTTTCCGCTCTCGCAACATGTGCTCGGCCCCTACCAGCCGATCATCGACGCTCGCAAGAAAGCGGAATAATTTTTTTCAATCGTCAATGCGCGGATCGACGGCGCAGGGCTGGCGCTTGCGTCCGAACGCGACGGCGCCGCCAATTGCGAGCGCGATTGCAATGACGATCAGGATAACAAGCCATTCAGGCATCAGCCGCGCTCGCCCAATAGCCAGCGAGCGACATCGGCATAGTCAAAGGCGAGCGAAACGATCATCGTCGCGAACAATAACGCAATCCATTTGCCCGAAAGCGTTTCTTTCGCGCGCCAGTCGCCGCGGCGGCGCCAGAGCCAGATTGCCAATGGCGTCCACAAGACAACATGGACAACGCCCAAAAGCCGCGAATAGCCGATCGCACTATGAAGGCCGATCATCGCCGGGATCGTGACGGCCATCACCAGCAATGCGAGGCGCGCTTCAATGCGCTTTAACACGAACGGAATACCGAGCGCGAAGACCGCGCCCATGAAATTCACCCAGACCTGCACCCATTCCGGCGCGGCGTTAAGGTCTTGGTAAAATGAGTTGACAGCTTCCACCTTGGTAGAATGTCGCCGAAAATGGCGATGCGCAAGATTATTGCGTGAGCAGGGACGCTGCGAATGACGCAAGCGTGAAAAAGCGCCGCAGCAGGCCAGAAGTTCGTCGCATCCTCGCCGCAATCGCGTTACATTATTCAAATCAATTGAAGAAACAAAATTGCGCCGCGGCGGACCAAATAAAACGAATGTTAATCGCCACGGCGTTAACCTTAGGCCGCACGGGATTTCTGATCCCGGCTGCGCGGCGATAAGCGACAACTAACGGAGCGAAAAGCGCAACGAATACAACGGCGAAGTAAAGTCTTCCAATCCCGGGTGCGGCATGGCGTGCAGTTTGAGCCAGACGCCTTTGGCCTTTGAACGGTCAGGGGCTTGCGAAAGAGGATCTCCGACCCACATCAAGAATGTGCGGCAATCGGAAGGAGGTCTTGAGCGTCCCATTGTGATTTACGCATGGGCGCCGGAGCAACCGGGATGCAAAAAGGCGAAGGCAGTAAAAATTGCTGTTCAGAATTCTGGGCGGGGGCCGATCGGGTCCGCGCCTTTTTTGTTTCCGCGTTTCGGGGACAGGCGCGGATGGTAAGCGGCGGGCGGCGCACCGGTGAGAGCGCCACAACAGGGAAGCGAGCGTGACGGTCATGACCGAGTCTTTTGACGTATTCGACCTATTTTCGGAGAGCTATACGAGAGTGAAGCAGGAGGCGATGAGCCTTCGCGATTATCTTCTCGGTTGTCGTGACGACGCGATGCTATACGCCTCGCCCGCCGAGCGGATGGTGAAGGCGATCGGCGAGCCGGAACTGATCGACACGTCGAAAGACCCGCGCCTGTCGCGCATTTTCTTCAACCGCACCATTCGCCGCTACAAGGCGTTCGAGGGCTTTTACGGGATGGAGGATACGATCGAACGGATCGTCTCCTATTTCCGTCACGCCGCGCAGGGCCTCGAGGAAAAGCGCCAGATCATCTATCTCCTCGGGCCGGTCGGCGGCGGCAAATCCTCGCTCGCCGAACGCCTGAAGGATTTGATGGAGGTGAGCCCGGTCTATGTCCTCAAGGCCGGCAAGGAAATCTCGCCCGTCTTCGAAAGCCCGCTCGGCCTTTTCCAGTCTGACGATCTCAAGGCGCTGCTTGAAGACAAATACGGCATTGAAAAGCGCCGGCTTTCCGGCGTCATGAGCCCGTGGGCGGTCAAGCGGCTCGATGAATTCGGCGGCGACATTTCAAAGTTTGACGTCGTTCGTCTCTATCCCTCGAAGCTGCGCCAGATCGCGATCGCCAAGACGGAGCCCGGCGATGAAAACAACCAGGACATCTCCGCGCTGACCGGCAAGGTCGATATCCGAAAGCTCGAGCATTTCTCGCAATCCGACACCGACGCCTATTCCTATTCAGGCGGGCTCTGCCGCGCCAATCAGGGGCTCCTTGAATTCGTCGAGATGTTCAAGGCGCCGATCAAGGTCCTGCACCCCCTCCTCACTGCGACGCAGGAAGGAAACTATGTCGGCACCGAAGCTTTGGGGCCGATCCCCTTCAATGGCGTCATCCTTGCGCATTCTAACGAAAGCGAATGGATCCAGTTCCGCAACAACAAGAACAACGAGGCGTTCCTCGACCGCATCAGCGTCATCAAGGTGCCCTATTGCCTTCGCGTCACCGAGGAACGGCAGATCTACGGCAAGCTGCTCGACAATTCCGAGCTTTCGAGCGCGCCTTGCGCGCCGGAAACGCTCGACCTGCTGGCGCGTTTTTCCGTACTCACGCGCCTGCGCGAACACGAGAATTCAAATCTCTATTCGAAGCTGCGCGTCTATGACGGCGAAAAGCTGAAGGATTCCGATCCGAAAGCGAAGACGCTGCAGGAATACCGCGACGCCGCCGGCATCGACGAGGGCATGGACGGCGTGTCGACCCGTTTCGCTTACAAGGTGCTGTCGGAGACGTTCAACTTCGACACGGACGAGGTCGCAGCCGACCCCGTTCACCTCATGTATGTGCTCGAAACCGCGATCAAGCGCGAGCAGTATCAGGACGAGGTCGAGAAGAAATATCTCGAATTCATCAAGGAGGATCTCTCCAAGCGCTACGCCGACTTCATCGGCAAGGAGATCCAGAAGGCCTATCTCGAAAGCTATTCGGAATACGGCCAGAACCTGTTCGATCGCTACATCGCCTACGCCGACGCCTGGATCGAGGATCAGGACTTCAAGGACCCGGACACCGGCCAGCTGCTCGACCGCCAGACGCTCGACGCTGAGCTTTCCAAGATCGAAAAGCCTGCCGGCATCGCGAACCCGAAAGACTTCCGCAACGAGGTCGTCAAATTCACCTTGCGCGCCCGCGCGGCGAACGCCGGCAAGAACCCGTCATGGACCTCTTACGAGAAGCTCCGCAACGTCATTGAAAAGCGGATGTTCTCACAGGTTGAAGACCTTCTTCCGGTCATCTCCTTCGACTCGAAAAAGACAGCGAGACCGAGAAGAAGCATGAAAGCTTCGTCGAGCGCATGACCCACCGCGGCTACACGCCGCGTCAGGTTCGCCGCCTCGTCGAATGGTATATGCGGGTCAATAAGGCTGGGTAATGACACGCGCTCTCGATTCAGCATTAGCCCGCCTTCAGTGGCTGACGCTTGTCGAAATCGCTATTTTGGTCGTTGGCGGCGCCGCGAGCATTCTTACGCGCGAACCGTGGCCCGCTTTAACAGGTCTTGCCGCCGCCTATTTGTTTTCCCGTTTCGTGTCTTCGAGACCGACACGATCAACCGAGAAAATGGTCCGCGAGGAGTTCGAAGAATAGCCGGATGAACCACTTCCACTTCATCGACCGCCGCAAGAACCCGAAGGGCAAGTCGCTCGGCAATCGCCAGCGCTTCCTGCGGCGCGCGAAGGTCCAGATCAAGGAAGCGGTCAACAAGTCGATCCGCGAACGCTCGGTCAAGGATCTCGACAAGGGCGAGAAGATTACGATCCCGTCGAAGTCGACCGCCGAGCCGCGTTTTCGCCTCGATCCGGAAAGCGGCTCGCGCGACTGGGTGGCGCCCGGCAACAAGACCTTCGGCGAAGGCGACCAGATCAAGAAACCGCCGAAACAGGGCGGCAAGGGCCAGGGCAAGGACGCTTCGGATTCCGGCGACAGCGAGGACAATTTCCAGTTTACGCTGACGCAGGAAGAGTTTCTCGATATCTTCTTTGAAGACCTTGAGCTTCCAAATCTCGTCAAGCGCACGCTGAAGGAAACGAAAGCGACGGCCTATCGGCGCGCCGGCATCACCGTCGCCGGATCGCCGACAAACCTCAATCTCATCCGTACGATGCGGAATGCGCATGGCCGCCGCCTTGCGCTGAAGCGCCCTTCGACGCGCGAAGTCAGTGAATTGAAAGAGCGGCTTTTTGAGCTTGAGCGCATCGCCGCGCCGAACGAGGGCGAGATCGCCGAGAAAAAGGCGCTGCTGATCAAGCTCGAAGAAATGGAAGCGCGCCGCCGCTGGGCGCCGTTCATCGACCCCCTGGACGTTCGCTACAACGCCTATGAGCCGACGCCCGTGCCGACGACCGCCGCCGTCATGTTCTGCCTGATGGACGTCTCCGGCTCGATGGGCGAGCGCGAGAAGGACCTCGCCAAGCGCTTTTACATGCTGCTCTATCTTTTCCTGAAACGCCGTTACGAGCGCGTCGACGTCGTCTTCATCCGCCACACGCACCACGCAGAGGAAGTCGACGAGGAAACCTTCTTCTATTCGCGACAGTCGGGCGGCACGGTCGTCTCGACCGCGCTCGAAAAAATGCTCGAAGTGCAGAAAGAGCGTTACCCGGCCGGCGAATGGAACATCTATGTCGCGCAGGCCTCTGACGGATACACCCAGTCGGGCGACGCAAAACGTTGCGTTGAAATGCTCGACAAGGACGTAATGCCGATCAGCCAGTATTACGCCTATATCGAAATTCTCGACGAGCGCGAGCTGGAAGTCTTTTCCGACAAGGATTCAGGCGCGGAGCTGTGGCGCGCCTACCGCACCTTCGCGCCGAAATGGAAGACATTCGCGCAAACGCGCATCGCCAAACCGTCGGATATTTTCCCCGTCTTCCGGGAGCTGTTCGCCAGGAACACGCGGGAGGCGGCGTGAGCAACCTCCTCTTCTCCGACAGCGAATGGTCCTTCGATCGCCTTAAGGCTACCTACAACGCAATTGAAGAGATTGGGTTGAACGATCTCGGGCTCGACGTTTATCCAAACCAGATCGAGATCATCTCATCCGAGCAGATGCTCGACGCCTATTCCTCGCACGGCATGCCGCTGATGTATCGCCACTGGTCGTTCGGCAAGCATTTCGCGCGCGACCAGATGATGTATCAGAAAGGCTATACGGGCCTCGCTTATGAGATCGTCATCAATTCCGATCCCTGCATCGCCTATTTGATGGAGGAAAACACAATGACGATGCAGGCGCTTGTGATGGCGCACGCCTGTTTCGGACACAATCATTTCTTCAAGAACAATTATCTCTTCCGGCAATGGACAGACGCCGAAGGCATCCTGCCCTATCTCGACTTCGCCAAGAAATACATCGCCAAATGCGAGGACGAATACGGTCTCGATGAGGTCGAGAAAGTTCTCGATTCAACCCATGCGCTGATGGATCAGGGCGTCTTCCGCTACAACCGTCCGCCGCGGCTTTCAGAAGCCGACAAGCTTGCGCGCGCGGTCGCGCGCGCCGAACACGAGCAGCGAACATTCAACGACATCTGGCGCACGCTTCCAAACATGGAAGAAGACGATGATGATGCGGAAGAGCGCCAGCTTGAAGTCAGGAACATCAAGCTGCCGGAAGAAAACCTTCTCTATTTCATCGAGAAAGCTTCGCCCGTCCTCAAACCCTGGCAGCGCGAGCTGGTGCGCATCGTCCGCAACGTTTCGCAGTATTTCTATCCGCAAAAACAGACCAAGGTGATGAACGAGGGCTGCGCGACGTTCGTCCACCACTACATCATGAACGCGCTTTACGACAAAGGCCTTATCTCGGAAGGCGCGGTGATGGAGTTTCTCCATTCGCATTCATCGGTCGTCTTCCAGCCAGAGTTCGACGACAAGCGCTATTACGGCGTCAACCCTTACGCGCTCGGCTTTGCGATGATGGAGGACATCAAACGCATCTCGACCGCGCCGACCGATGAGGACCGCGACTGGTTTCCGGAAATCGCCGGGAAAGGCGACTGGCGCGAGGTGTTAAAAGACGCCTGGGCCAATTACCGCGACGAGAGCTTCATCCTGCAATATCTCTCGCCAAAAGTGATGCGCGATTTCCGTATGTTTGCGCTGCATGACGAGGCGGAGGAAAGCCACATCAATATCGCGGCGATCCATGACGAGCGCGGTTTCCGCCGCGTGCGCGAACGCCTCGCCGCTATGTATGATCTCGGCGCGCATGAGCCGAACATTCAGGTCGTCTCCGCCGACCTTGACGGCGACCGGATGATCACGCTCGCCCACACGCCCCATGACGGGCGATTGCTCGACCCGAAAACCAAGGAAGACGTGCTGTGGCACGTCCACCGGCTTTGGGGTCATCAGGTGAAGCTGGACGAGGACGAGATTTAATTAGCGTGAGAGGCCGCGTCAGCCAATTGCGCCGCAAGTTCGCGCGCCTGCGCTGCGGTTAGTCTGACGGGCGTCATCTGCCATGCCAATGGTGCGCTAAAAACCACTTCCATCCCGACAATCTTTTCCTCGCCCTTGTCGATGACATGCGTTCGAACACGGCCAGAGAAAAAGGCGACTTTGTCTGTTTCCACCTGACCGAAACTCTCAACAATTTGTCCGCCGAACATTGCGCCTTTAAAACCAAAACGCGCCACGCGAATTAGGAAGAACGCAGCGATAGCGAAAAAGACAACCCAGAACGGCAATATCGATCCAAAAGTGTCCATCAATATCTCTTTCAGTTTTTTTCATCACGTCCGAAATTCGGAACGTCTTTTTCCTGACCGGCCTCGACAATGGCGCGGCGTAATGAGCGGCCGCGCGCAAAAACTTTTTCAAGCGTTTCGCCATCGCCCCAGCGTATCGCGCGCTGCAATAAGGAAAGTTCTTCGCTGAAACGGCCGAGAATTTCGAGGATCGCCGTTTTATTATTCAAGAAGACGTCGCGCCACATGATCGGGTCTGACGCTGCGATACGTGTGAAATCCCGAAAACCGCCGGCGGAATATTTGACGATTTCCGCCTCCGTCACCGATTCAAGATCGTCCGCCGCGCCGACCAGCGTAAAGGCTATGAGGTGCGGCAGATGGCTGGTGACCGCGAGCGCAATATCGTGATGGACGTGATCCATTATCTCTACTTCCGAGCCGACAGCGCGCCAGAGCGCCGCCGCTTTCTCAACCGCTTTGCGGTAAGGCTCATCCTCGCGGGGAAGCGGGGTAATGATCGACCAGCGATCCCTGAAAAGCGCGGCGAAGCCAGCCTCCGGCCCTGACTGCTCAGTGCCCGCGACCGGATGGCACGGCACGATGAAGGCTTTTGAGGAAAGACCGGCGGCGGCTTCAACGACCGCGCCCTTCACTGACCCGACATCGATGATGAGCGCGCCGTCAGACGCAATTGCCGCAATATCCCTCACCACTGTGCGCGCGGCGCCGACCGGCGTTGCAATAACGACAAGGTCGGCGCCAGCGACCGCCTCTTCAAGTGTTGCGGCAATGGCTTTAACAGCGCCGCACTCCATAGCGCGACGGCTGACCGCCTCATCGAGATCATAGCCGACGACAGCGCCGGCAAGTTCTTTCTCGTCCAAAGCCCGCGCAAGCGACGATCCGATGAGACCGACGCCGATTATCCCCGCCTTGTCGAAAAGTTTCGTCACACCAACCTCTTTATTCGCCATCGCACGCTCGGTTCGCATTGAGCGCGCTCGCCGCTGCGGGGCGCGCCGCCGCGCCGACGCCGATGCGCGCCCGCTGGCGGACGGCAAGCCCCACAGGGCGCGCCATATCCTTGACGGCTTCGACGAGCAAGACACCGCTGAAGGCCGGCCACAGCCGCGCGCCAACCCCTTCCCAGGTTTTTGCCGCGCGCAGCATATAGCGAGCGCCAACAGGCGGGAATTGCAGCGCCGTGCTCCAGGCGACTGGCCGAAACAGCGATTGCTGCAATAATCTTTCAAGCTGATGTTTGAGATAAGGCCGGCCATGCGCGAAAGGCGTGGTATCGAACGCTGACCAGAGCCCGCGGCGATTGGCGACAACAAAAATCGCCCGCCCGTCGCTCGTCAGAACGCGCCAGACCTCGCGCATCAACCGCGCCGGATCGGCGGATTCTTCAAGCCCATGAATAATCAGTAAGCGGTCTATTGACGCATCCGGCAAGGGCCATCCGGTTTCGCCGACCAGCGCGGCTCGGTTGGCTGCGCCCTCAGGCCATTGCACGACGCCCTGGCCGCCCGGCGCAAGTGCAAGCGCGCGTTCCGCGCCGTCAAACGCAGCGAGATAGGGTTCCGCATGACCGAACCCCGCAATCCGCAGACCGGCATGGTCGCGCCATGCCTCTTCAATGCGCGCGCCGATGAAGCCGCGCGCCGCCGCGCCGAGCGGGCTTCGATAGAATTCCTTCAGATCGAGAATATCGGTGCGCATTTGTAGTTTTCGATCCTAGGTCCTAGGAATTAAGGAATTTCCGAACGCCGCCGCCTGTTTGGCCGCAATTTGAGGAATAGCACCCCCGCCATGACGATCGAAATATGTCAATTTCCCTGCCTTAGCGATAATTACGGCTATCTGGTGCGAGACAAGTCGAGCGGCGCTGTCGCTGCAATCGACACGCCGGACGCAGACGCGATCAATGCCGTCCTCGAAGAAAAAGGCTGGCGCCTGACGCATATCCTGAACACGCATTGGCACCCCGATCACGCCGGCGGCAATCTGGCGCTTAAGGAGCGCTGGGGCTGCCGTATTTTCGCGCCCCAGGGTGAGCGCGACAAAATTCCAGGCGTCGATGAAGCCGTTGCGGAAGGCGATATTGTCACACTAGGCGACACGAAAGCCCGCGTCATCGATACGCCCGGCCACACAAGCGGCCACATCATCTATTATTTTCGCGATGATAGCGCCGCCTTTGTCGGCGACACGATTTTCGCGCTTGGCTGCGGCAGGCTGTTTGAAGGAACGCCGGAAGATATGTGGTCGTCTCTCTCTAAAGTCGCGGCGTTGCCCGGTGATACGAAATTATACTGCGCGCATGAATATACGCTCGCCAATGCGCGTTTCGCCGTGACAGTCGATCCTGAAAATGCAGCATTGAAAAAGCGCGTTTCCGAGATTGAAGCGATGCGGGCGCAAGGACAGGCGACGGTGCCGACAACGCTTAGCGAGGAATGCGCGACCAATCCGTTCCTGCGCGCCGAAGACGCAGGGCTCAAACGCGCCATCGGCATGGAAGGCGACAACGCAATTGCGGTTTTTGCTGAGATTAGAAAGCGCAAGGATCGTTTTTGATGAGCGCAAATCCTGAAGATGTAGACGCCTATCTCGAAAGCCTCCTACTTGCGAGAGACGCCGTCCTCGATCGCGTTCTTGACCGCACCGAAAAAGCGGGCCTCCCCGCCATCGCTGTTTCGCCCCTGCAGGGCGCTTTCCTGCCAATTCTGGCGCGCGCCGCCGGCGCAAGACGCATATTGGAAATCGGCGCGCTTGGCGGCTATTCAACGGTTTGTCTTGCCCGCGCGCTCGGTGATGACGGCGTTCTTGTAACGCTCGACATTGATCCGGTGAGCGTCGAGGCGACGCGCCGAAGCGTCAGCGAAGCGGGCGCCGGATCGAAAGTCCGCATCATTGAAGGGCCGGCTGAAACATCGCTCGCCGCCATGGTCGATAGCGTCGAACCGGCGTTCGACTTCATCTTTATCGACGCCGACAAGCCTTCCTATGCGCGCTATCTTGATCTTTGCCTGCAGCTTTCGCGGCCCGGAACAATCATCGTTGCGGATAATGTCGTGCGCGGCGGCAAGGTCGCCGATGAAACGTCAAGTGATGCGAACGCCGCCGGCGTACGCGATTATCTGAAAAGCGCCGCTGCAAAACCCCAGCTGTCGACGAGCGTCTTGCAAACAGTCGGCGCCAAAGGACATGACGGTTTCGCGATCAGTATTGTCGGGTGAGCCTGCTATTTCTTCTGTGGAATCTCAGCGTTTTGGCCGTAAAGCGCGACGCTTGAAATCGACATCTTCGCTGAACCATCGACCGGCTTTCTCGAATAAGCGACATAGATCAGCGTATTATTCTGCGCGTCATAGACGCGGCGGACAGCGAGCGACTTGAAGATTAGGCTCTGCTTTTGCGAAAAGACCTCCTCGCCATTTTTGTCGAGGTCAATCGCGCCGATCTTGATGGGCCCCGTCTGGCGGCAAGCGATTGATGAATTTGACGGATTTTCAAACCAGTTGCCTTTCGCCGCCCGGTCCCAGAAACCGCGATCGAACCAGCTCAAATGGCAGGTGACGCCTTCAACCTTCGGGTCTTTCAAGGCTTCAAGCTTGATCTCGTTGCCGGCGAAATCATTCTTGATTTCGCCAACTTCTGTGTGGGCGCCGCGGCCGCATGCGGCCAGCAACAGCATAAGAGTGGGAAATTGGATAATGCGCATGGCGATCAAATGGCGCCGGTGCGCAAATAATTCAACGTCAATGAGACTGCAGGACGGAAAGAGTTTCGGCATAGGCGTCGCCGCGCGGCGATGCGCCATAGCGCAGAGTCTTTCCCGAAAGCGATGCGCCCGAGTTGTCGCCAGCGCAGACAAACCGCGTGACGAGCCCGCGCCGTCCGGCCCTGCATTGCGACTCGACCGCGCTCAGCGCCCCGTCACATGCGTCGGCGAGGCTTTCGGTTGCAGGCCAGTTTTTGGATGAACCCCAATCAATCGACGCGCTGACGCGCGTGCCGCAAACCTCGCTCGTATAGGCCGCTTGCCGCGACAATGCGTCGAGTTCAGCGTCGCGGGCGCGCAGGGATTTGAGTGAAGGGTCGGCGCCGACCGCCGATGAGCCTAGCGCGCCAAGACCGAACGCTAATATCGCGCCAGCCGCCAGCAAAGCCGCTCTTGAACTCCTCAACATGGGGAGTGACCCTAAACGACCAATGCGGCGCATTTAAGACCCAATGAGCGCCCAATTCGGCCGCAAGACCTAATGAGAGGTTAAAGCGATTCCTCTAAAAACCGCGCAACAGCCGCAGAACTCGGCCGGCCTTCGACATCGCCCGCCGGATTGTAGTCCACATAGAGGACGTCGCCATTGAGGGCTAGCGCCGGCTTTTCGCCCTTGCGAAACAGAACCCGTGCGATACGCGAAGCGATGACTTTTGCGCCGGTTGCATCAGAACCGACGCGGTCCATGCCTTTTGCGACCCGGGCGATCGCATCGCCGAGGACACGCGCATCAATCGCCGGGTCCGCTTCAGCCTCTTCGACGTCAAAAACTATCGGGACACCAATCCGCGCGCTGATGATTGCCGTCGCCTGCCGGGCGCGAAACCAGGCGCGCTCTAGCGTTACCGGCGGGAGCGCCAAAGGCGGGTCCTCGCCATAGGATTTTGCGGCCGCGAGGCCTTCTAGGTCGCCGCGCTGAAATATCGTCGCACCGCCATAAGATGATTGGCGCAACATCGTCTGGCCGCGCGCATTGCGCCAGATCGTATCGCCGCGCGAGCCGCGCAAAGGCGTCAGGATAAATATCTCTTCAGCCGGCGTTTCAGCATCGATAAGGCAATCGATCGTCGCGTCCTTGTCGCCACAAAGGAATTTGAGGCGTCCCTCGCGTTCGCCCGGCTGGAACAGGAAGACACGGTCCTCGGCGGCGACGACATATCGTTCAACAGCTTCCTGCCGATCTTCACGGCGTTCCATCGGCGCGCGCCGTCCGACAAGGGCGGAAAAAGGGTCTGCGCTGAGGCCGGCCGGCTTCACGGATTGCGCGGAAGCCGGCGCCGCCATGAGCGCCGCCGCCGCGAAAATCGCCGTGAGCCAAATTCTCGTCATCGCAAACTATTCGGGCCTTGAACCCGTGGAATTAAGAAAGCCCCATGCTGCGCTCAAATGGTTGAGCGCAGCTTTTAATAATCGCATTTTGCGGCGAAATCCGGGCGAATATGCGCCTATGAGGCGATATACTGACCGCCATTGGCTGAAATGACCGATCCCGTGATAAATCCAGCCCGGTCGTCAGCCAGAAACGCCACGCAGCGAGCTATTTCCTCGGCCTCGCCGAGACGGCCGACCGGGATTTGCGCTACAATTTTCTGCAGCACGGATTCACCCACCGCGGCGACCATGTCCGTCGCGATATAGCCGGGTGCGATCGCGTTAACCGTAACGCCTTTAAACGCGCCTTCCTGCGCGAGCGCGCGAGTGAAGCCGATCATCCCCGCTTTGGCGGCGGAGTAATTCGTCTGACCCGCCTGGCCCTTCTGGCCGTTGATCGACGTGATGTTGATGATACGGCCGAAGCCGCGATCACGCATGCCCAGGAAAACCTGATGCGCCATGTTGAAGACGCTGTCCAAATCGGCGCGTATGACGTCGCGCCACTGTTCCGGCTTCATCTTGTGAAAAAAACCATCACGTGTGATGCCGGCATTGTTGACGAGAATGTCGGTTGGACCTTGCGCCGCTTCAATCTCTGCAACGCCGGCCTTACAGGCGTCATAGTCGCCGACGTCCCATTTGAAGACCGCAATGCCAGTCTCGCTTTGAAATTTTTTCGCGGCCTCGTCATTGCCGGCATAGGTCGCGGCAACTGTGCAACCGGCATCCTTCAAGGCGACAGCAATTGCGGCGCCGATGCCGCGCGTGCCGCCGGTTACGATCGCGTTTCTTTTTGTCATCGTTTCTTCTCCCAAATTTGTCGTCAGGACGCGCTTTTTCAGGCGCTTTCAACGCACATCGCGACGCCCATGCCGCCGCCGATGCACAACGTCGCCAGACCCTTCTTCGCGCCGGAGCGCTGCATTTCATAAATGAGCGTCGTCAAAATACGCGCGCCCGAAGCGCCGATCGGGTGGCCGATCGCGATCGCGCCGCCATTCACATTGACCTTGTCGGGGTTCCAGCCGAGCTCTTTTCCGACGGCAAGAGCCTGCGCTGCAAAAGCTTCATTGGCTTCAATGAGATCAATGTCATCAAGCGACCAGCCAGCTTTTTCGAGCGCCAGACGCGACGCCGGCGCTGGTCCGATGCCCATGATCGAGGGATCAACGCCGCAATGAGCGGCCGAGGCGATGCGTGCGAGCGGTTTGACGCCGCGCCTGCCGGCCTCCTCTTCCGACATGACGATAAGCGCCGCAGCGCCGTCATTAATGCCGGATGCATTGGCGGCGGTCACCGTTCCGTCCTTGATGAAGGCGGGGCGAAGGCTGGCGATGGACTGGGCGGTCACGCCTTCGCGGATATATTCGTCCTCGTCAAAAACGGTTTCACCCTTGCGCGTCTTGATTACAACCGGCGTAATTTCATCCTTGAATTTGCCGGCCTCTTTTGCGGCTTCGGCCTTGTTCTGGCTGGCCGCCGCAAAAGCGTCTTGGTCGTCGCGGCTGATCTGATATTTTTGGGCGAGATTCTCCGCTGTCCGGCCCATATGATAGTCGTTAAAAACGTCCCACAGGCCGTCCTTGATCATCGTATCGACCTGCGTGACGTCGCCCATCTTCGTCCCGGTTCTGAGGAATGTCGCATGCGGCGAAAGCGACATGCTTTCCTGACCGCCGGCGGCGACTATCGCCGCATCGCCGCAGCGAATTTGCTGCGCCGCCAGAGCGACGGCGCGAAGACCCGAGCCGCAAACCTGATTGATCGTCATTGCGGGGCGTTCCTGCGGAACGCCGGCGCCCATCGAGGCCTGCCGCGCCGTGTTCTGGCCCTGAGCGGTCTGGAGAACGTGGCCCATGATGACTTCGCTGACATCGCCAGGCACAACGCCGGCCCGTTCAAGCGCCGCCTTGATCGCAACCTCGCCAAGCTTGGCGGCCGGCACCGTTGCAAGCCCGCCGCCGAATGACCCGACGCCCGTGCGCGCCGCCGATGCGATGACAATCCCGCTCATTCTCAACTCCTCAAAATTTCGATTTTACCGGCTGCGCCGCAATTAGCGGCTTTGCACTTGCCGGAGACGCTATACGCCCGCGCTCTTACGCCTCCAGCAACTCGATCACAATCGGTTCGCCGGGATGGGCGGGCTTCAATTTCATGCTATAGCTGGATTAGCAAGCGCACAAAATTGTTGCACCGCAACATAATAATTCATGCTGCGCAGCATTTTTGGGAGGAACCATGACGGACAGCGAAGGCCAGAAGAAGAAAAAGGGCCGCGCGCCCGGCGATCCGGTCGTCATCAAGAAATATGCTAACCGCCGGCTCTACAACACCGCCACGAGCTCTTACGTCACGCTCGATTACCTCTCTGAAATGGTCAAAAACGGCCAGGAGTTTGTGGTCTATGACGCCAAGACCAATGACGACATCACCCATTCGGTGCTGACCCAGATTATCTTCGAAGAAGAGAACAAGGGGCAGAATCTCCTGCCGATACAGTTCCTCCGTCAGCTTATCCAGTTTTATGGCGATAATTTACAGGCCTTTGTGCCGTCCTATCTCGAGATGAGCATGGAGACCTTTTCGCGCAATCAGGAAAAGATGCGCTCGCAGATGCGGGATGCGTTTGGAGCGACGCCCGGCTATCAGATGTTTGAAGACATGGCGCGGCAAAATATGGCCCTGTTCGATCAGGCCATGAAGATGTTCTCGCCGATGGGGAACTTTTATCAGCAAGGCTCGCGCGGTGCGGCGGCTTCAGGTCCGGCGCCTTCCGGCGATGAATCAAACGCTGAAATGAACTCGCTCAAAGAAGAACTCGCCAGCCTCAAGCGCCAGCTCGCCAAGCTTGAACAGGAACGGTAAATCCCGCGAGCGCTAACCGAGCGCGCGCATCTGGCTCGTCGGCGCTTCGTTCGGCGCCCCGTCAGGAAGCCAGGCCGGGGCCGTTTCCGGCTTGCCGATCAGATAGCCCTGCAGAAAGTCGACGCCGAGACCTTTAAGGAGCATGGCGTCAGCTTCATTGTCGACCCATTCTGCAACGGTCTTCATGCCGAAATTGCGCGCAAGATCGAGAAGGGTTCTAACGAACAGCTGGTTCTCGCGCGACGAGGCGACGCCGGTGACGAAAGAACCGTCAATTTTCAGAATATCGATGTCGAGCGCTTTCAGATTCCGGAACGACGTGTAGCCGGCGCCGAAATCGTCAATGCCGAAGGAGGCGCCGACTTTCTTGATCTCGGTGACAAATTCAATCGAGGCGTCAATGGCGTCGATCACTTGCGTTTCGGTGAGCTCGACCGTGATGCGGCGCGACAGGGCTTCATTGGCGCGCATGACCGCGAGATAGCCTTCCGCCCAGACGGGGTCCTTCACCGTCTCCATCGAGACGTTGACGTTCAGTTTAACGTTCGGGCACGCCGCGAGCGTGTTAATCGCCAATTCGAGAACGCGCCGGTCGAGCAGATGAACAAGCCCGAGTTTTTCAGCGACCGGAATGAATTCCGGCGCCGGCACTTCGCGGCCGTCTACAGCGCGCATGCGAATGAGACATTCGAATTTCGATGGCGCCTCACCCATATCTGATACAATTGGCTGGAAGGCGAGGCGAACGCGCCGCTCATTGAGCGCCGTCAGAATGACGTCCGACATATGCGTATTGCGCCGGCGCATTGAGACGATCTCGGTCTTTTCACTGAACGGCGACCAGCTTGACCGGCCGAGGCGTTTTGCCTGATCGAGCGCCGCCTCCGCGCACGCCATCGCTTTATGCGCGTCGGCGGCGTCGCGGGGCGTTTCAACAGCGCCTATGGAGATCGATGAGGCGACCGAACCTTTTTTGGTTTCGATGACTTTCGCGCGGCAAGTGTTCAGCAATCGCACGCAGACATCGCGCACGCGTTCGTCGTCGGCATCGCCAAGATAGATCCCGAATTTCGTACCAGCTACGCGGCCTATAAGGTCGCCATCGCCGAGTTCGGCTTTCATCCGCCGTGAGCATTCGAGGATAACTTCATCGGCGACGTCGAAACCGAAATCGGCGTTGATGCCGCCGACATCATCGATGCCTGCAAGGAGGTAAGCGCCCGTCTGTTGCCGGTCAGCGCCAATCGCCAGCGCTTCATCGAGCTTCAATCGAAGCTGCGAACGATTCATTACGCCGGTTAATTCATCATTCTCCGCTCGCCAGGCGAGGTCGGCCTCGCGTCTTTTTTCATGTTCGATCGACCGGACAACGCCGATCAGCCGGCGCGTATGGCCTTCGCCAAGCCAGCCGCCGCGTTCCTCAACCCAATGGGTTTCCCCGGGCCGGCGAGCGAGACGATATTCACAGGAATAGTTCTGCGCTTCGCCTGAAAATGCTGAGGCTCGCGCAGCAAGTTCGCCATCGACGACGCGTTGGTCATAGTCGCTGAGGGATATCGCCGAGAGGGACAGATCAGCGCCGAGCAGACGGCCGGCGGATCCCGGATCGGACCAGGACAGAACGCCGCTTTCAGGATCAAATTCGAAAAGCGCCTGAAGGCTCTGCGCACCTGAGCCAGCATCCAAATGCGGCTCTGTCGGCGTCTCGCCCGATTTGGCGGATTTTCCCTTCAGCCACGCGCTGACGCGATTGACCATTTTTTACACTCGGCTGTCTTTTGCCGAACCATCTAAGTGACGAGCCGTAAATAAATTTAAAACATTAGCGATCTTTGGGCCCTTAACCTGCAAAAAGCCTGTGTAATCACCTGCAAAAAGCCCGCGTAATCCGGGCGGCAGGCTTATTGCCATGCTCACCGCCAAATGATCGCACGGCGACATAATATCGAGGCTGCAAGCCGCCAAATGACGGCGCATGCGTCAGCAGGCGTGCAATTGTCTGGGCGTCCCCCGGCCCACTTCAGCCCAAACCTGTCCCGAAATGAGGCATGCGCCGCATACCGTCGCGCGGTCACGCAGCCGCGGCGCTTCCCGATCGCGATATTGCTAGACCAGACCGTCTGAGCCGAATACCGCCCTCAATGACGAATAGCCGCCGTGTCTGTGACATTCAGATCGCGGCGCGCGGCGACCGTCGTCACGACGAGGCCAGCCATCGGATCAAGGAAGGTCATCGTCAGGTAAATGAAATAGGTCGATGTCGCAAAACCCTTCATCAGGATGAACAAGAGCAGGGCGATCACGAAAAGCATGAACGACAAAAGGTGGTTGGTGATCGCCGGCGTGCCGACTTTTGTCGCACGGATAAGTTCGACGAAGAGAAGGCACATGCTGCCTGAAAGGAACAGCGTGCCCCATGTCACGCGCCAGACATCGCCCGAATACATCGGCAGATTGACGACAACGACTTCGTGCCACGGCAAATTCGCCGCCCCGGCCATGCCGGTTAATGTGAGCGCTGCATAGATGATCAGGCTGATCGTCAGCAGCGGAAACACCTGAAGACTCATAGTCACCCCTTGTGCTTGGCTGTGGCCCCCGCCGAGCCGGCCTCAGTCTTCTCCATATCACAGCCCTCCCCCGGCACTAACTCTGAAATCGCAATTGGCGAGCGGGCGCGCGCTTTTAGCCACACCACGCCGAAAAGGTCGCGAAAGGCGACGCCGAGCCTCCCCAGATTGGTGTATTTCGACGCCCCATGCGCGCGAGGGCGATGGGCAACGCCTGAAAATTCAACGAGATAGCCTTCCCTCAACATGAGCGCCGGAAGATATCTGTGAATATGGTCGAAATAGGGAAGCCGCAAAAAGGCATCGCGATAAAAGACCTTCAGCCCGCAGCCTGAATCCGCCGCGCCATCGCCGAGAATGCGCCTCCGAGCCCAATTGGCGAACCGGGAGGCGCGTTTCTTGGCCGCCGCATCAAGTCTTTCGCGTCTTTCGCCCGCAACCATAGCAAGAAGCGGCGACGCATCCTGCCGCATCAGGCGCTGATATAGCGCCATAATGTCGGTCGGCACGTTCTGGCCGTCCCCGTCAATCGTCGCGATAACCGGTGCGCGCGCCGCAAGAACGCCCGTGCGCACGGCCCGGCTCTGGCCGGCGTTTTTCTCATGAGCGAGAACCCGAACCGGCAAACCCGCTGTTTGCGCCCTTTTCAATTCGGTGAGCGTCGCATCGCGGCTGCCGTCATCGACAGCGATGAATTCAAAAGCAACCCCGGAAAGGGCTTCGGCCGTCTCCACGACAAGCTGATACGCGCCGCCTTCCTCGTCGCGCATGGGCGCAACGACGCTCAAAAGGAGAGCGTCATTCGACGCATCACGATTGAACGCAATCAGTGGAGCCGGAATTGTCGATTGCGCCTTGCCCGCCACGTCGTGACCCTTTCTCGCCGCTTGTTCGCGGGAATCAGCGCCAAAAGCAACTGGTTGAGGACTTGCGGCGCAGCGCCGGGCGACCCAAAAGGCTATGATCTGGGCGGGCGGGATCTTTCCGTTGAAAAACGATGCACAAGTCAAAACAGGGTCAAGGGACGCGATCCTCGTTATTGCGTTCGCTGCTTTTGTCGCGTTCGCCGGCGTCTTCACCTTGCCGCCCCTCGATCGCGATGAAGCCCGGTTCGCTGAGGCCAGCGTGCAAATGCTTGAAAGCGGCGACTATATAGCGATCCGCTTTCAGGATACGGAGCGAAACAAGAAACCCGCCGGCGCATACTGGTTACAAGCTGCGAGCGTCGCCGTGTTTTCCTCGCCCGAGGTGCGTGAAATCTGGGCCTATCGCCTTCCATCTGTCTTGGGCGCCATACTGGCGGCGCTTTTCACCTTTGCAGCTGCTCGGAGGCTTTTTGGACCTAAGGCGGGATTAATTGCCGGACTTCTCCTCGCCGCCGCTCCCGCTGTCGCCGGCGAAGCAACCATCGCCAAGACAGACGCACTGCTTCTGGCCTGCGTCGCCGCAGCGCAGTGGATGTTCATTGAAATTCTTTCAGCGCGGCTCGACGGGCGCAACCCACTCTGGCGCTACATAGTCGCGTTCTGGTTCGCGATCGGCGCTGGCGTTCTGATAAAGGGCCCGGTCATCTTGATGATCATTGGTTTGACCGTGGCGGCGCTTTGCATAAGCAGGAAAATACGCGCGCATCTTGCCGCAACAAAACCGCTTGCCGGCGTGTTGATCCTTGTCTTGATGATCCTGCCATGGGCTTACGCCATAAACGCCGCAACAGAGGGTCGGTTCTTCACTGACGCTATCGGCGGCGACATGCTTTCCAAGGTCGGCGCGGCGCAGGAAAGTCATGGCGCGCCGCCAGGATATTATACGATACTGCTTTTTATACTGTTCTGGCCCGCTGCAGCGATCATTCCCGCAAGCCTTAAACGAGCTATCGATCAGCGGTCCGATTGGCGCGTGCAATTCCTGCTCGCCTGGATCGTTCCGTCATTTGCAGCATTTGAATTCGCCGCAACGAAGCTGCCTCATTACACGCTACCACTCTATCCATCCTTCGCTATTCTGGCGGCGCATGCGGCGACGAGCGGTGTTGCACTCCCGAAAATTGCGATCAAATCAGGGGCCGTCATCTATGGCGTGGTCGGCGTTTTGCTTGCTACGCTAATGATCACGATCCCGATTCATTTTCACCAGCAAAATATTACTGTATTCGCCAGCGGCGCGGCCGCCGCCCTCGCCGCTTGTTCAATATTTGTCGCAAGCAGTTTCTGGCGCGGCAAAGTTTATACGGGAATTTATTGCGCAATTGTACTTGGCGCATTCACGGCATGGGCGCTGCTTGGCGGCATCTTGCCAAATATCACTGCGCTTGACGTGTCAAGGCGGCTCAATGAGGCCGTTGTGGAGGCGCGGCTTCACCCAATAAAAAATGGCGCGCCGCCAGTCGCTATTACGGGCTATTATGAGCCCTCCGCCGTATTTCTGCTGGGCGCCAAAACGCGGCTTGAAAGCGCCAGCGCCGCTGCGCGCGATCTCGTTAGCCTCCCGCCGCGCGCCGTTATTGTCGAAGCGCGAAACGAGGCGGAATTCAAAAGCGCGCTGAATGAAATGCACAGCCAGGCAGAACCCCTCGCGCGTGTTCAAGGTTTTAACTATTCGAACGGCAAAGAAGTTGACCTGACCATTTATCGAATGGCGAGCGGAGTCGATAAAGAATGACCGTCCAAGATAATTTTTACTCCACACCCGGGCGGCAATTTGCGCTTGTCGCCGCTGCATTAACGCTCGCGCGGATTATCTCCCTCATATTCGGCGCACCCAATCTTGGGCCGGACGAGACGCAATACTGGTTTTGGAGTTTGACGCCGGATTTCGGTTATTATTCCAAGCCGCCCCTCATTGCATGGTCCATTGCGGCGACAACCGCCTTGTTCGGCCAAAGCGAGTGGGCGGTGCGTCTTTCAGCGCCGCTTTATCATCTAGGCGCTGCGAGCATTTTGTATTTCCTAGCGCGACGGCTTGCAAATCCGCGCGCCGGATTCTGGGCGGGTATTGTCTGGCTCACGCTCCCGGGCGTTTTTCTTTCAGCGGCGCTCATCACGACTGACGCACCGCTTATGTTTTTTCAGGCCGGGGCGCTTTTCTTCTTTTTCCGGCTGATTTCAAGCGATTCTCGCAAGATGGACGCCGCTGCGCTCGGCGCGATGATCGGTTTCGGGATGCTCGCCAAATATGCGATGATCTATTTCGTCATCGCCGCGGCGATCGCCCTCATTCTTATTCCGGCGATCCGGAAAGGCGTTTCGTTTAAATCGGCCGTCACGGTCATCGCCATCGCCCTTATCGTGCTCGCGCCAAACATCGCTTGGAACGCCGCTCATGATTTCGATACGCTTTCGCATACTGCAGCCAACGCCGATTGGGGCGGCGCGATCGGACATCCGGCCAATTTGATCAAATTTCTTGGCGACCAAATCGCTATTGCAGGCCCGATCCTGATCGTACTCATCATTATCTCCATCACCTCGGCGATAAGGGACAAAAGCGACAAGGCGCCCGGCCGGCGCGCACTTGTCATTTTTTCGCTGATGCCGATCGCGATTGTCGCCGCGCAAGCGGTGATCAGCAGGGCTCATGGCAATTGGGCGGCGGCAGCCTATCCAAGCGCTGTTGTTCTGGCGGCAATCTGGGCATCATCAAATAGCCGCTCCATGATGGCGACGCGGACAAGCGTCGCGTTGCACAGCATGATCGGAATCGGATTCCTCATTGTCTTTACGAATTTCGCGATCGCCGATGCGATTGGCGCAGGGACGACTTTTAAGAGATTGCGCGGTTGGGACCAGCATGGACCAGAAATTCAGGCGATTGCAAAAAACTACAGCACCATCCTCGTCGATGACCGGGAAATTACCGGCGAGCTTGTCTATTATACGCGCGGCGGTCCGCCTGTCGTTGCATGGAATTCAAACGGCGTCATCGACAATCACTATGAGGCGTTTCGTCCATTCGTACCCAAACGCGACGAACCGGCGCTTTTTGTGACGGATGTTGAAGGCGCGCCTGCAGTCAAAGACTCTTTTGGCGAGGTCCGCTTCATAGGAACAAGCACGGCGAAGATGTCGCCAACACGCCAGCGCACGCTTTACCTTTATGCACTCTCGAATTATTCGCCGGAACGCTTTAAGGCGGACGCCACAACCCGTTGATGCGCAGCGGGACGAGCGAAAAATATCCTGCCGAGCCCAATAAACGCTGATCGTAGAAAAAACCTTCCCCATAGCGACAGTTCGACAAGTCTCAAAAACAGGGGCGGATAGGGTTTTGAAAAATGGGTCCTGAAATATAAAATCGTACTCGCAGTCTTGCGGCGGTCGACCCAGATCGGATCGACATCGCTGCTGCTTTTGAAATGCAGCACGGAGACATTCGGATCGAAATAGACAGCCCCGCCCGCATCAGCGAAACGCAGGCAAAAATCGACATCTTCGACATGAAGGAAATAGCGTTCATCCATTCCGCCAATTGCGATATAATCTTCCTTCGGGAGACAAAAACAAGCGCCGGAAACAACCGGTGTTGCAATAATATCATCAGGACACGGATCACCGTGCAAATTGAATCTTCTGAAATAAGGATGTTGCGGCGCGAGTCGCCATAATTGCGTCGCCTCAACAAAGGCGCGCCAAGGCGTCAATGTCGTCCGTCGCGAACCTTGTTGTTCGCCGCCATCAGGATCGACCAATTTGGCGCCAATCACCCATGGCCTCTCCAAATCATCGCTGTCCTCGACCAGACGGCGCGCCGCGCCGGGCGGCAGGATCGCGTCCGGATTGACAAAAAGGAGAAGGTCGCTGCGCGCCAAATTTGCGCCTAAATTGCAACCCGCCGCGAAGCCGACATTACCCTGCCCTGATATCACGCGTATAGGCGCGCCAATCTTTTTATGGCCGATTGCGTTATCGATTGCGCCTTCCGGATTGCCGTTATCGACGAGAATGATTTCCTCAATTCCGTCTTGCAAGCGAAGCGCATCAAGAGCCCGGGCGAGCACAGGTCCGGTCTGAAAGGAAACAACAATCGCTGAAATTGAACGCATGACGCACGGTCCCCCGAATGCGGCCTTCTATTTCATCTTCCGGAGGCTATGAAGGTCGCGTATTTACTATTAACGAACCGTATGTTTTTGCAAGGCGGCACATATCGTCGCACCGAATACTGAAAACGCGATCGCAGCGAGCCGCCAGGCTTGCCAGAGGCTCGCCTCAACACTGAACGAAACAAAAATCACGGCTGCAGACGCTGAAATCGCCGCAATTGCAATCTCGCCAATATTTACGCGGCCCAGCGCGCGCATTCCGCCAAATATCGCGACGCCGACCAATATGACTCCAGGAACGCCGAGTTCAAGCCAGACTTGTAGAAACACGTTATGAGGATGGATCGGCATCACCGGCAACGCGATTGGAGAGCCCGGCACTGAAACCACCCGGCCCTCATTATGAATTGCACGCGCGAAATCGGCGCCGCAACCCCATGGAAAACACTCGCCAAAGGCATGCGCCGCAGCGGTGCGCCAGATAATGAACCGCTGCAGCCAAGAAGCGGGGAAACCCGTATGATCGTAGAATGCGACGCTGTCAGGGAGGAGCAACGCCGCCGGCGCAATCGCCAGTCCAAGCAGAAAGAGCCCGCCGAAAATGCGCATCGCGAGTGCTGGTTTACGAAGACTTATTAATAACGCCACAGCACCGGCTGCGAGCGCAATGACATTGGCTTCTATTGAAAATCTAAGCGCCGCGATTGTAAGCGCGATGATCGGCATTGCGGCGGCGAGCCGCGATTTTGTCAGCTGAAAGATAATGGCAGCCGCGGGAAAAGCCATTGCGCAAAGCGCTGTAACACCGCGTCCAAGCGCCGTCATATCATAATAGCGTCCCGGCGAATCATCGACAGGTGGCGTTATTGCGCGCAAAAATCCGCCGGTCATAGCTTCAAATAATAAGAGGCCCGCGCCGGTTGCGACCGCTGCCGCATATCCAATCGCAATACGACGCAGACGTATCGGTGACGCATTCAGCGCCTCCCAAGAAAATGCGCCCGCCGCAAGAATTGCCGCGCCGACAGTGAGACTGAGTTTCATCACTTCAGATGCGTTAAAAAGAACGCCGCCAAGCAAAATCCACAAACACAATAGCGCCGATGCGAACGCCGCCTGCGGCAGAGGCTTTGTCCGCACCCCAACGGTCCCGAACAGCGCAAAACCGTCGCGCCAAACAGCTACCCGCAATGCAATCGCCAATGCGAAAATGCCGGCGAGAGGCGCGACGCCGCGGTGGGCAAGCACGATGACCAAAGGAAATAACAACGCTGCAAACAGCAACACAGCGTCAGCAATCCTGTCATTGGGTGATGAGCGCGCCGCCAATCCGCCCACACCTAGTTGCTGGCGCCGCGCAAATCGGGCGGCGTCGCTTCGCTGGCGAGCGACTTTATAGCCTCATCGAGACCGATAACGTCCTGACCGTTTGACCCCAATCGGCGGAGTGAAACCTTGCGTTCATCCGCCTCTCGTCCGCCAACGACTGCAATAACCGGCACTTTTGAAACGGAATGCTCGCGCACTTTGTAATTGATCTTTTCGTTTCGGAGATCGATTTCAGCGCGCAAGCCCGCGGCGTTCATCGCCGCGGCAACCTCGCGCGCATAACCGTCAGCCTCTGATGTGATTGTCGCCACAACGACCTGGACCGGCGCCAGCCAAAGCGGCAACTTGCCTGCGTAATGTTCAATCAGTATGCCAATGAACCGTTCATAACTGCCGAATATAGCCCGATGCAGCATGATTGGACGATGGCGAGCGCCATCCTCCGCTATATAACTTGCATCGAGGCGTTCAGGCAGAACCCGGTCCGATTGTATGGTGCCAACCTGCCAGGTTCGCCCGATCGCATCGGTCAGATGCCATTCAAGCTTAGGCGCGTAAAATGCGCCTTCACCCGGCAACTCCGCCCATCCGAATTCGGCGCTTGCGAGGCCGGCGGCGGCTACCGCGTCGCGAAGCTCCGCCTCCGCCAGGTCCCAGATCTCGTCGGAGCCAAATCGTTTTTCCGGCCGCAAGGCGAGTTTGATTGCGTAATTTTCAAAGCCGAGGTCTCGGTAAACCCGATCGGCTAGCGCGCAAAAGCTCCTCACTTCCTCAACGATCTGATCCTGCCGGCAGAATATATGCGCGTCATCCTGCGTAAACTGACGAACGCGCATCAACCCATGCAAAGCGCCATGCGGTTCATTGCGATGACAGCAACCGTTCTCGTAAATCCGGATCGGCAAGTCGCGATAGCTTTTTATGCCCTGCCGGAAGATCAACACATGCGCCGGGCAATTCATCGGCTTCATCGCCATCAGATCAGCGTCGCCTGAAAGCACCGGCGCATTTTCTTCAGTATTCGGTATTTCGTCGGGAACGACAAACATGTTTTCCCGATACTTGCCCCAATGCCCGGACTGCTCCCACTGGCGGGCATCCATCAATTGCGGCGTCTTCACTTCATTATAACCCGCCGCATCAATACGGCGGCGCATATAAGTCTCAAGCTCTCGCCAAATGAGGTAGCCTTTGGGATGCCAGAAAATCGAGCCTTGCGCTTCAGGCTGAAGGTGAAAAAGATCCATCTCCTTGCCAATACGGCGGTGATCTCTTTTTTCAGCCTCCTCAAGGCGGTGGAGATAGGCTTTCAAGTCCTTCTCATTCGTCCAGGCCGTGCCGTAAATGCGCTGCAGCACAGCGTTCCTGTGATCGCCCCGCCAATAGGCGCCAGCGACCTTCATGAGCTTGAAGGCTTTACCGATATGTTTCGTGGACGGAAGATGAGGCCCGCGACACAGATCGTGCCAGTCGCCATGCCAATAGATCTTGACGTCCTCATCAGCAGGGAGATCGGAAATTATCTCGGCCTTGTAGGTTTCGCCAATCTTTTTGAAGTGGCCGATCGCGTCGTCGCGGTCCCAGACTTCCTTGCGCGTCGGTCGGTCCTCTTCGACAATTTCGGCCATGCGCTTCTCGATCTTTTCAAGATCATCGGTCGAGAATGGTTCGTCACGCGCAAAGTCGTAGAAAAACCCGTCCTCGATATTGGGGCCGATCGTCACCTGCGTGCCCGGAAACAACTCCTGCACCGCTTGCGCCATTAGATGGGCCGCATCATGGCGGATGAGATCGAGCGCATCGGCGTCATCCCGCGTGACAATCTCTACCTTTGCATCCTTTTCAACTGGCGCGAACAGGTCGGTCAGCACGCCGTCAATGCGCATCGCAATCGCTTTTTTGGCGAGCGATTTTGAAATGCCTTCGGCGATGTCGGTCCCCGTGACGGCGCCGTCGAAATCTCGAACGGATCCGTCGGGGAAAGTTATCGCAACCATGATGTCAGCCCAGCCGCCTTACGAGGGACGCCGCGAACCGGTCAGCGGCGACCTCAGAGAATTGAAAGAAGAGTTCCGGTTCAATGAGTTCGACTTCCATAAGCACGAGCCCGCCGTCAAGCGCCAACCCGTCAATCCGTGCGTAAAGAGGCGCATCGGGAACCATTTCCAGAACCCTGCGCGCATCCGCGACAAGCTCGGCGGGCGGCTCGTAGCCGACCGCCGAGCCCCCAAACTCGGCTTGGACTCGAAATTCACCCGCCTTTGGCTTCTTGAGGACACAATGTGTGTATTCGCCATCGATGAAGATAAGCGACAATTCGCCTGACTCGGCGATTTCGCCGATCACTTCTTGGACGATGACTCCGCGGCCTATGCGTCGCGCCGCATTATCAATGCCCTCCGCGTCGCTGCGATCGACAAGGAAGAGGCCCTCGCTACTGGCGCTGATTTGTGGTTTGACGACGGCCCGCTCCAGACCAAGCCGATCCATTGCTGCTGCAATCTGTCGAGCGCCGCCTTCGATAAAGGCCGCCGTTGGCGTCCTGACCCCACTGGCCGCTAGTTGCTCCAGATAGCGCTTGTTTATGTTCCAATTGAGAATCGTCCGGCTATTGACGATACGGCTCGAGCCAACCCGATCGATCCAGTCGAGAAATGCGGCTGGCGAGCGATGATAGTTCCAGGTCGATCGCACTACGACAAGATCCGCACCATCAAACGCCGTAAGCGGCCCGTCCCATGGCAAGGCCTCGACCGCGACCCCGTAAGCCTCAAGCGCCGTCCGTAACAATGCGTCTGACGGCGTTAGCGACGGCGCGGCTGCATGCGTCGCGAGCGCAATCCTTTTCATTGTCGATCAATCCCCGGCGACTTCAACTTCTTCTGTCGCATTCAATAAATCTCCGCGGCGTGTCCACGCCCAGTCGCCGTTTCGCCAGACGCGCCAGCCATGATCGGGAACGCATTCCGGCACGGGGTCAAACCCATGCGACCCGAAGGGATGACACCGCGACACGCGCGAAAACGCCAGCCAAAAGCCTTTCTTAGCGCCATGACGCCGAAAGGCCTCCGCCGCATAATCAGAACATGTCGGAAGATGCCGGCAGCGAGCGCCCAGCAAAAAAAAACCGGCGACAAACTGCGCTTGTAAAGCCACAAAACGGCAAGCGCCGACGCGGTAACGGGACGAAAACTCATGAATATGCGTCAGTCAACAATATTGGCCCCGCCATCCTCTAGTTTTTGCGGCCGGCGCCAATAATGAAATTGCGGCGTCCACTCATCAGAACCGATGCCCGCGAGCGCAAGGAGATGCCACATTGGCGAATAGAGATCGCCAGGCCCGAATGCGGCGCGCCCTTTGCGGTATATCTTGCCATCTCTTTTCTCATACGCGGCAGCGCCAGGACAATTTTTATAGCCCGCCATTTCGCATTGATCATCCATATACTCGCCGCCGCCATGGCTGGCCATGCGAAATCGCCAGCCTCGATCCTGGGCGATGCATCGCTGCGTCTCTGGCGTATCTTTTGAAACAAGCGCTAGCGCCATCGTGTCTTCAATATGGGGAACAAGGCCGTTTATGCCATCAGCCCAAAGCGTGCAGTAACGACAGCCTTGCCCCATATTGTGGATGACCAAGAGGTTGTCGCGACCAGCGAAAAGTTCGGAAAGACGAACTTCGCCGTCTAGCGTCTGAAATACATAGTCCTTTACTTCGACCTTTGCTTCCGCCTTGCGAAGCGCGGCGAGTTTCAAAGCCTTTTCCATCAATTGGGCTTCGAGTTTGTCCGCCTCGGATTGAATGCTCTCACTCATTGCCGGCCTCCAAGATTTCGACCGGACGAGTTTAGACCTCTGAACAAATATCGCAAAGATGCGCTGCGCTTGATCGACGATTGCAGCGCACGAGGATAGTGATTGCGCGAATTACGCCATAGTCGACAGCGTACCCCTTCACGCATTGGGGATTATCGAAGGACGGGCGAGTTCAAAGTCTTGCTGATTGACTTCGGCCAGCCGCTTAACAGGTCGCTCACGCAAAGGTGAGTCAAATTTGAAATGCATCTGACTGATTGGACGGCCGCATCCGCCAACCGATCCGAATACTGGCAAACATTACGAATCAGATAGACAAAATCAGTATGCAGAACGGCTTATTCATCGCGCAAAACATCAACATTATCAGACTTGCGGAATTGTAATCAAAGTTTTGACATTGAACCGCGCCCGCTGCATCAAAAATACTTCACTAAAAACAAGGGCTTTTGGCGGCGTCAATCCGGATTACAAGTCAGCAGAACGAACCTTAGTTTTAAATCTTTTCTCGTTACAAAATTTCAATTGGCCTGCCGTAAATCGAGACATTAGCAGCAATGCCGAAAAGAACTTCGGTGGTTCCCGGTTGGGTGGGCGGGCGCATCCAAAGTGAGTTTAGTTTGAGAAAAAGGGTACCCAGATGAGCCTCCTGAATCGCCGCGCACTTGCGCCCGTCTTGATGGCGTTCGCTGCAGTAAGCGCCTGCAAACAACAGACGCTGGAAACCGATCCGCCGGCGGCGGCGACAACGACAACCTCATCGACAATCTCAACACCGGCGCCAACGATAGCGCCGACAGTGCCGCCGACTCCTGAGCCAACGCCGGAGCCTGTGCCGGAGCCGACCCCGGAGCCTGCACCCACGCCGGAACCGACGCCCGCTCCAGACCCCACACCCGACCCAAAACCTGCGCCAAAACCATCAGGCGCGCTTATCACCATTGACCCGCTGAAAACGTTCCAGACGATCGAAGGTTGGCAGGCCACAATGAATTCGTCCTACGGGACAGACATCGACTGGTCGATCAACGACCGGCGCTGGGTGCCTTATCGCAACGAAATAATCACGTCGCTCATTGATCAGGTTGGACTTAGCAGCGTGCGTCTCGAGTTGCGCTCGGGCGCCGAAAACCCGGTCGACTATTGGACGAAGTTTGTGAATGGCGCGATCAGCCAAAGCCAGATGTCTGCGCATTGGTACGAAAAGATCAATGACAACAGTAATCCAAACTCAGCTAACCCTGCGGGCTTTCAGTGGTCTGAAATCGACTACCGCGTTGACAATCTCATTATGCCGATGCGCACCGCAATGGCCGCACGGGGCAGGACGCTCGACGTGACGATGACCTATGTCGATTTCACGAAAACTTATGCCGGATCGCTATCGCACGGCAAGAACGCGAACGAATATGCTGAACTCATCAGCGAGGCGTTCAAACACCTTAATTCGAAATACGGTTTTACGCCAAACAAGCTGGAAATAATCCTCGAGCCTGACCTCACAACCGATTGGCGCGCGGCGGATGTCGGCAACGCCATTCTCGCCGTCAAGGCGCGGCTCGCAGCGAACGGTTTCCGGCCGAAAATCATCGGGCCGACGACCAGCAAAGCGCGACTTGCCAAAACCTACACTGACACGATGTTCGCCATGCCCGGCGTGCGCGCGGCGACCGACATCGTAAGTTACCACTCATATGACAAGCCGACGAATGCGACACGCAACGAGGTTCGCAATATCGGCAAACCGACCGCCATGCTTGAGCATATCGGCGCAGACATAAATGAGTTCTACGCCGATCTTACCGAGGCGAATGTCTCGGCCTGGCAGCAATATGGCGCTAACGGCCTTCTCACGGTCGATCTTTCAAAGCCGGTCGGCCGCGCCGTCACTCTCTCCTCAAAGACGCGGCCGCTTTCCGAAATTTGGCGCCATGTTTTGCCAGGTGCGGTGCGCATTGACGCAACGTCAGCCGACGCTGCTATGAAGCCAATCGCCTTCAAAGGTCCCGGCGGCGCGCTCGTCGTATCGGTAATTGCGTCGAAAGCTGGGGATCTGACGATAGACGGGCTGACGCCTGGAACCTATTCGGTCGAATATACGACCGGCGGCGTGCTGGCGCAGTCTCCCGGCAATGTAACGGTCGGCGGCGATGGAAGGGCCGTCGTCTACATCCCCGCAGCCGGTGTCATCACGGTTTCCCACTAGCTGGGCCCGGCGGCGGGCGAGTTCGCCACGTTAACGGCGCTTTCGGTTCGCGGCCTTGTTGGCCGCCGCTCTCGGAAGCGCCGCACGCATCTACACGCCGCATCTCGAAATTCACGCCGTTTTAGACGAGAATGACTTCGACGGGATCAGGTGCGTGCTGCGTTTTTCCTGTCAGGGCGGGCGTTGAATCTGACGGGAGTTGAAGTTGAAATTCATGATTGCGACCGGCGCGGCAATTGCTGCGCTCACATTTGTTATTGCAACTGCGCCGGCAACGGCGCAGCAAGACGAGCCGGACAAGATTGCACCGCCCCCACAGCCGCGATCTGATGTCAATCAAAAGAGCGGTCCGGCGGACGAAGATGCGCCGCCTCAGGCGAGCGCCGCCGGGCGGCTAATCGCTTATGCGCGCGACCTGCGCGTCAATAAGGGCTGCGCTGCGGCGGCGCCGACCTATCGCGTTGTCGCGGGCATGGGTGAGGGACAGGAATCCGCACAACAAGAACTCGGCGAATGCCTGCTCGACATGAAGGGGGTAAGCGAGACAGAGACAACTCTTTTTCGCCAGGAAGGCCGATTCTGGCTGACACGGGCCGCCTTCGCAGGCGATGCTCGCGCGCAAAGGCGCCTCGTCCTTGAAATGGCGGCGCCGACAAATCCGCTACATGATCCAAATGGCGCGCTTAAATGGGCCCTCGTATACGATAACAACCCTACCGCCGACCTTTATGGGTATAAGGCGCTGCCATCGACACTCGTGCCAGGGCTGAAATCGTCCCTGGCGCCTGAAGACATTATCAAAGACGAAGCCTTCGCGGCGAATTTCACGCCGATTACCCTCGGCAAATATGAAGCGCCGAAACCAGAAAAGAAAAAACCCAGGGCGCGAAAGCCGCAAGGCGGCGAACGAGGCGGACGCCGGCGACATTAAAGTGGGCAAAATAAGGAAGCCGCCGCTTGACCTCTGGGGGAGAGAACAGGTCCGGCGGCGGCTTCACACGATCGCCAAAGGCGATCTGCTCAAAAATCAGGCGACCGATTTCTTCGAGAAATACCAGTCGGTGTAGTCATATCCTTCGTTGATGCGCGCATCCGCGTCTTGCGCAGTCGCAGGCGGCGGCACGATTACTTGCTCGCCAGGCTTCCAATTCTCAGGCGTTGCGACCTTGTGTTCATCTGACATCTGAAGCGCCGTCACGAGCCGCAGGAATTCATTGATCGAACGTCCATTGCTCATCGGATAATAGACCATAGCGCGCAACACGCCCTCGGGGTCGATAACAAAAGTCGCGCGCACAGCAGAGGTGTCGGAAGCTCCCGGCTGAATCATGCCGTAGGCATTGGCGACATTCATCGACAGATCTTCGATAATCGGAAACGGGATCGATACGTCGAATTTTTCCTTGATATTCCGCACCCACGCGATGTGCGCGTAGTTGCTGTCAATGGAGAGGCCGAGAAGATCGCAGCCAAGCGCCTGAAATTTGTCATGCGCTTTAGCGAACGCCATGAATTCCGTCGTACAAACTGGCGTGAAATCGGCTGGATGCGAAAACAGCACAAGCCAGCGACCGCGATAATCGGCGAGTTTTTTAACGCCATGCGTAGTCTTGGCTTCAAATTCAGGCGCGGGCTTGTTTAGTTGCGGAAAGACGGGGGGCGTTGCGTTCTCAGTCATGGCGATCTCCTTGGTTTGAATATCTGTATATTCGAATATAATGTCAGAAAGAGATATTCAACGTTCGAAATGTCGCATGCTAGAAATAGTACTTATCGATATTGTCGATATATGCCTCGTAAGCTCGCAAAAAAGCCGCCCCGTTTCCAGGGCGGCTTTTACCTGTCTTATTGACAGATCCAGTGCGGTTATTCGGCAGCCTTGAATTGCGCCGTTTCGGTCGATTCCGACATCGCCGTGGTCGAGGACTGTCCGCCCGAGAGAGTTGTCGCAACGAGGTCAAAATAACCCGTGCCGACTTCGCGCTGGTGACGCGTCGCCTCATAACCGATTTCTTCCGCGGCAAACTCCGCCTGTTGAAGTTCGGAATACGCCGCCATGCCGCGATCCTTGTAGCCTTGGGCGAGCGTGAACATGCCGTAATTGAGCGCGTGGAAACCGGCGAGCGTGACAAACTGATATTTGTAACCCATTGCGCCGATTTCGCGCTGGAATTTCGCGATCGTATCCTTGTCAAGATTGGCTTCCCAGTTGAACGAAGGCGAGCAGTTATAGGCCATCATCTTGCCCGGATAGGCTTTCTGGATCGCTTCAGCAAAGCGTTTTGCGTCATCAAGGTTGGGCTTTGACGTCTCCCACCAGATCAGATCCGCATACTGAGCGTAATTGAGACCACGCGCGATGCAGTGATCGACGCCCATGCTGTCTTTCAGGCGATAAAAGCCTTCCGGCGTGCGGCCCTGATCGAAATCAATGAATTCATGATCGCGTTCGTCGATATCGGAGGTGATGAGTTTTGCCGATTCCGCATCAGTACGCGCGACAACAACAGTCGGCACGCCGCAAACATCGGCTGCGAGGCGCGCAGCATTCAAATTCCGCTCGTGGGCTTTTGTCGGAATAAGAACCTTACCGCCAAGGTGGCCGCATTTCTTTTCAGAGGCGAGCTGGTCTTCAAAGTGAACGCCGGCGGCGCCTGCTTCGATATACGCCTTCATGATCTCGAAGCAATTGAGCGGACCGCCAAATCCAGCTTCGGCGTCAGCAACGATCGGCAGAAAATAATCGCGCTTCACATCGCCTTCGGAATATTCGACCTGATCGGCGCGGCGCAGCGCATTGTTGATGCGGCGCGCAAGCTCCGGTCCGGCATTGGCGGGATAAAGCGACTGGTCCGGGTAAACCTGCCCGGCAGTGTTGGCGTCGCCCGCGACTTGCCAACCCGAAAGATAGATGGCTTTCAGTCCGGCCTTCGCCATCTGGATCGCCTGATTGCCCGAGAGAGCGCCCAGGGCGTTGATATAGGGCTCGGTCTTCAGAAGATCCCAAAGCTTGTTGGCGCCGCGTTCGGCCAGCGTATAAGCGATATCGATCGAGCCACGCAGGCGCTGCACCTCATCGGCCGTATAATTGCGCTTGACGCCATCGAAGCGGCCCTTCGCCGCCGACGGGATCAGATCTTCAAATGTCGTCATCGGAATTCTCCTCGCTCGAATTCAACGCCTCAACGGGCGAGGCGCTCTTTGCAAGGACAGAACCATTTTTGCGCTTGCGAAGCGAATGTTTGGGAGTCGATATGTGGTATAATTGACAATACAATTTGTCGATTTGTAATTTTTGTCATTTTATGTCTATTCAGTAAAATGGAGAGAAAGCTCGTTTCGGTTTCGTAATGGCTTCCAAGAAGAAGATTTTCCTCGGTCCGCAGATTCGACGCATCCGCCGCGAGAATGCGCTCACGCAGGCGGAACTGGCCGCCGCCATCGGCGTCTCACCGTCCTATGTGAATTTGATGGAGCGCAATCAGCGCCCTGTTTCGGCTGAGATCCTAGTCAAACTATCCTCCGCCTATGGCGTTGAGCCGTCCCAATTCGATGGCGAAAGAACGGATGAGCTGTTCGCCGACCTCTCTGACGCCTTCGCGGATCCTATCTTCGCAGGCGCCGGCGTCACACGAGAGGACGCCTTCGAACTCGCCGCCGGGAATCCGGTGCTCGGCGATGCTGTCGCCTCGCTTTTTCGCGCTTGGCGGGCGGCTGAAGAAGAACTGCTTGACGCACGCATTGGCGGCAGAAGGAGCGCCGATGATCCCGCCGAGGAAGCACGCGGATTTCTACATGCAAACCAAAATCATTTTCCCGAAATCGACGCTGCTGGCGAAGAGATCGCAAGGCTAAGCGCTGACCGCACGTTATTCGATGCACTGGCGGAAAGATTTTCAAAACAGCACCGGCTGAAAGTGCGCATTTTGCCGGATGCTGTAATGGCGGGGGCTTGGCGGCGTCTTAACCGCCATTCCAATGAAATTGCGATTTCGGAAGCGCTCGATGCTGCAAGCCGGACATTCAACCTCGCTCTGCAATTGTCGCTTATTGAACAGGGGCCTCTCCTTGACCGGATCGTTAATGCAGCAAAATTTGAAACCGACGCAGGAAGAAGACTGGCGCGCGGCGCGCTCGCCAATTATTCCGCCGCGGCGATGATGCTTCCTTATCAGCCATTCTTCAAAGCGGCGAAGTCGCTGCGGTATGATATTGAAGCGCTCGCGCGGCGCTTTGGAGCAAGTTTCGAGCAGGTCGCACACCGTCTGACGACTTTGCGGCGCGCCGGCGCTGTGGGTGTTCCCTTCTTCTTCTTGCGCGCCGACGCCGCCGGAAATGTATCCAAGCGTTTTTCCGGAGACATCTTTCCATTCGCACGTTATGGCGGCTCATGCCCTTTGTGGAAAACTCATGAGGCGCTAAGAACGCCGCGGCGCGTCATTACGCAGATTGTCGAGTTGCCGGACCGCAGTCGGTACTTCTCCGTGGCAAGATCGGTCACCAGCGGTGCGGGCGGCTTTGGCGCGCCGCATGTTGAGCGCGTCGTCGTTGTCGGCTGCGCGCTGAAGGACGCCAGCTCTCTCATTTATAGCGATGGCGTCGACCTCAACACTGCGCCGGCGACGCCGATTGGCGTTTCCTGTCGTCTTTGCGAACGTCCCGATTGCGCCGCACGGGCCCATCCGCCGCTTCGCCGGCGCCTCGTCATAGACGAATATCGACGCATGGCGACACCTTTCGCCTTTGCGTTTGACTAGCCAAGTCGCCAGACGCAAGAAGGCCCCGATGACAGTGAATGGCAAACCGCCGATTTCGGCCTTCATTCGAACCAAGAACGAATCGCGTCTGGTTGCGGACGTCGTGCGCGCCGCTTTTTCAGTCGCCGATGAAGTCGTCGTTGTCGATTCCGGTTCAACCGACGCAACAATAGCGCTTGCACAAAATGAAGGCGCGCGCGTCATCTCCAGGGAATGGCTTGGCAGCGGCAGGCAAAAGAGATTTGCCGAAGACCAGTGCAAGCATGATTGGCTTCTTGATCTCGACGCAGACGAAATCATGACGCCGGAACTTGCGGACGAGATCGCCGCCTTGTTCTTGAATGGCGAACCGCCTTGCAATGTCTATCGCACGCCGATCGCCATCGCCCCGCCTTTTGGCGCGCCCTGGCGCGGCTTTGGCGGCGTCATAAGGCATAAGCTGTATGACCGGCGGATCATGCGCGCGCCTGATCATGCAGCGTGGGATCAGTTCGACCCGCCTCCCGGGTCGAAAGTCGGAACTCTCAGGTCATCGATCTTGCATTTTGCCTATTCCGACACTTCGCATCTTCTCAGAAAAGTCGATACGAACTCATCAGTGCGCGCCGAACGGCTTGATCCGAAACCGCTGCCGCTATTGGTCTTGCGCATCTTTTTCGGCCTGCCCTTCTATGTCGGCAAACGCTATTTCCTGAACGGTCTTTTCCGAGCCGGCGTTTCAGGTTTTTCCTTTTCAATGATCTCCGGCTTTGGCCGCTGGCTGCGCGATGTGAAGATGTATGAGCGGCTGATGCGTGAGCGCGAAAAATGACCGCGCCCTTCGGCGAGCATCGCCCTACAGAATTTCAAGAGCGGATGCGCGCAGCGGCGCGAACGCTTCCGGACAATTATGTCGGTCGCAAGGCGGCGTCTTTGTTGCTTGGCCCAGCGGGAGGACGAACAGGCCGCGCCTTTGACGTTGATATTTTTGGCGGCGCACGCGCACGCCTCCATCCTCATGACAATATCTGTGAAAAGCGCGTCTATCTGACGCCGCAACATTGGGATGCCGAGGAGCGCAGATTTCTGGCGGAGATTATTGCGCGCCATGAAGAAAAAGAATTCGTCTTCGCCGATATTGGGGCCAATGCCGGGCTGTATAGCCTTTTCGCCTGCAGCGAATGCCGGAAGCATACACTTTCATTCAGGGGAATAGCAGTCGAGCCCGACCGCGAAATGCAAAGGCGACTTACATTCAATCTGGAAGCCTCTGGCGCAAAAAATGAGGTGCGGCTATTTGCTTGCGCAGTCTCGTCCTCGGAAGGAAACGTTCTGTTTTCAGTCAATGAAGCAAGCCGCGGCATGAGCCGGATTTCCAGCGACGGAGAAATTTCAACGCCGGCAAGGCCACTTGCAGATATCCTCGCAGAAGCGGCCGCCAACCGCCTCGACTTCATGAAGATCGACATTGAAGGCCACGAACACGCTGTGCTTGAGCCCTTCTTTAGCGAGGCGCCGCGACATCTGCATCCGCGATGGATCCAGCTCGAGATATCGCATGAAATTGCGAATTTATCGGCGGAAGAATTGACGTTGCGCGCCGGCTATCGCATCGCAAAGCGCACGCGGCTCAATTCAATTCTCGAACGCATCGCCTGATCAGTCCGGATAATAATCCTTGATAAGGAGTCGGTCTTCAATACCGGAATGTTCGTAGCCAGCTTCCTGCGCAGTCTGCCTCGGCGGTAATGGCACCGGCTTAAACGCCTCTTCATTGAATTCATAAGGGACGAGATCAAGGATCGAGCGAATGCAATTCAGCCGTGCGCGCTCTTTGTCATTGCCGTTTATAGTGCGCCAGGGAGAATGCTTTGTATGCGTCTTATCAAACATTTTATTTCGAAATTTCGAGAATTCCGCCCAGCGACGGCGGCCCTCAAGATCGATTGGCGATAATTTCCAACGCTTGCGCGGATCGGAGGCCCGATCCTGAAACCTGTCCTCTTGCTCTTCAGCCGAAACGTGGATCCAGTATTTGAGCAGGATAATTCCTGAGTTTGCGAGCATCTTTTCGAAATCAGGAACTTCCGCCATGAATGTCTCGTATTCTTCGGGCGTACAAAATCCCATCACAGGCTCGACAACGGCGCGATTATACCACGACCGGTCAAAGAGAACGATTTCACCGGCCGCCGGCAATTGGCGGACATAACGCTGGAAATACCACTCTGATCTTTCGCGGTCTGACGGCTTCGGCAGCGCCACAACGCGCCAGATGCGCGCATTCATGCGTCGCATAATCGTTTTGATGACGCCGCCCTTGCCGGCTGCATCGCGGCCTTCAAAAATGACGACGACTTTCATCCCCTTGCGGAAAACAGTTTCCTGAAGCTTTGCAAGCTCGAATTCGAGCGGTTTAAGCTCTTTTTCGAATTTCTTTTTCTTCATGCGACGATTTCCAGCCCGTTGGCGTCAAAATAATATTCCCGCCTGCAAAACTCGCAATCCACCGTGATCTTTCCATCCTCGGCCATTTCAGCAAGATCCTCAGGCGAATAGCGCGATAGCACTGCTGAAATCTTTTGCGCATTGCACCCGCATTCAGCGCGCACCTCCTGCGGCTCAAAGACGCGCACGCCGTCTTCGTGATAGAGCCGGTAGAGAAGCGTTTCCGGCGACAATCCCGGATCAAGAAGTTCGTCGGCGCCAGCGGTTTGAAGCAATGCGGCGGCCCGATCGAACGCATCGGAATCTTCCGGCGATTTCAATGCGGCTTCGCCGCGCGCGCGCACGCCGCCTTCGCTCGGCATGAATTGAACGATCACGCCTCCAGCGCGCCAGCTTTCCGGCTTGCCGGCCATCTGAACTTTTCCGACCGCCAGACGAACAATCGTCGGTATCTGTTCTGATCGTTCAAAATACGCGGCGGCAGCGCTTTCAAGCGTCGCTCCCTCAATCGGCGTCACGCCCTGATAGCGGTCCGTGTCCGGCCCCTGATCGATCGTCAAAGCAATATGACCTGTTCCCAAAAGTGGCCCGAACCCGCGTCCCGAACTTTCACTTTGGACGCTCGCCATCGCGCGGAGCGCGCCGCCCGATACATAATCGGCCACAAGCAATCGAACTGGCCCATCGCCTTGCGCCTGAAAAATCAACTTGCCGTCGAATTTCAGCGAGGCGCCCATCAGCGCCGTCAATGTCGCCGCTTCGCCAACTAACTCCCTGACGGGGTCAACGAGTTGGTGCGCCGAGAGGATCTGATCGATAGCGCTTCCGAGCCGGATGATGCGGCCGCGCACGGCGCCTTCGCCAACCTGAAACGGCAGGATGAAATCGTCACGCGCGTCCATTCACTCAACTCTGCAATTTATATCCGGCCTTGATGACGAAGTAGCTCGAAAGTCCGAGCGCAATTACAAGCCCCAGACAAACCGCCGCGCCAAGCGCCACCGACGCCTCCGCCACGCCCGTAAAACCGTAACGGAATCCGTCAATCAGATAGAAAACAGGGTTCGCATGCGAGAACGCCAAGAATGGCTGCGGCAAATTCGTGATCGCGTAAAAAGTGCCGGAAAGAAATGTAAGCGGTGTAATGATAAAATTGGTGACGACGGCAAGCTGGTCGAATTTATCCGCCCAGACGCCGCCCAATACGCCGAGCATGCCGAAAATCAGTGCCGCGCATATCGAAAAATAGGCAACTGCCCAGAAATGCTCGATATGCATCGGCGTTGGCGAGAGCGCCATGAACGCAGCGCTCGTCAATGCAGCGACTAATCCGACGAGAAGGCCGCGGCTCGCGGCGCCGGCGACAAATGCAACCGTTAATTCGCTTGCGGATAATGGCGGCATCAATACGTCGACAATCGAGCCTTGCACCTTAGCGATGATGATTGATGAGGACGAATTCGCGAACGCGTTTGTCAGGATCGCCATCATGACAAGTCCCGGCGCCAGGAACTCAACATAAGGAACGCCTTCAATCGCAGCCCGACCGCGCCCCATCGCCTGCATGAAAACGACCAGAAACAGGATTGTTGAAATGACCGGCGCAAAAATCGTCTGGAACGAGACTTTGAGATATCGCCGGATCTCTTTCGCAAGGAGCGTTTGAAGGCCAAGCCAATTGACAGCGCCGAACCGGCGAACACCGAACCCTTGAGGGGCGATTGGGTCGGATGGCAGGGTTTGGTCCATTCTTTCCTCAGATTGGCCCGATGCGGGAGCGTGTTTCAATCAAGCTTCCTGTCCGCGAGACGCTGGCGGGTCAAGGCAGAGTCCCCCGACAAGACAAGCCCACATATTGTGTGCAAAATTAGAATCAGGCGCCATGTTGTATTTTTGTGTCGTTTAGATACTATATTTTGAGGTTTTTAACGGGCGGTTTGCAGGCGCCACAAGATATTGTGACCAGATGGGGGTCTGGCGGCGCTGCTTAATTCATAAGGGCAGGAAGGAACAGGGCAATGGCGTGGAACGATGAGCGGGTCGAGCTCTTGAAAAAGCTTTGGGCGGAAGGGCTTTCAGCGAGCCAGATCGCTTCGAAAATGGGCGGCGTTACGCGGAACGCCGTTATTGGCAAGGTGCACCGTCTTGGCTTGTCCGGTCGCGCAGCGCCGGCGAAGCCGCAACGCGGATGCGATCCGGAAAGCCGGACCGAAGAGGTCGAGGACAGTCAGACCTTTGCCATGAAATCGATCGACAGCCTTGCTGCTGAACCGGAATTTACTGCGCCGGCGGTTCTCGCCTCGGGAGACCTGACGACGGTCGCCACACTAAAAGGCAATATGTGCAAATGGCCGATCGGCGACCCGGCGAAAGACGATTTCCATTTCTGCGGACAATCGGCGCCGGCCGGCAAGCCCTATTGCCCCTATCATGCGCATATGGCGTTCCAACCGGCGCAGCGGCGCACCGATCGCCCGATGCCGCCGCAACGCCTTGCGCGCGACGCCGCCAAGCGCCGGGCGGCCAGCTGACACAATACAAATTTTGACAAAGAACCGGTCCCATAAGGGGCCGGTTTTTTATGAGCAGTCGAGCGAATAACCGGCCGCACGCACCGTTCGAATAGGATCGGCATGGCCGAATTTCGTCAGCGCTTTTCGAAGACGGCCGATATGCACATCGACGGTGCGCACTTCAACGAAGACGTCCGAGCCCCACACAGCATTCAATAATTGCTCGCGCGAAAAAACTCGGCCCGGATGCTGTATTAAATGGTCGAGCAAACGAAATTCTGTCGGTCCCAAGTGAATTTCACTATTCTCGCGCCAGATCCGATGCGCGGTGCGATCAACCTTGAGGTCGCCATATGTAACGACGTCTTCAACCAGCGCAGGCCGGATGCGGCGAAGCACTGCGCGCACGCGCGCAATGAGCTCCGCGGTTGAGAAGGGCTTCGTCAGGTAATCGTCTGCGCCGGTTTCGAGGCCGCGAATGCGATCGGATTCCTCTGAGCGCGCCGTCAGCATGATAATTGGCAAGTTTCGCGTTTCGGGGTTCTGGCGAAGCCGGCGGCAAACTTCGATCCCGGAAATTTTCGGCAGCATCCAATCAAGAACGACGATGTCTGGGTGGAATTCTGCGACCTTCAGGATCGCATCTTCTCCATCAGCCGAGATGCGCGTTTCAAAGTCCTCTTTGCCGAGATTATATTCAAGGACGGTTGAAATCGGTTCTTCATCTTCGACGATAAGGACCTTGGTCTTGGACATCGCTTCCTCGCCCTTTCGCCTCAGCTGGCGCGCGTCGGTAGCGCAACCGCCGCGGGATCCTGGCCCTTGGGGCGGTCATCTTCGAAATGCGCGCCTGTTTCAAGGAAATGAAACACCTCTGCAATATTGGTCGCGTGATCGCCGATCCGCTCAAAATTCTTGACGATGAACAGAAGATGGGCGCCAGGTTCGACCTGCGCGGGATTTTCGGTCATCGCGCCAATGAGTTCGGCGTAGAGCGAATTATAGAGCTCATCGAGATCGTCATCACCGCTCCAGACGGCCTCCGCGCCGGCGAGATTGCCCGCTTGGTAAGCGTTCAATATGTCCGAAAGCTGACGAAGGCTCGCCCGGCCAAGGCGCACAACGCCCGTTACTTGCGATGAATCGAATGGCGGCTGCCGGCAAATGATAACCGAGCGCTTGGCGACGTTTTTGGCGAGGTCGCCGACCCGTTCGAGCTCGCCGGAAAGTTTCAGGAAACTCACCGCATGGCGGAGTGCGCGATCGTTAAGTCCATTGGCTTGCAGGAGCGCAAAGGCTCGGTCATCAAGGCGCTGGTTCAACGCATCGACCTTTTCATCGGAGAGTGCGACCCTTTCCGCCAAGGCGACATCGCGCCGTTCGAAGGCCGTAATGGCCTCGCTCAATTGGGTCTCGACAAGCGCCACCATCTGCGCGAACTCTCCTTCCGCCGTATGCAGCAAGAGTTCTACCTGGGTGGGGGCCATTTTTAATGTCGCCATTTGAGGGTCGCCGTTCCTGAAAGGAGCGGCTTATTGCTCAGAAATATGTGACAGATTCTTGTCCGCAATGAAAATCTCCGCCGTTTCAGGAAGAAGACGCTGCGGTTGGCGGAAAATAGCAGGTGAACGCCGTCCCGGCGGCAAGACGGCTTTCGACCTGAAGCCCAGCCTTGTGGCGGTTCATGATGTGTTTGACAATCGCGAGACCGAGCCCCGTGCCGCCCGCCTTTTTGCTGCGGTCGATATTGACCCGGTAAAATCGTTCTGTGAGGCGCGGCAGGTCGCTGCGCTCGATGCCCGGCCCGAAGTCGCGCACCTGGATGAAGACCAAATCATCAGCCGAGGCGCCATGGCGGGCTGCGATCTGGGCGGCGCTGTCGCCGCTCCGGTGAGCGACATCGCCATCTTGCGAGAGCGACGGCGCCGCGCCGCGCCCAACCTTCACCTTGATCATCGCAGGGTCACCGCCATATTTGCTGGCGTTGTCGATCAGATTTTGAACGGCTTGGAAAATCTCGTCCCTTTCCCCCGTTACACGAAGGTCACCATCGGTAAGATTTTCATAATCGATAATCGTCTCTGATTGTTCGAGCATCGGACGCATGCTTTCAACGACATCCTCGGCGATCGACGTGATATCAATCGTGTCCCGCGGCGGCACATGCTCATGCAACTCAATGCGTGAAAGAGACATCAAATCAGAAACGAGCCGTTGCATGCGCTCGGCCTGAAGCTGCATCAGAGTCAAGAATTTCTCGCGCGCTTCGGCGTCATCTTTTGCATGCCCCTTTAGCGTTTCAATGAGCCCCAAAAGTGAAGCAAGCGGCGTTCGAAGCTCGTGGCTCGCAGACGCGATGAAATCGGCACGCATTTGCTCGACCCGCTTTTCACTCGTCATGTCACGGATAAAAACAAAAATTCGTTCGCGCAACGACCCATCGCCAAACGGCGCAATAAAGGCGCGGCACTGGCGCTCAACGCCGCTGACGGTTGAAAAATCGACGACTTTGGCGCCTTCGCCCTTGGCGATGCTCTCAGCCGTTTCAAACACAATCGGCGCACGCAAGGCGGCAGCAAAATGACGGCCCTCAAGACCTGTTGCACCAATAAATTCTTCCGCCGCAGGGTTTGCAAGCTCAATAAGGCCATTTGCATCGATGATAAAAAGTGGCTCAGGAAGCGCCTGCGCAATACCGCGTGCAAGCCGCAGCGTGGCAAGCTCAGCCTCCTGTGCGCTCATTTCGCTGGCGACTACGCGCTCGACGGGGAGTGCCCATTCGCGTCCCGAAGAGAAGCGATATCGCACCGCAAGCGAACCGAGGAACGCGATCCATGCGATTACGGGCAACCAGACATGCCGCGAGAATCCGAAGAGTTTTGTCTCGCTTGGTCCATAGGCGATAATGATTATGCCGATCCCTGCGGTAATAGCCGCCGACCATAGAAAATCCCGCGCACGCACTTCGGCCGCAGTCTTGCGGATCAATCCCGCCAATTCATTGTCGGTCTCGTTAGTCAAGTCGCGCCTTCATCGTCATCTGTGGAGCAGGCATCATCGAAATCCCTACCATTCATGGATTGGAACGGACAAGCGCGCCCCAAAGATCATATTCATCCGCACTCGTAATTTGCGCGCGCACAATGTCACCCGGCTGAAGCCCTGTTTCGCCTTCGAGCATGACGGCGCCGTCAATCTCAGGCGCATCTGCGTAGCTGCGCCCGACAGCGCCTTCATCGTCCACTTCGTCTATCAGCACATCGATCGACCGCCCGATCCATCCAGAAAGGATATCGGCGCTGATTTTCTGCTGCGCCTGCATGAACCGATGATAGCGCTCTTCCTTGACTTCTTCGGGGACAGCCCCATCGAGGTCATTCGCGCTTGCGCCGGCGATAGCTTCGTATCTGAAGCAGCCAACGCGATTGAGGCGGGCTTCTTCAAGCCAATCGAGAAGCATTTGAAAATCTTCATCGGTCTCGCCCGGGAAACCTACGATGAAAGTTGAGCGAATGACGAGATTAGGAGAAATCCGCCGCCATTTTTTGATGCGAGAGAGCGTTTCCTCCTGCCTGCCGGGGCGGCGCATCGCCTTCAGGACGGCAGGGCTCGTATGCTGGAACGGAATATCGAGATAAGGAAGAAGCGCGCCTTCAGCCATCAGCGGCACAGCATGATCAACATGCGGGTAGGGATAGACGTAGTGAAGGCGCGACCAAACACCAAGTTCTGACAGGCCCTTAGCGAGGTCGAAGAATCTGGTTTGTCGCGACTCGCCGCGCCATTCGAAAGGTTCATAACGCAAATCGACGCCATAGGCGGAAGTGTCTTGCGAGATGACCAGCAATTCCTTGACGCCGGCGGCGGCAAGGCGCTCCGCTTCCTTCAATACCGCGTCGATCCGCCGGCTTTTCAATTTTCCGCGCATGGAAGGAATGATGCAGAAAGAACAGGAATTGTTACAGCCCTCAGAAATTTTCAGATAGGCGTAATGGCGCGGCGTCAGCTTGACGCCTTGCGGCGGCAACAGGTCAAAAAACGGATCATGCGGGGCAGGCGCCGCCTCATGCACTGCATCCATAACCGCCTCATATTGGTGCGGTCCGGTAACGGCGAGCACTTTTGGATGAGCGGCGCGAACGACATCTTCTTCAGCGCCCAGGCAACCGGTTACGATAACGCGTCCATTTTCGGAAATCGCTTCGCCAATCGCATCGAGCGATTCAGCGCGCGCCGAGTCTAGAAAACCGCAAGTGTTGACCAGGACAGCGTCCGCGCCCTGATAGTCTGGCGCTATTTCGTAGCCTTCCGCGCGCAAGCGCGTCAGAATTCTTTCCGAATCGACGAGCGCCTTGGGGCAGCCAAGGCTGACTATGCCGATCTTTGGCGCGGTCGGAGTGATGCGTGACATGGGCGCCAATTAGCCGAAACAGCAGTCCGGTGAAAGCTCAACCCTGGCGCGATCCTTTTATCGCCGAGAAAACCAACCCGCCAACAGAACCGGCTAGGCTGATCAGCGTAAAACCCAAGGGGGTCCGGGCTCCAGCGACCGGCGTGATACCGCCAAAAGCGACATGCATGGCGAAAAGGGCTGTTGCGACGGCGGTCGCGCCGGCAAGCGGATATGCGATCGACGCCAATGGTTTCAGGACGCGTTTTAAGAACGATGCAATGATAAATCCAATTGCGAGCCCGATTGAGACAACGACGCCGAAGGAAGGCGCCAGCCCCAGCAAGTCGTCGGCGCTCATATCCAAGCGCGTTTGCAAATCTATCGGTGCGCCGGCGCCGGCAAGACCGGCGATAATCATCTGGGTATGAATGAACGAACCCAGCACGGTCGTTATGGCGGCCGCGAAGACAAACCCGACGATTATTCGGATAATGGTCATGTGAGCGCCCCGGTTTTCCATTGCCCATAGTTCGGGCCATAATAGTCGGCAAGCGGGGCTAGTCCATTAGCCCGGCGCAGCAATTGTCAGAGGGTGCTATGAGGGCAAGCCGATTCCTCCTTGTATTCGCGATAATGACCGTAGTCAGCGCCTGCAATGGCGAGGCAAGCGACGCGCGCAAAATTCAGACAACGCTCGCCAAGCCCGCGCCGGAAGGAAAAACTGCGCTAGAAATTGAGACGGTCGCAGAAGGTCTCGTCAATCCCTGGAGCCTTGCATTCCTGCCTGACGGGGCGGTGTTATTCACCGAACGAAACGGCAGGTTGCGCATCATTAGAGATAGGGTCCTTGACCCTCAACCTGTCGCAGGAACGCCCGAAGCTTATGTCGCCAGCCAGGGCGGGTATTTCGATATTCTTTTAGATCCGAACTTTGCTTCAAATCAGCGGCTTTATCTTTCATTTGCCGCGGGCGCGCCGAAGTCAAACGCAACCCGCGTTATTTCCGCAACTTTTGACGGAAACGCTTTGACTGACATCAAGACGATTTTTGAGACGGCGACAAAAAAGGCGACGGCTGTTCATTATGGCGGACGGATGGCGCTTCTTCCCGACAATACGCTGCTTGTTACAGTCGGCGATGGTTTCGATTACCGCGAGCAGGCGCAAGATTTGAATAGCGGTCTCGGCAAGATCGTGCGAATCAATCTCGACGGCTCCATTCCCGCTGACAATCCCTTTACAGATCAGGAAGGCGCCTTTCCTGAAATCTGGAGCTATGGGCATCGCAATGAACAAGGCCTTGCGGTCGATGCCGCAAGCGGCGTTGTCTACGAGACGGAACATGGCGCTCAGGGCGGCGACGAAATCAATATCATCGAAAAAGGCGCGAATTACGGTTGGCCGATCGCCACCTACGGCATTGATTATTCAGGTGCGCAGATAACGCCTTTCGTAAAAGTCGACGGGACCAGGCAGCCGATCAAATACTGGGCGCCGTCGATCGCGCCGTCAGGCCTTGCTGTTTATCGCGGCGGAAAGTTTTCGGCTTGGGACGGCGATTTGCTGGTTGGCGGACTGTCCAACAAAAGCGCCGAGCTGCGCGGTCTTCATCATATCATCATGAAAGACGGCGCCGTCGCAGGTGAAGAGCGCTATCTGATCGGCGAGCGCGTGCGCGATGTGCGCGCTGCGCCAGACGGATCGATCTGGGTCACGACCGAAGACCATGGCGGAGCCCCGGTCGGGAAAATTCTTCGCCTGACGCCGACAAGTTAACTTTACTCAAGGCGACCGCGCTCAAAAAACGCAAGCCGTATCAATGCCGCACCGCATCCAAGGATGATGACGAGCCCCGGAACACCGCCAAGGTTTGATAGCATGCGAATGCCGTCAACGCCGTTCGTGGCCGTTATGATATAGGCGGTTGCGCCAATCAGAACGCCCCAGAAAATTTTAACGCCAAGACCGGCGCCGCGGGGCTCATCCGCTTGCCGTTTCCAGTCGAGACAAACGCTTGCGATAGAATGCGTATTGGAATCCATCGCCGTTACAAATGAGATGAACGTGGTCAGCAAGAAAACCGGCACGATGAAACCAGTCAGCGGTAAATCATTCAAGAGCGCATACATGACCGCCTCCGGCCCTTCCTTGTTGAGAGCGCGCGTCAGGGAAGCATGCGTTTCGAAATCCGTTGCGAGCGACGCGCCGCCAAAAACCGTCATCCACGCCATCCCGAATAATGCAGGAAGCGCCATCGTGAAAATGATAAATTCACGCACGGTGTAGCCAACGGATATTCGCCCCAGAAAAAGCGCCGTTATTGGCGCCCAGGCGAGCCAGTTCGCAAAATAGAATGTCGTCCAGTTTTGCGTCCACTGACTATCGGCGCCGTCCCCTATATTGAGGCTGCGCGGTATGAAATCGACAGCATAGGCGCCAAGGCTTTCGCCACCGAGTTGAAGAATGCGCATTGTCGGTCCGGCGACGAAGACGAATAACACAAGCAATACGAAGAATCGTATATTTATGTCCGACAGGATTCGTATGCCGCGTTGCAATCCGCTCACCGATGACGCGACATAGGTCGCAACGATCAACGCCGTCACCGCCAATCGGATTAATGCGCCGTCATGGAGCGGCGTTCGCGCGATAATGCCGCCAACAAGCGTCATAACGCCGGCGCCTAACGAAGCTGCGACGCCGGCGACAAGGGCGAATAGCGCCGCCGCATCAATAATTGCCGCGCCCGCGCCCTTTGCATACCGCCCGAGCGACAACGCCATCGGCCCGCTTAGTGAATAGGGCTTTTTGAGATTGTAGTAAGAGACGGCAAAGGCGAGCGCCGGGACAGCGTAAAGGCAATAAGGCGTGATCGCCCAATGCATGAATAAGGTGGACAGCGCAAAAACCGAGGCGCCTTCGGTCCTCGGTTCGACACCGGCAAAATCCGGCGGGCCATTCAGATGATAGATCGGTTCTGCCGTTCCCCAGAACAAGATACCGGTGGCGATTGTCGTGCAAAGCGTAATTGCGAACCAGTTCCAGCGATTGAGAATCGGCTGCGCGGCAGCGCCGCCAATCTTCACGCGTCCGAACGGCGAAATAAAAAGAGCTGCCACGAGAACGACGGCCGCAAAGGCTGCATAATCGATGAGCAATCCAAATCGCGCCAATATCCAGTCATTGACGCGCGTCGCCGCTGCGAGGAACTCATTAAAATCAACGACGCTCGCGATGAGCGCCGCCATCAAGATGAGAGCCGGCGGCCAGAAAACCATTGGCCGGATATGTTTAAGGGCTCCGCGAAGGATCGGCCCGCCTCCTCATTACTGAGGAGGCGATGCTGACTCAATCTCTCGCAGATTGCAAAATGCGTGTTATTCGCTGGCGGCTTCTTCAGCCGGCGCTTCTTCGGCTGGCGCTTCAACTGCAGCAGCAGCCTTTTCTGCGCGCTCCTTGGCGCGCTCCTGTGCCTTCGCTTTGGGTTCCGATTTTTTCGGATTCTCGCCGTGCTTCCACTGGACGAGATCTTGCGCGGAGAAGAAGCGCGCGACGCGATCGGTCGGCTTGGCGCCTTTCGACAACCAGTATTTCACGCGTTCCGCGTCGAACTGCACACGGTTCTCGTCCGTCTTCGAAAGCAACGGATTATAGACGCCAAGCTTTTCGATATAACGGCCATCGCGTGCTGAATGCGAGTCGGCGGCGACGATATGATAGAAGGGCCGCTTTTTGGTGCCTCGGCGGGCGAGACGAAGTTTCACTGACATTTTCAAGTTTCCTTTCGAGAGATTCTGATTGCTATTTTTTCTTGCCTAGTCCCGGGAGGCCGAGCCCTGGCGGGGTCGGTCCCAATCCTTTCATTGCGCGTTCAAGCGCATCGAAATCGACGTCATCGCCTTTCGCCGCCTTGCCGCCGCCGAGCGCTGACAACTCCGGCGCGCCGCCTCGCATGCCGCCCATACCGCCCATGGGACCCATTCCAGCCATCTGCGCGGCGAGACCTTTCATTCCGCCTTTACCGAGCTTTTTCATCATGTCGGCCATCTGGCGATGGGCTTTCAAAAGCTTGTTCACTTCCTGCACCGATGTGCCCGAACCGGCGGCGACGCGAATTTTCCGTTTGGCGTTCATGAGCGCAGGCTTCTTGCGCTCCTGTTTCGTCATGGAGCTGATAATCGCTTCCTGGCGTTTGATTTCCTTATCATCGAAGCCGCCAGCGGCATCGACCGCCTTTTTCATTTTTCCCATGCCGGGAAGCAGGCCGAGGATTGCGCCCATGCCGCCCATTGAGCGCATCTGGCGGAACTGATCGGCGAGGTCATTGAGATCGAACTCGCCTTTCGCCATGCGCTTGGCGGCCTTAGCGGCTTTTTCTGCGTCGATTTGCTCCGACGCCTTCTCAACGAGCGAGACGATATCGCCCATGCCGAGAATACGGCCCGCCATACGATGCGCATCGAATGTGTCGATGGCGTCAAACTTCTCGCCAACGCCGATGAACTTAATCGGCTTGCCGGTGACTGCGCGCATCGACAACGCAGCGCCGCCGCGTGCATCGCCATCGACGCGGGTCAGGACAACGCCAGTGACAGGAAGACGCTCCTTGAATTTCTCCGCCGTATTGACAGCGTCCTGACCGGTCAGCGAGTCAACAACGAGAAGCGTTTCGATCGGTTGAGTCAGGTGATGGATTTCCGCAACTTCGCCCATCAGTTCTTCATCGATCGAGAGGCGACCCGCCGTATCGAGCATGACAACATCGAAGCCGCCAAGGCGCGCCGCTTCCATCGCGCGCGACGCAATCTGAGGTGGCGTTTGTCCCGCGACGATCGGGAGTGTCTTGACGCCTGTTTGCTCACCGAGAACTTTCAATTGCTCCATCGCCGCCGGGCGGCGTGTGTCGAGCGACGCCATGAGAACGCGTTTTTTCTCGCGCGTCTGCAGCCGGTTCGCGATTTTCGCCGTCGTCGTCGTTTTGCCCGACCCTTGAAGACCGACCATCAGGATCGGCGCGGGCGGCGCCATGGCGAGATCGAGCGCGCCATCGGATGCATCGCCGCCAAGCGTGTCGACCAGCGCATCGTGGACGATCTTGACGACCTGTTGGCCGGGCGTGACCGACCGAAGAATTTCCGCGCCGACAGCGCGTTCGCGCACTTTCGAAATAAAGTCCTTGGCGACGGGAAGCGCGACGTCGGCCTCGAGCAGCGCAATCCGCACTTCGCGAAGCGCGGCGTCGACGTCCTTTTCCTCGAGCGCGCCCCTGCCACGGAGCTTCTCGAATATTCCACCGAGTCTGTCGCTCAGACTTTCAAACATCGCGTCCTCTTCGGTTCCGGCCCGTAAAAAATGGGGGCGAAATCCGCAAATCCAAATGTTTTCGGCCGCCGAGAGGGCATTATCCCGTCGCTCGTGCGCGACTGCGCACAATCGAAAGACCAGCCGGCGGCTCCTTGCGCCTGATCTCTCAGGCCAAATGCCTTCGACCACCGAGAGGGCGTTACCCCGTCGGCGGTGCATCCCCGGCCCCATCCCTTTTTCTCTGAGGGGGTCGTGCCGGCGGACGCGGGAAATACTGAACTTTCCCGAAAACCGAGGCGGTATAGGCCCCGAAGGCGTCCATGACAAGCGGGAAACCCTGGGGCGCGACGCTGCGTACAATTCCCGGCGCCGAAAAACCCCGCTAGCGTTCGTCCCGGGAAAAAAGAGGGGGCCGGCATTGCCGTCAATCAGCCTGGGGAATTGCCGAAATATTGACGATCTGCGCGAGCTCGCCCGTCGGCGGCTGCCCGGCCCTATCTTCCATTATATCGATGGGGCCGCTGAGGATGAGACCACTTATCGGCGCAATACCTCCGCCTTTGAGGATTGCGATCTGGTGCCGAATGTTCTGGGCGGCGTCGCCGATATCGACATGTCGGTCGAGGTGATGGGCTGTAAGCTCGACATGCCCCTCTTTTGCTCGCCAACAGCGCTGCAACGTCTCTTCCATTACGATGGCGAACGCGCTGTCGGTCGCGCCGCAGAAAAATTCGGGACCCTCTTTGGCGTATCATCGCTGGCGACGGTCAGCCTAGCCGAGATCGGCCAGATGATTTCAACGCCCAAAATGTTTCAGTTCTATTTTCACAAGGATCGCGGCCTTAACACTGCGCTTCTTGAGCGCGCCAAGGAAGCGAAGTTCGATATTTTGACGCTGACGGTGGACACAATTGTCGGCGGCAAGCGCGAGCGCGATCTCGTTACTGGCTTTACAACGCCGCCGCGGCTGACCCCGGCGAGCCTCTTCTCATTCGCCGCTCATCCGCGCTGGACGTTCGATTTTATCTCGCACCCGAATTTCGAGCTGATCGAATTGAAGGACTATGTAAAGGAAGGCTCCAACGTTGCGATCTCGGTTGGCGATTATTTTTCGACCATGCTCGACCAGTCGATGGACTGGAACGACGCTGAAGATCTTCGTGAAAAATGGGGCGGCAAATTCTGCCTCAAAGGCGTCATGAGCGTTGAGGATGCGCGACGCGCCGCCGATATGGGATGTGACGCTATCATGGTTTCGAACCATGGCGGGCGCCAGCTTGACGGGTCGCGAACCCCCTTTGATCAGTTGACAGAAATTGTCGACGCCGTTGGCGACAGTATGGAAGTCATCCTCGATGGCGGCGTGCGCCGCGGCAGCCATGTCTTGAAAGCGCTAGCGGCCGGAGCCACGGCGGTTTCCGGCGGACGAATGTATCTTTACGCGCTCGCCGCCGCCGGCCAGGCGGGCGTTGAACGCGCGCTCACCATCCTACGCGATGAAATCGAGCGTGACATGAAGCTGATGGGCGTGACGAAGGTCTCGCAGCTAAACCGCAACGTGCTGCGCTGGCGGCGTTAGCTCGACGGCTTCGCCCGATAGACCGCCTCGTCAAGTTCGCCTTCCCATTTGGCAACCGTCGTCGCCACGGTCGCATCGCCTGTTACGTTGACGACCGTGCGCATCATGTCGAGCAGCCGGTCGAACGGGAAGATAAATCCGATGACGAGCGCCGTGTGTTCCGGCGAAACATTGAACACATCGAGCACGATCGACAACAGGAAGAGAGAAGCGGAAGGAACGCCTGCGGTTCCGATTGAAACGAGCGCGGCCGTCAATGCGATCAGCGGATAATGCTCAGGCTGCAGATGATAGCCGAAAGCTTGCGCCGTAAACAAAGCGACGATGCCTAAATAAAGCGACGTGCCGTCCATATTGATCGTGGCGCCGAGCGGCAACACGGATGCCGCCACCGATTTTTGAACGCCAAGATTCTCATTCGTC
>JAWKVJ010000002.1:0-129802 GCA_041398085.1 Parvularculaceae bacterium
CGCTGAATAGGCAGAGATTCCTAAGGCCGGGCGCTGAGCTGGACGAAGTGGAATGGGGGTGGCGTGACGCTCTCAGGCACCACCTTTTGGCGACTGACGCCCGGAGGGACGTTTCCGAATCGGCATCTCAGGCTTTAGCTGACGGAGAAGATGTTTGGAAAGCCGCCGTTCTGGCGCGCGAAGAGCTGGTCAATTCAAGCGATCTCGGCGCCGGCCTCGATCGTGATGATGAGAACAAGAAAGATCTCGGCGCATTGCTTGAGCGGATGAAGGCGAGCGTTTCCGAAAAGCGGAAGAAAGACTAGGCCGCAAGACGGCGATGATTTGGGCGACGGCATTAGGTGACGGCAGGGCAGCCAAATGCGTCACAGGAACAAGGCGAAGTTGAATGGCGAAAAAGGCGGAAAAGGAAGCGCCCGAAACCGAACAGGCGGACGGGCCAATCCTCGATCTCACCGATGCTGAGGTCAAAAAACTGATCAAGTCGGCGAAGGCGAGGGGCTATGTCACCTATGACGAGCTGAACTCAATCCTTCCGTCCGCGGAGTTTTCTTCAGAACAGATCGAAGATGTGATGGCCCAGCTTTCCGAGATGGGCATCAATGTCGTCGAGCATGAAGAGGACGAAGAGGATCAATCCGCGTCGGGCGATTCCGACGACGAGAATGACGACAGCCCGTCCGCCAGCAAGGCGGTCGCCAAGAAGGAAACGAGCGGCGGCGGCGTTGTCGCCACCAACACGTCGGCTTCGGCCGACCGAACCGACGACCCGGTGCGGATGTATTTGCGCGAAATGGGCTCAGTCGAGCTGTTGTCGCGCGAAGGCGAAATCGCCATCGCCAAGCGCATCGAGGCCGGCCGCGAGACGATGATCCGCTCGCTCTGCGAATCATCGCTGACCTTTGAAGCGATCACCGTGTGGCGCGACGAATTGCAGGAGGGGCGCGTTCTCCTCCGCGATATTATCGATCTCGACGCGACTTATGGCGGCGGACCGGAAGCGCGCCCCGACATGACGCAGCCTGAAGTCGCCGCACGCGTTCAGAAAGAAGAAGCCGAAAAGGCGGAAGAGGCGACGAACGAGGACGACGAGGACGAGTTCGACGAAGGCGCGTTGTCGCTTTCGGCGATGGAGGCGGAACTGCGCGACGGCGTCATGCTGACCTTCGACTCGATTTCCGACGATTACAAAAAGCTCCGCCGTCTTCAGGACATCATGATCGAGGAGGAGTTGAAAGGCGGGGAGCTTTCCTCAAGCCAGGGCAAGCGCTTCCGCAAGCTGCAAAAGGAAATTGTCGAGCGCGTCCGTTCGGTTCGCCTGAATAACCAGCGTATCGAAGCGCTTGTCGAGCAGCTTTACGACATCAACCGCCGTCTGATGGCGTTGGAAGGAAAGCTGGTTCGCCTCGCCGACAATTACGGCGTCAACCGGCGCGACTTCCTCAACGAATATCTGGGCCATGAGCTTGACCCCGACTGGCTCGAGCGGATGGCGGAGAAGACCGGCAAGGGCGAAAAGCAGATCGTCATTCTGCGTGAGGAAATCGGCAAGCTTTCAACCGAGACGGGCCTCACCGTAAAAGACTTCCGCCGTATCGTTCAGACGGTGAAGGGCGAGCGTGAAGCGCCTCGCCAAGAAGGAAATGGTTGAAGCGAACCTTCGCCTCGTTATTTCCATCGCCAAGAAATACACCAGGCCTGCAATTCCTCGACCTCATTCAGGAAGGCAATATCGGCCTCATGAAAGCGGTCGATAAGTTCAATATCGCCGCGGCTATAAATTCTCGACCTATGCCACCTGGTGGATCCGTCGAAGGCGATCACCCGCTCGGTCGCCGATCAGGCGCGCACCATCCGCATCCCGGTTCACATGATCGAGACGATCAACAAGATCGTCCGCACCTCGCGCCAGATGCTGCACGAGATCGGCCGCGAACCGACGCCTGAAGCTTGCCGAAAAGCTTTCGATGCCGCTCGAAAAAGTCCGCAAGGTGATGAAGATCGCGAAGGAGCCGATCTCCCTCGAAACGCCGATCGGCGATGAGGAAGATTCGCATCTCGGCGATTTCATCGAGGACAAGAACACGATCCTACCGATCGATGCGGCGATCCAGTCGAACCTGCGCGAGACGACAACGCGCGTGCTCGCCTCGTTGACGCCGCGCGAGGAGCGCGTTCTGCGCATGCGCTTCGGCATTGGCATGAACACCGACCACACGCTTGAAGAAGTCGGGCAGCAATTCTCGGTGACGCGCGAACGCATCCGCCAGATCGAGGCGAAAGCCTTGCGAAAGCTGAAGCATCCGAGCCGGTCAAGGAAGCTCCGGAGTTTCCTGGATAATTAAATTGAAAAGCCCCGGCATTGTCCGGGGCTTTTTTATGTTTGTCAGTTTTCGGGAAGGCTGCTCGCGACTTCTATCAACTCGATTAATTAACGATCAAATTGAGCGGGAAGTCTGAGGCTTTCCGGAGAACGATTGAGTTCGAACAATTGGCCGAGAAGCGTCAGCACGGACGATGTTCGGTCGAATTCCTTGTTGCATTTTGTATTTCTGTAACCGGATGGAGGGCCGGCCATAAACCAATTGCCTCGATAATAGGATTTTGCCGCCCATATCATGTCTTCGTCTCGATGATCAGATTTGGCCGTCGACCTGCCGAAAATCCCGTCGTCTTGATATATTGTGATTAGAGGCGCGCGTTCTCCCTCCGCAGATGCGGTCGCGCTAGTATTTTTACCATTGCTTTGAATATTATCGCATGTGTCTTGATCGTATTCTGGACTATTTTGGTCTGCGCTCAAGACAATTTTTCCTGTTGCATATGTCTTGGTGTCATTTCCCTTGCTAGGCCTGATCAATTCTCCGAGAAAATAGAGCGCCTGATCGAATGAGCGAAGTGTAAGAAGATACCTTTTACGCTCTTTTTCCGGCCCTTGATATTTTTCGAGAACCAAAAACTGACTCCGATCATCGGAAGGTTTGAAGGAAATTTTGATTGGCGTTTTTGTTTTTGGATGGCTCGGTTCAATAGACGTCGATAATCCTGTCTGCTTCAAATCGTTCGAGCTCTCGGTAATTTTTTGCCAATCTGTCGCCGTCAAAGCATTCGAATGAGTAAGCGACTGCTCTTTTGAGCTTGGCGCTGGACCTATCTTCACAATTTTAACGCGCCACGTACCCCGGGTTTTTTCGACATCTCTTGCAAATTGGAAGAACTCGCTGTCGCCATCTCTGCCAATTGCGTCGGGATTGTTCCTTTTTGCGCCAACTGGAAGGGCTAGGACAGTCTCGGTCTTCTCCTTGTCTGTGCATTTGGTGTTCTTAAGCCGCGAATTGACCGCATAGTTTATTTGCGGAAGCAAATTGAGCGATTCTTCTTCATAGGTTGTCGGATCCTGCGTTGACGATAAGCCTCCCAAATGCTCCATTGAAATGCATGCCGTCTCAAGTGGCGTTGCTTTGTTTATTAAAACATCGAGCAAAACGTCTCTAGGCCAACCTTCATTCCAATAATGTACGAAAATTTTTGCATCTGTAGGACTTAGCGCAGCTTTATTGAGCACATCGCCTACGACAGGTGAGAGGCCATAACTTGGACTTGTTTGAGCGTTCAGAGAACTCGACAGATTTCCAACGCCCCAGAGTTTGCCGTTGCGGATCGGATTGGTGGCGGTGCCAGTCGCGGGGTTGCCAAATGGAATTGTCCCGAGCCCAAATTGACCCCCAACGCTTCGAGTCTGCGTGGTCGAGATGTCTTTGAAGCCCGCATATTGTCTTGGTAGACGATCGCGCGAACGAAGAATGTTTGTCAGAATTTGCTGATTTGACGCTTCGTAGATTGCGTTATTGAAGGCGGCTGAATCTTTTACAATCCGGTCAGATAAAGGTCGGCCGTAAAATGGCGTTGCAACGCAACCATTGCACAATGTCAAAGCGAATACAGAAAAGAGCGCCCGAGGCGCGTTCATGAATTGCATGATTTTTCCCCCAAATTCCCCTTTGCAGGCTAGAGTTTGAAGAAGATTAGAGTCAATAGAATGCTCTGTGATGATATAACTATTGAAATCAGTAGGAATATAGCGAGTAAAAAAACTTATTAATTAATAGTTGGAATCGAGCGATATGAATTGCATTATCGCCGGTCGCATCTACATCAGCGCAATTGCTTTTTTGCGTAATTGCCTCGCTCCGCTCGCCATGCGACAGCGTGAAGGCGGAGGCTCTAATGGACGATTTCAGGAAATGGGCGGCGCGCGCCGCGGAGTGGGGCGCCGATTATCGCGAAGGGCTTGGCGCTTCCCCCGTGCGGCCGACGGTTGAGCCGGGCTCTGTTGCGGCGAAAATACCGGATGCGCCGCCGGAAGCGGGCGAGGCGTTTGAAAACATCTTTGCGGATTTTGAGCGGCTCATCGCGCCGGCGATGACGCATTGGCAGCATCCGCGTTTCTTCGCCTACTTCCCGGCGAACGCCGCGCCGGCGTCGGTCGTCGCCGAGCATCTCGTCAATGCGCTCGGCGCGCAATGCATGCTCTGGCAGACATCGCCCGCCGCGACCGAACTTGAAACTGCAATGATGGACTGGATGCGCCAGGCGCTGGGGCTTCCCGCGAGCTTTCGCGGCGTCATTCAGGATACGGCGACGACGACGGCGCTCATCGCGGCGCTGATGATGCGCGAAAAAGCGCTCGGATTTCGCGGCTTGAAGGAGGGCTTGTCGGGCGCGCCGCGCCTGCGCGTTTATTGTTCGGCTGAAGCGCATGTCTCGATCGATCGCGCCATGTGGTTTTCAGGGATCGGCGCCGACAATTTCATTCGCATTCCGATCAAGGGCGAAAAGCGCGGCGCCGACCCCGCAGCGCTTGAAGCGCTGATCGCCGACGACATGAAGCGCGGCTACAAGCCGGCGGGGATCATCGCCAATGTCGGCGCGACCGGGGCGGGCGCGATCGACCCCGTCGCCGATCTCGCGCGGATTGCGAAAAAGCACGGCCTTTTCCTCCATGTCGACGCGGCATGGGCGGGCTCGGCGATGATCTGCGAAGAATTTCGCGAATTATGGGCGGGCGTTGAAGAAGCCGACAGCGTCGTCGTCAATGCGCATAAATGGCTCGGTGCGCAATTCGATTGCACCTTGCATTTCGTCAAAGACCCCGGCGCGCTTATCAAAACGCTCGCAGCGCGCCCCGATTATTTGCAAACGCCGGGTCACGACGACATCGTCAATTACAGCGAGTGGAGCCTGCCGCTCGGCCGGCGTTTCCGCGCGCTGAAATTGTGGTTTCTTCTGCGCGCTGAAGGGCTTGAAGGACTGCGCGCGATGATTCGCAATCATGTGAAATGGTCGCGCGCGCTATGTGAAAGGCTCCGCGCCGAGCCCGATTTTGAAATTACGACCGAGCCGTCGCTTTCGCTTTTTACTTTTCGTCACGCGCCGCAGAATGTTTCCGATCTCGACGTGCATAATCTTTCTCTCGTCGAACGCATCAACGCCGATGGAAGAATCTATCTGACGCAGACGCGCATTGACGGGCGCGTCGTCATCCGTTTTCAGGCGGGATCGGTCGAATGCGCGGAAAATGATTTCGATATCGCCTTCAAGGCGATCACGGAGGTCGCGCGCAGCTTTTGAGGGCGCGCCGCCCATGCCGTAAGTCATTGATCTTTGGCGCCGTTAACCAAGTTCAGGCCGATTTGGCAAACTTATCCCCCACCTCTCAGGAGGGTTTATTGTGCTTGTTGCGCTGTGACGCGCGCCTGCAAGCGGGCCGGCTTCCCGCAAAAGCTCTTTGACAAGTTTATTCTTATCGCGCGCGCCCGGCGCCATGTTGGGCGCGCGCTCCGGCGACAGGATTTGTCGCCTCAAAGTTGCGCGCTTTCCGGTCCGCATAATACGGAGAAAAACGCTGCGCCCCGCATAAAGGCTCGACACATCCTATAAGCCGTAGAGGGGACAAGGCGGAGGATGCGGAAATTTCGCGCATAAAAAATCCCGGCCGCACGGCATGTACGACCGGGATCCATGAAGACTTTTCGCGCCTATTTCAGATTGGCGTTCGCGAAATCCCAGTTGAGAAGATTGTCGAGGAACGCCGAGATATAGGCCGGGCGCGCATTGCGGTGATCGATATAATAAGCGTGCTCCCAGACATCCATCGTCAAAAGCGGCGTCACATTTTCAGTGAGCGGCGTTTTGGCGTTCGGCGTTTTCCGCACCTCAAGCTTGTCGCCGTTTTTAACGAGCCAGGCCCAGCCCGATCCGAACTGCGTCGCGCCGGCGTTGGCGAAGGCGATCTTGAACTCGTCATAGGAGCCGAAGGATTTGTCGATCATCGACGCGATGTCGCCGGTCGGCTTGCCGCCGCCATTCGGCTTCATCGAATTCCAGTAAAAAGTGTGGTTCCAGACCTGCGCGGAGTTATTGAAAAGCCCGTCATTGGAGCCTTCCGATTCGCGGATAATGTCTTCAAGCGACAGGTTTTCGAATTTCGTGCCCGCGATCATCTTATTGGTGTTGTCCACATAAGCCTTGTGGTGCTTGCCGTGATGATAGGAGAAGGTTTCAGCGGAGATTTGCGGCGCGAGCGCGTCGGCGGCGTAGGGAAGATCGGGAAGGGAAATGGTCACGGGATTTGCCTCGCTTGCTTTCGGACTTGCTTCAGAATTGACGATATGGGCGACATAAGGGCCGCGCGCGTTATATCAACCTTTTCCAGCATTTATACCGGGCGATCGTTCCATGGACGCGACTGACCACTGTCTGGACCTCATAAAACGCCAAGATGAGGACCTTTATCTGTCGATCGGCTACGCTTCGAAGGGCGACCGGGCGCGGCTTGCGGCGCTTTTCGCGTTGCAGGCCGAACTCCGCCGCATCCCCGAGATCGTCAGCGAAGCGCCGCTCGGTGAAATTCGCCTCGCCTGGTGGCGCGAGGCGCTCGATGAGGCGGCGGGCGAGGGGAAAATCCGCGCCCATCCGACGGTCGAGGCGCTGCGTCATTCTGGTGCGATGAAACGGGCGGGCGCCAGGGCTCTCGCGGAACGGCTGGTCGACGCCCGCGCGCGGCTTCTTTATGGCGAAGCTTTTTCTTCCGCCGGCGAGTTCGAGGCGTTTTTAAGCGATGCAGAGGTTCCGCTGGCGCTTTTGGCGCTCGGTGCAGCGCCCGCCGCCAAGATCGACGCCGTTCGGCGGCATGCGGAAGACTACGCTTTGGCGCGGTTCGCGCCGGTCCTCGCCCCCAATGTCGCGCAATCCGATCAGCCGGCGGCGCGCGAAAGGCTGAAACTCGATCCGAATGAAGCGGGAAGCCTCGCCTATCTGGCGCTCGCCCGCGGATATCGTCGCCGCACGGACGGTCGGCCCTGGCCGATCGGCAAACGCCTCGCGCTTTTTCGCGCTATCGTGAGCGGTGCGGTGTGAATGCCGCAGGCGCCATCGGTTGCCGCCCCATGGCGCATCGGTTAGAGCGAGGCCTCACCCTGATCATGGACGCTGACCGCACTTATGAGCGGCGGCGTGCTATCTGTTTCGTTCGGGTCAGTCGCCGGCGTTTCCCGAGCAATGGACTTCCGCGACCTTTGCGCAAGAAACTGCGCAGGAAAATTTGATGACTGACGATCTGGAAAACAACAAGTCTGTAACGCTTCAAAGCCGTTTCGCCATAACATGGCTTTCCGTCATTGCAGTCTTTGTCGGGGTCGTAACGGGTTATGGCGCGATCTTTTTCAGAGCGCTCATCGCCCTCATCCACAATATCGCCTTTTACGGAAATTTTTCTCTCGACTATGACGCCAACCTCTATACCGATCCAAGCCCGTTCGGGCCGCTCATCATTCTGGCGCCGATCATTGGCGGTTTCATCGTTGTCTTCCTCGTAAAGACTTTCGCGCCGGAAGCGCGCGGCCATGGCGTGCCGGAGGTGATGGACGCGATCTTCTATAAGGACGGCAAGATCCGCCCGGTGGTCGCGGTCGTCAAATCGATCGCCTCGGCGCTTTCAATCGGCACGGGCGCAGCCGTCGGGCGCGAAGGCCCGATCATCCAGATCGGTTCGTCGATCGGATCGACAGTCGGCCAGATCGCCAAGATGGAAAGTTGGCAGCGGTTGACGTTGGTCGCCGCCGGCGCCGGCGCAGGCATCGCTGCGACGTTCAACACGCCGATTGGCGGCGTCCTCTTCGCCATCGAGTTGATGATGCCGGAGGTCAGCGTTCGCACCTTCCTGCCGGTGGCGCTCGCGACGGGGACAGCGACTTTTATCGGCCAGCATTATTTGGGCGTCAGCCCGGCCTTTGAAGTGCCGCCGCTATTTCTCGTCGATCAGAACGTGCCGCTTTACTCGCTGGGGCTTTATGCGGTGCTCGGCCTCTTGATGGGTGTTGCATCGACCGCCTTCATTCGCGGGTTGCATTTTGCGGAAGAGTTTTTCGAAAAAATTCAGAACCAGTATCTGCGCAACCTGATCGGCATGTCGCTCGTCGGCGGCCTCTTTTACGTGCTCCTGCTGACGACCGGCCACTACCACACGGACGGCGTTGGCTACGCGACCATCCAGGACTTGCTGACCGGCGGCCTTTCGTCGGCGCCGCTCCTTGCGATCCTTTTCTTCGCCAAGCTCGCCGCAACGAGCACCAGCCTCGGCGCCGGCGCCTCAGGCGGTATTTTCTCGCCGTCGCTTTTCATGGGCGCGACGCTAGGCGGCGCGTTCGGGGCCGTCATCCTGATGATTTTCCCGAATGCGGCGATCACGGTGCCGGCCTTCGCCATGGTCGGCATGGCTGCCATGGTCGGCGGCGGCACCGGCGCGGCGATGACTGCGGTCACCATGACATTCGAAATGACGCGCGATTATGACATCGTCATGCCGATGATCCTTGCAGTCGCGATTGCAATCGCCGTTCGCCGCACCTTGTCGCGCGAGAATATCTATACGATCAAGCTTGTCTCGCGGCGGCATTTCATTCCCAAGGCGCTGCACGCCAACATGTTCCTCGTGCGGCCGGCAGGCGACGTCATGGACAAGGAAATTACGGTGCTGCCGGCGGCGACGCCTTTCGACGAGTTCCTCCGCCGCCCCGATACGAAAGGCGATTTCGGCCATGTCGTCGTCACTGAGGGCGGGCGCATTGTCGGCGTCGTCAGAGTAAATCTTTCCTTAAGGCGGGGGCTTGAAGGCGCCTATACCGGCGTCACGCTCGGTGAAATCGCGACCAAGAATTTTACGCTCGCGCATGAAGACGACATCATGTTCAACGTCATCGGCCGCGCTGCGAAGCGCAAGGCCTCGCTGGTCGTCGTCGTCAAAAAGGGCCGCGCAGTGCCGCGCATTGAAGATGTTGTCGGCGTCATCGCGAAGGAGCATATCGCTGACAGCGTCGCTGACAGCGTCCGGCCCTACGCCTCCGCAGATGGCAACACCGTTTAGGCGTTAATCACGGCTTTCTTCACAAGGCGATACTGGCGTTCCTCGAACTCTAGCCAAAGCCTTAAGCGTCCCTTCACCCCGTTCTGACAGAGTAAACGCTGGAATTTCCGAGCATTTGCGCCTGAAAGAGGGGACGCGCCGACCATGACGGGCAAACAGACCGCAAGAACAGCCCTTAGCGCCGCCGAACGCGATTGCGGCGCCGAGACGATCGATCCGACACGCGCAGCCGCTGGCGCGCAGCGCTGGCGCCGGGCCTTGTCGGAGAGCCTCGGTCAGGATCCGGGCGCGTCGCTTGATGAACCTCGGCGCATGCTCGCCATGTTGAAAGTGTTCGGCTCGACCTGCCGTCTTGCCGATCTTTTGTTTCAAATATCCTGTTTTCGCGGGGCAAGCCTTTCTGGAAGGTCCGAGCCAGGTGCTCGCTGAAGTCGCGCGCGACTTGACAGCGCTTTCGGGCGGCGTCGGCGCTGCTGATGCTCTTTACCAGGCGCTGTCGCCGATCAAGAGCCGCGCTGATAGCTTTGCGATCGCATCGCCGAAATTTCCGGCCAATGGACAGCGGGCGAAGCGACCGCAGCGCGCACTGACCTTGCAGAACGGCTCGTTGAAACGGCGCTTCACTGGCTCGTTCGCGGCGCGGCCAATCGCGGCGAATTGCCGATTGCGGTCAATGACGGCGTGCCGCGCATCTTTGCGCTCGCTGGCGGCGATTTTTCGCATGAGGATCTGGCGCCATACGGACCGCTCGACGTTCTCATCATTTATGATTCAGAAGCGTTCGACGGCCCGGCCAAGCGCATGGCTGAGCGCGCTTTTGTTCGCATCGGTTCTGAATTCCGCGAAGCATTTGAAGGAAAGCCTGGCGACTATCCGCTCTATTCGCTGGAGAACGCCGGTCGGCAACGCCGTCAATGGCGCGGGCCTTGTCGAAAGCGCCGCGCGCATCATGGCGTCGCTGAAGAATCCGCAGCAAAACCATGTTCGCCGTTGGATCGCCGCCTCGCGCGTCGTCGCCGGCGACCGCCGTTCGGGTGGGGAATTCCTTGAAAATGCGGAAGAGATCGTCTGGGGCGGCGAAGAGCTATTGGGCTCTAACGGCCGCGCCGATTTGATGAAAGTCGCCGACGATCCGCGCCAGCCATTCCGTAACGCCGCAAATCTCTTGCGCTGGTCGCTCGGCCGCTCCCGGCCGGTCTTCAGAACGGCGTCCGCGCGCGAAGTCTTCAAAATGGCCTCTGAGGGCGGCGCGGTTACGCCGGAGCTTGCTTCACGGTTATCTACGCCGAGCTTGTTCAGGCGATTGTTGCGCGCGCTCAAACGATGCGCGGCGCGTGGCGGCTTTCAGCATCGAAGCAAGACGAAGAGAGCGCTCGCCGCATTGTGCAATTACGCTGATTACGCTCGCCGCTGCGGCGCGCGACGGCGTCATCGCTGACGCAAGAAACGCTTTGGTTTCGCCTTGAAGGGCCGCGTGCTGATTTCGAACGGTACCGGACGGCCGAGCGCAATCCGACGATGTCGACAAGCTTTGAAGATCTCGGCTTCCGCAATGGCGCCAATCTTCTCCTCAATGATCGACGGCTGGCGCGAACTTTGCGCTATTAGCGGCGCCACGCTTTTCCGAAATCGCACTCGGGCCTTTTGACGTCGTTCGGTGAGACGCAGCATCCGGACGAGGCGGTTCGCCTGTTCGATCAGGTTCTTAAGAAAACCGGCGACCGTCCGCATTCAAGCGCCCATATCGGCGCGTCCGTGACGGTCTCATCGATGCGCTTGGCTGTTTCTGGCGCGTCGGTCGAACTGCTTGCGAAACCAGCGACGGAGCCGCCATTCATTTGAGGCGCACGGATCGGAAACGCCGAAATCCGGCAAGGAATGGCTTGCCCGTTATGCGCCGCCGGAAAGCCAAGGATGGTCGAAGGCCTCGGCAATGGCGGACCGAACAGGATGGGACGGATCGCGCTTCGCGCCGCTTCGCGGGGAGATGTCGTTTGACGCCGCTGCCTCGGCGCTGAACGCCGTTCACCTGACGACATTTGAGCGCGCTTTCGATACGGCGGTTCAAAAGTGGGCGCGAAAGCCGGCCCGCCATGCACGTCTTCGACGGGCGCGCGGCGTTCCGGGTTATGCGACGCCGATGGGCTTTATTGCGACCGATGGCGAGAACGAAAAGCTTGAGGAAATCGTCACTAGTTTCAGAGTCGATTGCATCTATCGGGCAGGGCGTTTTCGCCATAAGCCCCGACCTTTCTCATCGCCTGGCGGTATTGCGGGCGCCTGCTGGCTACTTCGATGAAAAGAAAATCAAATCCTATATCCAGTCCGAAGCAGTCGCGCATGACCAGATCCTTCTGGCGCGCGCTCAGGTCATCGCCGGTTCCGACAAGGCCCGTGAAGCGGCGACGTCAGCGCTCCGTTCAGCAGTCGCCAATCCCCGCCGCGCCGAAGTTCTCCTTCGCGATCTCGATCGCGCAAGGGCCCAGCGCTTGCGCCGCGACAAGGCGGGTTCGCCCTGGGACCTTGAGCAATCCGAAGGCGGTCTCTTCGACGTTGAACTCATCATCTCAACGCTGATCTATCGCCATGCCGGCGCGCAGCCGGCGCTGCAGACGTCAACGCCTGAGGAAGCGCTCGACCTCATGGCGCGGTCAGGCATCGTCAATCAGGAAGTTGCGGAAACGCTGAAAGGCGCCCGCGCATTCTGGACGCGTCTTGCAACGGCGCGCGCGCTTGCGCGATGGAGCGATCCGCAACGCGAACCGGTGCGCCCGCGCTTTGCAACGCTTCTGGCGCGCGCGGCCGAAGTCGACAGTTTCGCGCAAGTCCGTCCGATCATGCGGGGATATGCAGAAGAGGTAACGCGCCTCTATGCGCAGCTTGTTCTCGGGCGTCCGTCACTCGGGCTTGTCGCCAACGCCTGATTGCGCTTCAGCGAGCGCAAAAACACGCAGGGCGGAGGCGAGCCCCGGCGGCGGCTCCGCCAGGATGCGTTGTTTGTCGATGTCTGCGATGAGGGTCGGGAGAGAGACGCCTCGCTTGGCGGCGGCGGCGTCGAGAGCCGTCCAGAATTCAGCCTCAAGCCTGATGCTGGTTCTGTGTCCGCGAATAGCGATCGATCGCTTCTGCATCCTTGATCAATGGCGAAGGTTTTTCGGCCAATCAACCGACCGGCCTAGTTCTTCGCCCAATTGTCGATGCCATGCGCCTTGATTTTCTGCGTCGCCAAAGTGATGCCGTCGATGATGCCGGCCATATGCGAGACGGCTTCAGCGTCGCATTCGGCGACATCCGCGCCAAGCGCCTTGTAGAGCGCCTCGACATCGATGCCATGCGCAAACAGGAATTGAGCAAGCACGAGGCGCGTCTGGCTCGGTGACTTCGTTTCGGACATCGTTAACCCCAATTTGACCCACAATTGCGCACGGATTTACTGGCGCTCCGGCGCTGTCAGCCCTTATGCAGCAAGTTCCGGTCCATTGTCGCCATTAACGAACGCTCTTCAAAGATTCTGCCTGAACGACGCCAGGAAATCTTTTCATTTTCAAGCGGTTGAAGACGTTTTTTACGACGGGCCGATCATTTTTTCAGGACGAACAATGGCATCAAAATCTTCAGCGGGGATGCCATCCTTGATCGCCTCTTCTCGCAGTGTCGTGCCATTCTTGTGGGCGGTCTTGGCGATCTTCGCGGCCCTGTCATAGCCGTATTTTTCCTTCAGTGGGGTCACGAGCATCAAGGAATTCTCAAGCCCGCGCTTGATGTTGTCGAGCCGCGGTTCGATGCCGACGATGCAATTATGGGTGAAGGATTCTGCAGCGTCGGAAAGAAGCCGGACCGATTGCAGGAAATTGTAGGCCATCATCGGATTGAAGACGTTCAGTTCAAAATGGCCCTGGCTGCCGGCGAAGACGATCGCCGCATTGTTGCCCATCACATGCACGCAGACTTGCGTCAGCGCTTCGCTTTGCGTCGGGTTAACCTTGCCCGGCATGATCGATGATCCCGGTTCGTTTTCGGGAAGCGCCAATTCGCCAAGGCCTGAGCGGGGACCCGAGCCGAGGAAACGGATGTCGTTTGCAATCTTGAAGAGCGAGGCCGCAACCGTGGCGATGGCGCCATGGCTCATGACCATCGCATCGTGAGCGGCTAGCGCCTCAAACTTGTTCGGCGCGCTCGTAAAGGGAAGGCCTGTTATTTCTGCGATGCGCTTTGCAACCGCGACATCGAAGCCTTTAGGCGAGGCAAGCCCGGTTCCGACGGCCGTGCCGCCTTGCGCAAGCTCCATCAGAGCCGGAAGCGTTTGCTTCAGCCGTTCGACGCCATTTTCGACCTGCTTGGCGTATCCGGAAAATTCCTGACCAAGCGTGATCGGCGTTGCGTCCTGCGTATGCGTGCGTCCGATCTTGATGATGTCAGCCCAGTCTTTCGATTTTTTTTCGAGGGCGCTGTGCAATGTTTTGAGCGCCGGAATGAGCCGGTGCGTAATTTCCTCCGAACAGGCGATATGCATCGCCGTCGGGAAACAGTCATTCGACGACTGGCTCATATTGACGTGGTCGTTCGGGTGGACGGGTTTTTTCGAGCCCATTTCGCCGCCCATCATTTCAATGGCGCGATTTGAAATGACTTCATTGGCGTTCATGTTTGACTGGGTGCCGGAACCGGTCTGCCAGACGACGAGGGGGAAGTGGTCGTTCAGCTTTCCTTCGATCACTTCCTGGGCGGCCGTGACGATGACCTCGCCGAGTTTCGAGTCGAGCTTGCCGAGCGCCATGTTGGTTTCCGCCGCGGCGCGTTTGACGATTCCAAGGGCGCGAATGATCGGCGCTGGCTGGCGCTCCCAACCGATCTTGAAATTACCTAGGCTCCGCTCGGCTTGCGCGCCCCAATAGCGCGAAGCGTCGACTTCGACGGGGCCAAGCGTGTCGGTTTCGGTGCGGGTCTTTGTCATCGGGGTCTCATCGGAAAAGCGTCTTGAACCAATGCTGCGGGGCATAGGCGATCAGGCGCGGGTTGAACAGGCTCTGCTCCTATTGACTTGATTGACGGCCCACACCAATGTTCATTTTTTGTTCCAAGTGGCATTGCTGTGTCTGAAACGCTTCAAACGATTGCTCCAGAGTGGATTCTGATTGCTTGCGCGGTTGGGCTTGCCTGCATTGCGATCATTGCCGCTCTGCTCGTAGTCCGGGCTGAAAAGGCGCGTGCGCGGTTGGCGGCGAGGCTTTCTATCGCTGACGAGCGAGTGAAGGGCGGCGAACGCGCCATCGAGGAATTAAAAGAAACGAAGGCTTCAAACGATCAGCTTGGCCGCGACATCGCGACGCGAAATGCGGAGCTTTCCAATGCGCTCGACCGTATAGCGTCTTTAAAAACTGATCTCGATCAGGCGGAGGAGAGCGCTCGCCGCCTTCGCGATGAACGCGATGAGCTTGGCCGGGAGCTTGCCGGCATTCGCGCCGACATTCGGGGATATGAACGCCAGATCAACGACCTCAAGGAAGCCAAAGACGATATGCGCAAGTCGTTCGGTGAAACGGCGAGCGCGCTTCTTGAGTCGCACAGCAAGAATTTCAAGGACCAGAATAGCGAGCAGATCGACGCGTTATTAAAGCCGCTCAAGAACGACATCGATTCATTCAAGAAATCGCTTGGCGACGCGCATATCGAGAGCGCCAAGCAGCACGGTTCTCTAAAGGGGCAGATCGAGCAACTGGTTCGCCAATCGGCGCTCGTATCCAAGGAAGCCGAGAACCTGACGCGAGCGCTCAAGAACGATACGCAGCTTCAAGGCGCATGGGGAGAGATGAAAGTGGAGACGATACTTCATCGTCTCGGCTTCACCGAGAATATTGAATATTCACGCCAGGAAAGTTTCTCCGACTCTGAAGGCCGTGTTCGCACCGATTTCATCATCAATCTGCCGCAGGGCGAGCGATTGATCATCGATTCAAAAGCGTCGCTGCTCGATTTTGAAGCCTATATCAACGCTGCCGATGACGAAGCGCGTCAGGCGAGCCTTGCGGCGCATTCAAGATCCATGCGCGCTCATGTAAAAGGCCTTGCCTCAAAGGAATATCATGCGCGCGTCGGCACTCGCCTCGATTTTGTAATCATGTTCGTGCCGATTGAGGGAGCGCTCGCCGCCGCCTTGCGCGCCGATGAAGCGCTTTCGCTGGATGCGCTCGACCTCAATGTCGCCATTGCGACGCCGACGACATTGACGACCCAGATGAAAACCGTTGCGGCGATGTGGCGCGTTGAGCGTCAGCATCAGAATGCCGAAGAAATCGCCGACCGCGCCGGCAAGCTCTACGACAAGTTTGTAAATTTTGCAGGCGACCTGGAAAATGTCGGCAAGCGGCTTCAGCAGGCGCGCGACACTTATGATGGCGCGGTTTCGAAATTGACTGGCGCCGGCGGCGTTATCCGTCAAACGGAAATGCTGAAAGCGCTGGGCGCGAAAACATCGAAGTCGATCTCGCAGCCTTTATTAGATGCAGCGGGGGCGAACGATCAGGCTGAACTGATGCGGATAGAAAGCCCAAGAGGCGAAGATGCCTCTTCTACAGCGCCAAAATCCGTTCAATAAATATTATTTCTTCCGGAACGCGTCGAGCTGCACGACCGCGCCGCCAGCCTCATCCTCTTTGCCGACTTCCGGGGTTTCAGTCTCTGTCGCATCCTCGCGGACATCGTCGGTGAGCGGCGCGTCGAATCGAAGACCAAATTGAACGCTCGGATCGGCAAAACTCGTCATTGCCTTGAAGGGGACCGACAGCCGCGCCTGTTTTCCCTTGAACCACAAGGTCACTGAAAAGCCGTCTTCACGCACTTCCAGATCGTCGAACTGGTGCTGAAGGACAATCGTCATTCGCTGCGGGTATTGCTCGATAAGCGAATCGGGAATTTCGACGCCCTCGGCATGGGTGTCGAACTCGATGTAAAAATGGTGGTCGCCCGGCGCCGCGCCCAGTTGTTCGGTCATCTCAAGCACATCGATAACAACGCGGCGTAGCGCCTGTTGTGTCAGGTAATCGTAATCAATCTCGACGTCGTTCAAGGTAACCTCTTACGCAAATTGACTGGCTGTGGCTGATCGCCCGCCGAGAATGGGCCAGCGAGCCTAGTTTAGCAATTGCGAATGATTCGGCGCAAACGGGGAGGTTGTGCCGCTATGTGCGCCTGAAGCCTCGCGTTCGAGACGACTGGACTGTCAATTGAATAAAATTCCCGGCTTCTGTTGCCAGGCGCCGGGGGGCCCCGCCTAGCCTTGGAAAGGGGCTAGGACTTCAATTCGAGCAGCTCAGCCGCATTACGCAGCGAGAGCGAGCTCATCCGTGTAGTTGTCGTTGGCAACTATCATGGTTGGTCCAATAACGGAGACCATCCGGGCGAAAGCGTCGTCTTTACACGTTCGTCGATCCTATTTCGGCCCCGCCGCAACCCCCTTCGGGAAGCTCTGGTGGAGCCGCCGGGTACCGCCCCCGGGTCCGAGCCGCTTATTACACGGGCCATTTATCGCCATAGCCGGCAAGCCGGCCTCGCTAAGGTAGGGGCTGAATATGAATTTTTGAAGGTGTTCCGGACATTTTGAAACGAATATGTCAAATTGCTGTAACATCATCGGGTTAGCGTCCTTAATGCGCCGTGGGGGCGTGACGCAAAAGGTGCGCCGTGGAGCCCAACGACTTCCGGAAATGGCGAAAGACCCTAAAACTTTCGCAAAAGGAGGCTGCGCACGCGCTCGGCCTCAAACGCCGCATGATCCAATATTATGAGAAAGGCGAGCGCGACGGCGACAAGGTCGAAATTCCGCGTTCGGTCCGTCTTGCCTGTTTCGCCATCATAGAAGGCGTTGAGGATTATCACGGCCCTAACCGGAAAATTAAGCGGCGCGACGAAAAGCTGAAAAAAGAAGACCCCGAACAGACGAGCGCGTAAGCGGTTCTCTGATTTCGCGCGTTCTCTTTGACGGTCTGACCTCGGGGCTCGGTCAGGTTACTCGTTTCCATCAGGAGCGGCCTCTGCGCCGCCCGGATTTAGCGGAAGGTCCATCGGCCCGGGCTCAGCGGTCGCTGCTGATGGTTCTGAAGTCCTTGTCGGCGCGCTCCGTTGTTCAGTATGCGGCGCCATAAGCTCCGGATGCTGATATTCCCAATATGTCAGGGCATGCCTTGCGCGGGCGATTGCGGCGTTGACGGCGGCGCGGTCGGTCAAAGTCGGCGAATCGGCGAGTCGGGCGAGAGCGTCTTTTCCTGCGGCGCCCAGCTTGAATTGCAAATAGCCGAAATCAAAACCGTGGAGATCAATCTTGCCGTTCAAGAGCCGTTCCTCCTGATTGCGCGCGCTGATCGCCCAGGGGTTTGAGAATGGCAGAAACAACCCGATCATCGATATAGCCCAGATGAGCGCCATTGCTCGGTTGAAACCGGGCACAAAGGGAAGCCACTTATCTTTGGTCGAACGCAACTCGCCAATGAGCGCAAACCAGATTCCAGCAGCATAAATTGTCGTGAGCGCCGTTACTGCGAGCCCATATATTCTAACAGGCGTAAATCCGAACTCGCTGATGCGTTTAACAAGCGCAAATAATGTCAACGCCGGGAAAACGGGAAGGACGAATATGGTGATGATCGTTGCGATGCGAAGCCATGGTGCTGGCGGCTTGGCGCCATTCTGGTATACGCCATTGAAGACAAGCATCGCTGCAAGTCCGGCGATCAAACTGCCAATCCCCGGTCGGCCGAATATTGATGTCGCCTGAATAATTGATGCTGGTCCGTTCATCGCCATCACGGTCAGAAAAGCTACGGACACGATCGCCAGAACCGGCATCGCAAGCCGGGCGAACAAAAGTATGGCGAACCGGAACGCGCCAAGAACCCCTGTCTGCCCTCTGATAAGGGCAAGGCACATAGCGCCGACAACGCCGAAAAAGGGAAGGATGAACCAGGGCTCTTCGATCACGCGCGCTATGATTTCAGCGTCCAGCTGTTTTAAAAATGCGCCGACCGCGAAAATCAGGATGAGGGCGAGGCCGGCAAACAGCGCGCCGCCGCCTGCAACGATCGGGAATGTCAGGCCGTTTAAAAAAAGCGCCCGGTAACTGATGGTCTTCCCGGTTTCGAGCCAGGACTTCGAAAGCGATAACAGCAATAAGAAGGTCAACGGGGCCGCGGCGATCGCCCAGAAAAAAAAGGGAAACGGGTCGATTTCAGCATTTTGAGGAGCGCGAATTGAGGCCAGAAAAGCGGTTGGTCCCGCAAGCGCAGCCGTGATGATCGCGGCGGGCAATAGCGGACGTAAGAAGTCGCGCCGTTCGGCGAGTAGCAGCCAGCTGGCCGCGAAAATAGCCAGGGATTGGAGCATCCCCGCCGCGAAAGGTCCGGCCGGCGCGCCATCGACCAAAAACCGGGTTATGAAAAAAGCGGCTCCGCCGGTCGCGACGCCGATAATCACGCTGAGCGGGAAAATGCCCCGCCCGCTCTCCAAGACCCCAGTATTTCCGCCTGCGCGAACGCCGTCAGACATCGTGAACCATACCCCTCGGTGGAAAACTAACACACATATGGGCCCCAGCCGAGCCGGGACATGCGCCGTCCGACGGGCTATTTTTCTTGAAAATCAACGATTCGCGAGCCTATGCGCCAATATTTAAACCTCCTGTCCCGCGTTCTTGAAGCAGGCGATGATCGTGACGAGCGAACCGGCACCGGGGCGAGAGCCGTGTTCGGCCATCAAATGCGGTTCGATCTCAGCGCAGGATTTCCTCTGCTGACGACTAAAAAGCTTCATGTGAAATCGATCATTCATGAGCTTTTGTGGTTCATCGCCGGCGACACCAATATCGCCTATTTGAAAGCGAACGGCGTTTCGATCTGGGATGAGTGGGCTGACGAGAATGGCGAACTTGGTCCCGTATATGGCCGCCAATGGCGATCGTGGCCCGCAAGCGACGGCGTCGCCATCGACCAGCTCGCCTGGGTGCTGGACGAAATCAGAAGGAATCCCACATCGCGCCGATTGATTGTGTCGGCGTGGAACCCGGCTGAGATCTCGGCGATGGCGCTTCCGCCGTGTCATTGTCTTTTTCAGTTCTTTGTCGCCAATGGTCGGCTCTCTTGTCAGCTCTACCAACGGTCGGCGGATATATTTTTGGGCGTTCCGTTTAATATCGCCTCCTATGCGCTTTTGACTGCAATGGTTGCACAGGCGACGGATTTGCAGCCGGGCGAGTTTGTTCACACGCTTGGTGATGCGCATCTCTATCACAATCATTTTGAACAGGCGCGTGAGCAACTGACAAGAACGCCCGGTGAATTGCCGCGGCTGGTCTTAAATCCGGATGTGAAATCATTATTCGACTTCACCTATGACGATATTCGTATCGAGGATTACGCGGCCCAATCGCATATAAGGGCGGCAGTGGCCGTATGACGCTCAATATTCGCAACGCAAAACGCAAAGATGCGCCTGTCATAGTCGAACTTATTCGCGATCTTGCGGCCTATGAACGCGCCCCAAATGACGCCAAGGCTACCGTCAAAGACATTGAAACCGCCCTGTTCTCATCCAATCCAAAGGCGTTTTCTTTCATCGCTGAATGGAATGATGAAATTTGCGGTTTTGCGGTCTACTTTTTTAACTTCTCAACCTGGACCGGACGCCACGGGATTTATCTGGAAGATCTGTTTGTTCGCGAAAACTTTCGAGGAAAAGGCATTGGCAAAGCCTTGCTGGCGAGCCTCGCCAAGGCGGCCATCGATAATAATTGTGCGAGACTTGAGTGGTCAGTCCTCGACTGGAATACGCCGGCGATTGAATTCTATAAATCGCTTGGGGCGACTGCGATGGATGAGTGGACAGTCTATCGTGTCACAGGACCTGCGCTTGAGGACCTTGCAGCGACTACGCTATGAAGATTTCAATTGTTGTCGCGGCGGCAAGTAACCGCGTGATCGGTAATGACGGCGGCCTCATATGGCGAATGTCGGATGATTTGCGCTATTTCAAACGCGTGACAATCGGGAAACCTGTGCTCATGGGCAGAAAAACTTTTGCGAGCATTGGCAAGCCGCTCACCGGCCGGACGAATGTTGTTATCTCCAGGACCTCATCCGCAATTGATGGCGTAAAGATCGCAAATTCTTTTGAGGAGGGGCTCGCGCTTGCCCGCGAGGCGGCTAAAGCAACCCATGCTGACGAAATTTGCGTAATAGGCGGCGGCGAAATTTACGAACAGGCGATGCCGATTGCGGACCGGATTTTCTTTACGAGGATCGATGCTGTCGTCGCGGGCGATGTCGTATTCCCGAAAATTGATTCCGGTGATTGGGCCGGCGCAGTTACGGGATCAATCAAACGCTCGGAGCGAAACGAATACGATGCCCGTCACCTCGTATTCGATCGCAAGGCCCTCGCTTCGTCGCTTACACTTCGTTAATACGCGCCCGCGCGCGAGAGGCCATTTTCAGCCTAACACCCTGAAATTGCTTCCTTCTGCTCCAATCAGACTCGTTAAAATTGATCTGACCGCAAAAGTATGGCGTTTACCAGACCGGCGCAAAATTGCAGATATCTTCCGCGATCAGGCGAACGCGGCTAAATCGCGTCCAATGCCGAACGGAGGGGGAAATGAGGCTTGAAATTGCTTGTGCGGCCTTGGCGCTTGTCCCGGGCGTGGCGGCCGCCGCCTCGCCAGTTCAATCTTGTCGGCGCGGCGCGGATGAACGAACGATAGAGATCATCCTTCCTGGAAAAATCGGAGCCGCCTGTGATGTTGTGTACACGCGCGATGGCGGCGCCAACGTCACCACGCCTTATCACGCAGATAATCAGGAAGAGTTCTGTGCGGCCAGAGCAAATGAGCTTGCCGCGCTGCTCGCTGCGGATGGTTTTGAGTGCGATGGTTTAAAGGTGGAAATGAGTGCGTCGACTGACGCGATGAACAACGTCACGCCAGATGATGAAATTGGCGATGAAAGTCTGAATTCGCAACTTGCCGCATTGCAGGGCGATCAAGGTAAGGAAGATGACAGATCGCAAGGGTCGGCTCTCGCTGATAATGTCTCTTCAATAATTGCAGATGAAGCAATCGATGATCTGACGCCAAATTCCAGCGACGTGGCTAGCGCGCTTGATCCGGCGACATCCGACCCGAAAGAGCCACAGGAACAGGTGCAACCAATTCTTGAAATTCCAAAACCCGCCGAGATAAAATCTCAGGATGCCAACGCGCGAGCCGATGTCGAAAATCTTGATGGTTCTTTACCGCAGGCGGCTCAGGCTGATCCCGTCAATTTGACCGCCAGCAGCGCGCCAAGCGATTATAAAGCGCCCAAACCAGTTCGGGTTCCGACGTCAACACGCATCGTTGGCGTCAAACCCGATATTGATGACATACTCGAGGATACGCCATCGGCGAATGCCGACCCCGAGCGCGCCCTCGTTAACGGCGGTATCGACCGTTCGCCTGAGGATACTGTTGCAGCGGTTTTGCGGGCGAGCGCGGCCGCCTGGAACGAAGGGAACCTTGAGGCTTACATCGCCTTTTATGCGCCAGGGCAGCAAACAACGCTCATTGATGGGGCGGATGTCATGGCTGGCGAGAGTCAAATCCGGAAGAGATATGAACGTTGGGTCTCTGATGCGGGATCGATGGGACGGCTGAATTATTCCAATTTGCGCGTGACACTTACTGCCGAAAATGTCGCGACGGTTATCGGCCGATACGCCGTGAAAGCCGGCGAACGGGCTGACAAGGGGCTGATGACGCTTGTTTTGCGTCAATCAGACGGCAAGTGGCGCATCATACAAGACACAAGGGTTGAGGATTCGGCCACGCTGCAATAGCAGCAGGAAGTTCGGCTGGCTCGGCGCATGTGTGCCGGCCGCCAATGTTTTTCCAACAAAGACGCAAATTTCAGGCGTTCGCATTGCGCCGCCATGAATCGGTGACCTATATACCCAACAACCTAGCCAAACGGGGCATTTTGGCCCCTTGTTCAAAGACTTGGCGCTTTTGGCGGCGTGATTTCTCGGGAAGGAAGATTGGATGCCTTGGCAAGACAATTCCGGCAAGGGCAACGGGTCCGGCGGGCGAGGGCCCCTGAAGGGGCCGTGGGGGCAGCAACCGCCGCGCCAGCCGGGCGGACAAGATGGCGGCCGGGGAAGAAACGAGCCGCCTGATCTGGACGAGTTGCTGAACGCTTCGCGTCAGCGCTTGCGGCGGGCGTTCCCGCGAAACGGCTCGGGAGGCGGCGGTCGTCCGCCGCAATTCAACGGGCAAACCGTTTTTCTCGTCCTGGGCGCTGTCTTTCTGTTCTGGATTGTAAGCGGCTTTTTCCAGGTTGGCGCAAAATCGCGCGCGGTGATTACCACGTTCGGCAAATATGAACGTGTTGTTGGGCCAGGCCTCCATTGGCGGATGCCATTTCCATTTCAGAACGCGAAGATAGAAATTGTTACTGAAATTCGCGAGATGCGGATTCCAAGCGTCGACCATGTTAGCGGCGCGAATTCTCCGGGGCTAATGCTGACCGGCGACAAGAACATTGTTGACATTGCCGTTAACGTATTCTGGCAAATTCGTCCGGACCTTACCGCTAGTGACGGAGGTCTCCCGCCGGTCGCCCAGTTTATTTACAGAATTCAAAATCCGGAAAACCTGATCCGCGCTGTCGCCGAAGCATCACTACGCGAGGTTGTAGGCAGCAACGAGCTTGATTTCATTCAGACGAATGGTCGCGCCGTGGTTATGGAAGAAACGCGCAAATTGATGCAGCAGACTTTAGATGCACAAAGTACGGGCATTCTTATAACCGAAGTTAACCTGGACAAAGCGGACCCGCCGACGGATGACGTAAATAAGTCGTTTCTGGATGTTATTGCCGCGGCCCAAGACAAGCAGCAATACATCAATCTTGCTCAGGAATATGCAAACAAGATCCTTCCGGAAGCGCGCGGGCAGGCGCAGCAAATTATTGAAGATTCCAAGGGATACCAGGCGAGAGTAACAGCCGACGCCCGCGGTCAGGCTAGTCGTTTCGATGCAATCTTGAATGAATACAAGAAGGCGCCGGAAGTTACGCGTCAGCGAATGTATCTTGAAACGATGGAGCGCGTGCTGGGGCCAATGGACAAGATTGTTATCGACGAAAAAGCCGGAAAAGGCGTTGTTCCTTACCTGCCCTTGAACGAGTTAGCCAAATCCAAGAAGGAGCTGCAACAATGAACCGTTCTATGGCTCTCGTGCTTGGCGCGGCTCTGGTTGGAACATTCATCCTTCTAAATTCGGCATTTATCGTGCCGGAATCAAAGTCGGCGATCGTCTTACGCTTCGGCGCGCCAAAGAATACATACAAGACAGCAGGGTTGAAATTCAAAACGCCTTTTGTCGACAATGTACAGTTCATCGACCGGCGCAATCGTGAAATTGATCTCAACGAAATTCAGGTCATCGTCGCAAACCAGGAAAGGCTATTGGTAGACGCTTTTGCGCGTTTTCAAATCGTCGACCCGCTTCTGTTTTATCAATCCGTTACAACCGAAGAGAACGGGAATGACCGCCTGAAATCGCTTATGGGGCAGACGGTCCGGCGAGTGCTAGGCGAAGTGTCTGTTGATGACATTGTATCGGGAAAGCGGTCCGAATTGATGCATCGAATCCGGGATCTTTTGAGTGAAGGCGCGCGGCAATTGGGAGTCGAAATAATTGACGTCAAGATTCGACGCGCCGACCTTCCTGCCCAAAACAGCCAGGCCGTCTTCCAGAGAATGATCACCGAACGTAAGCGATTGGCGCAGCAGATCCGCGCCGAAGGCAACGAACAATCGCAAAAAATAAGGGCGCAAGCTGAACGTGAACGCGCGGAGATTCTTGCGACTGCAAACGAGCAGTCAGAGAAATTGCGCGGTGAGGCCGATGCGACCCGAAGCGCCGTTTTTGCGGCGGCCTATGGCCGGGACCCGGAGTTTTTTGATTTTTACCGGTCGCTCCTGGCCTACGAGCAATCGTTCAAGAATGGCGATGGCACGATCGTGCTTTCGCCTGACAGCGAATTCTTACGCTATCTCAATGACTTGAAGGGGCGCAGGTAAGTCTTTCCGGTTTTGTCGCGGCGCACTTGCCGCCCGTTCTGATTGCGGTAACCTAAGGCTGAGTATTCTGAGGGGACCGCAATTTTGCGGTGTTGGGAGGCGCGGTATGGCGTTCCGGTGGGCGGCGGCGGTATTTTTAGCGACAGCTGTTTTTCTTTCTGCACAGGCATCCGCTGTTCCGAGGGGGACGCCGGATGGATTTGCCGATCTTGCCGAAAACCTAAGTCCGGCGGTCGTCAATATTTCGTCGGCAAAGCGGCCTAAAACGACGCTGGGATCAACATCCTCCGATTTGCGAAAGAAGTTTGCGCCGCAAGCTGTCTCACTTGGTTCCGGCTTCATCGTCGATCCGAAAGGTGTGGTCGTGACGAATAACCACGTCATCGACAATGCCGATGAAGTGACAGTTACGTTGCATGACGGCCGCGAATTCAAAGCGACAATCCGTGCGGTCGATCGTGAAACCGATATCGCCGTATTGCAGTTGAACGAACCGCCTGCGCGACTCCCTTATGTGAGTTTTGGAGACTCCAATAAAGCGCGAGTGGGTGATTGGGTCATGGCGATCGGCAATCCGTTCGGATTGGGCGGCACCGTCACCGTCGGCATTATTTCTGCGCGCAACCGCGATATAGACGCCGGGAATTTTGACGATTTCATCCAGACCGATGCGGCGATCAATCGTGGAAATTCGGGCGGTCCGCTCTTCGATATGGCCGGTAAGGTTATCGGAATTAACACCGCTATTTATTCACAGACCGGTGGATCGGTCGGTGTCGGATTTGCGGTGCCTTCTGATTTGGCGAGCATCGTCGTCGACCAGCTTTTGAAGAACGGCGAGACTCGTCGCGGATGGCTTGGCGTTTCGATAGATGAAATGACCCCGAAGCTCGCCGCAGAATTGGGACTTGATCGTCCGCGCGGTGCTGTGGTGTCGGTTGTCCGGCCGAACAGCCCGGCGCGCATAGCGGGCGTTGAACCGAATGATGTTATTCTCGATTTCAATCGTAAATCGATTAACAGCGTCCGCGATCTGACACGCGCTGTTGCAGAAACCGAGGTCGGCGCGACCGTTCCCATGACAGTCTTGCGCAGCGGTAAGCGCGTGACGCTTAAAGTGACCGTTGATCGTCGCGAAAAGCGCGTTCTGACATCGGCATTGACGGGGCCTGCGCTCGGTGGCTTGAAAGCATCGGGCCTGACCCTTGAACGGCCGACTCGAGAAATTATCGATGCATTCGGATTGGCGCCAGATACCGAAGGCGTCATCGTCACGGCGGTTGAACCGGATAGCCCTGCCGCCATTGTGCTAAAGCCAGGCGACGTGATCCTTGAAATCGGCTGGGAGCGCATGACGCGCCCGGAAGCGGCGGTTTCAAAGCTCGATAAGCTGCGCAATTTGAATTCGGGTCCTGTCCAGATCTACGTGCAACGCGGCGAATTACAATTTTACGAGTCTCTTCGTCCCTAGCTTTATTGGAAGTTCGCGAAAGGAATGCCTTGCGCATAGAGCAGGGCGGTGAGATCCGAGTGCTTGATGTTGGCGTCAGCTTCATCAGCCACAATGGGCTTTGCATGAAACGCGACGCCAAGACCGGCGCGCTTGATCATCGCCAAATCATTGGCGCCATCGCCTACCGCTAATACGGAAGCCGGTTCAATACTATTCGAATTGGCGTATTCGAGTAGCGTCGTTTCTTTCGCGTCTTTGCCGAGAATAGGCTCTGCGACCCGTCCTGAGAGAGTTCCGCGTTCAAGCAGCAATTCGTTTGCGTGAAAATGCTGAAACCCGCAATCTTGCGCGACCCTTTCTGCAAAAAACGTGAATCCGCCTGAAACCAATATGGTCGTGCATCCGATATTGTTCATTGTTCGGACAAGTGTTTTGGCGCCAGGAGTAAGCGAGATTTTTGATCGATAACAGTCGTGAAGTATCGATTGGGGCAGGCCAGCCAAAATTAAAACGCGTTCTTTGAGTGCGCTTTCGAACTCCAATTTGCCGCGCATGGCCCGATTGGTAATTTCAGCGATTTCGTTCTTCTTTCCTGCATATTCGGCCAACTCATCAATGCATTCTTGGGCAATGATTGTTGAATCCATATCTGCGATAAGCATCGATTTTCGTCGCTGCTCGACATTTTGAACGAAGATATCGACGCCAGCTAAGTGAGGCCCGAGTAGTCTCTCGACCTCGATCCGGTTCACTTTCGCCGCGACTAAGAAGTCTTCAGCGACGCCTGGATTCAATGTTTCCCGTTTGGCGCCCCCGAAACGGGACAACAAGCAGGCCGCCTTTTCGGCTTCATCATTGCTGAGAACCGGCGACGCCGGATTGCAAACCAACGTAATTACAGTAACAGACATGGAATGAATGTCGTCAAAAAGCGGCGAACGCTACTTATCGCAGGGCCGACAGCAAGCGGCAAGAGTGTGGTGGCGCTAGCGCTTGCAGAGAAACTGAATGGAGAAATCGTCAACGCTGACGCCATTCAGGTCTATAAAGACCTTGAGATAATCTCAGCGCGCCCCGGCCGTCATGAGACGATGCGGGCACCCCATCTCCTGTTCGGTCATATTGACGGCGCTGTTCGTTATTCTGTTGGGGCATGGCTGGCGGAAATAGGCAACGTTTTGCAACGCGTCTGGTCGAAGGAAAGAGTAGCAATCATCGTTGGCGGCACCGGCTTGTATTTTCGCGCCTTGACGAGCGGATTGGCCGCGACGCCCGCAATTTCTGAACAGGTGCGGTCAGATGCTCGCGAGCGTTTGTCGAATACAGGCATTCACAGATTCAGAGAAGAAATTATCGCTTTCGATCCAGAAATTACTCGGCTCGCTGTCGCCGATGTGCAGCGCCACCTGCGTGCGTACGAAGTTTTTGCAGAGACGGGCATTCCGCTGAGCGTGTGGCAAAATACCGGATCCACGGGACTCATCGGCAGCTCAGCGCCGCGCGTGGTCATCGAACCTAACCGCGAAACTTTGTATTCGGCGATAGAGGAACGATTTGACGCGATGATGGATGCTGGCGCCTTGGACGAGGTGAAAAGACTGGCGGCGCGTGGTCTGGACCGTTCATTGCCGGTGATGAAGGCAGTCGGTGCAATGGAATTGCTTGGCTTCCTGGGAGGAGAGTTGAATATTTCAGAAGCCATAGCGCTGGCGAAAAGAAATTCGCGAAGACTGGCGAAACGGCAGTTGACCTGGTTTCGCAATCAGGCGGCAGACTGGCCTCGCGCTGCGAGCTCTGAGGAGGCGGTCAGGCTCCTTGCCGAACAGCGTTATCTTGCCGAATGGGGATGAGAATTGCGTCGGGGCCGCCCGGGTAGTAATGAGCGAACCACTGCCGACCCGAGCGAATATGTCGCTTGGGCCGTTGAGGACTGCGTTATCAAATGTTGACTGGCCTCAAGAAATTCGGCCGTTTTCTGACAACCATGGACGCCAAGGCTGCGACATCCCTTTTTGTTTCTGCGGCATTATTGGCGTTCGTTCTGGCTATGTTCTTTTTTGGCCAGCATTGGCTAGCGCTGGATGATGAAGAACACCTCGCCAGCCTGCTGCTCAAGGCGTCCCAGTCTTCTTGGGCCGTTCCGATCCTCATCTCCGTCTTCGTTGTTTTGGCGCTTACCGGGTTTCCGCAAATTCTGTTGATCGCGGCGACAATACTTACATTTGGCCCGCGTGATGGGGCGTTCTACTCTTGGCTGGCCACGATGATCAGCGCCACATTTACGTTTTGGCTCGGGCATTGGTTCGGGGGGCGATTCGTTCGGCGGTTTGGCGGAGCAAGGACGCAATCGACGATTGAATTCATCAGCCGTCACGGGATCATTGCTTCAGGGTTGATCCGGGTGGTCCCCTCCGCCCCGTTCATCGTTGTTAACGCCGCTGCCGGCGCATCCCATATTCCACTATGGAAATATTGGGTTGGAACTGGCGCCGGGATTGTTCCGAAAATCGCCCTTGTTGCGACCCTTGGGGCAGTCACTCCAAGCGTCAGCTCAATGCAAGACGGAGTCAGGGGAATCCTGGACTTCTTTACCGGGCGGGAGCCGCGTGACCTGGCGTTGTTATTCGCCATTCTCGTGGGCTGGCTGGGGTTCCTATACGTCGTTCGGCGGCTCTACGTCTCCTTGCGGCGCCGCGATATCGGTCAATGATGAAGATGTTCAGGCGGGTAGAAGCCAACGGGCCGAATCCAGCCAAAATACAGGGTCTAAAGACCGGTTACTTGAGGATGACGCCGGGTTTGTTGACGATTTCGGAACCCATTAACGATAAACACGTCGTCGGCACGTGAACCGGTGATAGGAATTATTCATGCTTTCAACGCTCTTTGGGATGTTGTCTTCGGACATGGCGATTGACCTGGGGACCGCAAACACCCTGGTCTATGTGAAGGGGCGCGGCATAGTGCTCAACGAGCCTTCCGTAGTCGCGATCGAATCGCGCGGCGGGCGAAAACTGGTTCGAGCGGTCGGGAATGAGGCCAAAGAGATGTTGGGCCGCACGCCCGGCGAAATCGAGGCAATTCGACCTATGCGCGACGGAGTCATCGCGGACTTTGAAGTCGCTGAAGCAATGATCAAGCACTTCATCCGAAAGGTTCATAACCGCAGGTCGTTTGCGTCACCGCGAATTGTCGTGTGCGTGCCTTCCGGCGCTACCGCCGTTGAGCGTCGCGCGATTCAGGATTCCGCCCTGTCAGCCGGCGCGAGAAAGACCGAGCTCATCGAGGAGCCGATGGCGGCGGCGATCGGCGCCGGGCTCCCCGTCACTCAACCAACGGGATCTATGGTTGTGGATATTGGCGGCGGTACAACAGAGGTTGCTGTTCTCTCTTTGGGCGGGATCGTCTATTCGCGGTCGGTGCGGGTCGGTGGCGACAAAATGGATGACGCCATCATTGGCTATATACGGCGTATGTATAACCTCCTGATCGGCGAGGCGTCCGCAGAACGGATTAAAAAAGAGGTCGGTAGCGCCATGATACCGACGGAGGGGTCTGGTGTTACCATCCAGATCAAGGGGCGGGACCTGATGCACGGCGTCCCTAAAGAAGTGCGGATTGGCGAAGCCCAAGTGGCTGAGGCGCTGGCCGAACCGGTCAGCCAGATTATCGAAGCGGTCAAGGTTGCCCTGGAGGCGACTCCGCCGGAATTGGCCGCCGATATCGTTGACACAGGCATCATGCTTACTGGCGGCGGCGCTCTCCTGAAAAACCTGGACCAGGTCCTTCGAGATGAAACGGGACTGCCTGTGTCCGTCGCTGACGACCCCTTATGCTGCGTGGCCTTGGGAACCGGGGCTGCCCTCGAGAATGAAAAGGCGATGCGGGGGGTCCTCTCCTCCGCTATTTAATATTTTACCGGACTTGTCGAAAAAAGCCCGAGTCACGGGATAAAGAGGGACGCCGGGCGGGAAACCGTCGGGCGTCTTCTTTTTGAGGTAGTGAAGCGACCGTTTAATGGATGTTCTAGGCAGAAATAGCCGCGATCGAATTGGCGCAAGACCGGCGAGCAATGTCGGACTCCTCCTGTTTTCACTCGTTTCGCTGATAATGCTTCTCTCGAGCTTATATGCTGCGGAGGCTTCGGTGTTCCGAAAGGCGCGTGAGACGGCAATAGAGGTCGCCGCTCCCGTGTTGAATTTGATATCCGCGCCTCTTGCATGGGTTAATGATCGCGTTGGTGATGTGAGTGACTATTTCAGAGTCCTTGAGCAGAATAACGCACTACGGCAGGAGAACGCTGCGCTGCGGCAATGGGAAGGTGAGGCGCGGTCCCTGCGTGCGCTGGTCGCCTCATTAGAAGAGCTTGGCGCCTATAAAGCGCCGCCTGAAGCTAAGCCCATTAATGCCTTTGTCATCGGTGAAGCGAATGAAGCCTATGCGCATTCGATGGTAGTCAACGCAGGCGTCAAAGATGGCGTGATGCGCGGGCTTGCTGCGGTGGACGGTCAAGGGCTGATTGGGCGGATTGTCGATGTTTCAAATGATGCTTCAAGGATATTGTTGCTGAACGACATTCAAAGCCGGATACCGGTATTTGTTGAAGGATCTTACGTCGAAGGGCTTTTGGTTGGACGATCTTCCACAAAGCCCGCGATCAGTATTTCCATGCTTGCAGATATCGATAGGGTGAAGCCTGGTCAGCGTGTCGTAACGTCAGGCGCAGGCGGTGTTTTGCCGCGCGGTATCGATGTCGGCGTCATTGCGACCGTCACCGAAAAGGAAGCGCTTGTAGACCTTTCAGCCGATTACGCGCGGACACGCATGGTGAGGATTATAAATTACCGGTTTCCCGAGGTGGCGCCGAACGAACTTCCAAACGAGTCTCAGCCGGTGGAAACGTCGGCTGTTTCGGTTGAAACGACCCTGCCGCAGACGACAAGCAATGCGCCTGATAATTCGCCTGCGCAGCCCCAGCCGATCGACGATAGTGATGATGCCGAGGAATAGCTGAGCGATACCATGACTTTGCGCGGCGAAAACCTTTGGAGAATAGCGCGGGGATCGGCCCCGACAATTGTGGGCATCTTCGGAGTATTTCTACTTTCATCACCATTGCGCTTATTTCAAGACTCGCTTCCAACGCCGATATTTCCGTTAATAGTTGTTTACTTTTGGTCGCTTTATTCGCCAGCGCACCTTCCGGCGGCAAGCGTATTTGCGATCGGACTAATTCAAGATCTATTGAGCGGCGGCCCGCTGGGACTATGGCCTTCGGTTTATCTCCTGGTTCAATATTTGGCGATTTCCCAACAGGCCTATTTTCTTGGGCGCGAGTGGAGTGTGGTTTGGCTTGGGTTTACAGTAGCATCACTCGTGTCAGCCGCTATAGTTTGGCTTATTATGAGTTTGTTGTCTTCGGCCTTGTTGCCCATTGGCGGACTGCTGGCGCAGATTATTGTGACTATAGCGTGCTTTCCATTATTCGCGGCCGCGTTCGGTAAGATACATCGGCGCGTTGTAATCGAGGTCTGAGGGTCATGGGCGTAAATTCCAACGATCCTGAAAAGAAAGAAATTGTCACGCGTCGCGCGATGATCTTTGGCGGCGGCTTTACGGTCCTTCTCGCCGGAGTTGGTGCGAGACTGGCGCAGCTCCAACTGGTGGATCACGAAAAATACTCAAGGCTCGCGCAGGAGAACCAATTCAATACTCGATTGCTTGCGCCGTTGAGAGGGGAAATTGTCGATCGGTTTGGGAAGACATTGGCGTCAAACCGACAAAATTTTCGGCTCCTTTTTATTCCTGACGAGGCAGGCGATATTAATCGTGCCATCGACAGCATTAGCCAGTTCGTCGAAATATCACCGGACAAGCGGTCTCGAATTTTAAGAGAAATTCGCCGCACTAACGGGTTTGCGCCGGTTGAAATTGAAAACAATCTTAACTGGGATGAGTTTTCAAAAATAAATTTTGAATTGCCCTACCTTCCGGGGGCTCATCCTGAAGTCAGTGAAACCCGAAGCTACCCCCTCGGTAACGCGACTGCATTTGTGGTTGGATATGTGGGCTCTGTAACGGACCGCGATCTTGCAGCGCCCGAAAATGAGAACCAGCACGCATTGTTGCGCCAGCCCGGCTTCAAGGTCGGACGCGATGGGCTTGAGCGCACGTATGATGCCGAACTCAGAGGCGTAGCCGGTTCTGTTGACGTAAAGGTCAATGCACACGGACGCGTTATTGAGGAGATGGAATCAAGCGTTCGCCCTCCGCAGCAAGGCGAGACTTTAGGGCTGACGATCGATGCGGATTTGCAGATTGCCGCGATGAAAGTGTTGGAAGGCGAGAGTGCGTCTGCCGTGGTGATTGATATCGCGAATGGCGACATTCTTGTTTTTGCGTCAACTCCAGCGTTTGATCCCAATATATTTACAAAGGGCATTCCGTCTGACCTTTGGAAAGAGCTGAATTCGAGTCCGTACAAACCACTGCTGAACAAGCCGCTTGGCGGTGTTTACCCGCCAGGTTCAACGTTCAAGACGATTAGTGCGGCGGCTGCGCTTCGAGCGGGAATTTCTCCTGACTTTAAAGTTCGCTGTAACGGAAAGTTCTGGCACGGGAACCGGTTTTTCCACTGTTGGAAGAAGGAGGGGCATGGAACTGTCGACATGCATGGGGGCATCAAACACTCATGTGACGTTTATTTCTACAACCTCGCAACGCGTTTAGACATTGACTTGATTGCAGACACCGCCAAGGAGTTGGGGCTTGGCCAAACCTACGAGCTTGGCATTCCCGGGCAACGAAATGGCATCGTTCCAAGCCGTGAATGGAAAAAGGAATATTATGCCGGCTCGCCGGAAAACCAAATCTGGTTTCCTGGCGAAACTCTGTCGGCGATTATTGGTCAAGGCGCCGTAACGGCGACGCCTTTGCAGCTGGCAGTGCAGGCGGCGCGCATTGCCAGCGGTAGAAAAGTGCGCCCACGAATCGTTCGCCTGAAGGGTTCGCTTGAGCTTCCGGAAGCAGCCGCGTCACATGTCGTTGGCATACCGGATGAATATCTCGACATTGTTCGTTCGGGCATGAGCGGTGTTGTGAACGAAATTGGCGGCACTGCCTATTGGTACGAGCCCGAATGGTACCGTTCGCGTAAGGTTGATTGGCAAATGGCGGGCAAGTCTGGAAGCAGTCAGGTGTTCCAGATCACAGCGGAAGAACGGGCCCGCGGCCTTACGAAGCAAGAAGAAATTCCCTGGCGGCGGCGCGATCACGCGCTTTTCATTAGCTTTGCCCCTTTAGACAACCCGCGTTACGCCTGCGCGGTTGTTGTCGAACATGGCATTGCCGGTTCTCGCGTTGCTGGAGCAAAATCGGCTGAAATCATGAAGGCCGTCATGACAAAAGATCCGGCGCGACTGAAAGCGCTTGGACCCGATGCGCTTGCGCAAGGGAAATCCATGGTGCGAGAGGGTTAGCCGGTGGCGTCGATCATTCTCCCTGGCCCCCGGCGTGGTCCGTATGATGCGGTGGCGCGGCTTCATTGGCCGTTGTTGGTGCTATTGTCATTGATTGCGGGCGTTGGCGTTGTAACCCTTTATTCGGTGGGCGGCGGCTCGTGGTCGCCATGGGCGGCAACGCATGCGTTGCGTTTTGCAATCTCATTAATGATCATGATCGGCATTGGTTTTGTTGGGATGCGATATTGGCAATTGCTCGCTTATCCAATTTATTTCGTCGCGTTGTTTGCATTAGTGCTTGTTCCATTTATTGGCGACGTCAATATGGGGGCGCAGCGGTGGATTGATGTTGGCCCGATGCAATTCCAACCGTCCGAATTGATGAAGATTGGCTTGGTCCTGGCTCTTGCGCGGTACTATCATTCCATTCGTCCCGAACAGGTTTCGCACCTTCTTTATTTAATTCCGCCTTTGCTCATGATTGGCGCCCCCGTAGGGCTAGTTTTTCTACAACCAGATCTAGGCACGGCGGCGCTGATCGGGGCCACAGGCGTTGCTATAATGTTTCTGGCGGGGCTTTCCTGGCGTCTTGGTTTTTTGGGACTTGTAGCGATTATAATTGGGGCGTTTCTGGCGTTCAAATTTCATCTGTTGCACGACTATCAATTGGCGAGAATATTCACTTTTCTTGACCCCGAGCGCGATCCCTTGGGGCAGGGGTATCATCTGCTGCAATCCAAAACTGGAATCGGCTCTGGGGGGTTGGTGGGTAAAGGATTTATGCAGGGAACTCAGGCTCAGCTGAAATTTCTGCCGGAAATGCAAACTGATTTTATTTTTACAGTTTTCGGTGAAGAATTTGGATTTGTCGGTGCGATAGGTCTTTTACTTTTGTATCTTGCTGTTGTCATGACGGGTATGGGAATCGCCATGCGCGCAAAGACACATTTTGCACGCCTTACAGCATTAGGAATCTGCGTGACCTTCGCCCTCTACGTTCTTATCAATACTGGAATGGTTATGGGGCTGGCGCCGGTTGTTGGCGTTCCCCTACCTTTGGTATCTTATGGTGGAACAGTGATGCTGACGATTATGGCCGGCTTCGGTTTTGTAATGAGCGCGCATCTAAGTAGAGACAATGACGCTTCTTTTTGAAGCCGCAAGCAGTCCGTAGCCAAAGCATTCTCGACAGGTTTATGCCTGTGATACGAGATGTGACTCTACGGCCGCACGTGTTTCCTGATAAATCGCAGATAGCTTTACCAGGGCTTCCTTGGCTGCTTGCAGCTCTCCGGACTTGCAATGATCTTCAATCATTCGCGCGCAGTCAGCTAGCTTGCAGGCTCCAACGTTGGCGGCAGAACCTTTAAGAGCATGAGCCGTCCTGGCGGCGCCCATGGCGTCCTCAGTGTCTAGGTGGGTAGATAGGCCGAGAGTCAACGCGTCGCTTGAGCGCCAAAACGCAGACATGATCTCTGTGACGCCGTCTCTTCCGGCAGCCTCAAGCAGACCATCAATCTGTTCAACCTCAAGTATCGCAGGGCTGTTTAATGCCACGTGCCACCCATTTAATTTTCCGGCGCGGGGGCCGCCGGGTCTCCCCAATCTTGATCATCAACTGTTAGCGGTAAAAATTTACATAAAAATCCGACCGCTGCTCGCGATAATTGCAAGGTCGTAATGTCTACAAGTGATCAAGAGATTAACAGGCAGGTAAATTTTGCCAAAACATGCTATTGACTGAACTTGTTTGTCGCCCTGATTAGGCCGTCAATTATTCCTGGTTCGCTGGCCGCGTGGCCAGCATCGTCAATAACGGCAAATTCAGCTTCAGGCCATGCACGGTGAAGGTCGTATGCGGTTTTCATCGGAGTGCAGACATCGTATCTGCCCTGTACAATGACTGCCGGGATGCGCCTCACTTTACTGATTTCGGCAATTATTTGATCGTCTTGCTCAAAAAAGCCGCCATTTACAAAATAATGGCACTCTATCCTCGCGAACGCGATCGCAAATGCGTCTGATGAAAAACTCATGACGCGCTCCGGCGAAGGGTACAGCGAAACGGTTCCGCCTTCCCATGCGCTCCAAGCCCGTGCTGCTTGCGCCCGCTTGGATTCATCATCGCCGGTCAACAATTTATAATAGGCGGAAATCAGGTCCCCACGTTGAGATTGGGGTATAGGTTCAAGATATTTTTGCCATGCATCAGGAAAAATCCAACTCGCGCCTTCCTGATAAAACCATAAAAGCTCTTCCCGCCTAAGCGTAAAAATTCCGCGTAAGACCAATTCGGTAACCCTATCAGGATGAAGTTCGGCGTAGGCGAGGGCGAGTGTTGAACCCCACGACCCTCCAAAGACCTGCCAGCGCTCGATCCCGAATTTCTCCCTCAGTCTCTCCATATCGGCGATGAGGTTCCAGGTCGTATTTTCTCTTAGTTCTGCATTAGGCGTTGATTTTCCACAGCCCCGCTGGTCGAAAAGAATAATTTTATACTTAACCGGGTCAAAATATCGGCGCATTGAAGGCGTCGTCCCCCCGCCAGGACCGCCATGGCACACGACCACGGGTTTTCCGGCAGGATTTCCCGATACCTCGAAATAGATCTCGTGAATGTCTGAAACCTTCAACATGCCGGTTTCGTAGGGTTCGATGGGCGGAAATAAATCGAGACGATCAGTCATTTGGCGCTTACTTCGTTGATTCGTGTGTGTTACTCATTAACGGCGGTCAGGCGTAACAATCAAGCTTTTGAAGCGTGTGGTTCATGCGATGCGACGGCTTCGTTGGGCGGGGTGCGCGCGGCGCGCTGGCGGCGATTGGGACCGGAACGCACTAGAGGTTTTCGCTTGGCGGGACTTAGTGAGGAGTAGGTTTTCGTGTTGTGTAGAGGCGTGAGCGCAATATTGCGCATGTTGGCAGTTTTTGCTTTGGCTTCAGCCGCTGGTTGCGCCACGACAATCTTGCCGGACAATCATTCGTCGAACACGGATCGAACGCAACAGCAAAACGCAATCAATAGCGCCGCCGCCGCTCTTGACAGCACACCCTGGAGGAAGCCGGATCAATCTTCACTTGCAGACCGACTAGGCGGGGTTGATCCTGATACCGATGGGTTTACTCGAGCCGACGCCGTCGCCAGTTATTTGACAAGTCTGAAGGCCGAAAAGGATCAACAGCAGGCAATCCTTTTCGATGCTCAAAAAAATATTGATGCTGCTAACGAATTAGTGCGGCTCGCCTATGAGGCATGTGACGGTCCGGGCCCGCAAATCGCAGATGTTGCAACCATCGAGGCTGCAATTTCCTCGATGCGCGAGACGCGCGCCATATATCTTGCCACCTTAAAGGAAATCGACGCTGATGTGTCGGCACTCGACGCAGTCGAATCGTCATTTGACTCAACAGCAACGCGTTTGGGCGTTGCTGCTGATCTCCTAGCAGGGCTTGCTATCCGACAATCGGAAAATATCACTGAGAATAATTTTCAGAAGTCAAATTTTATGCGAGCCTTCTAAGAGTCGTCTAATTCGGCTTCTGCTGGGTTATTTCCGTGAATCGATCTTTCCAGTCGATGATGTCGTAAACCCGCTTTCATCCTTGATATAATCAAGCAGGTCGTTGCAATGATCTTCGGCGTAAGCAGCGTCATCAATTAGAAATTGGAACCCGTTACTGCGAGACTTCTTGCCTTCGAGTTCTATCTCCACACGGGAAGCATGACGATCTAAGAAAAAAGCGCCAGCCATGACATGCCACTTCAGAACATTTTGGGACCAAGTGAATTTGATGCGAGCCGGCTTGAGCGCAACGCCATCTGAAGTCCAACCTCTAATCTTCGCTTCGAATTCCTCTTCTTCACGTCCGCCAATCGGGTACAATGAAACTGCAAATGCGCAGACTGGCTTGTCAAACCTAATCGCCAGAGGTCGGCCCCAATCGTCCCGATAATATGCGGCGTAAGCGCCTGAAGCCGGTGCATAATAGGTGCACATACTGTCATACCGAAAATATCGCTGCCCCCGGCATATCTGCCGAATTACCGGGCGCTCAAATGTAACGCCATATTTTTTCAGGCGTTTGATCGTGTCGCCATTGCCGCCAGGGGGTTCAAAATCGATAATTTTGAATCGTTGATCGAGACGAACATCATTCGCATTGATATTTACAACCGCATAGGTTCGCGTGGCAGGATTTGTATCGCCGTCCGGATCAGACCCAACGCCGTTTTCGTGGATTGCGCTACTGGCTGCCGCGGAGTTTGAGAACGCGAGCAATAGAGCGCCCAAAATGCAATTTTTTTTCATTCCATTCCCCGCACTGACATTTAAATCTTATCCTGCCAGGCGGAGTCGAGCAAATGAAGCGATCTGCTTGATTTTAGGGGGTTTTTGTCAACATAATTAGTCAGGGCGGGCGAATTCGTCCCACATCCGCATCATTGGCGTCGTTTTGGCGTAGTGGCCATCGAACCAAGGCTCGCGTCCGTTCAGTTCTCCAAACGCTTTATAATTGGCTATGATCGTTCCCGGAAATTCCCGAATTAATCGTTGATTGATTTCACGCGCGATGTCGGCTCCCTCTGCGCCCCAGTGGAATGAAAACCACCAGTCCATAAACTCTTTTGACTTAAGAAGCTGATTGGGAAGGTCCAGATGGCTTCCTCCTTCGTAGGCGCCGATAAACCGGCTCCCCTCGGATTCGGCTATCTTTTTATGGGTCTTCCAGGCGGCTACGAGCCATGGCCCGTCCGCTTTATCTCCAACCGGTCCGTTTTTTATGTAATCAGAGACTCTTTGCGACAAACCGGCAGGGTCCTTTTGGACCGCATCGATCCATAATGCTGCAAATTTTTTAGGGTCGCTCTCGCCGAATAATGACTTCGACATAATGCGGAAATGTCCATAATAATTGGTTACCGCAACGCCTGTCTTCGGTAAGTAGTTTTCGGGATCTTGGCCGCGTAATTTGAGATACGCCTTAAACCCTTCCAGCGCATCACGCGTGCGGGTCGGGTTGGCTGTGTGTGTTCCAATAACATAAATTATGTTCGCATCAATGCTGCGGCGTTTGAGTTCATTCTCGAGGGCAATCATCCATCTTGCCGTTAAGACGCCGTAGCCGTGACCCGCTCTCCATTTTTTATCGAAAGACCTCGCAGTGCCAATCGCGTAATATGTAGATATGAAGAAACCAGGAGCTCCGTTCCAAACTTCGTTTCCAAGCTCTACGTAAAGTGGTCGATCAAGCGGATAGTTGGAATCGATTAGTTGTTCCACGAATCCTCGGGCGAACTTCTCCCATTCCGGACTTGCGAGCGCGTCATTAGCGCGATCTGCAGTATAATTTGCAAACGCCTCCTTATCGAGCCGGCCTGGTTTATCTTTACGGCGCAGGCTTTGGTCGCCATGGTCAATTGTTGCTCCAATTTCGGGTGGAATTATCACCCATATTTTTGTTCCTGATTTGACGCCCAAATTGAAAAGAGCTTCATATGGAATGGAAAAGAAGGGTGGTGGATGAGAACCGAAATATGACTTTTGACCCCACGGTTCATCCAATGTTGCTATCTGGTCAAATTTCCTGATTGGCGTATTGTTAATCCACTGTAGATCCATTGTTCTGATAATATCGTAACGGCGAACGTATTTGATAAATTCTGGATTCCAAATTTCACCGGCTTCTAGCAATGCTTTATTTTTTTTCCGATAGAGGCGCACGCTTGTCAGATCGTCACCAATATTTGAAAATCGAAGGGTCGCAGATGTGACGCTTCTCGGATTTAGTTTATAGGTTACAGAATTTTTATCGCGGTCGGCCGGATTGCGATTTTGCCATCTCTGCATGAACCCGAAACCGTCGCCGGTCCAATCGAGAGTCCATTCGTCTGCGTAATACGAAGGATATTTCTCTGCGCCTGAGAGAAAAGCTCCAAGCGTTGCATATTTTACAGAACTTGCCCCCCGCGTCGGCATGCGTCGTTCGGCATCCATGTATCCCGCATCAATGGCTGCCAATCCGCCAATCATTCTGCCAGTGCTTCTGGAATAAAACTGCCAGTTTGCACCGCGTGTCTTGGCCAGATCGATAAACGGTTCTTCGAGATTGTATGGTGCTGCGAAACCGGCTCCCAATTGCAATTGGTAGTTGCGGTCGATGTCAGCGGCTAAGACGCGACTACAAGCGAGGGCGCCGGCAAATACGGCAAATAATCGGAAAAGCCTGAGATCTCGGGCCAAAAAATCTTACTCCCGCAACTTGCCGAACTTCGTTGAGCCGAGAGATCCTAGGCAATATTTTCGCCACATTCTTCACAAATGCGTCGTTTCAGCGAAATCGTCTCTGCTCACACTATCATTTATGCTCAAAATGACTATATCGCAGATGCGTAAAAGGTGTAGGGAGGCGTAGGGTCTCCATCCGCTCTCAAAATTCTTGAAAGTAGCAAAAAGGGCTGACGATGCTGCTGACGATGCTCAAAGCGAAAATTCATCGAGCGACGCTAACGATGACTGATCTTCACTACGAGGGTTCCATCGCCATTGATGAGGACATTCTCGATGCAGCCGGGATCCTTCCCCATGAGAAAGTGGCGATTTGGAACATTAATAATGGGGAGCGACTTGAAACTTATGCTTTGGCGGCAGAACGCGGGTCGCGTGAATTTATGCTAAATGGCGCGGCGGCGCGACGGGCGGCGGTGGGCGACAAGGTGATTATTGCTGCGTATGGGCAAGTTCCGGCGGAACAAGCAAGAAATTATCAGCCTACGGTAGTTCTGATGGGAGAGAACAACAGAGTTGAAAAGTGTACATAGTTGAAAATAACCAAGACAAAAGGGCTGCAGCTAATAAACGCTAGAGGTAGAGTTGTTTTTCTAAACAAGTTTGCTGCTTAGACTGGCGCGTAGCGCCGGGCCCAGATGTTCATTTTCCAGCCCAAGCGCCAAGTTTGCCTGAAGCCACCCCAGTTTTGAACCGCAGTCATATATTACGCCTTCGCAGATGCATGCATGAAACTTCTGGTTTTTATTTAATTGGTTCATAGAGTCAGTTAGTTGGATTTCGCCGCCCGCGCCGCTCTCTTGGGTCGCAAGCAGAGAAAAAATTTCAGGTTGAAGAATATATCTGCCGATTATTCGGAAATTTGATGGAGCTTCTGTAGGGGCAGGTTTTTCAACCATACCGCTCATTTCAATGAGATTTCCGTTTCGCGCCCTTGGGGCGACCACACCATATTTTGATGTCTCGCTTTGCGGCACTTCTTCGACGGCGACCAAATTTCCGCCGACATTGTTATAGGCCTCAACCATCTGTCTCAGGAAGCCCGGCCGACCGGACACAATTTCGTCAGGGAGTGACACTGCAAAGGGTTCATCTCCGACCAACTCTCGCGCACACCAAACGGCGTGTCCGAGGCCAAGCGGCGCTTGTTGTCGTGTATAGGAAAAGTTACCGGCGCGCGGAATAACGCTCTCAACATCCCTCAGTATTGTGTCCTTACCTTTTGCCTTTAGTGTCGATTCCAGTTCGAATGAATGATCGAAATAATCTTCGATCGCCCCTTTGCCACGTCCTGTGACCAAGATGACGTTTTCTATGCCAGCATCATGTGCTTCCGACACAACGTAATCAATTAGCGGGCGGTCAACGACCGGAAGAAGTTCTTTCGGGATCGATTTCGTTGCTGGTAGGACCCGCGTACCCAGTCCGGCTACGGGAATAACAACTTTTCTAATCCGTGCGGTCATCTAGCCCTCTAATCTCTCACTCAGGCGCTGTGTTAATAGGACTTTTAGCTAGGTCAACCTCATCCGTTATCGGAGGCAACCGGATCGGCTCGGTGGCTAGAGTTTCTTTCAGCGATGCAAGCCTCGCTGAAGCATTAGCGGCGAGATCATAATAAAACAGGTTGTATGGGAGTGCTTTCCATTTTGCACCAAACCAATTGCCGCGTCGAAGAAATTGCCGACTTGGAGTGTCGACAACCAGGATCCCGCGCTCACACCGCGCGCCTACTGCCTTGGGGATTGGCGGAGGCCGCATGCCATAAGCGATTCCGGTCGCTGAGGCGGCGCCGAGATTTCCGCTTGGGTCTATGTACTCTTCGCTTGTCGACCATGAGAGGGGATTTACACAGACGACTGGTCCGTCGTTATAAACTGCCAGATCCCCGCGTCGATTCCATGCGAGCTGTCGGCGGCGCGCGCGAGTCATTTCTTCGTTAAATCTAGCTTCAAAATCCAGATATGCGATCAGGCATCGAGTTTCGGTTGCAGAAGAGCATACGGGAAGAGCAGGTTGCAGGCCATCGAGGAATTTTTTCGGTACTGGAAATCCGATCACATAGGCGGATACTAGGTGAGCCCTCAGGGCGTTTTCGTTTCCATGGAAAAATTCATTTAATATCCCAAGGATATGCAGGCCACCCTGGCCATAGCCGACAAGAATAAGCGGCCGGTTAGAATCGCGTAGCTCGAGAAATTTCTTAAACGCCCGGCGGACATCATCGTAGGCGAGCCGCCGAGCGGCGAGCCCATCGTATTTTACAGTGAAAAGTGAATAGAGCGTCGCTTCGCGATAGCGTGGGCCATATATATCGCCAATGGACGAAAAAGGCCCAATTTCGTTTGGCGCCGCAATTTTACGTCGAACGCGGTCAGCTTCTTCGTCGTTAATCGGTGAATTCCAGCGACGGCGTGAATAATAGGTTGTAGAGTGGACATAGAATATGTCTGCGTCATGACGGGTTCTGTCAGGCCATAGAAGCCATGCGCCTCGCGCCCCATATTCCGGGGGAGGCGGCGGCGTATGGACTTGGAACGGGGTGCGAGGGCTCGCCAAGAAACGCACGATTCCGTCCTGAAAGACGATGATAAAGGCGATCAGGATCGCGGCGGCTAGTCCTGTCAGGGCGTAAAGTGTTTGTTTAACAGAAAGTGCTCGCATCGATGCCGCTGTTTTGCCGGATGGCGGACCTTAATCGGTCAATTCGACGGGATAAACCCGGTCGTGTAAACGAACCTTATTGCGTCATTGGCGCTAACTTTTATAAGGATTTCGGCAAAATCGTAGTGCAGGCAGTGAGCGGTCGTAAAAGATGAATGAGACCGATAAAGGCGAGGGATCAGGCCGCGGGGAACCCCGAAACCCGCTCGACGCGCCCCTTATTCGGCCGCATAAACAGAGCCTCGCGTCGGGATTGAGATCAAGTTTTGTCGCGGGCATCGTTGTCGCAGCGCCGGTCGCGATCACAATATACATTGTATATTGGTTCGTGACATCGCCAATGAAGCGTCTCGATAGCTTCGTGCGATCAATTTTACCGGCCGGAGACAGCAGGCTTGAAACAATAACTCAGGCTATTCCTGGGTTTGGTTTGCTTGTGGCGATTTTGGGTATCATCGTCCTTGGCGCCTTCGCCAAAAATTTCTTCGGGCGCGCAATGATCCGTTTCGGAGAAACGCTGCTCGATTCGATGCCGGTTATCCGTAACCTTTATCGATTTTTCAAAAATGTATTTGAAACAGCTCTTCAAAAATCAGATCGGTCTTTCAAAGAGGTTGCGCTTATTCAATATCCTCGTGAAGGGCTCTGGGCCGTATGTTTTGTCGTCGGAGAGGCGCTCGGTGAAATAAGCCACCACCTTAAAACCGAAGATGGTCCGGTAGTGAGCGTGTTCGTTCCTACCGTCCCAAACCCGACATCCGGTTTTTTGATTTATGTTGTGAAAAGCGACCTCAAACCTTTGAAAATGTCTATTGAGGACGCTGCAAAACTTGTTTTTTCAATGGGGTTGGTTGTTCCCGATTTCTCGACGCCTGAGGAAGCAGTTGAAAAACTCGAGAAACTAGCCGCCGAAGCCGCCCAGGAACGGCGGGGTTTGCTCTCGAGGCTTACCGGTAGAACGGCTGGATAAGCCCTAACCAGCGCGCAGAAGGCGAACCGCGCTGTCGCGTGAAAACATGTATAATAGAACCTTGAGCGCTTTTCCTCTATCCGAATTTAATCCCGGATCTTTCCCGACGATAATTGAAGCATCGTCTCGTGCGGCTGAAATCAATTCGCTGTGATAGTGATAGTCAGCGAAATGCATGCGCGGGAAACCCGATTGTGCGGCGCCAAGCGCCTCGCCGGCGCCGCGAAGACGCAAGTCTTCCTCGGCAATTTTAAATCCATCTTCAGTTTCCCTAAGGATTTCAAGCCGTGCTCTCGCTGTGTCGCTAAGCGGGCCTTTATAAAGCAATACGCATGATGCAGGTTTTTGACCGCGGCCTACCCGCCCGCGCAATTGATGAAGTTGCGAAAGTCCAAACCGTTCGGCATGTTCAATAATAATAGCGGTTGCGTTCGGCGCGTTTACCCCAACCTCTATTACCGATGTTGCGACCAATACAGCAAGTTTTCCGGTATGAAAAAGGTTCATGACACGATCTTTTTCATCGGAAGACATGCGCCCATGAATCAACCCAACTCGATCAAAGAAAACGGACTGTAGTTGCGTATGCCGCTCGCTTGCAGCAGTGAGGTCGGTTAATTCCGACTCTTCAACGAGCGGACAAACCCAGTAAACTTGATTTCCTTCCATGATCGTGCGTTTCACGGCGCCAATCACCTCATCAATTCTTTGAATTGGTGTTGCACTAGTTCTTATCGGCAGGCGGCCGGGCGGTTTGTTGCGAATATAACTCACATCCATGTCGCCATAGATGGTCAGGGCGAGCGTTCTCGGAATCGGCGTAGCCGTCATAACAAGTAGGTCGGCTGCTTTGCCCTTTTTTGTTAGTGTCGCCCGTTGCTCGACGCCAAACCTATGCTGCTCGTCGATCACGATTACTCCAAGATCATGGAAATTTACATCGGTCTGAATGAGGGCGTGTGTGCCAACGATCACATCTAGCGCACCACATTCAAGCTGATCGATTTTTGCACGGCGTACGGCGCCTTTGTCGCGGCCTGTTAGCGTCTCAAGTTTTATTCCAATAGATTCGGCGAGCGGCTTCATCGTCTCGAAGTGCTGTTGAACCAGAATTTCTGTTGGTGCGAGTAGAGCGCACTGAGCGCCAGTTTCAATCGCATTCAGCATCGCCAGAAAAGCAACTATTGTCTTTCCAGAACCCACATCGCCTTGAATAAGCCGGGTCATTCGATCGGCAGAATACATATCTGCATCGATCTCATTGAGGACCTTTGACTGGTCGTATGTGAGCTCGAAAGAGAGCAAGGAAAGCATCTTTTCTCGTAGCTTCCCGGAAGGTAAAAATTTCCGGCCAGCAATTTTCTTTTTCTTTTGCCTGACCAGAGCTAGTGCGAGCTGATTAGCGAGTAACTCGTCATAAGCGAGGCGGCGGCGAGCGGTTGAATCGTACGAAATGTCGTTCGATGAATAGGGAGTGTGAATGTTCGTAATAGCGGCGTTCCAAGAGGGAAACGCCATTTTTTTTAGAAACGCTGGGTCTTGCCACTCGGGAAGCCTTGGCACTCGGGTGAGTGCGTCTTGTGCGGCTTTGCGCATGACTGATGCGGGCAACCCGCTTGTTAATGGGTATACCGGTTCGAAAAGTGGAAATGATTCAGCGTTTTCCGGAGCGACAATATGGTCGGGGTGGGTAATTTGACGACCGCCATCATACTCTTCCATTTTTCCGGAAATAATTCGGCGCGCGCCCTCGGGGAGGGTGCGGAGTAGATAATCAGGTTTAGCGTGAAAAAATATTAGAGTGACATACCCGGTCTCGTCTGAGCAGACGACGCGGTAGGGCCGTCTGCGTGTCGGGGGCGGGTGGTGTTTGTCAACGGTGACTTCCAAAGTTACGAGTGCGCCTAACGGCGCCGCCATCACCTTTGGTCGATTAGACCGGTCAATAACATCATGCGGCGGCGTAAAAAGAACATCTACTACGCGCGGACCAGCTACTTTTGTGATGAGAGCAGCCATTCTAGGGCCAACCCCATGAAGGGATGTCACATCAGCAAATAGAGGATTTAGAATTGTCGGGCGCATTGTCGCCAATATCAGTTCACATTGGTGGCTTGTTCAAGGTTGGATTTTCGGGATACTTTGAGGGGTGACTCGCGCCATGACAGATCCGCGCCGTAAGAAATTGCTTCATAGAGCGCAATACCGCGGTTTTAGGGAAGCGGATATTCTGATCGGTGGATATGCCCGTCAGGCGCTATCAGCCATGAGTGAGCGAGAGCTTGATGCTTTTGAAGTGCTGTTGACCCTGAATGACCATGACATTTATTCGTGGATAATTGGGACTTCCGAACCTCCAGCCAATATTGATGCAGAATTGATCGCCCGGATGCGCGCGTTCGACGCCGCCAAATAGCGGGTTAGTTCTATGGCTTGAATGGCAAGGTCCTGACGGCTAGGTCTGCATTGAAATAAAGGAACGCGGCTGCCGGTTGAGGCGGCCGCGTATTTTGCATTGCGGAGAAAAATCGACATGACGCTAGTTTCCGGCGTTGGCGCTATTGGCCCCGGGGAGGCATGGTCCAGCAATGCCTCGTTCACGGTGTTTGATGCGCCGGAAGGCGCGGACGCGTTAGCTGTCGCTGGCGCTGCGCGTGCTCGCTCGGGGCTAGTGGTTTATATTGCCCGAGAGGCGGGGAAAGCGGCTGACATTGCCGCGGCGCTAGATTTTTTTGCACCGGATATCCCGCGCCTCGAGTTTCCGGCGTGGGACTGCCTTCCATATGACCGCGTGTCGCCTTCGCCGGCCGTCAGTTCGATGCGTATGGCGACTTTGTCTGTATTGGCGAAGGCGAACCTCGATGGTCCGATTATTTTGATCACAACGATAAATGCTGCATCCCAACGGACACCCCCTCGGTCTGTTATTGAGGGTGCATCGTTTAAAGCCGCACCAGGTGAAATTGTATCCCTTGAAAGTCTGACGCAATTTCTGATCTCCAACGGCTATGAGCGTTCGAGCACCGTACGGGATGCTGGCGAATTTGCGGTTCGGGGCGGGTTGGTCGATTTATTTCCCCCGGGAGCAGATGAACCGGTAAGACTCGATTTTTTCGGTGACGCACTGGAGTCGATTCGGGCATTCGATCCGGCGACCCAGATGACAATCCGGCAATTACATTCATTGGAATTGGCGGCCGCGACAGAGATCCTGCTGTCGGAAGAAGCAATAGCTCGCTTTCGCCGCTCATTTCGTGAAGTTTTTGGAGCGGTGTCCGATGATCCCATTTATGAAGCGGTTAGCGCCGGGCGCAAGCAAGCGGGAATGGAGCACTGGCTTCCGTTATTCTACCAGAAGACAACAACAATTTTTGATTTCATTGACGGCGCGCTAATTTTTCTTGAGCACCTTGCTGATGAAGCGGCTGAAGATAGATTCGCCTCGATTGACGATTACTATCAGGCTCGTTCTGATGATCTCCAGCTGCAAAGATCAAAGAATAGCGAATTTTCTGCGCCTTCTTACAGGCCGCTTCCGCCCAATCGTCTACATCTTTCAAGAGCTGATTGGGAGCGCTGTTTAGACAATGGACCAGTCCGGCGGTTTTCTCCTTTTTCGCCGCCCGATGGACCCCGGGCGTTTTCATTCGGCTCGAAATTGGGACGGAATTTTGCAGCCGAGCGGGCCGCAGAAAAAATCAACATCTTTGACGCCGTCGTCAATCATATAAAATCAATAAATAAATCTGGGAGGCAGTGTTTAATCGCGTGTTGGTCGGCAGGATCCGCCGACCGAATGCGTGCTGTAATTGAAGATCACGGTCTTGGTAAGCTCAATCATTTCGACAAATGGGATGAGGCAGTAAATTCAAAATCCGAATTTGCGACTATAACACTCGGTCTCGAAAGCGGTTTTGAAACGCCGAGCGTCGTATTTATCGCTGAACAAGACATTCTTGGGGATCGTCTTGTCAGACGTGCGAGACGAAAAAGAGCCGAAAGCTTTCTAACCGAAGCCTCGAGTTTGATGGTTGGCGATCTAGTTGTCCATGTTGATCACGGCGTAGCGCGATATCGCGGATTGAAGACGCTTGATGTGCAGGGGGCTCCCCATGACTGTTTGCACCTTGAATATTCCGGCGGTGATAAACTTTTTCTACCCGTAGAAAATATAGACCTCCTTTCTCGCTTTGGATCAGATGATCCGAATGCTCAGCTCGACCGTTTAGGAGGCGCAGGCTGGCAAGGGCGTAAGGCTAAAATTCGCGCGCGGATCAAGATGCTGGCGGAGCAATTGATTGCCATTGCGGCAAAACGTGAAATGAAGTCATCGGACCCTATTTCCGCCGTTACTGGTGCGTTTGATGAATTTTGCGCACGCTTCCCCTACGCGGAAACAGAAGACCAGGAAAATGCTATCGCAGACGTGCTGGAAGATCTCGCCAAGGGGCGCCCCATGGACCGTCTTATTTGCGGGGATGTCGGGTTTGGGAAGACCGAAGTTGCGCTCAGAGCTGCATTTATTGTTGCAATGAGCGGCCGCCAAGTCGCCATTGTCACCCCAACAACACTTCTTGCACGCCAACATTTGAAAAATTTTAGGGATCGCTTCAAAGGCTTTCCGGTCAAGGTGGGCGGTCTTTCGCGCCTTATTGGCGCCGTTGAATCCGCGCGTGTTAAGGCGGGGCTTGCAGATGGAAGCGTCGACATAGTGGTTGGGACGCATGCGCTTCTGTCAAAGTCGATTCGATTCCGCGACATCGGTTTGGTAATAGTAGATGAAGAACAGCATTTTGGCGTCAAGCATAAGGAACGCCTAAAAGAATTTCGGTCTGACACTCATGTGTTGACGCTGACAGCAACACCCATTCCACGTACATTGCAATTAGCAATGAGCGGCATTCGGGATCTTTCGCTGATAGCTACGCCGCCGATTGACCGTCTGGCGGTTAGAACAACCGTTGGACCATTTGATCCGGTTGTGGCGCGCGAAATTCTTTTGCGCGAGCATTATCGTGGCGGACAAAGTTTTTATGTCGCTCCGCGAATCTCAGACCTTGAAGGTATCGCGGAGTATCTGGCCGAAAATGTGCCTGAAGTGAAATTCAAGATTGCTCACGGCCAGATGGCGGGAGGCGAACTTGAAGACATTATGAACGCTTTCTACGAGGGAAAGTTTGATGTTCTCGTATCGACGACGATAATTGAATCTGGTCTCGATATACCAACAGCAAACACGATGATTGTTCATCACGCTGATCGGTTCGGGCTGGCGCAGCTTTATCAAATGCGTGGCCGAGTAGGGCGGTCGAAGCTCCGCGCTTATGCATATTTGACCACGTCACCGCGAAAGATGCTGACGGACGGAGCAGCACGGCGTCTCAAAGTAATGCAGTCTCTCGATACGTTGGGCGCCGGCTTTACGCTTGCAAGCCATGACCTTGACATTCGCGGCGCCGGGAACCTGCTCGGCGAAGAACAGTCAGGGCAGGTAAAGGAGGTTGGTGTTGAACTCTATCAACATATGCTTGAAGAGGCTGTCGCTGAAATAAGGGATGGGGGCGTTGCAGCCGGCGACCAATGGTCGCCGCAGATCAACATCGGGATGGCGGTTTTAATCCCGGAAAGCTTCGTCAATGATTTGAATGTTCGAATGGCGCTCTATCGACGCCTTGGAGACTTGCGAGATGAAGGCGACATCGAGGCCTTTGCTGCAGAGCTCGTGGACCGATTCGGAAAGTTGCCGCACGAGGTCGATCAGCTACTCGAAATTGTTGCGATTAGGGAGCAGTGCCGCCGCGCCGGCGTTGCAAAAATTGACGCCGGGCCAAAAGGCGCAGTGGTTTCATTCAGGAATGATCAATTTGCAAATCCGGCAGGCCTCGTCGAATTTATTTCTGAAACGGCCTATCAAGTAAAACTTCGTCCGGACCAGAAACTTGTATTTCAGCAAGACTGGCCAGACGAATTGGCGCGGCTCAAAGGAACGAAAAAGCTATTGGCGATTTTGGGTGAGATCGCGTCGGTTATGAATTAACCTGTTAAAGCACTGTTGCGGCGGGATTTTAGGACCCGCATCAATTCAGCAATTGCCGATTCAAGACTAATGCCGGGTGCGTAACTGGTTGAGGCTGTATTGATTGTCGCCAGATCAAGCGTCGCCCGCGTCAATGTGCCGGCCACAACACCTTCGAGGCGTTTTGCGATTCGTTCTGCGTCATCTGCGCATACCCCTGGCAGCATAATAACAACCATATTTGACGAAAGCCGACTAATCATATCTTCCGCCCGTATTAAACGCGTCACAGTTCTTGTTGCTTCGCGCAACGCCGCTGATAAATGATTACGATCGATGGTCGCGGAGTGTGGTTCGATTGCGAGCGCTGCGAGTGAAACTGGTTTGCCAGTTTGCGCTGCTCGATTGAATAAGCGTAGCGAGTGCACAGCAAAGAATTTAGCGCTTGCCGCACCATTGTTGCCACCTCCGCATCCATCATGTGAACGAAGAAAACTGCGCATCGAGTTCGCCATACGCGTTCGTCGGACTGACCGATGCATGCGATTCAGCAGATCTTCGTTTAAGTGATCGACTGAAATTATTTCAAAATGATCGCGTGCCGACAAGTGGTCCAGCAATTTATGATCTTGGCTTGTAAATAAAATCGGAAGCTTTCGGTGGTCGCGGTGGCGGCGGAGGGCGCGAGCAAGTGGAATTAGTACGTCATTTTCGTCATGGGGTATGAACAACGCGCCATCAAATTGCGCACCGCCCGATCCGGCGCGCTCAAGTGCGCGCATGGCTTGTCCGGCAGATAGAACACAAATCGTTTCAGAGGCTCCGTTGCGTAATGCGTTACACGCCGCCAAAGTCAGCGGTGACGGCCTGCCGGCGATGAGCAGCGACATTTTTTTCGAATTCACAGATAGTTTTGAAAAGTCTGTCTGACGGCCAAACGCGACGATGCTTTTGATGCGCTCGCCGGTTTCATCGGCAAGCGAAGCTAGTCTTAACCGCTCACGCGCCGCGCCGGCTAGAAGGTTGAGATTGTTCTTAGGAAATATAATGTCGCCAAATTTTCGTAAAAACTCTCTTTCGTCTTTTGATGCGAGAGGAGACGCCAGAACAACAAGGCCGCCACGGGCGTCCAGGCCGCGCGCTTTGTTTAACAGCGCCGCCACAGTTTCCGGTTCTTGCGAATAATTGGCGGCGTCAACGATTACGAGATCAGGCTTGCGTGACGAGGCGGCGCTCAAAAATTCAAAATGGGCGGCAATAGCAGCTTCGTTAACGGTGGCGGGAGGCTCGGTCCTTGACGTGGACAACCAGGCAAGTTCAGCTCGCGAATTGGTGGATTGAAAGTCAGTCATGAACGGCCGGCCCTAAAGGTTCGCGGCCTGAAACGGGAATATTCCGCCTAGCGTTGGCCGCCTCGGGACGAATTATTCAATTTGCGGGCCGTTACGGCCGGGGCGGCCGGCTGGCTGGTCTCCGGGCTTTTGTCCTCGTTCGAGGCGGCTTTGACGGGTTTGGGTTTATAGAGGCAGACGTCATTCTCCCCGGCGACCGCGAAACCGCCGGCAGCCGCGCGTTCCTCAAAGCAGGAAAGGGCGCCCAGAAATTCCTGAGGACGATTATGGGGGCCTGCCTCGCGGTAAAGCCGGGCAGTTCGAATGCCGACATAACGCCAATGCCAGGGTTCATAGGTGTCGGCGCCGGGAAGGTAATTATTGCCCGGCGGATAGGAGAGGATGAAGCCGTAGCGGAAGGAATTTTCTTCAACGCATTGATAGGCGCGATCGCTCTGGCGCATGAGCCGTCCATTGACGTCGAGATCTGCGACGAGACCAAGCTGATGCTCTGAAACGCCAGGCGGGGTTACTGTGCCCTTGTATCCTATACGCGCATATAATTCCTTCTGCGTTTTGTAGGACCGATATCCCGAGCGCAGCGAAATGCGCTCGCCTGTCTCGCCGCTGCAAAGAGAGATGAGAAGAGCAAGCCGCGCCGGAAAATTCGCTTCGCGCGGATCCGCATCGGGATCGGGCGCGAGCCGGAGCGTCATTTCTTCAGCGCCGTCGCTCTTCGAAAGCGGTATCGTGTAACGCGCAGCGGGAACAAGGTCGGTCGGCGCGTAGCTCGCAGGCAATGGATAGGTCTGGGAAACGGGACGGTTTATTGCGAGCTTTCGATTGTTCTGTCTGTTCGCTGCATAACGCTGGGCCCCATAGGCGTCGCGAAAGAGCGAGCGAAGATGCTCGTAAAGCGCCTGGGCTTCGGTTGCGCGTCCTTGCGCTTCATAAACGCCAGCAAGGAGCTTAATATAGAGGCTGAGCTCGGGGTTGTTTGAGCCCTTGGCTTTTTCTTCAGCGTGAAATGCGTCGAGATAAAGTTTTTCGGCGTCCTCAAGCCGCCCCATACGCTGATATACGGGGCCAAGCATCAGGGCGATCTGCAGCGTCTCACGGTCTTCAGCGCCAAGCACGTCGCGCCTTATTCCGTATGCAGATGATAGCAATCCCGCCGCCGCGTAAAGTCCCTTGTCGCTGAGCGCAAAGTAACCGCCAATTTTAGTCATGTCGTTGGCGGCGATCAGCCTTGAATCGCGCGCGCCGCGGAAAAGTTCCGGATTGCCGGTCGGTTTCAGCGTTTCGGTAAACAGCGTGCCCGATGCGTTGATGAGACTGGCATAGAACGTCTCCATTGAGTGGTCATCGCTAGGCGCGCCCCTAGACGCTGCGTCGCCCGACAGGTCGAGAAACTCGGAATAAACCGAAACCGCCTTCGTCACGTCGCGCGAGAAAAGCCTCGCCCGGGCGAGGCGGTCTTCAAGAATGGCGCGTTCGATCTCGCTAATCCCGTTCGCCCAATCTGACTTCAAGGCGTCTTCGTAAAGTTCGGCCCCACGCTCATAGCGGCCGGAATCGACCATCGTCTGTGCGACCTTGGTCTTTAAAGGAGCGAGCTCTTCCTCGCTGACGCCGCCTTTACGCTGAAGTTTCAGGACGCGTTCGCCATAGGAGCGGGCAAGCGAGGGGTAGCCGCCTTTACGCAGCGCCTCAAAACGGCTGTTGGCTGCGCCGGGATTGGTCCAGACAACGGCCGTATAGACGGTGCAGTAAAGTGCGGCGAGCACCAGAAAAGCGCTCGCGAACATTGGCGGCGGACGCAACTTCATTCGCCTGACGACCCCCTCGTGACGCCAAAACCCCAGATTTGGCGACGTTAACACTCAATTCCCGGCGACGCGAGGCCGCGGGCGCGTCTTTTTGGCGACCGGTATCGCGCTGTTTTTTCGATTCTCGACCCGTGGGGCTTTTGCAGCCTAGTCCAGGCGCCTCTCAACGGTTAGGATTATGCCGCTTGGGGTTAATTGGGCCATTCGGCAGGGGTATCATCATGGCTTATGGGACAAAACGCGGCATTAAAACGCCGGGCGAATACAACGTCGCCGATATAGGCGGGCTTGGCCTTGCCGGCGCTGCCGGCATCGTTGCGGCGCTCGTTACCGATTATCGCCAAAAGGGCGAGGCGTCGGCGCTTTATACAATCAATCAGTGGGTCGTCAGTCTCGGGCAGATCCTCGGATTTTCCGACATTCCCCTCTGGATGGTCGTCGTCGGCCTGATCGCCGCCGGGGCGGGATCAATATTCTATTTCCAGCCGATTACGCGTCAGGGCGCGTTCGCCCAGGGCTTCGGCCTTCTCGCTGTGTTGATGACGGCCGTGCCGGCGGACCTCGCCGGAGCGCTGCCCTCAGCGGGTGGGGCATCGACCTTGCCGACGCTGGAGCCCGCCGCCTATCGCGAGGCTGCGATCGGCGACGGGGTCGTCAATGCGGCCTTCGAGGCGGGTGACGCCCGCATTGTCCAGGTTCAGGCGCGGCGCGGGGATCGCTATGTGGTCGAGCTCAGCGTCGAATTTCCAAACGGCGTTCCTAGCAATATCGATGCGATGATCCGCACCGGTCAGATGCGCGGGCGCCTGCATAACGCCGACACTGACGAGACGTTCAACCTGTTCCGCAGCGCTGGCGGCGACGTCGCAGTCCGCGGCAACGCCATCATCATTCGCGCAGGCGTTCCGGCGCGTTCGGCAAGCGCCAAACTCTGGGTGCGCATTGAATGCGAAGGCTATGCGATTGAAGAGCAGTCAGCCGATGCGAGCCTTGGCGAGCAACTTGACTGGAACGTCGTCATGCGCGCCTCGCGCACGCCGCTCTGGATGCAGCGCCTCACCAAATCCTATTGGTTCTGATCGATCTCGACGCCGTAGCGAGCGGTTTCCTCGCCGCTTAGCGTCGCCGGCTGCTCGTGGCTCGTTCGCCTTCCGCATGACGCCGAGAGCGACGATCCCTCAGCGCAAGGAACAAGCGCAACGGGTGAGGCGCTGAAAGCCGGCCTTGCCGCCGCCGGAGATTTTCGCGGCGCAGCTGCCGGCGAAAAGCTCGCTTTTTCAAGCGCGGGCGCCTCAAGGCGCTGCGTTTGGCGCGGCGTGTCGGGAGAATGAAAAAGCGCGCAGCCTGACGATGCAAGCGCCGTCACTGCGACCCCTAAAAAATGCATGCCCGGTAATTTCATAAAAGTCCCCTCAGTTGCGCCCATCCGATAAGGCCGAATCGCAAATTTGACGCAACGAAAGCGGGGCGGCCTGCCAGCAAAGTCTAAAGCTGTGCCGGCGTTCGCTGCAAGCGTTGAAATGGCCGTTCTGCAACCGCTCCTAAATGCGGCGTTTTCACGCGTCGCTGTTGCTGCGAAATTGTCCGCATTCGCCGTCTTGTCCGGCGCGCGATTGATAGGACGTATCGGCCATCCATGCGGTGTGCAGCGCTTTTGTACGGATAATCCGCATCCCCAATTTCGTCTTGTAGTTGCGGTGGTCCGCTGCTTCCAACTCGTCGCATTCGTTGGCAGTGCGAAAATTGTCGAAGCCTTCACGCAAGGCGCCGCGCAACGCAATACATTCAACATGTCAAAGAACATTTATGCTGCGAGCCAAAGTGCGCCGCCTGCCTGACATGGGGCGTGCAGAGACGCTTTCAAGCCGCTGAAAAGATGTATTTTCAGGCGCTAACTCGCCCGGTTGGGGAATTGGCGGATCCTATCAATATTCGTGCGAAAGAGCGAGGCTGGCGCCTCGGCGAATGGGATCGTCAGACGCGCATTCGCAAGGATTTGAATTTTGATTGGCCGGAGGGCGGCAGTTGGCCCACAGCGGACGTTAAATGACGTTAAAACGAATGGCGTGTTGATCCTCATTGCGGACATGACGATACGCCATCTGGCGATATGAAGACGTTCGAGGCTTCTCGCTTGAATGAAACGAATTTTTTTAATTCGAGCCTATTGATCGACTTTGCTGATGACTTCGCCGCGAAGGATGATCTTTTCAATATCATCAAGATTAGCAATCTTGCTTAGCGGATTTCCCCGGACAAGAATCAAGTCGGCGTTAAAGCCCACCGCAATTCTTCCTATTTCGTCGTCTTTTTCAAAGTATCGACCAGGCTCGAGGGTCGCCGCTTGTAAGGCCTGAAGTGGCGACAGCCCGGCGTCGACGAGTAATTGCAACTCTCGATGTAGACTAAAACCAGGAATGACGCCCTCGCAGGCGGCGTCAGAACCTGCAAGGATCTTCGCCTTTTCTTCCGCGGCGCGGTTTACAAGCCGGAAAATATATTGGTTCCACAGCGCTGCGGCCGCGCGCTCAGAGCCGTCACGATTGCGAAGGCCGTCGCTGCGCGTTCGTACTGCCTGACGGATGGCCGCCGGTAGTGAGTTGCGGCGCGGGTCATCCTCAAACCTTTCCTTCTCACCGGCGAGGAGCGTCTCCTGTACTGCAAGGGTCGGCGTTAGCCACACCTCACGATCACGAAACGCATCCCAAATATATGGGCAGCCAGCGATATGCCGTTTCGCCCATTCCCTGTCATTGTCATCCCAATGGTCGGCATCGAACAGCGTCTCCAGTTCTTCGTCGGTCCGTGCGAAACATAGCAGAAGATGGCTGCGCACATGTTCGACGGATCTCTGCCCCGCCGCAATGGCTTCTTTAACAGTGAGCGTTTCCACAGAAACATGTCCGGCGAATGGAAGCCCGCGGATCTTCGCTTCTGAGGCTAAAGCCGCAAAGGCCGTAGGCGGAATGTCTTCATAGACTTTTACGAAGTCCGCGCCGGCGACACTAATTTTGCGAACCGCTTCCCGGGCGTTTTCAGGCGTTGTCGCCGCAAGCGCGGTCGGCCGCCCTGGTCCGCTTGCGATCGGACCAGCGAGAACAAGTCGCGGGCCGATCCGCCTACCGGCTTCAATCTCATCCCTCCATTTGCGAAGGGATGAAATATCGATGGATTCACATCCATCGGTGGGGCGATCGATCGCCCCGCCCATATCGCGTACGCCGACAACGCCATTTTCAACAAATAGAGAAAAGAAGCTCTCATCGGCAATATGCGCATGCATATCCCAAAGCCCCGGGACCGCCCAAAGCCCCTCGGCGTTGATTTCTATCTCACCGTGCGCTTCGTCATCGCCAATATAGGCGATAAAGCCGTCGCGAATCCCGATATTATTAACTTTTGTTTCGCCGGTGAGCGTATCGATGATCGTCGCTCCTGAAATCGCGAGGTCATAAGTCGGGGCGCGGCCGCAACTGGTACTGGCGATGGACAGAGCGAGCATGGCGGGCAGGTGGATATTCAGTTGACAGCGCATTCGGACGGCTCTCCGGCAAAAGGCGAGACAACGGATAATAGAATTCGTTGTGAATGTCCGCTTCTACGCGCAAAGCAGTGACGCGATGAGCAACGGTGGCATTCCCGTTTTCGACGAAGTCCAGTCACTCGCGGGTCATTCTAGATGAATTGCCGGCGCCGCTAGATCGCCTTCTTGGTCCACACTTCGCCGCGGCGGAGCGCAGACTGCACCTTGCCCGTCCGCTTGCCGCCTGACGGGTGATGCGCCCAGAAGGCCTTGTCGAATGACTGGCTGCCATGCTCGCGATAGATAACCCCCATCGCCATCGGAAATTCGGGGTGTTTCATCTCAACGAGGAGATGCGCAAGCATCCGGTTCGTCTCGTCGTGAACGAGCGCCTCGCTTTCGGGAAGGCCGCCTTCACCGACGGCTATGACTTCAAGCGAAAAGCTTTGCGGATTGAAGCGAATGCCTTTTGCGCCGCCGGCGAACAGCATGGGTTTTCCATGTTCGAGATGAATTTGATGATCGTCGGCCACTTTCTTTTCGGTGAAGTCGGAAAAGACGTCCTTGTTGTAGACGATGCAGTTCTGGAAGATTTCAACGAAAGAGGCGCCGTCGAATGCGTGCGCCGCTTTCAATGTTTCGGTCAGCGTTTTGATCGACGTGTCGACGCCGCGAGCGATGAATTTCGCATTGGCGCCAAGCGCGAAGGCGCATGGATTGACCGGCATGTCGACCGAGCCCTTGGGGCTTGAGGGCGAGCGCGTGCCGACGCGGCTCGTAGGCGAATATTGCCCCTTGGTGAGGCCGTAAATTTCGTTGTTGAACAGTAGGATCTGCAAATTGACGTTGCGGCGAATGACATGGAGCAAATGATTGCCGCCGATTGAAAGCCCGTCGCCGTCGCCGGTCACCATCCAGACGTCGATTTCCGGATTGGCGAGTTTGAGGCCCGTCGCGAAGGCCGGCGCGCGGCCATGGATCGTGTGAAAGCCGTAAGTCGACATGTAGTAGGGAAAGCGCGAGGAGCAGCCGATGCCGGAAACGAACGCCGTCTTGTCCTTGTCGGCGCCGAGATCGGCCATCGCTTTTTGCACGGCTTTCAGGATCGCATAGTCGCCGCAGCCCGGGCACCAGCGCACTTCCTGATCGGTTTCAAAATCTTTGACGGTCAAGGGAGCGTTCATGGGTCGTTACTCACTCATTGTCATTCCGTGGCGCGCGACGCGCGAACCCGGAATCCAGATGATTGATAAAAAGATGGATTCCGGGTTCCGGCCTCGCCGGCTCCGGAATGACAGGAATGTATGGCGTGTATGAGATTTCAATACATCCCCCTTAGGCGTTATCACAGCCGCGCAAATAAATGCGGCAGGATTTGCTTCTTGTTTCGTTGATACAATAGACGACGCCGTCGACGGCGACGTGATCGATGCCCTCATTATAGCTGCAGCAGCCACGCAGTTTTGTTGATATGTCGCCATTACAACTGGGGCTGAGGTTGCCGCTATTGCAGAGCAATTGGCGTCCCCTGATATTTCTGACACCGCCATTGCCGCTGCAGCAACCTTGATAGGTCTGGTTGTTGATGCAGATTGATTCGGTTGCTCCATCGCTGGCATCGGCGGCTAGCCGCTCATTCGCTGACGGAAGCGCGCATGCGCCGAGCAGCAGTGTTGCAATGGCGGCTATTGGGAGCAAGCGCACTTTGCTACTCCGCCGCTTTTGCAACGCTGGCGTGGGTGCGAATGGCTTCGAGAATTTCGGAAATCTTGAAGGGCTGGCCGGAAACCTTGCAGAGCGACTCAACAGGGATTTCGAGCCGGTCGCGGAGGAGTGTTGCAAGCTGGCCCATATTCATTTCCGGCACCAGCACGCGATTATAACCGCGCAATAATTCGCCGAGATTTTCCGGGAACGGGTTCAGCCAGCGAATGTGGATTTGCGCAACATCGAGCCCTTCATTGCGCGCGGCTTCAACGGCGCGCCAGATCGGCCCATGCGTCGAGCCCCAGCCGACAACCGCGACAGCGCCGTTCTCCGCGCCTTGCTCGACTTCCTGTTTCGGGAGAAACGTCGCGACGGAGGCGACTTTCCTGGCGCGGAGATCGGACATCGCCTGATGGTTCGCCGGATCGTAAGAAATGTCGCCGGTGCGCAAGTCTTTCTCGATGCCGCCAATCCGGTGGGCGAGGCCTTCCATGCCGGGCGCCGCCCATGGCCGGCCAAGCGTATCGGGGTTGCGGTTCCAGATTGCGCGTTTGATGTCCGTCGGGTCGTCCGATTGCGGCGGCGCCGGCGGCGTATTGATGTCGATTTTGTCGAAAGACGCCATGTCGGGAATAAGCCACGGGCCGGCGGCGTTCTGGATGTAGCCGTCCGTCAGCAGGAACACCGGCGTCATGTGGCGAAGCGCGACGCGTACCGCCTCGATGGCGATCTCAAAACAGTCCGACGGATCAGACGCGGCGACGACCGGAAGCGGCGCGTCGGCGTTTCTTCCATAGACCGCCTGATAAAGATCCGATTGCTCGGTTTTCGTCGGCAGGCCGGTCGACGGGCCGCCGCGCTGTGAATTGACGATGAGGAGCGGCAATTCCGTTGCGATCGCGAGGCCGATCGCTTCGGTCTTCAAGGCGATGCCGGGACCGGATGACGATGTGACGCCGATCTGGCCGCCATAGGACGCGCCGATTGCCGCGCAGCACGCGGCGATTTCATCTTCGGCCTGAAAGGTTGCAACGCCAAGTTCGCCGAGGCGCGAGAGGTAATGGAGAAGCGGCGAGGCGGGCGTGATCGGATAGGATGCAAAAAGGATCGGTTTGTCGGCGAGTTCGCCTGCGGCGGCGATGCCGAGCGCCAAAGCCTCCGCGCCGGTGATCGCGCGATAGTCGCCTTGCGCCATCGGCGCCGCGCCGACTTTATAGCGCGGCGGTTCAGCGGAAAGTTCCGCGGTCTCGGCGTAAGCGTGACCGGCATTGAGCGCCATGATGTTGCCGGCGAGCACGTCGGGCTTGCCGGCGAACTTCTTGTTGATCCACGCTTCAATTGACGAGCGGTCGCGGCCGAACATCCACAACACGGCGCCAAGCGCCCAGAAGTTCTTGCACTGCTCGCCGTCGCGCTTTGAAAGCCCCGACGGTTTCACCGCTTCAAGCGTTTGCGTCTTGATCGGAATTTCAATGACGCGGTAGTCGGCGAGTTCGCCTGTCGCGCGCGGATCGTCCTTGATATTCGCCTTGGCGAAATTGCGGTCATTGAACTCATCACTATTGAGAAGGATGACCGCGCCTTTCGGAAGAAGCGGCAGGTTCACTTTCAGCGCCGCCGGATTGAACGCGATCAAGACGTCCGGAGCGTCGCCAGCTGTTGCGATGCGGCGCGAACCCAGATTGATCTGGAAGGCGGAAACGCCAAAGGTCGTTCCGACCGGCGCCCTGATCTCGGCGGGAAAATCGGGGAAAGTGGAAAAGTCGGAGCCCGCGATCGCCGTTGAATCGGCGAAGCGGCTTCCAAGAAGCTGGATGCCGTCGCCGGAGTCGCCAGCAAAGCGCACGACGATGGAAGTTTCTTTGATCGGTTCACTCATAATTTGCGGCCCGTATCGCCCCTCTGATGCGGGGTCGTTTCACCGTCTTTCGGCGGCGAATAGGTGGACGACCCCGGCTTTCTGGCCGGGGCCGAAATTTGCGCCGATAAAACAGTCTTGTCGACAGGACGCAAGGGGTTGTGTCGCCGGAGGATGCGTGGGGCCATCGCCTTCACGCATTCGTTGAAGCATGAAGGGCCGGAGGCTATGGAAGGGCTTCTTCGCGGGCGCCACAAAAGAGGAAATTCGGCCCCTCCGCCCGCAGCGCGCTAGGAAGGCCTGGCGATTCGCGCCATAGCCGGGGCGGCGCTCCTGACGGCGCGCGTCCCACTGCGCCCCATTGAGGAAAGGCATGTCATGAAGTTTTTTGTCGACACCGCAGAAATCGCCGAGATCGAGGCGTTGCTGCCGTCCGGGCTCGTCGACGGGGTCACGACCAATCCGAGCCTCGTCGCCAAGTCGGGCCGCGACTTCAAGGAGGTGATCGCCGAAATCTGCAAGCTCGTCGACGGGCCGGTGAGCGCAGAAGTGACCGCGACCGAGGCCGCTGCGATGATCAAGGAGGGCCGGCATCTCGCCAAGATCGCGCGCAATGTCGTCGTCAAATTGCCGCTCACCATGGAAGGGATCGCCGCCTGCAAGGCGCTCACCGATGACGGCGTCAACACCAACGTGACGCTCTGCTTCTCTTCCAATCAGGCGCTCATCGCCGCCAAGGCCGGCGCGACCTACATCTCGCCTTTCATCGGCCGGCTTGACGATATCGGTCAGGAGGGAATGGAGCTCATTCGCGAGATCCGGCACATCTACGACAATTACGATTTCGAGACGCAGATTCTCGCCGCATCGATCCGCTCGCCGATGCATATCCGCGATTCCGCGCTTGCAGGCGCGGATGTCGCGACAGCGCCGCCCGCCGTAATTCGGGGGCTCGCCAATCATCCGTTAACGGATAAAGGTCTCGACGCCTTTTTAAAGGACTGGGCGAAGACCGGTCAGAAAATTCTCTAGGAGATCAATCCGAAGGATGGAACGTCTCGCGGTTGAAAAAGTCGATCAGGCCGGCGATTTCGATTCCGGCCCGCCTTTTGTTTTCGGCTTTGGCTTCAAGGACGGCGCTGCGCATGAAATGCGTTGGGAGGAAGCCGTCGCGGAGAGCAGTCATTACGACTGGATCTGGCTTCATCTCAATTTCAACAATGAGGAAGCGCGCGACTGGATTATGGCCCATAGCGACATTCCTCCAGTTGCGGCGAACGCTCTTGTCGCCGGCGAAACGCGCCCGCGCATTATCGCAACCGATGACGGCTTCGTCATCAATCTGCGCGGCGTAAACCTCAATGAAGGCGCGGAGCCTGAAGACATGGTTTCGGTTCGATTGTGGGCGACTGAAAAACTAGTCGTCTCCTCGCGCCGGCGCCGATTGCGGGCGGCGCAGGATATCCGCGAAGAACTTCTTGCGGGGCTGAAAATAAAAAGCGCCGCCGCGCTTGTCGTTCATATCGCCGTGCAATTGACCGAACGTATGGAGCCCTATGTCGGTGAACTCGAAGACGAAATAGACGATTTTGAGGAATTGATCCTGGATGGCGAGGGGCATGGGTTACGCCACAAGATCGCCGAGACTCGCCAGTCAGCGGTTCAGTTTCGCCGCTTCATTGCGCCGCAGCGCGATGCGCTCTCGCGCCTCTCCGGTGACGAAAGCGGATTTTTCAATGCGCATGCGCGCAGCGAACTTCGGGAAATTGCCGATCGCGTCACGCGAATGATCGAAGAAATAGATACGGGGCGCGAACGCGCCATGGTTTTGCAAGACCAATTGTCAGACCAGCGCGCAGAGGAAATGAACCGCAATATGATGATCCTCTCCGTCGTTGCGGCGATATTCCTGCCGCTTGGATTTTTGACCGGACTTCTTGGCATCAATGTCGGCGGTATGCCGGGCGCGGACAATCCTCACGCCTTCTGGATTGTCGTCGGGCTTTGCGCGAGCGTCGGCGGAGCGTTGTTGCTTTATTTCCGGTCCAAGGATTGGCTGTGAAACGACTCTTTATTTTCGTCTTTCTGGCTGCGCTTCCCGTCCTCGCCTATGCCCAAACCGGTTTGGCTGAACGCGAGGCGGCCATCACTCAAGCCACGAAATCGATCGCGGCGCTCTCTAGCGATTTGCACGATGACGGCGTTGATGACGCTGCACAGTTTGAGCGCGACGTGCGTGAAATTCTTGCCGCCGCACAAGGCCGGCTCAGACCTGTAAGCGATCAGCTTAGGCGCGCGGAAGACAATCTTAATCTATTGGGCCCCGCGCCGAAGGAGGGTTCAACCGAGCCGCCAAGCGTCGCCAGCGAGCGCGCCAATTATCAGGAGAATGTTTCGGCCTTACGTGGTCAGCAAACGCGAATTCTCGCCAACATCGATGCGGCGAACGCTTTGCTTTCCGAACTTTCGGGCCGTCGCCTTCGCGATCTTTATTCGCGGGTTTTGAAAAGGGACAGGCCGCTTTTTTCTGCGTCCCTATGGGCGGATGGTCTCGATGACGCGGGCGACTTGTCGTCTGCCGTCGGCCGGTTTTTCACGAAATGGGGCGCTTCAAAACAAGGATCGGGCGGCGCGCCTTTAGGCGTTCTCGGAATTGGCGCCGCATTCATCGTTTTCTTTTTGTTGTTTGGACCGGTTGGCGCCTATTTGCGGCGTCTCTTCACGAACCGGCTTGAAGCGTTCGAGCCGACATCGAACCGGCGTATCGCCGCTGCCGGTGTCACGATGCTTGCGCGCCTCATTCCGGGACTGGTCGGCGGCGTCGTGATCATCTGGACATCGCAGGCGCTCGGCTTGCTAGGCGAGCAAGGAGTGCCGGTCGCGCGCACCTTGTGGATTGCACTCATTGGCGTTCTATCCGTTGGGGGATTCCTGCGAGGCCTGTTGACGCCAGCGGCGGAAAAATGGCGCCTTGCTGCGATTGACACGGCCAATGGTCGCGCCATCACGCGCATCATTATCGCCATCATGATCATTATCGGCGTCAAAGCGGTGCTGGTTTCAATCGCCGGCGTTGCCGATATCGGGGATTCCGCCATTGAATTGACGAAGGGTGTTTCAGCGACCGTCATCGGCGCGCTGTTGTTCGTGTTGTGCAGCAGACAATATTGGCGCCGCGAGGAGGGCGAGGACCAAACCTCAGCGGTCAAGCAAAACAACAAGGCGCGCATTCCTGCAGTCCGCGCTGTTGTCCGGACTTTTGCAATCGCGATCGCCGCCGCGGCAATTGCCGGACACGTCAATCTCGCAGATTTTATAAGCTCACGCCTTTATTATTTTGCGATCATCGCCGCGTTTGCCTGGTTCGCGCGCGCCGCCTTGAAAGAGCTTGCCGCTTTCGCCGACCGGCGATTGAGTGACGGCGCGACCAAGGGCGATGATGAACAAACAGCGCTGCAGTTCTGGATCGGCGCGGTAATCGATTTCGTTCTTGCGCTCGCTATTGCGCCGGTGCTTGCGCTGCTTCTTGGCGTTGATCTCGGCGCGGTGCGCGACTTTGTGATGCGCGCCTTTATCGGTTTTAGGGTCGGCGGCGTTGTTATTTCGCTTGGCGATATCTTTTTTGCGATCGCGATTTTTGCAGGGATTTTGACGTTAACGCGCTTTCTCCAGGCGGCGCTGCAAAAAGGGCCGCTGGCGCATTCGCGCATCGATCCCGGCATACAGAATTCGCTGATAACATTGTTCGGCTATGCAGGGCTTGTCGTCGCCGCCTTTGTCGGCGTTTCGGTGCTCGGATTCGATCTTTCCAACTTGGCCCTGATCGCCGGCGCCTTGTCTGTCGGTATCGGTTTTGGTCTTCAATCGATCGTCAATAATTTCGTCTCGGGTCTCATCCTTCTTTTTGAACGGCCGATTAAACAAGGCGACTGGATCGTGACGGCTTCAGGCGAGGGGATTGTGAAAAAGATCTCCGTTCGTTCAACCGAGATTGAAACTTTCGACCGGTCTTCGATCATTATTCCTAATTCAGAACTTGTGGCGTCGACCGTTACGAACTGGACGCACAAAAATAACATCGGCCGGATCAGGGTTGCCGTGGGGGTGGCCTACGGCTCCGATGCAGATCAGGTTCGCGATATATTGCTCAAATGCGGAAATGATCATCCTCTTATCGCCCGTTATCCTGAACCTTTTGTGGTGTGGGACGATTTCGGCGATTCCTCGCTTAATTTCGAATTGCGAGCGTTTCTTGGCGACATCGGATCAGGTTTGCGCGTAAAAACGGATTTGAGGTTTTCGATTTATCGGGCGTTTAACGAGGCCGGAATTGAGATTCCCTTTCCGCAGCGTGATCTTCATATAAGGTCGGCGCCCGGTTTGGCGGAGCAGGCGGATGCGCTGAAGCAAGGCCCAAAAGGCGAAGATATAGAAAAAGAGGCCACCAAGAACGACAACAAAGACTCGGGCGATTACGGAGATTGACGGTGCTTGAGCTTCGTCCCAATTGTGAATGTTGCGGATGCGACCTTTCGCCGGATGCTGAGGCGCGCATTTGCTCTTTCGAATGTACTTTCTGCCCAAGATGTAGTGATGAAGCGCTAAAAGGCGTTTGTCCCAATTGCGGCGGCGAACTTGTGCGCCGGCCGATACGGCCTGCGGCGAGCCTTGTGAAATATCCCGCCTCGACAAGGCGCATCGTAAAAGAAGAAGGCTGCGTCTGATGCGCTATGTTTTTGAACCGCCGGATCTTGTGTCCCTGCCGGTGCTCGGAGGCGGCCAATTTCCCGTGCGCCGCATATTCTGCATCGGACGAAACTACGCCGACCACGTGAAGGAAATGGGCGGCGATCCGAAATCCGACCCGCCGGTCTTCTTCACAAAACCGGCGGACGCAGCGATTTCGTCAGGGTCTCTCATTCCCATTCCGCAGGCGACGTCGAACCTTCATTATGAAGGCGAACTCGTGATCGCCTTGAAGGCGGGCGGTAAGAATTTGTCGTCGCGGGAGGAGGTGGGGGCGCTTATTTTCGGACAGGCCGCGGGCTGCGATCTGACGCGCCGCGATCTTCAGGCGGCGGCGAAAAAGGCGGGCGGCCCCTGGGACGCCGCGAAGGGGTTTGACAATTCAGCGCCGGTCGGACCGATTGCGCGTATTGAAGACTTTCCGCCCGATCTTTTTAACGATGCGCGGCTTCGCTTATCGGTTCATGGCGCGGAAAAACAGAATGCGCCGCTTTCCTCGATGATCTGGACTGTGCCGGAGATCATCATCGAGCTGTCAAAGCTCTTTGAATTGAAGGCGGGCGATCTGATCTTTACCGGCACGCCCGATGGCGTCGGGCCTTTGCAGCGCGGCGACCACGTCGAAGTGACGATCGGCGCACTGCCGCCCCTGGAATTCACGATCGAGGAAGAATGATGTCGAAAGCCGAGCGTTATGTGGAAGTTGCAAAGGAAATTGCAGCCGTCCTTGAAGGTGAGAATAACCTCATCGCGCGCATGGCGACGGTGTCTAACCTTCTGCATCACGCTTTCGACCATTATTTCTGGACGGGCTTTTATCTTGTCGATGAGGAGAAGCGCGAAGAGCTTGTCGTCGGCCCTTATCAAGGAACGCTTGGCTGTTTGCGCATTCCGTTCAGCCGCGGCGTATGCGGCGCCTGCGCCACAAAGCGCGAGACAGTGATCGTCGATGACGTCCACGCTTTCCCGGGACATATCGCCTGCGACTCCCGCTCGGAATCTGAAATTGTCGTTCCGGTTGTCGATGCGTCGGGCCGGCTGATCGCCGTTTTTGATGTCGACAGCGACAAGCCCTCGCAATTTGACGAGGAAGACCGGCGCGGGATTGAGGCGATTATTGAGGGGAGCTTTGGAGCCCGGCCATTAACAAATTAACCTTCTCGCATGAGGCGAATATCAGGGATTTCAGCCGCTTGGCGGTTGAATGACTATTCTAACCTTAGGTGTTAGCGTCACCCGGATGGCCGCCCGAAGAGCGGCCCAGCCGGGAGGCCGCCCATGGAACAGATGCAGGGTTTGGACGCGGCCTTTGTCGCATTCGAGCAGCCGAATGCGCCGATCCACATTGGATCGATGGCGATTTATGATCCCTCGACGGCGCCCGGCGGATTTGTCCGCTTCAAGGATATTCTGAACTTCATCGACGGCCGGCTCCATCTCGCCAAGATGATGCGCCGGCGCATGGTGAAAGCGCCGTTCAGCATTGACTATCCTTATTGGGTCGAAGACCCCGATTTCGATCTTGAATATCACGTCCGACACGCGGCGCTGCCAAAGCCCGGCGACTGGCGCCAGCTTTGTATATTGACCGCGCGCACTTTCGCGCGCCCGCTCGATCTGACCCGCCCGCCCTGGGAGCTTCTGGTTGTCGAAGGGCTCGACAATGTCGAAGGCGCGCCAAAGGGCAGTTACGCTATCCTTTCCAAAGTGCATCACGCCGCAATAGACGGCGCGTCGGGCGTCGACCTCATGCATGCGCTTCACACGATCTCGCCGGAGATACCTGATCCGGGCGTCGATCGGTGGCGGCCGGAACGCATGCCGGGTCAGCTCGGCATGTTTGCGCGCGGTTATGTCAGAGGTTTCGTTAATCCGGTGCGCCAGGCGCAGCTTGCGGTGAAGTCGGCGCCGGCCGCATTGCGGCTTGCGCGCGGCGCCATGAAAGGCGATTTCGACATCGCCTCGACAATGAAAACGCCGCGCACGCGTTTTAACGGCAAGGTCTCACCGCACCGCGTTGTCGATGGTCGCTCTTTCGCGCTGGCCGATGTCAAGGCGATGCGTTCGCTCGCTGAAGGCGCAACCGTCAATGACGTCATGCTGTCGATCGTCGGCGGCGCCATGCGCGCCTATCTGATGAACACCAATGAGCTTCCCGAAGAGACACTCGCCGCTATGGCGCCGATCTCGGTCAGAAGCGATGAAGAAAAAAACACCATGGGCAATCAGGTGACGGCGATGCGCGCGCCCTTGGGCACGCATATCGCGAGCGCCGCGGCCCGTCTCGAATTCGTTCGTGATGAAACGCAGAGATCGAAAGCGATGACCAAAGCGGTCGGCGCGCGGCGCATGACCGAAATATCAAAGCTTTCGCCGGCGCTTTATATGGGGCTCGGCGCGCGCGTTTATTCCCAATGGGGGCTCGCCAACCGTATCAAGCCGCTCTTCAACACGGTTGTGACTAATGTGCCGGGTCCGCCCGTGCCGATTTATTCAACCGGCGCGCGGCTCGTTAACATTTTCGGCAATTTGTGTGTTCTCGACGGCGTAGCGCTCGGCCATGTCGTGCAAAGCTATGTCGACAAGATCACGATTACGGCGACAGCCTGCCGCGATGCGATGCCCGATCCCGCATTTTACAGCGAATGCCTGCAAGCCTCGTTTGATGAGCATCTCGCAGCTGCGAAGGCGCTTGCGGCGAGCGCTGCCTGAGCGGATTGCGCGGGTGGCGGAATAGGGACAGAATCCTGAAGGACGGCGTGCGGAGTTAAGTCCATGGTGGCGAAGGTTCAGGAAGATCAGTACGACGCGGAGGCGGGAGCCCGTCCGCCGCACTGGTTCTGGCTGATGATGGAAAGCCGCGCCGTCGCCGAACTGAGCTCATTCTATTATTTGCGCACCTTGATGCGCCGCTTGCCGAAAGGCGACGGGCACCCGGTCATTGTTCTTCCGGGTTTTGTCGCGAGCGACGCCTCGACGAGCCCCTTGCGTTCAGTTTTGCGCGATCTTGGCTACGCCGCCTATGGGTGGGGCCTCGGCCGCAATCTTCGGTTTGACGAGGACCGCGAAGAGGAGATGAATGAACTCCTCCATCAGGTGCACGCCGACAACAGGAGAAAAGTATCGATTGTCGGCTGGTCGCTTGGCGGCGTCTTTGCGCGTGAGCTCGCCAAGCGCGCGCCCGACAAGGTGCGTTCGGTTATTTCTCTTGGCAGCCCGATTTCCGCCAACCTCAATATTTCCAACGCCAAGAAACTCTTCGAGGCGATCAATGGCGCGCCCGAAGAAACCCGCGCGGAACAGATCGCCAAGCTCGATGAAGCGCCGCCGGTGCCGACAACGTCAATCTATTCCAAGACCGACGGCGTCGTCGCCTGGCGCGGCTCGATCCAGCATCATCATAAAGGGCATGACGAAATCGAGAATATTGAAGTGCCGGCCAGCCATTTCGGCCTTGGCGTAAACCCGCTTGTTATCTACGCCGTTGCCGACCGTCTTGCGCAGGCGGAAGGCGAGTGGAGACCGTTTGACGACAAGGGAATGCGCCGCGTGTTTTTCAAAACGCATAAAGGCGCGAGCCGCGCGTAAACGCCTTACTTTTATCATTCTGTTCGTCAGGCGGATTGGTCGATGAGCGCGAGACGCGGCACGATTTCGCCCGGCCGCAACAGCGCGCCGGGTGCGACGACGGCGTTTGCGCCAATGCGCGCATTTTCACCGACTAACGCGCCGAATTTATCGACACTCGTATCGATGACGCTGCCGCCAAACGCGATACGAATGCGTTTTTCTTCGTATTCGTTGCGGTAATTGGCGATTATCGCGCCGGCTTCAATATTGGCGCCGGCGCCGATGATCGAATCGCCGACGAATGAAAGGTGCGCAATTTTTGAGCCCTTGAGCATGAAGACGGTCTTGGCCTCGCAATTGGGGCCAATGATGCAATTTTCATCCAGGAATGCGCCGCCGCGGAGATAGGCGCCATGCGCGACAAAGGCGCCGGGTCCGATTATTGCTGGCGGCTTGATGATTGCGCCAGCTTCAATACGCGCCCTTCTGTGTATGGCGACGCCGTTTTCAATGAGATAGCCGGTAAGCTGCGACAGCGCGCCGTCGATGATTGCTTCGGCGCGCGAGGTGACGTCCCAAGGCGAGTGGTCAATGAGATCGCGGAAGATTCCATCAGCCGATGACGGAATGAAGTCGCGCAAGCGGCAGGGCAGGGTCAATCTTCGTCGTCGTGGTTTGAACGCCTGCCGCGAAGATCGGCTTTAGCTGTCTCGATGATCCGCCGCACATGGATCGGGTTGTCGATATTCGGCAGTTTAATCAGGCCGACGCCGGTGCCATGGAGTGACAACGATCCGTAACCGAAAAGGCGTCCCCAGACAGATTGTTGCAGTTTGATTTCTTCGATCTTGTTGAGCGAGACTTCCTGCGTGTGCCGGGCGAGGAGGCCGGTTTTGAAGACGAACCGCGAATTCGTTACGACGAACTCTGTCGTCCACAATTTGATCATGTGGTTGATAAGGATCACCGAACCGGCGATGAAGCCGCCGCCGACAAAATACCAGCCGGCTCTTAGATCTTCAGCCGGCACGCCTTGGCCGTATTGCAGCATCAGATACATCACGACCGGCGCCGAGCCGAGCGCAAACCAGAAAACCGGGAAGAAACTGTAGGTCCAGTTGAAATTTGCGCGGTAGACGATGTCCTCGCCGGGCGCCAAGGTCTTTTCTACATACCCCGCCATGTGATCCGTCATTCCCCTGAAACTGGCCCCAAGCTCCCTATATAGGGGGTCGCGGCTGTGAACGAAACGCCGACCGGCGTTGAAACGGCCGGTGGCGCACGATAAGACCCGCGCCTGTTTCATCCGAGACACGGAATTTCAACCGGGAGCGGTGCGATCCAAGCGCCGGGGCATATGGCGAAATATCAGTATATCTACTTCATGCAGGGCCTCACCAAAGCCTATACGGGTGGCAAAAAGGTCTTGGAAAACATCCACTTGCAGTTCTTCCCTGACGCCAAGATCGGGATTGTCGGCGTCAATGGCGCGGGCAAATCAACCCTTTTGAAGATTATGGCCGGCCTGGATGCGGATTTTTCCGGTGAAGCCTATGCCGCCGATGGCGCACGGGTCGGTTTCTTGCCCCAGGAGCCGCAGCTCGACGCCTCGAAGACCGTCTTCGAGAACGTCATGGAAGGTCTTGGCTCCATCAAGGAGAAGATCGACGCCTTCAACGCCGTCTCGATGGAAATGGCGGAAAACTACACCGATGAACTGATGGAGAAGATGTCGAAACTACAAGAGGAGATCGACGCGGCGGACGGCTGGGATATCGAGTCCAAGATCGAAATGGCGATGGAGGCGCTGCGTTGCCCGCCGGGCGACTGGCCTGTCGACAAGCTATCGGGCGGTGAAAAACGCCGCGTCGCGCTCGCCCGTCTGTTACTTTCGAAACCCGATTTGTTGCTTCTCGACGAACCGACAAACCATCTCGATGCGGAAAGCGTCGCCTGGCTTGAAAATCACCTGAGAGAATATCCAGGCGCGGTTATCCTCGTCACGCACGACCGTTATTTCCTCGATAATGTGACGGGCTGGATTCTCGAACTCGACCGCGGCCGGGGCATTCCGCATGAGGGAAATTATTCCTCGTGGCTCGAAGCCAAACGCAAGCGCATGGAGCAGGAAGAACGCGAGGAACAAAACCGCAAGAAATCGCTCGACCGCGAATCCGAATGGATCAGCGCCAGTCCGAAAGCGCGTCAGGCGAAGTCGAAAGCGCGCATCAACGCCTATGAAGAACTGCTTGCGAAATCCGGCAAGGAGGATGTCGGCTCGGCGCAAATTCAGATCCCGCCGGGCCCACGCCTTGGCGGCGTCGTCATCGAGGCCGATCATCTGAAGAAGGCGTTCGGCGACAAGCTCCTCATCGACGATCTTTCATTCAAGCTTCCGCCGGGCGGCATTGTCGGCGTTATCGGGCCGAACGGCGCCGGCAAGACGACTTTGTTCAAAATGCTGACCGGCTCGGAAATGCCGGATGACGGCGCGCTTCGCATCGGCGATACGGTCAAGCTCGGCTATGTGGATCAGAGCCGGGACGATCTTTCTCCGGATAAAAATGTTTGGGAGGAGATTTCCGGCGGGCTGGATGTGATCCAGCTCGGCAAGCGTGAAGTGCCGAGCCGCGCCTATGTCGGCTGGTTCAATTTCAAGGGCGGCGATCAGCAAAAGAAGGTCGGCAATCTTTCAGGCGGCGAGCGCAACCGAGTGCAGCTCGCGAAAATGCTCACTGAAGGATCGAACCTGCTCTTGCTCGACGAACCGACGAACGATCTCGATGTCGATACGCTAAGGGAACTTGAGCGGGCGCTGGAGGATTTCGCCGGCTGCGCTGTCATCATCAGCCACGACCGCTGGTTCCTCGACCGCATTGCGACGCATATTCTCGCCTTTGAAGGCGACAGTCATGTCGAATGGTTTGAAGGTAATTTCGAAGACTATATGGCGGATAAGAAGCGCCGTCTTGGCCCTGACGCCGACATTCCGCACCGGATCAAATACAAACCGCTGACGCGGTGATTGTCTTCGATGCCGTATAAAAAACGGGGCGCCAAAGCGCCCCGTTTCTATTTTTTGTTGGCTGAAAAGCTGATTAGTTTGCAGCGTTTACAGCATTGTCAGCGCGGACCATGCCGGCGCCAAACAGGTTCTGGTTGCCGAACGATTCAGCAGTGTCTGTAATGACCTTACGAACCTGCTGTTCATTGAGGTTCGGGTTCTGGGCCCGGACGAGCGCTGCAACGCCCGCGACATGCGGAGCGGAGAACGACGTGCCGGAGATATACCAGTAGATAATGTCGTTGAGACGACGAACGCCAACGTCAGCGGTAGTCGTGCCGCCGGCGATTTCTGCGGCGAGCGCCTGACCGTCGGTGTCGGAGATCGAAACCGACGGGCCGGTCGATGCAAACGTGCCGAGCGTGCCGAAGAAGTTGCCAGGCGCGTTGTTATAGATGATCGTGCCAATGGCACCGGCAGCTTCTGCTGACGCGACTTTTTCAGCAAAGGAGCAAGCGCCTCGAACGATCAGAGCAACCTTGCCTGCAGGGTTCGCCGCGAGCGCGTCGCCCGCTGTCGTCGTGCAAGCCTGGCCAACGTCGACAATTTCAGCGCCCGAAACGATTGCGACCGGCGAGTTCGTCATCTGGTTAGCAGCAAAGCTTTGCGCAGTAGGCGAAGTTTCATCGACAAAACCTTCGGTGACGCAGCCGGAGCACGTCGCGGTCGGGTTATTGACGCCGGGACCGGTCAGATCGACCCAGCCGCCATAATTGGTGAAGCTGGCGGCGTTATCATTGATGTCCGTCGCACCGACGGCGAGCACCTGACCGTACCCAGCCGGGAACTGCACCTTCTGGCTGGCGTCGTTGCCGGCCGAAGCGACAATAACGATGTTGTTGCGCGCCGCAGCTTGGATAGCGGAAGCCTCGATATTGAAACCGGCAGGCCCGCCAAGGCTCATATTGATGACATCAACACCGTCGGCCGTCGCCTGAACGATACCCCCAATGATTGCGGAAAGCGGGCAGGTCTGGACGCAGATACGGTAAGGACGGATTTTTGCGCCTGGCGCAACGCCAACCACGCCAACGCCATTCGCTGCAGAAGCGATGACGCTTGCCGTCGAGGTGCCGTGACCGTCGAACGCGCTGTCGGTTGAATCATCGTCGCCATCGATGAAGTCGCGGATGACGCCTGAACCGCGATCATCCATGATGTTCGCAGCGAGGTCTGGATGATTGTAGTCGATGCCCGAGTCGAGGTCAGCGACGACAACGCCAGCGCCCGTATTGGCGCCTGTCGCGATGTCCGGGGAAGCAATGCCATTGTCAGCTGTGCCGAAATTCGGCCCGACGCTCCAGACAACATCAGCGTTCACGCGGTCGCGTCCCCACGGAACGAATTCATCAAAGTCTTGTGTGTCCGGGAACCCGGCTGGAACGCCATTGACAACGGGCTCCGGGCGACCGCCGTCAGGATCGGTTGCAGGGTTCAAAGGATTGCGTGCGATTTCGACATCGTCCTCGATCCTTTTCGCAAGACCGCTTGAACGAAGCGACTTGATGCCGTTTTTGTCGAGATCGGCGGCGAGACCGTCGATTACCGGCGCGTAGTCAAATACGACGCGTCCGCCAAACTGAACGATCGCCGCTTCGATTGCGGCCTTGTCGCCATTCTTATACTGGATAAGATAACGGGATTGACCCGGCGCCTTTTTTGTTGAAACGCCGCCGTTGTTGCCGTTCGTTGTTTTTTCGCCAGTCGGCTTGGCGGCATAGGCCGGCGCAATCGCCAGCGCTGCAACGCCAAGCGCCAACACGGCTACTCGCTTGCTGGATCGAATAATACTCACCAACGCATTCTCCTCTGATCTACGTTTTTTTTGTGGATGTCGGATTTCGCCCCCTCGAAAGCGCGCATCCGACATGTGGACTGCGCGTTTGCGCGCTGCGAAATATATAGATCGTCAAGCCTGGAGCAATCCAAATTTGAACCAATACAAAGGTGTCATTTTGCCCTATGTTTAACGGGTAAAATGAGCGGCGATTACTCCAAAAACCTGACGCCTGACGTACAAAAATCTCGCGCTCAGATTGACGGCTACGCCAAAAAGAAGAAACTTTTACATAGTTACTCGCGAGGGGTTCTATGAAGTTCGCAGTTGCAGCATTCTTGTTGAGCGTGTCGCCAGCAATGGCGGCCGAGACTTATGTCACCGCCGCGCGAATGTTTGATCCCGAGACCGGGAAAGTTATCGAAAATGCCGCGGTTCTTTTAGACGGAGCCGTCATTATCGATAGCGGCGCGCAATCGAATGTCGCTGCGCCAAAGGATGCAAGAATCATCGATCTCGGGTCAAAGATCTTGCTCCCGGGCCTCATTGACATGCATACCCATCTTCTCGGCGATGTGACGCTTGGCGGCTATAATTCGTTAAGCGAGACGCGAGAAAGCGCGGCGATCTGGGGCGTCGTTAATGCAGCGAAAACTTTGGCCGCCGGTTTTACGACTGTGCGCAATGTCGGCGCCGATCATTATTCCGATGTCGCGCTGCGCGACGCCATCAATGCGGGCGTTGTGCCGGGTCCGAGAATGTTCGTATCCGGCCCGCCGGTCAGCATTATCGGCGGGCATTGCTCCGACAATAATCTTCTTCCGGCTGATTTTCACGATTACGGGGAGGGGGTCGCCACCGGTCCGTGGGAAATGCGGAGCAAGGTCAGAACGAACATCAAATATGGCGTTGACCTCATCAAAACCTGTTCTACCGGCGGCGTTTTTTCCAAAGGGACGCAGCCCGGCGCGGAGCAGAATACGGTTGAAGAACTCTCCGCAATCGTCGCCGAGGCGCATCAGCGCGGATTGAAAGTTGCGAGCCACGCGCATGGCAATGCCGGCATCAAGAATGCGCTGAAGGCCGGCGTCGATACGATCGAACATGCAAGCTATCTCGACAAGGAAGCGATCAACATGGCGAAAGCGCGCGGCGCCTATTTCGTCATGGATATTTACAACACGGAATATACCCAGTCAGAAGGCCGCAAGAATGGCGAGCTTGAAGAATCGCTACGCAAAGACGCCGAGATCGCGGAAATACAGCGCGAAAGTTTCCGCGCCGCCGTCAAAGCCAAAGCGAAAGTGCTCTACGGCACGGATAGCGGCGTCTATCCGCATGGCGACAACGCCAAACAATTCTTCTGGATGGTGAAATACGGAATGACGCCGAAAGAAGCGATCCGTTCTGCGACGACGCTGGCGGCGGAAGCGTTAGGCAAGACGGGCGAACTTGGTTGCCTCGCCAAGGGATGCGCAGCCGATATCATCGCGGTCGATGGCGATCCGTTGGGCGATGTCACTGTCCTTGAAAATATCCCCTTCGTCATGAAGGCCGGCGAAATCTTCAAACAGGAATAGCAGCCTTACAGGAAGGAAACGCGATGGAGGGATCTCCCGCGCTTACAAATGACGCCGTTATCTTCGGCGTGCTCTCACTAATGTTGGGATTCGTTTTCTGGAGTTCGGCGAGCGGCAATGCCCTCTTCAAACGATTTTATTCAATCTTCCCGCCGCTGCTCATCTGTTATTTTCTGCCGTCATTATTGACGAGCTTCGGTCTCGTCGATCCGCATGAATCGAAACTTTATTTCGTCGCGTCGCGATATCTGCTGCCGGCAGCGCTTGTTATCCTGACCGCCTCGGCGGATTTGCCGGCGACGCTGCGGCTTGGCCCAAAGGCGCTGACGCTCTTTTTTACGGGCACGCTCGGCGTCGTCATCGGCGGGCCGATTGCGCTTTTTATTGCACATCTCATTTCACCAGACCTCGTGAGCGCCACGGGGCCGGATGCAGTCTGGCGCGGCATGGCGACAGTCGCCGGAAGCTGGATCGGCGGCGCCGCAAACCAGACGGCGATCCGCGAGATTTTCGGCGCAGGCGCAGACGCATTTTCAATTTGGGTCGCGGTTGATGTGATTGTCGCCAATATCTGGATGGCGGTGCTACTTTCATTCGCCGCCAACCAGTCGAAAGTCGATCGCTGGCTGAAGGCCGACTCCTCTTCGGTCGATGCCGTCAAACGCAAGGCCGAAGCCTATGAAGCCGAACATGCGCGCATTCCGATGCTGAAGGATCTGATGTTCATTCTTGCGATCGGTTTCGGCGCCATGGGCTTTGCGCATTTTTGTGCTGATTTCCTCGCTCCGTTCTTCAAACGGACGCTGCCTGAAGCCGCGCAATTCTCAATTCATTCGACATTCTTCTGGATTGTCGTCATCGCCACCGCGATTGGCGTTGCGCTTTCTTTCACGCCGGTCAGAAAACTACAGGGCGCCGGATCGATGAAGGTCGGTTCGGTATTCGTCTACATTCTCGTGGCGACTGTCGGCCTCAACATGAATATTCGCGCGCTCGCCGAAACGCCCGCCTTTTTCCTGATTGGCGGCTTGTGGATCTCCATTCATGCGGGGCTCTTGATCCTCGTCGCCAAGCTCATCCGCGCGCCGTCCTTCTTTCTCGCTGTGGGCAGCCAGGCGAATATTGGCGGCGCCGCATCGGCGCCGGTCGTCGCCGCCGCGTTTCATCCAAGCCTTGCCCCTGTGGGGGCCTTACTCGCCGTCTTGGGATATATTGTCGGAACCTTCGCCGCCTGGGGCGCGGGCCAATTGATGCGGATCGTCGCCGGGCAATAGCACAAACGAAAAAGCCCGCGCTATTGCGCGGGCTTCTTTGATTGTCTGGTTTTTGATGGTTCAGGAGGCCTTGGCCATCTTTCCGAGTTTGGAGTTCCAGAAACCGTAGGCGAAATATCCAAGAATGCCGACGCCAAGATAGATGACAAAGAAATGGCGGGCGTGCGGATTTTGCATAAGCGACATCAACAAGATGAAGCACATGCCGGCGCCCATGATCGGCGTAATCGGGCCGAGCGGCGCTTTGAACGGGCGCGGCTCTTTCGGGTGCGTAAATCGCAAGTAAAGCACCGTCATTGAGACAATCATAAACGCCGCCAATGTGCCGACATTGGTAAGGTCAGCAAGCTTGTCGAGCGACATGAAGCCGGCAAAATAGGACGCGATTACGCCGACAACCAGCGTGTTCACCCATGGCGTCTTGAATTTCGAATGCACCCAGGCGAGCGGCGAAGGCAACAGGCCGTCCTTCGCCATCGTGTAGAAAATGCGCGTCTGGCCGTAGCAAAGCACGAGCATCACCGATGAAAGACCGGCAATTGCGCCGACTTTAACGGCGACCGCAAACCAGGTGAGGCCAATTTCGTTCACCGCAAGGGCGATCGGCGCCGGGTCGTCAAGTTTGGAGTAAGGCACGATGCCGACAAGGACGGCCGAGGTCAGGATGTAAAGGATCGTGCAGATGATCAGCGACCCAAGAATGCCGATCGGCATGTCTTTCGCTGGGTTTTTGGATTCAGCGCCCGCGGTCGAAACGGCTTCAAAGCCGATATAGGCGAAGAAGATGACCGCCGCGCCATGAATGACGCCGCCAATGCCGTAGCGGGTTGAGTTATCGCCCGTGAAGATGGCGACAAACGCGTCTTTCAATTGTGTCCAGAAGCTGCGCGTGCCTTCGACCGCCCCGATAATCGCGCCGTCAGGCGAGACTTTTACTTCCGGCGGAATTAACGGCTGCCACAGGCTCGTCTTCACATAGAACATGCCGATGACGATGAAGGCGATGACGACCGACACCTTGATGAAGACGATGATGTTATTGACCGTCGCCGATTCTGAGATGCCGACAACGAGCAGCGACGACACAGCAATGATCCCGATCATGGCCGGCAGATTGACGATCGCCTTAACCGTTTCGCCCGACGCATTGACGACATCCACCCCGGGCGCGGCAGTTAAGGCCGCGGGTATGTGTATATTCAGATCGTGTAGAAAACTGACGACGTAGCCGGACCAGCCCACGGCGACGGTTGACGCGGCGAGGCCATATTCAAGGACGAGCAACAGCCCCATGATCCAGGCCACAAATTCGCCCATCGACACATAGGAATAGGAATAGGCCGACCCTGAGACCGGCAAGAACGAGGCGAGCTCGGCATAGCAAAGCGCAACGAAGGCGCAGAGGGTGCCGGTGATGATAAATGAAACCATGATGCCGGGGCCGGCATAGACAGCGGCCGCTCGCCCGGTCAGGACGAAAATACCGGTGCCGATGATGCAGCCGATGCCCAGCAGGACGAGGTTGATTGCGCCAAGGGACCGTTTGAGTTCACTGCCCTCATATTCAGCCTGAACGTGCTCGATTGGTTTGCGTCGCGTAATGCCTGGCGCAATGCGCGGCGGCACCTGCTGTTTGGGTTGTTCACTCATGAAAAACGGTTCTCCGTTGCCCTTGGAAAAACTTGGAGGCGGGGCGCTATGGCTTTTTTCTCAGACGCTTTCACAGTCGACCCGGCCGATGGACGAACAGGCGCAAAGCCGCTCGCCGCGGTTAAGGCGGCGAGAGTGCTGATATTCGCTCAATTTGCAAGAGGCGCGCGGCGATACGGGTTAATTGCGAGAGCGCTAATATAGTGGGATTTCAACCCGGCGCGGGGCGCAGATTGATATCTTGAAGCGCCGCCGCGGGACGGATTTGATGGGTGCTTAAGGGGCTTGCTGTTCCACCTTCGGGAGCGGCGGTAAGGAGGGAAAAGAATGTCTTTGATCACCACATTGGCGCTCGCAATTGCAGCATCGGTTGCCGTCGATATTCGCTCAGCGCCAGAGGGGGCGGACCCGCCTTCGGCAAAAATCGAGGATGTCGCCTTCCTCACAGGCCACTGGATCGGCGAGGGACTCGGCGCGTGCGCCGAAGAGATCATGTCAGCGCCGTCCGGCGGCCAGATTATGGGTATGTTCCGCAGCGTCGCGAAGGATGGATCACTGAGATTCTACGAGTTTTATACGATCGCTGAAAAAGACGGCTCGCTCGTATTGAAGATCAAGCATTTCAATCCGGATCTCACAGGCTGGGAGGAAAAGAATGAAACGGTTGATTTCCCGCTCGTCGAGATCGAAGGCGAGACCGCCTATTTCGATGATCTGACTTTCGCGCGCACGGGAAAGAAAAGCTTTGCCTCAGCTGTCATGGTCGACGGGCAGGGCGCGGCGCGTTTTTCAATGCGCGCCGCAAAGCCGGATGATGCCTGCAAAGCGGCTGCGCCCTAGCAGCACGCGCCTGATGTGGCCGCTTCCGGCGGCTCAGCAGCGAAGGGCGACGAAGTCCCGCAGCCGGGGAAGATGCCGTAATGCGTTGACCAGTCGCCGATAAAATCGAAATAGCGCGCAAAGCGCGTTTCGTTGAGCATGCGATAGGTGTTGCCGCAAACCGGGAAAATGCGGCCCTTGTCGATGGCGTGATGTCCGTCGAGAATGAACTGGTTTTCCGAATGGGGAACGCCGCCCTTGTAGACGACGGCCTGCCCGTAGTCTTCGCAGGCCGGTTCAAGCCCTTCGATGGCGAACAGGCGATAGGTGGCTGAGTGAAATTCCGCCGGCTCCAGCCGCGCTTTGAGGTCTTCATGACTGATTGCGAGCGGACGGCTTGTGACAAGGCGCGGATCGGCGAAACCGGCGCGCCCGGCGATGTTGAGGAAGTCGTTCCAGTAAAGCGCGCCGCCAAGGCATTCGCCGCGGGCTATCTTGTCATACCGGAGATCGTCCTCGAGGCGCCGGTCGGCGTAAACGTCTGAGAAATAAAACTCGCCGCCGGGTTTTAATAAATTCCGCGCAGCGGCGAATACGGCCTTCTTGTCCTCGACGAGATTGATGACGCAATTGGAGACGATGACGTCAAAGCTTGCCCCATCAAGACCGAGCGAGCCGAGCTTTTCGATGTCGCCTTCGATAAATTCGACATTGGATTTGGCGTAGCCGTAACGTTCAGCGTGCCATTCTTTTGTTTCGCGCGCGACGTCGAGCTGTTGTTCGGTAAAATCGACGCCTACAACCGCGCCGCTTTCGCCCACGAGGCGCGATAGCGCATAAACGTCGCGGCCCGCGCCGCAGCCAAGATCGAGTATGCGCGCGCCTTCAAGCGCTAAAGGCGCGACCAGGCCGCAGCCATAATAACGGGCTGAAACGTCAGGGTGAATGTCAGTGAAAGCGGTGCGCAAATAAGCTGGCGTTGCTTCAATCGTGCAACACGCATCGGTTTTCAGGTCTGTCGAGGATTGCAGCGTTTTACCGTAATAGTCTTTGACGTTGTCCTGAATATTCATCTTGAGCCCTCTGTTCGCGCTGGCGTTCTCTCCCGGATTCCTGGGGCGGGCAAGGAGCGGCGGCGTATCATGTTGAATTTGTGATCACATTTGGTTCGCTGCGAGGCGGGTCGATCGTTGCCGGCCAATATTGCCAACGTCATGGGCTCGGCGGAAGAATGTCCGGTCGCAAGAGGGAGCATCATGATGCGGGACAGTGTGTTGAAGCGTCTTGAAGCGTTTGAGTTTGATGACACGAACGCATCGTTCACGTTTTCGATGCGACTTGCGCGCGAGAATGGCTGGTCAGTTCATTTCGCTCGGCGGGTGGTTAGGGAATATAAGCGTTTCGCCTATCTCGCGGTTAGCGGCGGTATTGAAGCGACGCCCTCGGATGAGATCGACCAGGCCTGGCATCTCCATATGACTTATACGCGAAATTACTGGGGGCCGTTCGCTGAGGCTTTGGGCGCGCCGCTGCATCATGAACCGACGAGAGGCGGCGCGGCTGATCGTGATAGGTTCAAAGCGGCATATAGTAATACGCTTGCAGCCTATGCACGCATCTTCGGCGAAACTCCACCCGCCGATATCTGGCCGCCATCCGCCATCCGATTTGGTGAGGCGCCGTTCATGCGGCGAGTGAATGTGAAGCGAAATTTTGTAATTCCGAAGCGAATGGCCAGTGTGTCAGTTGCGGCAGGCGCGGTGATTGCCGCGCTCGCCGCAAACGCCGCAGCAGCGCAACAAATTTCGTCCGAGGAAATTTCAAAATTTGTCAATGAAAACCCGGTCGTGGGAATTGTTGTCGCATTGGTTTTGTTGACCTTGATTTTCCGACTTATATTCGGACGGGGAGGGCGCGGCGGCGGGGGATGTGCAGCCGGGTGCGGCGGCGATTCCGGCTGCGGTAGCGGTTGCAGCGGGTGCGGCGGCGACTAGCTCTCGCCAATTTTCAGTTTGGATTGCGCCTCACTTCCGCTTTAATGGGCGCTAGAATGGGGGAGTAGCGTTTTGAATTGCCGCCCATGACCCCTTTTGCACTCCGCGCCCGCTTGTCGGCTCCAATTCGCGCCCGGCTTGATGTTGCGGCGTCTGATTTTCTCAACGGCGCCGGAAACAGGATCGACTTTTCCGCGCCGAAGGGGGAAGCGGCGCTTGCTGCGCCCGATTCAATTTCGTGGCGCGTCTTCAAAAACCCTGTTGCGCTTTATGTCGGCGGCGTTGCAGCGGTCATTCTTGAATTTGCCGAACCGAAGATCAGAACGGGCGTCTGGGAGCACACGACTTTTCGCACCGACCCGGTCGCGCGCTTAAAACGCACCGGGCTTGCGGCGATGGTCACTGTATACGCAGCGCGCAGCGTTTCGGAAAAAATGATTGCGCGCGTTGTTCGCATGCATGAGGGGATTGAAGGCGAAACGCCATCGGGCGAGGCCTATCGGGCAAACGATCCCGAACTTCTCGCCTGGGTGCAGGCGACTGCTGCGTTCGGTTTTCTTGAAAGCTATTCGACTTATGTCGCGCCGCTTTCGGAAATTGAACGGCATCGATATTTTTCTGAAGGCCGGCCGGCGGCGGAGCTTTATGGCGCTCATCTCGCCCCGCGTTCGGAGGCCGAGTGGCGAGCGCTATACGCGAACATGAAGCCGCGTTTTGAGCGATCCGAAATCATCTTTGAGTTCTTGTCGATCATGCGCGCCGCGCCCGCCTTGCCGGGGCCAATCCGTCTTGCCCAAGGGCTCCTCATTCGCGCCGCAATCGACATCCTCCCAGCTGACGCGCGCGAAATTCTTGGCCTCCAAAAGGGATGGGGTCTTAACGCTGCGGAGCGACTGTTTGTAAGGCGCATGGGCCGTCGGGCCGATCGATGGATGCTGCCGTCGGGCCCGGCGGCGCAGGCGTCGGTTCGCATGGGACGTCCGGCTGACTGGCTTTATCGTCAGCGATAAGCGGAAACCGCAGAAAAGCCTTTGGGTGAGTCTTGATGTCCGGCTGCGCGCAATATGAGTTCGATCATTCCTGGGCGCCGGCGATCTTGAAAGCGGGCCCTGCCGGTTGGGCTCTTCTGGCATTTTATCTACTGGTGTTGGCCGCTGCGCTTTTTCGCGCGGTCAAGGAAGCGCAGGCGCTTCATCTCGACAAGAAGGAAGTTCGTTTCTGGCTGATCGTCGCGGGCGTATTGCTGGCGCTTCTCGCCAATCGCCTATTTGACCTGCAATCGGTTTTGACGGTCACCGGGCGTTGTGCGGCGATCCACGAAGGCTGGTATGCTGGAAGGCGCGGCATGCAGGAATGGTTTGTCTCCGGCGTATTCGTGTTAGGCGCCTTTACGGCGGTCGCTGGGGCGCTGTTCCTGAGACCGCAATCACGCACTGATCGATGGGCCGTTGCTGGCCTTGTCGCGCTGATATTCTTCGTCGCGGCGCGCGCCGTTTCGCTTCACGCAATTGATCATTTTCTGCGGCGGTCAATCGCCGGCCTGACGATCAATGGGCTTTTGGAAGGAGCAGCGCTACTCTTGATCCTGCTAAGCGCGTCAAATGGCGTGTTTAGGAGCGGTCAGGGCCGCTATTGATCCGCCGCCTTGGCGCGTGCAAAAGGCTCCGCGCGCGAGGGAAGGAATCCATGACCGCTATCACCCCGGATATCGTCGCCGGCCACGGCCTCCAGCCTGACGAATATGAAGAAATCAAACGCCATATGGGCCGCGAGCCCAATCTGGTGGAGCTTGGCGTGTTTTCGGTCATGTGGTCGGAGCACTGCTCCTACAAATCTTCTCGGCGGCATCTGAAAAAATTGCCGACCTCTGCGCCATGGGTCATTCAGGGCCCGGGCGAGAATGCCGGGGTCATCGATATCGGCGACGGGCTTGCGGCGGTCTTCAAGATGGAGAGCCACAACCATCCATCATATATTGAGCCCTATCAGGGCGCAGCGACCGGCGTCGGCGGCATCATGCGCGACGTATTCACAATGGGCGCGCGGCCAGTCGCTAATCTCAACGCGCTCCGGTTCGGATCCTGGGACCATCCGAAAACGCGCCGGCTTGTTTCCGGCGTCGTCGCGGGCATCGGCGGTTATGGCAATTGCATGGGCGTGCCGACAGTCGGCGGCGAGACCAATTTCGATGCGCGCTATGACAACAATATTCTCGTCAACGCGATGACGGTCGGCATCGCCGAAAAGCACCGGATTTTTTATTCGGCGGCGCGCGGCAGCGGCAATCCGGTCGTCTATATCGGGTCGAAAACCGGCCGCGACGGCATTCACGGCGCCACGATGGCGTCAGCCGAATTTGATGATGCGTCGGAGGAAAAGCGACCGACGGTGCAGGTCGGCGATCCTTTCACTGAAAAGCTGCTTCTCGAAGCCTGTCTCGAACTGATGGCGTCAGACGCGATCATCGCCATTCAGGATATGGGCGCGGCGGGACTTACGTCTTCATCGGTCGAAATGGCCGCCAAAGGCGGCGGCGGATTTGAACTCGACCTCGATCATGTGCCCCAGCGCGAAACGGGCATGACCGCCTATGAGATGATGCTCTCCGAAAGCCAGGAGCGGATGCTCATGGTGTTGAAGCCGGGGCGGGAAGAGGCGGCCAAAACGATCTTCGACAAATGGGGCGTTGATTTCGCCGTGATTGGCGTCACGACCGATACGGGTCGTCTCGTCATCAAGCATAAGGGCGATGTCGTCGCTGACATGCCGGTCACGCCGCTTGCCGACGCCGCGCCGAATTATGACCGGCCCGCCGCAGCGCTTGAAAAACCGGTGCCGCTTGAAGATCCGCAAGTCGTCGTCCGTGAGGCGCTGGTGACGCTTCAATCGAACAAGCCCGAAAGCGAGGTGAAGCCGATTGTCGATGCGCTGATCGATGACCGTATCGCTGGTGCGGAAGGCGTTGATGCTGTCGGCGTTTCCCTGTCGAAAGGCGCTGCGAAAATTTATGTGCGCCTGAAGCCGGATGCCGATGGCGTGTTCAGCGCGCTCGGCGAAGCGGCGACCAATTTAAAAGAGACCGGGATTATCGAGGGCGCCGATTTCGAGACCGGCGAACAGACTGTCGACCTTGCCGATCAGGCAGGCGCGCAATCGATGCTGACGGCGCTCGCCGCGCTGATGGAAACGCCGGACTTATGTTCGCGCCGGTGGATCTGGGAGCAATATGATCACACCGTCATGGGCGATACGGTGATCGCGCCTGGCGGTGATGCTGCCCTTGTCCGCGTGCATGGGACAAATCGCGGGCTCGCCGTTACGACGGATGTGACGCCCCGTTATGTCTTCGCGGATCCGGTCGAAGGCGGCAAACAGGCTGTCGCTGAAACCTATCGCAATATTTGCGCGGTTGGCGCCGCACCGCTGGCGATCACCGATTGCATGAATTTTGGCAATCCGGAACGCCCCGAAATCATGGCGCAGTTTATCGGCGCAATAGACGGCATGGCCGCGGCTTGCGAGGCGCTCAACTATCCGGTCGTTTCCGGCAATGTGTCGCTTTACAACGAGACAAACGGCAAGGGCATTCCGCCGACGCCTGCCATTGGCGGCGTTGGCGTTATCGAAGATGCAACGAAGGCGGCGCGCGTCGGCGGCGCGTTTGCGGGCGATGAACTTATTGCAGTTGGCGTCACCAAAGGCTGGCTCGGCCAGTCCCTTTACATGCGCGAGTTGTTCGGGATTGAAAATGGCGCGCCGCCGCCCGTCGATCTTGAAGCCGAACGCCGTAATGGCGAGGCGATCCGGAAATTGATCGCCGAAGGCCTCGTCACCGCCTGTCACGACGTATCGGATGGCGGCATCATTGTCGCCGCTGCGGAAATGGCGCTCGCTTCGGGCGAGGGGCTTGAACTCAAAACGCCGGTGAAGGCGCGCCGCGCCGCTTACTGGTTCGGCGAGGATCAGGCGCGCTACCTGATAGCCGTTGCGCCAGGCGCATCTGATACGCTGCTTTTGAAAGCGGCGATGGCGGGCGTGCAGGCGTCAAAGATCGGCCGCTTTGGCGGTAATTTCATTAGGCTAGACGAGACTGACAGTATCGCGCTGCTCGATCTTGCCGACATGCATGACCGCGCGCTTCCCGATTATATGAACGCACTCAGTGAAAAGGAGACGCCCGCGATGGCGATGAGAGCTGAAGACATCAAGGCGATGATTCTCGAAGCGATGCCTGACGCGACAGTCGAGATTGAAGATCTCGCAGGCGACGGCGATCATTATCGCGCCCGCGTCGTTTCAGCCGCCTTCAACGGCAAGAACCGCGTCCAGCAGCACCAGCTTGTCTATCGCGCGCTCAAAGGCAAAATGGGCGGCGAGCTTCACGCGCTCGCGCTGGAGACCGAAGCGGCGGAGTAATTATCCGCCGATCAGCGCCGCCAACCCCCAGCCGAATTTAGCGTCGAGCCCCAAAACCAGAATCAGGAACACAGCGATTGGCGCGAGATAGCGGATAAAGAAACGCCAGAACCGGAATATAGGATCGCTGGTGTTCGCCAGCTCCTCGCGCATAACGGCGCGTGGCGCCACCCAGCCGGCGAAGATCGCAATGAGCAATCCGCCGAGCGGCAGGAAGACGCTGCCGCCAAAGAAATCGATCCACGGGGTAAGCCCCGGAATAACAACGCTCGCCGCGCCAATCGCCCAGGCCGCACCGCCCCAGATAAAGGTAGAGGTTTTGCGTTCAAAACCGAACTGCTCTTCGCCGACCGACGCGCAGGCGAGTATGAGGGAAATCGCCGAGGTGAGCGCAGCAATAAAGGCGAGGAAGAAAAACAGCCCACCGACAATCGATCCCGCCGGCATGCCTGCGAACACGGCGGGGAGGGCGCCAAAAATGAGGCTCGATCCCGCCGCCGGGTCAAGGCCGACCGAAAAAACGATCGGAAAAATCATGAGGCCGGCAATGATCGCGACAAAAGTGTCGGAGCCAGCGATGATGGCGGCGCTTGTTCCGATATTTTCCGTCTTAGGCAGGAAGGAGCCGTAGGTCAGCATGATCGCCATGCCGACGCCGATTGAGAAAAACGCCTGGCCGAGCGCCGCCAGGACGACGGAAGGCGTAATTGCAGAAAAGTCCGGCGTGAAAAGATAGGTGATCGCCTTGCCGGCTTCGCCAGTCGCCAGTGCGTAAACGCAAAGGATCGCGAGCATGAGGAAAAAGAGCGGCATCAGGATTGTTACGACGCGTTCAATACCGCCTTTCAACCCGGCGACGACAATGGCGATGGTCAGGCCCATGAAGACCGTATGCCAGGCGAGCGCCCAGAGGGCGCCGTCATAGAGCGGCGCGACGATTGCTGCATCGCCGCCAACCTTTCCGGCAAACTCGCCAAGAAACGACATGACCGAATAGGCAAGGACCTGTCCGCCGATAACGCTATAGGTCGTTGTGATGGTGAATCCGGCAAGAACCCCCATCCAGCCGACAATCGACCAGCGCGGAGAGCGGCCAATGTCGATGGCGAGCTGCTTAGCGGAACCGACGGCGGAAAGGCCCTTGTGGCGTCCGGTCGCAAGCTCGCCCATCAGGATCGGATAGGCGACGAGAACCACGCAGACGAGATAAACAAAGACGAAGGCCGATCCGCCATGGGCGCCGGTCTGGAACGGAAATCGCCATAAATTGCCAAGGCCGACAGCCGAACCGATCGCGGCCATCAAAAAGGCAAAACGCGAACTCCATTGCGGATTAGCGCCCGATCCGGTTGCCTGCATGGCGTCCTCCCTCAATTTCTGAGCGGAGGGTGTCATAATTCGTCTGCGAATAAAACCGGTGATTTTGAGGACCCAAGGCGCTTGATTGCGCTGCATGAAACGCCATGTTCGCCAATAATATGCCTGTAAATCGCAATTTGTGCGGTTGAAAAATAAAACATCAGTAAACGGAACGAATGCCGACAAGTAACCACTTGTTAAATACACTGCAAGGTTTCAGTAATTTTTGCTTTACCGAATTTTAGCTTCGAAACTTTCAGACTTGGCGTGGTTAACCGGCGGGGCGCCGGTTGGGAGCGAAAAAGGGGCGTAACGCCGATGTCGATTACGATGCACGCTGAGGCTTTTCAGCCAGCGACCGCAATCATGAGTGCTGAAGAAATGTACCGGCTGGGGCTTGAGGCTTCGGTCGGCGGCGAAGATCTGGGGTTCGACCTCATCACCGCGCATAAGTGGTTTAACCTTGCCGCGATGATGGGCAATGTCGAGGCGCGGGTTTATCGCGCCGAGCTTTCTGCTGAGATGACGCAGGAAGAGATCGCGGAGGCCCAGCGCCAGGCGCGCGAATATCTCTCGACGCACCGTCCGCGTCAGGCGAGCTAGGCTTTCCTAGATCAGCCCCAGTGACTTGAAGCTCGCCTCGGTCCTGTGGCCGATGACGAGATGGTCATGAAGCCGGATCTTCAGCGCTGACGCCGCAGTCATGATCTCGCGCGTCATTTCAATATCGGCGCGTGACGGCGTCGGATCCCCGGATGGATGATTGTGCACAAGGATGAGCGCCGAGGCGCCGAGTTCCAGCGCGCGCTTGACGACTTCACGGGGGTAGACAGGCGTGTGATCGACCGTGCCGCGCTGCTGCACTTCGTCAGCGATCAGGATGTTTTTCTTGTCGAGAAAAAGGATGCGGAACAGTTCCGTCTTCTCGTCGGCCATCGCCGCCCGGCAATAGCTGAGCAAATCATCCCATGAAGAAATCACCGGCCGGTTGAGCACCCGCGCCTGCGCAAGCTTGATCGAAGCCGCCTGCACGATTTTCATTTCGAGCGCCGCGTTTTCCGACAGGCCTTTTATTTCGGTCAAACGTTCAACCGGGGCGGCGAGCGCCTGCGGCAGTCCGCCAAAGACACGGATGATTTCCTTAGCGAGAGGTTTGACGTCCCGGCGCGGAATGGCGCGAAACAGGATGAGTTCCAGCAGCTCATAATCCTGAACGGCGTCTACGCCCGCCCGTTTGAAGCGCGCCCGGAGCCGGTCGCGATGCCCGGCAGCGTGATGCGTTTTTTCCGATGACTCGGTCATGCCGGTGAATGAAATCCTCCCCCCACGCGCCAGTGCGGCGAGCAGCCGATTCCCCTCTATCGGATTTTGCGCGACGCGAAAATGCAGTCAGGCGGAATAAGGCGGGCGGTCGAGCCCGGCGGGCGATTTTGTGAAAATCTCCACGCCGGTTTCGGTAACGCCAATCGAGTGCTCGAATTGCGCCGACAGGGATTTGTCGCGGCTAACCGCCGTCCAGCCGTCTTTCAGGAGTTTTACGTCCGGTTTTCCTTCATTGATCATTGGTTCGATAGTGAAGAACATGCCGGGCTTCAACTCAATGTCGGGGGCGCGGTGGGTATAGCCGCGCTCTTTATATTCGGCGTAGTGAACAACGTTCGGCGCGTCGTGAAAAACGCGGCCGAGGCCATGACCGCAGAAATCACGCACCACTGAAAACCCTTCGCCTTCGGCGCGGGTTTGTATGGCGCGGCCGATATCGCGCAAGGAGGCGCCGGGTTTGACGGCCTCGATCCCGGCTATCAGCGATTCATAAGTTGTATCGACCAGCCGGCGCGCCTTCACTTTCGGCTCGCCCGCCCAATACATGCGGCTCGTATCGCCATGCCAGCCATCGACAATGACGGTAACGTCGATGTTCAATATGTCGCCATTCTTGAGCGTCTTGTCCGACGGGATGCCGTGGCAGATGACGTGATTGAGCGAAATGCAGCTCGCATGGCGATAGCCGCGATAGCCGATGGTCGCCGAAACGGCGCCGGCGTCGAAAACGAATTGCCGGATGAGGTCGTCAAGATGGCTCGTCGCGACGCCGGGCTTCACATGGCTCGCTATCATGTCGAGGCATGAGGCGGCGAGGCGCCCGGCCTTGCGCATGCCTTCGAAATCGGCCGCCGGGTGGATCTTGATTTCGCCGGTCTTGACCGTGTCGTCTGGCATCGCATCGGCATATTGCATCGAATTTCTCCGTCAGCCCGCAAGTTCTGGCGCGGGTTTAGCCCTATCTCGGCCTGTGGGCGGTAAAATTCAACTCCCGGCAAATAGGAGTCGACGCACTAATTGCGCCTTTAAAAGGGTGGTTCGCCGTTAACGAACACCTAAAAAACCTTTACCGCTTTGAAATACATTCCCGTCAAGGTGCATATGCCACTCCCCCGAGGGCTGAAGTTATGCGTATGGGTCGCGACGGTAATGTCGCCATAACATTTGCACTCGCTGCACCAGCGCTCCTGGCCGCCGCCGGGCTGGCGCTTGATTTTCAGCGACTGACGTCCCAGCGCCAGGCGTTGCAGGACGCCGCAGACAATTTAGCTATTCACGGCGCAAAAGAACTGCTGCTCGAGAACGCCACCAAGCAAAATGTTGAAAGCCTGATGGATGTATGGGCGGAAAAACAATATTTTCCGCCGCTTGGAACATTCACATCAACGCCGACCGTCACGGTGTCAGAAAAAACGGCAGCGATCGAAATTTCACAGCCGAGCAAGTCCGATTTCCTGCTTTCAAGAATTTTCAAGGCGACGACGCCTGTCGTCGTCCACGCGACCGCCAAGGCTGAAGGCGTCACCAATGTTTGCGTTATCGCGCTTGAGAACAGCGCCGGCGGCGCCATTGAGGGGCAGGCCAACGCAAAACTGAATGCGCCCCAATGCGCGGTGCTGTCGAATTCGGTCTCGACGCAAGGCATCAAAATGAGCGGTGCGGCAAAAATTACTGCTAACCTAGTTTGTTCCGCCGGCGGCGCCTCCGGCGGCACGCGCAATTACAGCACCAATCCGGTGACCGATTGTCCGTCCTATGGGGATCCGCTGAAAGAGCGGACGCCGCCGACGGTCGGGGCCTGTGACTTCACGGATACGAAATTGGGGCAGGCGCCGCAGGGCGCACTGGCGAGCACAGTCAGTGACATCGTCAATGGCGTCAACGGCGCCACGAACGGCACGCTGCTCGGCTATACGCGTTACGACATTCAGCCGGGCACCTATTGCGGCGGCCTTGAAGTGAACGGCAAGGCGGACGTGCACATGGCGCCCGGTATTTATGTGATGAAGGACGGAAAGTTGGATGTCGCTACAGGGGCGCGTATTTATGGCGAGAATGTCGGTATCTATCTTGACGGCGACGCATCAACTTTCGAGTTTGACACAGCTTCCATTATCTATCTGACCGCGCCGAAAACCGGGCTCATGGCCGGTCTTTTGATCTGGGAATCGAAGAACGCGCCTGAAAACCGCGTGCATAAAATTCTTTCCGCAAACGCGCGCGAATTGCTCGGCACCTTTTACCTGCCGCGCGGCGAGCTGGAAGTGAAATCAGGTATGCCGATCGCCGATTCCTCCGCCTATACCGCCATTATCGCCAAGCGCTTTTCGATGGCCGGCTCGCCAACCCTCGTTCTCAATACCGATTATTCGGCGACCGACGTGCCAACGCCTGAAGGCGTCGGCGCCACCGGCGGCCAGGTTTATCTCAGAAACTAGGCGCGATTGCCGCAAGGCGCGGATCGCGCTAGAGGCCGCCTCATGCAAGACAGACCGTTATTCGTTCTGGCGGCTCTTGGCGCAGTTCTTCTGGCGCTCGTGCTTGGCCGGCCCACAACTCCCGGCGCGACGATGCTCGCCGAGGCGTTTGGGGGTTTTGTCCCCTTGGGCCGCGAGCGTCTTGATGCGCCGCCGATCCCGGACTTTCCAAGCCGGAACCCTGCTAATTCACGCCTGACCATCAATGCGCGCGGTCTCGACATTATTCGCGACAGTGAAGGGCTGCGCCTTGAAGCCTATCATCTCGCGGGGCAGTGGCTCATTGGCTATGGCCACGCCGCGACCGCCGAGCCGGGAATGGAAATAACCGAAGATCATGCCGATCGGCTGCTTCGCCGCGATGTCAGAAGCGCTGAGGCGGCGGTTCGCCGGATCGTCAAAACGCCGCTCAACGAGAACGAATTCTCGGCGCTCGTTTCGCTGGCCTATAATCTCGGTTCGGGCGCCTTTTCGCGCACGAAGCTTGTGGCGCGATTGAACGACGGCGATCACGAAGGCGCAGCGCGCGCGTTCCGGTATCTCATAACGGCGCGGATGAACGGCGAACGCGTCGTTCTCGATGCGCTGGTGCGCCGGCGCAAGGCCGAGCGCGACCTCTTTTTGTCAAAACCTCTTCGCGCCTGATTTTTAACCGCCCGCGGCGGTTTCCGGCGCTGGCAAAACATCCTAACCTCCGCTCCCTTGAATCAGGGCTGTGGGACGGAGAGACATATGAAAACGCGCGCCGCAATCGCATTTGAAGCCGGAAAGCCCCTTGAAATCGACATGGTCGATCTTGAAGGGCCGAAAGCGGGCGAAGTGCTGGTCGAGATCAAGGCCACGGGCGTCTGTCATACCGATGCGTTCACCCTTTCCGGCGACGATCCCGAAGGCGCCTTTCCGGCGATCCTCGGTCATGAAGGCGCGGGCGTTGTTGTCGAGGTTGGTCCCGGCGTTACCAGTCTGAAGCCAGGCGATCACGTCATTCCGCTCTACATCCCGGAATGTCGCGAATGCGAATATTGCCTGCACCCGAAATCGAATAATTGCTCCAAGATTCGCGAGACCCAGGGACGCGGCCTCATGCCCGACGGCACCTCGCGCTTTTCGCTGAACGGCAAGCCGGTGCTGCATTATATGGGCACTTCGACATTCGCCAATTACAGCGTAATGCCGGAAATTGCGCTCGCGAAAATTCGCAAAGACGCGCCGTTTGAAAAGGTTTGCTATATCGGTTGCGGCGTCACGACAGGCATTGGCGCGGTGATGTTTACGGCGAAGGTTGAACCGAACACCAATTGCGTTGTTTTCGGTCTCGGCGGCATCGGTCTCAACGTCATTCAAGGCCTGAAAATGGTTGGCGCGCGGCAGATCGTCGGCGTCGACATCAATCCGTCAAAGCGCGCGCTCGCCGAAAAATTCGGCATGACTGATTTCGTCAATCCGAAAGAAGTAAAAGGCGATCTCGTCGGTCATCTTGTTGAACTGACAGGCGGCGGCGCCGATTACACATTCGAATGTATCGGCCGCACTGACACGATGCGGGTCGCGCTTGAATGCTGTCACAAAGGTTGGGGTGAAAGCGTTATTATCGGTGTCGCAGGCGCAGGCCAAGAGATAACAACGCGGCCTTTCCAGTTAGTCACGGGCCGCGTCTGGCGCGGGACGGCTTTCGGCGGCGCAAGAGGCCGCACTGACGTGCCGAAAATCGTCGACATGTATATGGAAGGCCGCATCAACATCGATGATCTCATCACGCACACCATGCCGCTTGAAAAGATAAACGACGCCTTCGACCTGATGCATAAAGGGGAAAGCATCAGAAGCGTCGTCATCTATTAGCCGCATGGCGCGCGCGGAAATTCTTATTGCCACGCGCGATGATGATGTCGCCGCCGTCAAATTGCTCTTTCAGGAATACAAGACGGCGCTTGGCGAGGATCTCTGCTTTCAAGGTTTTGACGAGGAGATGGCGACATTCCCGTCAAAATATCCGCTATTGCTCCTTGGCGATGTCGAAGACGAGGCGGCGGGCGCGGTCGGGCTCTTCGATCTTGGCGGCGGCGTTTGCGAAATGAAAAGGCTTTATGTTCGGCCAGACTTTCAGGGGGAGGGGCTTGGCCGCGCGCTCGCTGTTCGGCTTATCGACGAGGCCCGCTCGCGCGGCTTCAAGGAAATGAAGCTCGATACGCTGGTGCGGCTGAAGCCCGCTATTGCGCTCTACCAATCGCTGGGCTTTCGGTTTACCTCCGCCTATTACGACAATCCGTTGCAAAATGTCGTCTATATGGCGAAGGATCTTTAGAGGCTGGCGTCATGGAAAAAATCTCCGACCAGAAAGCATTCAGCGGCGCGCAACAAGTATGGCGTCACGCCAGTAAGACGCTTTCATGCGACATGCGTTTTTCAATCTTCCTGCCGCCTGAAGAAGTGCACGGCAAAGGGCCGCATAAAGTTCTTTATTGGCTTTCCGGACTGACCTGCACGGAAGACAATTTTGCCGCGAAAGCCGGCGCGCAGCGCATTGCGGCTGAGCTTGGCCTTGCCATCGTTGCGCCGGATACGAGCCCGCGCGGCAACGACGTGCCGGATCTCGACCCCAAGATGTATGATTTCGGCAAAGGCGCGGGGTTCTATCTCGATGCAACCGAAAAGCCGTGGGCCGAACATTACCGTATGTATTCCTACATTACAGAGGAACTGCCGGTGCTGGTCGGTCAGCATTTTTCGGTCGATCATGATCGCGCTGGCATATTCGGGCACTCAATGGGCGGACATGGCGCGCTGACGATCCATCTGAAAAATCAGAACCGTTTCAAATCCTGTTCCGCTTTTTCACCGATTGTCGCGCCGGCCTCTGTTCCCTGGGGCGTCAAGGCGTTTAGCAATTATCTTGGCGAGAACCGCGAAACCTGGGCGCCATATGATGCAACGCAATTACTCCGCGATCGCGGCGCCAGCTGCGCGCATATTCTTATTGACCAAGGCGCAGCCGATCAATTTCTTACTGAACAGCTTCGCCCTGAGCTTTTTACTGAGGCTGCGCGTGAAGCTGGACAGAAACTGACACTGCGCATGCATGACGGCTATGATCATTCCTATTTTTTCATCGCGAGCTTCATTGAAGGTCATTTGCGCTGGCATGATGAGGCGCTCGGCTGACGAATGACGAAAACCGCGGCAATTCTGGCGATCGGCGATGAAATCCTTTCGGGGCGCACGCGCGATTCCAACATTCACCATATAGCCGGCTGGCTCGGTGAGCGCGCTGTCGCCTTGCGCGAGGCGCGCATCGTCCCTGACGACAAACAGCAAATCGTCGCCTCGTTAAATGAGCTTCGAGCAAGCCACGATTATTGTTTCACATCCGGCGGCATTGGTCCGACCCATGACGACATAACTTATGACGCTGTGGCCGCCGCGTTCGGCCGCAATGTCGTTGAACATCCGCAAGCCGCCGGCATGATACGCGCTTGGTATGAGGCAAAGGGAGAAGAGGCGACGCCTGCCAGATTAAAAATGGCGATGATGCCAGATGGCGCCGAACTAATCCCAAATCCGGTTAGCGGTGCGCCCGGAATTCGCATAGAAAATGTATTCGTGATGGCGGGCGTGCCGTCGATCTTTAAAGCGATGCTGAACGCCGTCGAAACGGCGCTTGAACGCGGCGCCTTTGTTCATTCGCGCGCAGTAACGGCGCTCGCCTTGCCGGAATCAAGGCTTGCCGAACAGTTAAGCGTCATTCAATCGGCGTTGAAGGGCGTCGCAATCGGGTCTTATCCGATCGATGGAGACGAAAAAGGCGTGACCGTCATCGCCCGATCGGAAAACGCCGCGGCCGCCGAGGCGGCTATCGCTAGCGTCGCGGCCGCAATGCGCGTGCTCGGCGTTGAACCCGCAATGGGCGAACGTGAGGGCAGGGAAAGGTAACGCGGCATGCTTTCCGTGTTCGACATTTTCAAAATCGGCATTGGGCCCTCAAGTTCGCACACTATTGGGCCGATGCGCATCGCGATACGATTTCTTGGCGAAGCGAAAGAGGCGGGTCTGATCGATAAGGCCGTACGCATTTGTGTCGATTTGCATGGATCGCTCGCCCTGACGGGCGTCGGGCACGGCACGGACACTGCGACCATTCTGGGGTTGATGGGGTTTGCGCCAGATGAAACCGATCCCGACGAGGCGGCGGCGGCGGTGCAGCAATGCCGTTCTTCGGGAAAACTGAAACTGGCTGGCGGACCGGAAGTTGATTTCGATGAAAAGCGCGACCTCGATCTTCGCGGCGACGTCATTCCGACGATTCATCCCAATGAAATGGTGCTGCGCCTTCTCGATAAGGTTGGAGGCGTACTTTTCGAGCAGACATATTATTCCGTCGGCGGCGGTTTTATCGCCAGCGCTAAGCAATTGAGCGCACCGGCGCCGGACGACCGCATCGTCGATCCGCATAAGAGTCCCTATGATTTCGGCTCCGCTCGCGAATTGCTTTCCATATGCGCACGCGAAAACCTTTCGATTGATGAAGTCATCCTCAGAAATGAGGACGCGCTGCGCTCGCGCGCGGAAACGAATGATGGTCTTGACCGTATCTGGGCGGCGATGCGCGCCTGCATTGAACGTGGATTGAAAACACGCGGCGTGCTGCCCGGCGGCCTCGATGTCAAACGCCGCGCACCGTCTCTATATGCGAGCCTTACGCAATCGCCTCTCGCCAATGAGCGCGAGCAATTGTTTGACTGGCTCAATGTCTATGCGATGGCGGTCAATGAAGAAAATGCTGCGGGAGGCCGCGTCGTCACGGCGCCGACCAATGGCGCCGCCGGCATCATTCCGGCCGTGCTCAAGCATTATTGTGAAGACGACGGCAATTGTAACGCCGCGCAGGTGCGTCGCTTTCTAATTACGGCGGCGGGAATTGGAATGCTTTACAAACAACGCGCTTCAATTTCCGGCGCGGAAATGGGTTGTCAGGGCGAAGTCGGCGTCGCCTGTTCGATGGCGGCGGGCGGTCTCGCCGCGGTCTGGGGCGGCACGCCCGACCAGATCGAGCATGCGGCGGAAATCGGTATGGAGCATAATCTGGGGCTCACCTGTGACCCGGTCGGGGGACTAGTTCAAATTCCCTGCATCGAACGAAATGCGATTGGCGCCGTTAAAGCCGTCAATGCGGCGCGCCTGGCGCTCAGAACGCTTGACGGCCACAAGGTCTCGCTTGATCAGGTTATAGAAACGATGCGCCAGACCGGGCTCGACATGTCGAGAAAATACAAGGAGACCAGCGAAGGCGGTCTCGCCGTCAATGTTGTCGAATGCTGATCAGGATTGATAGTCGCGCCACAGGCGAATGATTGCGTCTACGCTTTTCTCGCCATCTTCAAATGTCGTTGCATAATTCGTGACCGAGACGCGCATCACCGTCCGGCCTCGCCATTTGGCGCCTGCCATATAGCAGGTTCCGTCGGCGACAATACGCTCCATCATTTCATTAGTTGCGATATCGCCGGCGCCGCCCGGCGCTTCCTCGCCAAACCTGATCAGGAATTGGTTCAGCACGACGTCATTCATGAGGAATACGCCGTCTTCAGCCGACAGGCGTTCAGCCATTTTATATGCAGTTTGGCAATTTCTAGCGACGAGCTCAGCGACACCTTTGCGGCCAAGCGCTTTAATCGTCGCCCATACAAAAAATCCGCGCGCGCGCCGCGACAATTCCGGCACGAAGTCGGCGGGATTGCGTTCGCCCGATGCAACGGCCGGCAAATAACTTGCCGACAACGCCATGGCGCGAGCATGCGCCTCCGGGTGGCGTGTTATGGCGAAGCCGCAATCAAACGGTGTTTGCAGCCATTTATGGCCGTCGACCGACCATGAATCGGCTTTCTCGACGCCCGCTGCGAGATGCGCATAGTCTTTTGCGGCGCGCGCCCACAGACCGAATGCGCCATCGACATGCATCCAGCCGGCTTTGTCATGCGTCGCCGCCGCGATTTCTCGGAAAGGGTCAAACGCGCCCGTGTTGAGCTGACCAGCCTGGGCAATTGAAATAACCGGCCCTTCGACTTTTTCGATTGCGCGGAGGAACTCGTCTGAGTTGATGCGGCCATTCTTATCGGTCTCAATGCGGACGAACCTTTTATCACCGAGCCCGATCAATCTTAATCCGACAAGCAGAGTCTCGTGCGCGTCAGCACCGATCAGGACTGTTATCGGCGGGGCGCCGAACAATCCATCGGCTTCGACATCCCAGCCGGCTTTGCGTAGAACTTCGCCGCGCGCGGCGGCAAGGCAAATCGTTGACGCCATGGTCGCGCCGGTGGCGACGCCGACCGAACAATTGGCGGGCAGTTGCAGCAAGTCGAGCAACCATCTTGCGGCGGTTTCTTCTGCAGCCGCTGCGGCGGGAACCGGTTTGTGGTTCGCTGAATTCTGCCCCCAGGCGCTGACAAGAAAATCAGCAGCGACGCCTGTCAGATGGGAGCCGCCAATCACCCATCCAAAAAATCTTGGATTGGTCGTCGCGAGAAGGCCGCCTTCTACTTTTTCCTGCAATTCGGCGATCACGGCCTCCATGGATGAGGCGTCTTCAGGCGTCGGCTCGTCAAAACGGGTCAGCATTTCCCGATAATTTCGCTTCGCGGCGATTGGGCCCTTGTCGGCATCGGCGCGATAATTCGCCGCCGCCGCCGCGACTTTTTCAAAGATACGTTTGATCGCCGTCTCGTCCATGAGGCCCAATTCCGCTCCCGGTGATTTGCGATTTACTCTGACCGGGCGTTGAATGAAAGAATATCGCACATAGGCTGGCCGAGCGAGATTGGAAACCCGCTTCTTGCGATGATTGGCGGTGAAGCTTTACGTCGCCTGAAAAGCCTTTTAGCGTTTGTAGTTCAGAAGTCGTTATAAAAGAGAAGACTGTTTCGTGTTTGATCGAATAAAATCCCTGCTTGCTGGCGACGCCGGCAATCATCATTCTGATGAAGATGACGCCCTGGTCGCCGTCGCCGCCCTGCTCGTTGAGGCTGCGCGCAGCGATCAGGAATATACTGACAAGGAGCGCGGGCTCATCGACGCCGCACTTGTCGATTTTTTCGGCGTCGCGAAAGAAGATGTCGCGCGTATTCATGACGAAGCCGATAAGAGGCAGGCCGACGCGACCGACATCCAGCGTTTTACAAAACTTGCAAAGACGCTTCCGCAGGAGAAAAAAATCTCTCTGCTCGAATGTCTTTGGCGGATTATCCTGTCCGATGGAGAGCGCGATGCGTTTGAAGATTCACTGATCCGCCGTATATGCGGGCTCATATATGTGAGCGATGTTGAAAGCGGCGCCGCGCGCCGACGTGTTGAACGGGAAGCCTAGGCCCCACCGCCTTCTTCAGCATCGCTATCCTCCGCAATTTCAAAGAGCGTGGGCGCGGCGTTACGCGGCACAGGGATGAACGGCGCCTTGTCCGCGTCAGCAACAGCGGGGCTCACCATAATTCTGTAGATGCAGAATGAGGCAAGCCCGACGAAGATCGATGCAATATAAATGAAAAGCGCCGGCGGACCGAAATGAGCCATCAACGCCGCCCCTAGCGTTGCGCCGATAACTGACCCGAAACCGTTCAACAAAAGCAGACCGCCATTTGTTTCAACGGCAGCGCCCGGCGGGGAATGATCATTAGCGTGTGCGGCGACCAGGCCGAACATCGAGATGGTGAAGGCGCCGGTAAGGGCCCCGAAACCAAGGAGATAATGCGATCCCTTGCTTGCGAATTCAGAAAGAGCAATTGCGCTGACGGCGCCCAACAGCGCGCTCCCGGCCATCACGATTCGCCGGTCGATTTGATCGGAGAGAAGGCCGAGCGGCCATTGTGCGAGTGCGGCGCCAACAATGACGGAGATGACGAAACTGGCGATAAGGTCTGCGCCATAGCCAAGTTGTTGCGCGAAAACGGCGCCAACGGCCCAGAAGGCTGCATTGGCGAGGCCGACCATTGGCGCGCCGACGGCGGCGACAGGCGACACTTTGAAAAGCTGACTGACATTTAGTTTCGCCGTGGCGATTGGCGCAGGCGCTGCGCCGCGGGTCAGCGCCACCGGTACAAGCGCCAATGACATCAAGATGGAGACGATCGCGAAAAGTGGAAAGTCCGAAGGGCTGGCTGTAGCGAGGAGCGCGTTGCCGGCAAGCATCGCGGTAAGGTCGATGACGCGGTAAACCGAAAGGATGCGGCCACGATTGGCGTTTGTCGCATTTTCATTGATCCAGCTTTCGATCACCATAATAAGGCCGGCGAAACAAAAGCCGGTTGTTGCGCGCAGCGCGGCCCACACCCAGACATTGATGATGAGCGGGTGGGTTAGCGCTGAGGCCGACGCGATGGACGCCAGCGCGACAAAGGTTCGAATGTGCCCGACATTTTTGATGAACCCCGGATTAAAGCGGCAGCCAAGGATGAATCCGGCGTAGTAGGACGACATCAACGCGCCGATGAGCGCGGTCGGAAAGCCTTCAAGATGGCCGCGAACGGCGAGCAGCGTTCCTTGAAGGCCGTTTCCTGCGAGCAGGATAGCGGCCGCCAATAAAAGTGAGGAAAGTGCGGCGACGGCGCGGAACATGGACAGGGTTTGCTGCGACCTTTCCGCGATAATCCGCTGCGGCGGCCGGTTCAAGACGCGCTTTGCGGGCGGCGCCGATGAATGCTAAGCGCCTAACGGTGTTGCGGGCGTGGCGGAACCGGTAGACGCAACGGACTTAAAATCCGTCGGCCGAAAGGCTGTGAGGGTTCAAATCCCTCCGCCCGCACCATTCAGGCGCCAAGGCTTAGCGATCTAAGCCTTTGGTGCAGGGCTCTCGCTTCCGCCAGCAATCCGGCGTTCTCAGGCGCTTCGTCTATCGTTGTCGTTGCCGGGCGAATTCGTTCAGCGGCGGCTATCAGTTTGTCCGTCTCTTCAACGCCCGTAGCTGAAGCGAGCGCGCGATAGACGCTTTGGGCGTCTTCAAACAGTCGATCATAATCGAGGAAGAGGACATTATCGGCGCTATGCTTTTCAGCAAAAGCGTAGGCGTCAATCCAGTATTGCAGCCAGAAATCGCGTGTCAGGGAATTGCGCTCCTGAACGCCGCCGCACGAGGCGAAATCTATCGGCTTGAAATTGTCGCCGAAATCATAATGGCCGATCCATTCCATATAGGATTTTGAAAACGCGTCTTCGTCATGCATGCCGAGAAAACGCTCATGCTGCGTCATTAATGACGCGACATGGGCGAGGGGCTCGCGCAGGCAGACAATTATCGTCGCGTCCGGAAATAGTTTCCGCAACGCGCCGATGCGGCCGATATTTGCATTGTTTTTTGAAAGATAGCGGAACGCCAAGCCGCCTGATTTTTCCGGCGCGGTCAGTTTTTTTATGAGCGTTCTAAAAGCGTTTTCGAATTCGGGCGTCACCGCAGCTGCTTCCAGCGGGGCGATGCTTGTCGCGCGCATATATTTGTTGCGCAAATAGGTAAGCCAGGCGACTTCCTCAAAGGCTTCCGGGCTGTCGAAACTGACTTCCATGCCGTCGCCATGGGCGCGCTCCATCGCCACGGCTTTTTTACGGAACCCGCCCGTCACGGAGGTCCAGAAAAGCGGGGCGAGAACGAACGGCATATGACGGTAGGTGAATGTGCGGAATTCGCCAGTCGAATAGAGCGCTTCCAGCGTCAGCGTCGTGCCGGCGCGCGGCAGGCCGGTCACGAAAACCGGATTTTTCGCCTCATGGCCTTTGAGGCGTGCAGCGAAGATGTCGTTTTCGATTTCGCCGACGGCGCGTTGCACATGCGGATTGGCGAATGCAATGCGGTGAATAAGGCGATCAAGCGCTGAATATCCAGCCGCGCTAGCCTTTTGCGCGTCGGCCATGACGGAGCTTTCCGTAAAGCGCAAGGAAAATGACGACGGCAATCAGCGGAACCGGCTTGATTGAATAAAGCGCCAGCTCTTCGAAATTCCATTTCACTAGCGAGATGAGAAACAGCACAATTGCGGCGGCGGCGGTCGCCGCCAGTATTTTCGCCAACATCAAAAAGATCGCTGCAAACATTGCAGCGCTCGATTTTTGCATCGCGGCGGCTTTTTCCTCATCGGAAAGCGTTGTCGACTTAACGACGGCGAGCGATCCATTCGTCGTCGTCATCATGTCGGCGACATGCTTTAGCGCGCCGAGGCCGACAAAGACTTCATAAAACGCGATGCCCGCCGCGAAAATCGCGAGCAGCATCATTGCGCGTCTTCTTTTGCTTCAAGATTGGCGGCAGGCGGCGCCTCTTGACTAGCTGAGGCGGTTGTATCCGCTGTAGCAGGCGCTTCGGTTTTTCCACCGCGCATCTTCCGGAGCATGATCTTGAACGGGTACCAGATGAGCCCGAGGATCACCATGAAAACAGCCGCAATAGAGCCGAGCACGGCGCCGATAGCGCCAAGGCCGAGGCCAGGCCCGATATAGGCGGCGGCCGGACTTGCGATGAAAGCGAGCGCCAGGGCGGCTGCGCCGGTTCTTAAATAAACTGCCTTCATGCGTGCCTCTCCACCAGCATTAAAAGGGCGTTTGACGGCGCAATTCTGCCATCCAGGGCCAATTGGCGCAAACCATACCCGCCAATTGGTTAACGCCGGGCTTACCTATTACCGACGGGGACGTAGTCGCGCGAGGCCGCGCCGGTATAAATCTGGCGCGGGCGGCCGATTTTCTGGCTGTCGTCAGTCACCATTTCGTTCCATTGCGCGACCCAGCCGACCGTGCGGGCGAGGGCGAACAGAACCGTGAACATCGTTGTCGGGAAACCCAGCGCCTTGAGTGTGATGCCCGAATAGAAGTCGACATTCGGGTAAAGCTTCTTTTCGATGAAATATTCATCGGAAAGGGCGATGCGCTCGAGCTCCTTCGCGACATCAAAGAGCGGATCGTTCTCAACGCCGATTTCGCGAAGGACTGCGTCGCATGCCTTCTGCATAACCTTGGCGCGCGGGTCGTAGTTTTTGTAAACGCGATGGCCAAAGCCCATCAGCCGGAAGGGATCGTCCTTGTCCTTGGCGCGGGCGATGAATTCGGGAATGCGGTCCGGCGTGCCGATTTCCTCAAGCATGTTGAGCGCCGCCTCATTGGCGCCGCCATGCGCAGGGCCCCAGAGCGAGGCGATGCCGGCGGCGATACAGGCGAACGGATTTGCGCCTGACGATCCTGCAAGGCGCACCGTCGAAGTCGACGCGTTTTGCTCGTGGTCCATGTGCAGGATAAAAATCTTGTCGAGCGCGTCAGCAAGAACCGGATTGATCTCATATTCCTCCGCCGGAACGGCGAAGCACATGCGCATGAAATTCTCGGTGTAGTCGAGATCGTTCTTCGGGAAGATGAAAGGCTGACCGGCGGTGTATTTGTAAGCCATCGCCGCGATGGTCGGCATTTTTGCAATCATGCGGCGACTGGCGATGCGTCGCTGGTCGGGATCGTTGATGTCGGTAGAGTCATGATAGAAGGCTGAAAGCGCGCCAACCACGCCGACCATGACGGCCATCGGGTGCGCGTCGCGGCGAAAGCCGTTGAAGAAATTCTTGAGCTGTTCATGCACCATCGTGTGCATTGTGATCGCATGATTGAATTCTGCTGACTGGTTTTCGGTCGGCAAATCGCCATGGAGCAACAAATACGCAACTTCTAGAAAGTTTGATTTTTCGGCCAGCTGTTCAATTGGGACGCCGCGATAGAGCAAAACGCCTTTATTGCCGTCGATGAATGTGATCTGGCTTTCGCAGCTTGCAGTGGAGGTGAAGCCGGGATCGAACGTGAACAGTCCTGTCTCAGCGTAAAATTTTCGGAAGTCGACGACGTTGGGGCCGTGCGTGCCCGAAAAGACCGGCAACTCAGTCGTCTTTCCATCATAAGAAAGGGTCATTGTCCCGGCGGATTTGAGCTTGCTATCCATATTCAATTCCTTCTGCACTGCAGCATTTGCGGCGGACCATATAGGGAAACAGTTCGGTTTCCAAACCCCATACGCCGTTGTGATGATCGGTGATCGCTACGCTAACATTCTGTTTTAACTAACTTTTCACATCCGCTAGCCTAGCGAGGGACTCTTCCCTTCCAAGTGCGTGCATCGCTTCGCCAAGAGACGGGGCCGGGGCGCCGCCCGTGAGCGCGGCGCGGACCGGCTGACCGATTACGCCGAAGCCGACCGAGTGCGCCTCGGCGATTGTTTTCAGAACGGTGTCGAGCGCTTCGGTTGATGACCAATCGGCCTTGCTGAGCGCATCGGCGCTGGCCGCGACGAGGCCGCGGGCGCCTTCCTTTTCTAGCGCTTTGCGTGACTTGCCGGAAATTTCGATCGGCCGGGCGAGGAATAGGAAACGCGCATCGTCGGCTGCGGCGACAAGCGTCGCAGACCGTTCTTTCAAAAATGACGCCGCCCGGACAAGTCGCTCCGTCATTTCCGCATCAAGCGATGTTCCGGCGGTTTCGATAAAGGGCGTCAGGCATTTGACGAATTCGCGGTCGTCCAGCGCCTTCAGATAGTGCGCATTGATATGTTCCAGTTTTGCAAGATCAAGACGCGCCGGTGCGCGATTGATTTTCGCAATGTCGAACCATTGAAGCGCCTTGTCCCGTGGGATGATTTCATCGTCGCCATGCGACCAGCCAAGCTTCAAAAGATAATTTGAAAGTCCAGCCGGCAGGAAGCCGAGATCGCGATAGGCTTCAACACCGAGAGCGCCATGGCGCTTTGACAATTTGGCGCCGTCTGACCCGTGAATAAGCGGCACATGCGCGAATTGGGGGAGCGGCCACTTCAACGCTTCATAAATTTGTTGCTGGCGCGCGGCGTTGTTTAGGTGATCATCGCCGCGAATGACATGCGTGACGCCCATATCGTGATCGTCGACGACGACGGCGAGATTGTAGGTCGGCGCTCCATCGCTTCTTAAAAGGATCAGATCATCAAGAGCGCTGTTGGGAAATTTGACTTCGCCCTGAACGGCGTCCTTGACGATTGTGTCGCCGCCGCGCGGCGCCCGGAACCGGATTGTATGGGGCTGGCCGGGCGCTTTATCGTTCGTGTCGCGCCAGGGGCTTTCAAAACGCGTTTTCGTTTCGAGCGCTTTTTTCCGCGCCTCGTCGATTTCCTCCGCTGTCATGTAGCAGCGATAGGCGGCGCCGGCCTCCAGCAATTGGAGCGCGACTTCAGCATGGCGATTGCGCCGCTCATATTGGGAAATTGGTTCACCGTCCCAATCGAGACCGAGCCATATCAAGCCGTCGATGATCGCAGTCACCGCTGCTTCATTGTGGCGCGCCCGGTCGGTGTCTTCGATCCGTAACAGAAACCGTCCGCCGCGACCGCGCGCATAAAGCCAATTGAACAGGGCGGTGCGCGCGCCGCCAATATGAAGATATCCGGTCGGCGAGGGGGCGAAACGAGTAACGATTTCAGCAGGCATGTTGCGGCGAATATCCCTTTGATGTCTCCTCCGTTTTGGGGGAGCGGCGGATTCGGCGCCCGCTCTAGCATGAGAAGCGGAAGGGCTCTATGGCCGGGCTCGTCGACACTCTTGTCGGCAATTTGCGATATGTCGCACGGAATTTGGCGGTTGACGCCCGCAAGGCGCAGATCGCTGAATTTCTTCGCACGTCATGGGACGCAGAGCGCGGCCGGCTCGGCCTCTGGGCGCCGGTTTTCCTCGGCGCCGGCGCAGCGGGTTATCTCTCCTTGAACCATGCGCCGCCGTTCTGGCTGGCGCCGGCTCTATTGAGCACGATTGCGGGAATCTTTTTTTATTATCGCGATGCCGCCCGCTATCTCGCGCCGGTCGCACTGCTCGCGCTCGGATCGCTATGCGCAGAATGGCGCGTCATGAGCGTCGCAGCACCGATCGTTCAGCGCGAGCTCGGGATTGTGACTGTTGAGGGTCGTCTCATTGAAATTGATGAATCCGACAAAGGCAGGCGGCTTGTTATTGCGCCGTCAAAGATCGACCGGATTGAGAAGGAGCAATATCCAGCGCTTATTCGCATCGCGTGGCGCGGCAAGGATTTTTCGGCAAAGCCTGGAGATATTATCAGACTGCGCGCTGATCTATCGCCGCCGCCGCAACCGGTGTTTCCTGGCGGTTATGATTTCGCGCGCCAGCTTTATTTTCGGCGGATTGGCGCGGTCGGGTTTGCAGTGACGCCGCCCGATATCGTCTCAGGTGAACGTAAATCCCTCGGTGCAAGATTAAGCAGCGCTATCGAAATTTTTCGTGTTCGATTGGCGCGACGGATCACCCAATCGGCGCGCGGCGATGGCGGCGCCATTATCGCCGCAGTTGTAACAGGAAAACGCGAAGCCGTGAGCGACAAGGCCGAGGCGATTTTCAGGAATGCGGGACTGGCGCACCTTCTTGCAATATCGGGTCTGCATATGGGGCTCGCCACCGGACTTATCTTTTTCGTCTTGCGTGCAGCGCTCGCGCTCAACGAGAAGATCGCACTCAATTATCCCATCAAGAAATGGTCGGCGATCGCCGCGCTTTGTTCCGGCGCGATCTATCTTGTTTTGTCAGGCCACGCCTGGTCGGCGCAGCGGGCCTTTTTGATGTCGGCGATTGTCTTTCTCGCTGTCATATTCGACCGGCGCGCCTTGTCGCTCCGAACCGTCGCGATTGCGGCGTTTTTTATCATAATCATTTCGCCTGAAGCAGTATTGCATCCTGGTTTTCAGATGTCATTTGCCGCCGCGACAGCGCTTATCGCCGCCTTCGAGTTCTATTCCCGGCGGCAAGATCCCTCACGGAGTTTCGAGTGGCCCGCCATCTTGCGGCGTTACTTCATTGGAATTGTCGTTACCGACACGATTGCCGCGATTGCGACCGCGCCTTTCAGTCTTTTTCACTTCTCGCGCGCCGCCAATTTCGGATTGCCGGCGAACATTATTTCAATTCCGCTAATGGGATTTTGGGTGATGCCTTTGTCAATTATCGCCTTGTTCCTGTGGCCTTTGGGACTTGACGCGCCGGTGTGGCGCGTCGCGGCGGCTGGCGTTGACATTATGCTTTTTGTCGGCGTCGGAATTGGCCAAATTCCTTATGCAGTAAGCAATATATCGCAATGGCCGGTTACAGCCCTCGTCGCTTTAACGCTTGGAGGGCTTTGGCTATGCCTCATGCAATCGAAGTGGCGGATCGCAGGTCTGATGGCGCTTCCGATCGCGTCGTTCTTAATTGCCATGCATTCAGCGCCGCAACTTTTTGTCGCCGAAGACGGCGACAATGCTGGCGTCATTTTGCGTAACGTTATAGGCGACAAGACGCTCGCACTGTATGACCGGCGCAAGGACCGGTTTGCTGCGTCGGCATGGATGGAGGCTTCGGGAATCGATCCCGCGCGCTCCAAATCAATGCGGCTTTCTGATTTTGCGCCTTGCGACAGGGACGGTTGCGTCATTAATTTGCGCGGCGTCCGCATAGCGATCTCCGAATTTGAGATAGGCCTTGATGACGATTGCGCGCGCGCCGATTTTGTTATCGCGCTATACCCCGTGGCGCCTTTTTTACGGGATGATTGCGCGGCGCCGCTGATCGACCGGCGCGATGTCTGGAATAACGGCGCCTATTCCGTTTTCGTCTCAAGTGACGCAAAAATCCGCATCAGAAACACGCACGACGTTCGCGGAGACCGCGCCTGGGCGACTTATTAGCGCTCAATATTTCCGCATCAGGCCGACAAGACGACCCTGAACGGATACGCGATCGGCGCCGTAAATGCGCGTTTCGAAAGCGGGGTTCGCGGCTTCGAGCGCGATCGATGCGCCCTTTTTACGAAGGCGCTTCAAGGTTGCTTCCTCATGATCAACAAGTGCGACGACGATTTCGCCATTGGTCGCGTCATCGGCCCGCTGAATAATTGCATAGTCGCCGTCATGAATGCCGGCCTCGATCATCGACTCGCCCTGAACCTCAAGGATGTAATGTTCGCCGCCGCGAAGGAGCGCGGATGGCGCGGCGACCCGATCGACTTCGTGCTGGATAGCCTCAATCGGCGTGCCGGCCGCGATCCGGCCGAGCACTGGCAATTCGTTGGTCGTCGAGCCCGATAGCGTCGGCCGGGCGTTCCCGCCAGCGCTTCGTCGCGCCCTCGCGAAATCGGGCGTTACGACGGAAGGAGAGAATTTGGCCGCCGCCTTTTTTGCGCCGGACGCGTCGTCCGGCAGGCGCATGACCTCAAGGGCGCGCGCCCGGTGCGGCAGCCGGCGGATGAACCCTCGCTCTTCCAGCGCCGTAATCAGGCGGTGAATGCCCGATTTCGACTTCAGGTCGAGCGCGTCCTTCATTTCATCGAAAGAGGGCGAGACGCCGGTCGCCTGGATCCGGTCATTAATGAAGCGCAGCAGTTCATTCTGCTTTTTGGTCAGCATGGCGTCCTCCGCCTGATCGGGCGTTCCTGCGGCTGGCTGCCAGAAAAGGGCGAGGTCATTTCGACCATGGGCAGCATCCGCGAGCGCCGCCGCCCTTGCATGGGCGAAACGACGCGGGAACAAAACATCAACGTTCTATGGATGTTCTAATTTGCCGTCAATAGTCTTCGCGCGCTAGCGGTCTGATTCGCAACGCCAATCAGGCAATTCCCACAGGGTTGAGGAGCTGGCGGGTGGCGGCCTCCACATCCCCCTCGCGCATCAATTTTTCGCCTACCAGAAAAGCCCCCGCGCCAGCGCCAATGAGCCGATCTATGTCGGCCCTGGCGCTTATGCCGCTCTCACTGACGAGGAGCGCGCCGGCCGGCGCGAGAGGGGCGAGGCGTTCGGTCGTTTCGAGCCGGGTCGTGAAGGTTTTGAGGTCGCGATTATTGACGCCGATAAGGCTGGCGCCGAGGGCGGCGGCTCGCGCCATTTCCGCCTCGTTGTGGGTCTCGACAAGAATATCGAGGCCGTAATCGTCCGCGGCTGATTTCAGCTCGCTAGCGAGCGCGTCGTCAATCGCCGCCATGATGAGGAGGATACAGTCAGCGCCCCAGGCGCGCGCTTCGGCGACCTGATACGGGTCGATCATGAAATCCTTGCGAATGATCGAGAGCGATGATGCTTGGCGCGCGGCGCGCAGATGATCGGAAGAGCCCTGAAAGCTTGGACCATCTGTCAGAACCGAAAGACACGTCGCGCCGCCTCTTTCATAGTTTCTGGCGTGAGCGGCAGGATCGAAATCCTCGCGGATCAATCCTTTTGACGGACTCGCCTTTTTTATCTCGGCGATTAGCGCGATGCCATTTGACGATGCGCGCCGCAGCGCAGCTTCAAAGCCGCGCGGCGGCTGCGTTTCGCGGCCGAGCACATCGAGTGCGGAAAAGGGGGCGTTCGCTTTGGCGCGTGCGACTTCGTCTTTTTTATAAGCGATAATGTCGTCGAGGATCGTCATTGTGGCTCTTCGTTTGAAATTCGAACGAGGCGTGCAAGAGCGTCCATCGCACGGCCGTCGTCTATCGACTCTGCTGCAAGCGCCGCGCCTTCTTTCAAATCGTTGGCGCGATCGGCGATCATCAATGCGGCGGCCGCATTTAGGAGGGTGATGTTGCGATAGGCGCCTATCTCGCCTTCTAGTAACTGCATTAGGGCGGCGGCGTTTTCCTCCGGCTCGCCGCCTTTCAGGGCGCTTGCCTCTGCGTACTCAAACCCTGCTTCTTCCGGATTGATTTCGTAAGATGTGACGGCGCCGTCTTTCAATTCGCTGACGAAAGACGGGCCAGTTGTCGTCAATTCATCAAGACCGTCGCCGCCATGAACAATCATGGCGCGCGTAGATCCAAGCGCCCTGAGCGCATGCGCAAGCGGCTCGACGAGTGCGCGATCATAAACCCCCATAAGCTGGCGTTTAGCGCCGGCAGGATTGGCGAGCGGCCCGAGCGCATTGAAAATTGTGCGCGCGCCAATCCGTTTTCGGACGGCGGCGACATGACCGACAGCGCGATGATGATAGGCGGCGAACATGAAGCCGATTTTGGCTTCGTTGATGCAACGCGAAATTGTCTCGGGCGTTGCGTCAAGATTGACGCCGAGACGTTCGAGCACCTCCGACGAGCCGGAACGCGAGCTTGCCGATTTGTTGCCGTGCTTGGCGACCGGAACGCCGCAACCAGCGACAACAAGCGCTGCAGCAGTTGAAATATTGAACGTATCGGCGCCGTCGCCGCCAGTGCCGCATGTGTCGATAGCGTCAATTGGCGCTTTGACTGAAATTGCGCGCGCGCGCATTGCTTCAGCAGCCGCGACGATTTCATCGACGGTTTCGCCGCGCGTCTTTAGGGCGCGCAGGAAGCGTTCGATTTCATCATCGGCGATAGCGCCCTCCAAAAGGGCGTCCATCGCCTGACGCATTTCAGAACGAGACAACGCCGCGCCGCTTTCGGCGCGTGACAGGTAAGGTGAAAAATCCGTCACGCCTGCGCCTTTTTCTTTTGCGCCCAGACGAGGAAGTTTGAAAAAATTTCCGCGCCATATTCCGACGCGATGCTTTCGGGATGAAATTGCACGCCGGCGATCGGCGCGGTCTCGCATTCAAGCGCCATGATCTCACCGTCGTCATCCGAAGTGGCGGCGATTTTGAGGGAGTTCGGTAGTTTATCGCGCTTCGCGATGAGCGAGTGATAACGCGTCGCTGTGAAAGGGTCGGGAAGGCCCTTGAAGAGCGGGCCGCCTTGATGCCGGATTGCGCTTGTCTTGCCATGCATCAGCCTTGGCGCCCTGCCGATTTCGCCGCCAAAGGCCTCGGCGATGGATTGAAGCCCGAGACAGACCCCAAAAACTGGCGTCCGCGTATCAGTGGCGCGGCGGACCAATTCGACGCAAATGCCGGCGTCCTTCGGCATGCCGGGCCCGGGGGAAATTACGATCGCTTCAGCCCCGTGGGAAAGCGCCTCCGCCACAGTCAGGGCGTCGTTACGGACGACTTCAACCGGCCGCCCGAGGCCGCCAATAAGCTGGACGAGGTTCCAGGTGAAGCTGTCGTAATTGTCGATCATGAGAATCATAGCAACGAGCCCATAGCACGGCGTGCGGGCTTGTCGCCGCCTGGCGGGGTCCGCTCGCCCGAATTTGTAGCCGGGAGCGCGGCGCGCGTTGATGGGGAAGTCTTGTGGCCGATGGGCAGAGTGAAGAAAAGGCGGGCCGTGCGGAGGCGTAAAGGCGAGATTCTGCCGCCCGCTAACCCGATAGCTGCGGCGTTCTTCCGAAATCCGCCGGGGCCGTTGGTGACGATTATTGCGGCGGCTCTCGGCGTCGGGTTTGGCCTATCAGCCGCATACCTCTCAAGCCGCGGATCGGACGCTTCGGCAAGCTATGTCGCAGCGCTCGATCTTCGAGATGCGCCCTTGACGGCGGCGGACGCTGTCTCGACCGACCGGGCCGCTGTCGTTGCGCGCATTTTGAGCGCCGGGGCGCCGGAACGCCTGCAACCTGATCTTGGCCGTCCGAAAGGGGCCGCCAAGCCGAAGATCATTCTCATCTTCGACGATGTCGGCGTTGACCGGGCCGCCTTCGCCGAAATCATGCGATTGCCGGGGCCGCTGACGCTTTCCTTTCTGCCCTACGCCAAGGACGTGCAAACACTTGTCGATGCTGCGCAGTCTAGAGGCGACGAGATCATGCTGCATCTGCCTATGGAGCCGCTTGGCGTTGCCGACCCTGGGCCCCACACGCTCAAAACGAATGAAAGCGCAGAAAAGATCTTCGACGATCTGTCATGGAGCCTTGCGCAATTCACTGGCTATGACGGCGTCAATAATCACATGGGATCGCGCTTCACGCGCAACGAACAGGATATGAAGCGCGTGCTCGCGCTATTGAAGCAGCGCGGCCTTTTCTTCATCGACTCGTTGACGACATCGAAAAGCGCAGCGCTGAAAGCGGGCGAGGCCGTTGGTGCGGAAGTGTTTTTGAGAGACGTTTTTCTCGATCCCGAGCCCGGCGAGGCGATTGTCCGCCGGCAACTGGCGCTCGCCGAACGCATCGCTGACGCGACGGGCTATGCAATCGTCATCTGCCATCCGCGCAAGGAAACACTCGCCATTGTCGGGCCGTGGCTGACGACGGCTATTGCGCGCGGTTTTGAGCTCGATACCGCCTCGCATCTGCGCGCGATCAAGACGGCGTCGAAAAGCGCCCCCGCCAAACAGGCGAGGGCGCAATGATCGTCGGAGATCAGGCTTTTTTCTTGTCAGCGATGTAGCTGTCTACAAGTTCCTCGAGAATAGGCAGCGGCACGGCGCCGTTTTTCAAAACGACATTGTGGAAATCGCGAATGTCGAACTTGTCGCCAAGTTCGCTCTTCGCCTTCTCGCGGAGCTTAAGGATCTTCATCATGCCGACTTTATAGGAAAGCGCCTGACCCGGAAAATCGATATAACGCTCGACTTCCTTCGTCGCATCTTCCTCGGTCATTGGATTGTTATCGAGCATGTACTGGATCATCTTTTCGCGCGACCACTTCTTCGAATGCGCGCCCGTATCGACGACCAACCGGCAAGCTCTCAGCATTTCATTCTGAAGACGGCCAAAATCCTGCAGCGGATCGGTGAAGCGGCCTTCTTCCTTCGCGAGACGTTCAGCGTAAAGTCCCCATCCTTCGGTATAGGCGCCGAAGAAGGCGAATTTCTGGAATGTTGGAACGCCGGTCAGTTCCTGCTGGATTGCGATCTGGAAGTGATGTCCGGGCGCGCCCTCGTGATAGGCGACGGTCTCCATTTCGTGCTTCTGCTTGGTCGTCATGTCTTTCAGATTGACGTAGTAGATGCCGGGGCGCGAACCGTCCGGCGCCGGGCGGTTATAGAAAGCGATGGGCGCTGTTTCCTCGCGCCATTTTTCAACCGCGCGCACCTCAAGCGGCGCTTTCGGCAGCAGATTGAAATATTTGTCGACGTCCGCGTAGATCGCGTCGATATATCCCTTCGACTGGGCGAGGTAGGCTTCGCGTCCTTCCTCCGTATTCGGGAAGAAGTTCGACGGGTCGGTTCTCAAGAACTCGAAAAACGCCGGCAAGTCGCCCTTGAAGCCGACTTTTTTCATGATCGACTTCATCTCGCCGCGAATGCGTTTGACTTCCGATAGGCCGGTCTTGTGAATTTGGTCGGCCGTGAGGTCTTTCTCGCTGGTCCAGAAATCGATCTGGTTCTTGTAATAGCCGTCGCCCTCCGGCAGTGCCCAGACGCCGTTCGGACCAACAGATTTCGAGCGGAGGCTTTCAACTTTCGCAAGGAACTTTTCGACTTGCGGCTTGTAGACGCCGGTCATGGCCGTTGTCGCTTCGCCGATGAGGCGGTCCTTTTCCTTCTGGGAGATTTCGAGCTTTTCAACCTTGCCCTTGAAGTCGGCGTAAAGCGGATTGTCTTCGCCGCTATCGTCGAACGGCGCGCCTTTTAGAAGATTTTTAGTATCGGTAATCACCGGGTCGAAGGAAAACGATGTTGGGACGATCCCTTTTTCGGCGGCCATGTCGATGCCTTCAATCGCCTGGTCCATCGCGGTCTCAAGACCGTTGATGCGCGAAATATAGGCTTCCGCATCGGAGACGTCATCGACGCGGTGAATGTTCTGCATGAAGGTCGCAAGCTGGGCGACCGGATTGTTCTGCGTCGAAAAGGCGTAGCCGTGGAAACGCCATGGGAAGTTACGGAGGCTGCGCTCCTGCAGGAATTCGAAAATCTTGTAGCTGACTTTCGATTGGTCGGAGAGCTTGTCGTAGTCAAAATCGGAATGGAGCTTCGCGAGATCTCCTTTCACCCATTCATTTTGTTCGATGGCGTGCGCATCAGAGAAATCATCCCACTTGCCATAGTCGGGGCCTTTCATGCCAAGCTGGGCCTGGAAGAGCGGGCTGTCTTTCAGATTGCGCTGAAAAATTCCTTCAAAAAAATCGGCGAGGCGCTGGTCTTCGGTCTGTGCGGCCGCTTCGGCCTTCGGCGCGTCGGTTTTCTCGGCAGCGTGGGCGGGCGCCCCGGTAAAAAGCAGCGCAGCGCCGGCGAGCGCCGAAGAGAGTGAAAGAATGGATTTCTTCGTCATTTATATACCCCTGTAACGAATGGGCGCGATTGCGCCGGAAACGGCCAGATAAGACCGGGAAAAGGCTAGAAGCGGCAATAGCCGTTTTTCACCGTTGTCGCGCCGCCTTTCGCCGCGCGGACCAGTCAGCTCATCGAATTGAGCGGCGATTCGCCGTGTAAGGGATCAGGCGATTGCCGAAAGTCATATTCCGCGGCGGCGCGCAAATACCGGCTAATTGCCGTCGCTGCGCCTTGCCGCGTCGGCTGCGGCAAACAGGGCCTTTGACTTGATTTCGCATTCGCGCTGCTCAGCGGCGGGATCGGAATCTGCAACGATGCCGGCGCCAGCCTGAACGTGTAAGACGCCGTCTTTGACGACCGCGGTTCTGAGCGCGATGCAGGTGTCGACATTTCCGTCTGCTGAAAAATAACCGATGCAGCCGCCATAAGGGCCGCGCGCTTCTTTTTCGAGTTCGTCAATGATTTCCATGGCGCGGATTTTCGGCGCCCCGGTGACTGTTCCGGCTGGAAAACCTGCGGCGACAGCGTCAACCGGATGCAATCCGTCTCTCAATTTGCCTTTGACGTTGGAGACGATGTGCATGACGTGGCTGTAGCGCTCGATCGTGAATTGTTCGGTCACTTCCACGCTTCCTATTTCCGATGATCGCCCGACATCATTGCGGCCAAGATCGAGAAGCATCAAATGTTCGGCGCGCTCCTTCGGGTCAGCGAGAAGCTCTGCTGCAAGGTCAGCGTCTTCTTTGGGAGTCGCGCCGCGCCAGCGCGTGCCGGCGATCGGGCGAATGGTGACTTCGCCGTCGCGCACGCGCACCAGAATTTCCGGGCTCGACCCGACAAGCGCCATATCCTCAAAGTCGAGGAAAAACAGGAAGGGCGAGGGGTTCGTGCGCCGCAGGGAACGGTAAAGTTCAAATGGCGGCAAATTGAACTTCGTTTCAAACCGCTGGCTCAATACGACCTGAAAAATGTCGCCTGCTGCAATGTAGTCTTTCGCCCGCGCGACCATGGCGAAATAGTCGTCTTTGGCGACGTTTGATTTTGCACCGGCCCTCTCGTTGATTTCATCATATGGAGAGGCCGTCTGCCGCGGCATGGCCAAAGGCGCTGCAAGATCGGAAACCGCGTCGCCGATGCGTTCGCCCGCCCGCGAATAGGCCGCGCGCGCTGAAACGCCCTTTTCAGGCCGCACGGGCGCGACCAATATGATTTCCTGTTTGATATTGTCGAATACAGCGATGAGCGTCGGCCGCATAAAAATCGCGTCCGGCGCGTCAAAAGGCGCCGGGCGCCGGTCAGGCAGGCGCTCCATCTCCCGCACCATGTCGTATGAGAAATAGCCGAACACGCCGGCGCCCATTGGCGGCGCGTCATGCGGCATTTCAATACGCGATTCATCGATGAATGATTTGAGGCTCTCAAGCGGCGCCAGCCTTTCGAGTTTGAAATCGCTTGAGTCTATCGCCGCGCGCCGGTTCAACTCCGCTTTGGAGCCGTGGGCGCGCCAGATCGCGTCCGGTTTGACGCCGATGATAGAATAACGCCCGAGCTGTTCGCCGCCTTCGACCGATTCAAGCAGGAAGGCGTTTCGCCGGCGCGAGGCAAGTTTCAAATAGGCCGAAACGGGCGTTTCGAGATCAGAGACGATCCGCCGTATCAGAACGCAAGCGCGACCCTCGCCATAAATTTTTTCAAACGCCTCGAAAGACGGAGAAAGACTCATGTGTCTTCCGAGAACAATTGATCAACCTGTGTCGTGTTGATTTTCACTTTCGCATCGTCGCGCACCGAACCTGCAAATGCGTCAACAAGCTCCTGGTTAAGCTGCGAGCCCATATAGGTTGAATAGGCCGAAACGTCCTCAGGCTTGATTTTGTCCGCATCGAATTCAACATCGTCGATGGCGACAATGACTTGCGATGACCCGTTTGCAGCCGGCCCCGAGACCACATCGCCCTTATCGGCCGAAAAAATCTGATCGAGCAATGCGGGCGAGAAGAGGCCGCCCTGAGCGCGGCGTTCGACGATTTCCGTAATCGGGGCGAGATTGGCGACGTCAGCGCCTGCTTCTTTCAGAGACTTGCCGGCATCGATGGCGTCGCGGATCTTTTTGACGAGATTGTCAATTCGACTATCGTTCTCTTCGCTGCGCCAGCGCGATTCCACTTCGGTTTTCACCTGATCGAACGGAATAGCGGCGGGCGCCGTCACTTCATTGACCGCCACGAAATAATAGCCCGAATTGTCAGCCAGTTCGTTTGCTTCGGATTCCTCGCCTTCCTCTAGCGAAAACGCCGTTTTCAGAATTTCGCCGGTGATGTCGCCGATAATCTCGCCGCCCTTGCCGAAACTATAAGCATCGACGGGTCCGATCTCCTGCACTTTAAGGTCAAGCTGGTTGGCGGCGTCGGCGAGCGACGCGCCCGTGTCGCGTTCGTTCTCGATCTGCTCGACCGCGTCGTAGAGGCCTTTCTTTGACTGCGAGGCTAGAATCTCTTTTTCAAGATCAGGCTTTGCTTCCTCGAAAGATTTGGTTTCCGACGGCGCTATTGAAGCAACCTGCAAGACCGTCGAGCCGAAAGTGCCTTTGACCGGTCCGATAACAGCGCCGTCGCCTGCGTCTTTGGCGAAAGCCGCGGCCGCGACTTTCGGGTCGAGTATATCGGTCTTCGTGATGTCCGTCAGAGTGACATCAGCGAGCGACTTACCATTTTCCTGTGCGATCTTCTCGAATGGTTCGCCATTCTTGAGAGCTTCTGCGGCGCTGGCGGCTTTGGCCGCGTCCTGAAAGACAATCTGATAGACGGTGCGCTGTTCCGGTTTTTCGTAGCGCGACTTCGCGGCCTCATACGCCTTTTTGAGTTCTTCATCGCTGACGGCGGCTTGATCGGCGAAGTCCGCATTTTTGAGCGTCACGAGGGTGAACGAGCGATATTCCGGCGCCATGAATTGATTGAGGTGCGCATCATAATATGCCTTGAGCGTTTCATCGGTCGCAGGTGTTTCGTCGCCTGCAGCCTGTTCGGTGATCGTCAAAAAGCTGACCTTGCGCTTTTCGACTTCGCGCGCTGCGAGATAGTTAATCATCGTGTGGGGCGCTGCGCCACCGGCTGAAACGGCGGAGATTAATTGCTGGCGCAGAATTTCCTCGCCTATGCGGTTGGCGAACTCGACTTCGGAAAAATTATAGGTGCGCAAGATGTCATCAAGCACGGCCTGGTCGAATTTTCCGGTCGCCGGATTTTGAAATTGCGGCTGGGTTTGTAAAAACCGTCCAACCTGTTTGCGTGTTACGATGAGGCCCATGCGACTTGCTTGCTGGTCGAGCGCTGCTTGCGTCGCCAGCGACTGTATCAATTGTTGCCCCATGCCTTGCTGGATGGCTTTTTGCCGGTCGAAATCCTCGCCGCTCTGGTTACGCTGGCTTGTGACCATGCGGTCAAACTCGCGCTGCAAGGTCTGGAGGCCGATCGCATCCTTACCGACGCGGATCGCTGGCGAGGAGGTGAAGCTGCGCATTTCAGGGACGCCCCAGAGCGCGAAGGCGCCGATGAGCGGGATCGCAAAAATCCACGAGACGTTTTTGAGCGTTTTCCTGATCTGGTTCAGCATGTCGAAATCCGGGTTGTCCGGGCGGCGCGCGCCGCCGGGTTGAAAGCGGGGCGCACCCTAGTGGCGACCGGCGGCGATCTCAAGGCGAGAAAAAGCGGCTCGGAAGGCCGCTTTCTGGACAAGCCGGTCGGCATCTTCTAGGCGCAAGGGGGCTTGAATGAGGAGGGTCGAATGCGTCCGCTGATCGCCGGCAACTGGAAAATGAACGGGCTTTCGGCCTCCGTCCGCGAAATCAAAAAGCTGGTGGAATTATTCAATGGCGCGATACCGGAAAATGCCGATGTTCTAATCTGTCCGCCGGCCACGATTGTCGGGCTTCTCTCGGCGGAATTTTCCGACGAAGGGATCGAGATTGGCGGTCAGGACTGCCACGCCGATGTTTCGGGCGCACACACGGGCGATATTTCCGCTGAGATGCTGGCCGACGCCGGCGCCGCCTATGTCATCGTCGGCCATTCCGAACGCCGCGCCGATCACGGGGAGGCAGACGCGGTTGTCTGCGCCAAGGCGGAGGCCGCGCGCCGGGCTGGGCTGACGCCGATCATTTGTGTTGGCGAAACCGAGAGCGAGCGACGCGCCGGCCGCGAGGAGGAAATTGTCGGATCGCAATTGAAAGGTTCAATTCCGCAAGGCGCCTGTCCTTTCGTCATTGCTTATGAGCCTGTTTGGGCGATTGGCACGGGCCTGACGCCGAGCAATGAGCAGATCGACGCTATGCACAAATTTATTCGCGGCGAGGTCGGCGACGAGGCGCGCATTCTTTATGGCGGCTCGGTGAAGCCGTCTAATGCGAAAGAGATTCTCGCGATTGGCGACGTCAATGGCGCGCTCGTCGGCGGCGCCAGCCTGAAGGCTGATGATTTCGCGGCGATCATCCGCGCCGCCCTTTGAGACGTAACAACAAGATGAGTCCGCAAATTATCACTGCGTTTGTCGTCGTGGCGCTTTTTGCGCTTGGCGGCTGCGCGAGCCTTTATGCTGAGAAAAAGGCGCCGCCTATTGGCGAGTTTGAAGCGGTGGACGGCGCACGCATCCATCTTGTCGATGAGGGACGGAAAGATGCGGAAGGCCCCGCGCTCGTGCTCATTCATGGCGCGAGCGTCAATCTCCGCGACATGAAAATCGGGCTTGGCGATACGCTCGCCAAAACCCATCGCGTTATTCTTGTTGACCGTCCGGGCAAGGGATATTCCTCGCGGCCTGATAGCGCCTGGATGCTCGATGAACAGGCAAAACTCATCCACGATGCGGTCGTCGAACTCGGCGTTGAAAAGCCGATTATCGTGGGACAAAGCTTTGGCGGCGCTGTTGCACTTTCCTATGCGCTGCAATTTCAGGCCGATATGTCCGGTCTCGTCCTGCTGGCGCCGGTGTCGCACAAATGGCCGGGCGGGGTTTCGTGGTACAACAAGGTTTCCGGATGGCCGGTCGCCGGATTTTTGCTCCGCCGGCTCGTAATTCCTGTTTATGCGCCGCTCGTTGCGAAGGCTGGCGTCAATAAATCCTTTGCGCCGAACGATCCGCCGCCGAATTATTATGAAGAGGCTGGCATTCCGCTATTGTTTCGTCCCGGCGATTTCAGGTCGAACGCTGAAGACTTGCGAAAGCTGAAACCGCAGATCATCGAAATGAGCAAGCGCTATGATGAGATCAAATTGGCGACGCTCATTATGGCCGGCGATCAAGATCATACAGTGAGCCCGAAGCTCCATGCCCAGACGCTTGTGACGGAAATTCCGAATGCGCGGCTTATTATGTTGCCCGGCGTCGGCCATGCCCTGCATCATGCAGAAACAGGCCGCATTGTCGCGGAAATCAACGCCATGGCGGATGAGGTCTCACGCAAAACTGTAGCTGCGCACTAGAGAGGCGGCTACTTATTTCCGGACGCCTTGTTAAATAAGATCGCCGCCTTGACGAGCGCCTTGAAGGCGCGCGCGTTAACGCTATCGCCTTCATGAATGTCGATGGCGCGCCGCGTTCCGCCGGTAAGGCTTGCATTGAAGAGTTTTGCAGGGTCGGGGAGGCTCGCGCCTTTGGCGAAGGTGAGCTTTACATAATTCTTGTAGGTCTCGCCTGTGCAGATGATGCCGTCATGCGACCAAACAGGCACGCCCTTCATATTGTTTGACGGCTTTCGCCACTTCACCTCTTCGACGATGTCGGGGTTTGCATCCATAATTAACCCGCGCATATGGGCGAGGGTTTCAGACCGCCAGTCGGCGCCTTTTGTGGAGTTCGGCAAAGCTTTTTTCGCAGTTTTTCTCTTTGCGGGCGGTTTTGCCGCCACACTCGCCTTTTTCTTTGTGCTCTTACGCAAGTGCGCCTCCGAGATCACGGGAGAGCGATCATATTCCCGATGTTCGGACTAATAAATCAAATCGGCGCGCCGCTCATCAGCCCATGCTTTCTCATCCGCTGACGCGAGATTTTCGAGGTCGCCGGGCGTTGCGGTTTTGTCATCCACCCATTCGCGCAAGAGCGGCGAGCCGTTGATCACGTCAATTGCTAATTTGTCGAGTTCATACTCGTAGGGAAAGTCGCGCCAGAGCTCATAGTCGGGATAAAGCCTGCGAATCGCTTTGAAGGCGAGGGCTTGCAAGCGCCAGGGGCGGAAAGAGTTATGGTCGTAGAACGGCGCTTCGGCGTGGATTTGCAGTCCGTTGCAAAGCCGGTGTGCGTGTTTGTGGAAGGTCGGTTCGAACCAGCATTCGCGGATCTTGGCGCCGGTCATCCATTCGGGCGCTAACCGGCTCATTTCTGCGAAAACGTCACTTGCTTCTATGTCTGGCGCGCCGAAGAGTTCAAGCGGCCTCGTCGTGCCGCGCCCTTCTGAAAGCGTCGTTCCTTCGAGCATCACCGTGCCGGCATAGGCGCGCGCCATGAAAAGGTTTGGCGCGTTGGGGCTCGGATTGATCCAGACGCGCTCGCCAAGCGGCCAGCCGAAGCCCGGCGCGTCGTCCGGTCGCCAGCCTTCCATCTCGATGACCTGGTAATCGACATCGAGTTTGAATTTGCGAATGAACCAATTGCCCATTTCGCCGAGCGTCATGCCGTGGCGCATCGGCAAGGGACCGGCGCCGACAAAGCTTTCCCAACCTTCGCGCAAGGTTAGCCCTTCAACGGGCCTTCCGGCGGGGTTCGGCCGGTCAAGCACCCAGATCGATTTTTTGTGTTCGGCCGCCGCTTCGAGAACATAGAGAAGCGTCGTCAAAAACGTATAGATGCGACAGCCAAGATCTTGCAGATCGACGAGGACGATGTCGAAAGTCGACATCATTTGCGTCGTCGGGCGGCGCACTTCTCCGTATAGGGAGAATACAGGAATGCCGAGCGCGGGGTCGGTGTCGTCTTCAGACTCCACCATATTGTCCTGCTTGTCGCCCTTGAGCCCGTGTTGCGGACCGAAAGCGGCGGAAAGTTTCACGCCGGCGTCGGTCAAGGCGTCGAGCGAATGCGTGAGGTCTTTCGTCACTGACGCTGGATGAGCGACAAGCGCCACGCGCTTGCCGCTGAGCGCGCTGCGCAATTTCGCGTCTTCAAGAAGTCGATCGATACCGAATTTCATGGGGCCGATGCTCGCGTCAAATCGTAAAGAAAACTGTCCGGATGGTGGAAATCGGGTTTTTCAGATGGGTGGGCGAGGGCCCACCATGAAATCTCGCCATCGGCGCTTTCAATGACGGCGGCAAGGCCAACGTTAAATGCGGCGCCGGCAGGAGGCGGAAAGCTCGCTTCAAGCATTAAGCAATCGTCGGCGCGCTCGATCCTTATCGCTGGCGACGAGGTTTCGAGCGGAGCCATGCCCTCGCGCGTTGCGGTGAAGGAATAGGCGGCCCACTCGCCCGCGGTTGCGAAATTGAATTCGAAATAGGCGTCGTCGCCCGTGGGCTGAAGGAAAGCCTCAAAACAGGTCGTCCGCCACAGCCCGTCGCGCCGCCGGCCCGACACGCCGGCGGGCAGGCGGACGTCAGCAATAGATCCACGGAGCCGGTAGGCGACCTTGAGCCTGTCGCCATCGAAAGCAACTGACGCCTCCAATTCGAGGCCGGCTGCGCCGGTAGAGGCGGGGTGGGGCGAAAGGCGTCGAACGGTCATGGAGGGCATCTCTTCAGTGAGTCTTGCCGAAAGGCAGCGTCCCACTGATCATTTGACCTCGGCGGCGCTCCGGCGTAGAGAGCGGCCCTTCAAAAATGGGGGTCTCGACGCCATATGGGCGGTCGGCGCCCATTATTTCGCCGTCGATCCATAGAACGCCCGAAGATTGGATTTTTCGCATGCACGCCGTCCTGTTGACTGTTCACGCCATGGTCGTTGTCGCGCTGATCGGCGTCGTGCTGCTGCAACGCTCTGACGGCGGCGCGCTCGGCCTTGGCGGCGGTGGCGGCGGCGGCTTTATGACCAGCCGCGGGGCCGCCAATGCGTTGACGCGGACAACCTCGATCCTGGCGGCGATCTTTTTCGTGACCTCAATCGCACTGGCGCTTGAGGCGCGGGTCGGCGCCAAGCAGACCAACATTATCGAGGATTTGACGGGCGAAGCCCCGATCGATCCGAACAAGCCGCTGACGACAGACGACCTGTCAAATGCGCTCGGCGGCGCGACGGCTCCAGCCTCAGCTGCACCGGCCACGACCGCTCCGGACACCAGCGGCGATACCGGTGCGGGCGGTGCGGCGCCGGCTGAGTCGCAGGACGCCGCCCCGGCTCCAGCCGCAACCGCCCCGGCAGAGCAGCCAGCGGACGATACGCCGCAACAATAAGCCGGCCATTTTTCAATCAATTGGCGCGTTTTCAAAAAAACGCTTCGAATTCCGTTTGCCCTTTCCGGCGAGCGAGCTATGACGGGGGCCCATGGCGCGGTATATTTTCATCACCGGCGGCGTGGTTTCCTCTCTTGGAAAAGGCGTGGCGGCAGCGGCTCTCGGGGCCCTTCTTCAGGCGCGCGGATACAAGGTCCGCCTGAGGAAACTCGACCCTTATCTCAACGTCGATCCGGGCACGATGTCTCCCTATCAGCATGGCGAAGTTTTCGTCACCGATGATGGCGCGGAGACCGATCTCGATCTCGGTCATTATGAACGCTTCACCGGCGTTTCGGCCTCGCAGGGCGACAACATAACGACAGGGCGCATATATCAGACGATCATCGAGCGGGAGCGGCGCGGCGATTATCTTGGCGCGACCGTGCAGGTCATTCCGCATGTCACCGATACGATCAAAAATTTCGTAACCTCATCGGCAGGCGATGCTGATTTCGTCATCTGTGAAATTGGCGGCACCGTTGGCGACATTGAAGGCCTGCCGTTTTTCGAAGCGATCAGGCAACTCGGCAATGAATTGCCGCGCGGCGACGCGGTTTACGTGCATCTGACGCTGATGCCTTACATCCCCTCGGCGGGCGAGTTGAAAACAAAGCCGACCCAGCACTCGGTGAAGGAGCTTCGCGGCATCGGCATTCAGCCTGACGTTCTGCTGGTTCGCGCCGACCGTCCGATCCCTGAAAGCGAAAGGCGCAAGATCGCGCTATTTTGTAATGTGCGGTCGTCAGCGGTCGTGCAGGCGCTTGACTGCCGAACGATCTATGAGGTGCCGCTCGCCTATCACAATGAGCATTTCGATGAAGAGGTGCTTGCTGCATTCGGCGTCAAGAACCCGCCGTCGCTTGACCTTTCGCGCTGGGAAGAGGTGATTACGCGCATCACCAAGCCCGATGGCGAAACGCGGATCGCAGTCGTTGGTAAATATACGGTCCTTAAAGACGCCTACAAATCGCTGATCGAAGCGATCAATCATGGCGGCATCGCCAATAATATCCGCGTCGACATCAAGTGGATCGACGCGTCGATCTTTGAAGAAGAAGAAACAGCGCTTTCGGAATTGGAAGACGTGCACGGAATTTTGGTGCCCGGCGGCTTCGGCGAGCGCGGCGCTGAAGGAAAGATTAAGGCCGCGACATTCGCGCGCGAAAAAGGCGTTCCCTATTTCGGCATCTGCTTCGGCATGCAAATGGCGGTCATCGAGGCGGCGCGCTCGCTGCTCGGCGAGAAAGACGCGACTTCTTCCGAGTTCGAAAAGGGCGGCAAGCATATTGTCGGACTGATGACCGAATGGGCGCGCGGAAATGAAACCGAACGCCGGACCGACCGGAGCGATCTTGGCGGCACCATGCGTCTGGGCGCTTATACGGCCGTCCTGAAAGAGGGAAGCCGGGTCGCAGATATTTATGGAGCGACCAGCATCACTGAACGCCATCGCCACCGTTATGAAGTCGATATGGCCTGGGCGGAACGGCTCGCGTCAGCCGGCGTCGTGTTCTCGGGCGTTTCTCCGGACGGTCAGCTTCCGGAAATCATGGAAATACCGGACCATCCCTGGTTTATCGGCGTCCAGTATCACCCCGAACTGAAATCGCGCCCGTTTGAACCGCATCCCTTGTTCGCCTCCTTCGTGAAGGCGGCGGTGGAGCGCTCGCGTCTCGTTTAACGTGCGAGGGAGTCGACTATTTTTTATTATCGATATTTTGTCCGATCCGCCAAAGCACGCCTGCAGGGTCGGTGAGGGTAAAATCACGGATTGCCCATGGGCGATCTTCGGGAGGCGAAGCGGTTACGCCGTAACGTTTGATCAAATTCGACTGGATGACATGTGCCCACCAGCTTTCAACGTCTGTCACGAGCATATGCATCATGAAATTTTCAGCATGTTCATGTCGATAGAAATCCTGGAGAAGGAAACTTGCGTCGCCGGCATGGAGGTAGGCAAGTGATTCATCCGACCATGGAATCTGGAAGCCAAGATCAGTGTAGAATCGCTTCGACAGGCTGAAGTCCTTTGCGGGAACGAACGCCTTGATTTCAATAGTTTCGAGATTCAACCTAATTGCCTCACACTTCGAGCAACGCATTTTTGAGTTCGTAGTTCATCGACGCCGTGCATTTTCTGCGTCGATCAGCGTCCTTATGTCATATCCTAGGATCGTCAATCCCTCGATATTCGCGTCATCAATGACGGCGCCTGACATATTGACATCTTTAAATTTTGCGCCAGCAAGATTTATGTTGTTGAATGTGCTCTCGGAGAGATTGGTATCATCGAATAGACACTGCTTCATCGAACAATCGTCAAAGAGGGCTCCGTCAAGCTGTTGATCTATAAATTTTCTCGCGTCATTCATACTCAATTTTCCGCTTATTTTCTGTTCTCAAAACACCATCGCATGATCTACAAGCCAGCTGCTCCCATCGGGAACGAATACAGCTTCTGCGACGAATTCGTCGCTCGATTTTGATGAATGCTGTCGCCAAATTACCGCCACTGAATGTTCACGGCGGAACAGGCGAATGAAGTCGCGCCTTGTGAAAAAACCAATTTTCGTCTGATACTCACGACACATAATTTTGAATTGTTCAGAAGAAAGCTGTGCTTTCATTCTATCTGTGAAGTGTCGTGAGTGCATGACATAGTCGATCTCGGTGGACCCTTGCATGAGGTTGTCGATGATTGGATTAACGCCGTCGAGAATTTCCTGATCGGACATTTGCAAGATCGAGTTCATAGCTGGCTCTCATTTTGCGAATTCGATGCGTGATACTCGACAAAGGAAATCTCGTTGCCGTCTGGGTCGCGGATGTGAAAATCCGTTCCACCCCAGGCCTGTTGCACGAGCGCGCGCGATATCGGTGCTTTCCGTCTTTCGAATTCGGCTAGTATGGCGCGCACATCGGTAACCTCGATGGTTGCGAGGATCAGTGCTTCTTCGGTCGCAGCGAGGTCTGCGAAATTTGGTTTATTGACATAACGCAGGTGAAGGCGTGCGCCGTCGCGCGATACAGAACCGTAAAATGGCTGCTCGCCATAAAGAAAGTCGATCTCAAACCCAAGAATATCGACGTAAAAGTGCGCAGCGTTTGCAACATTGCTGACGAACAGGATTGGCGTTGCTTTTTTGATGCAAGCTGCCGCTGGGGTGCCATATTTAGTTGCGGGCTCTCGTCCAATTCCGGAAAGGGCCGCGAGTGCTTTTCGAAACGCCAGGATGCCGCGATTTCCCACGCGCGCTTCCAGCGCCCTGTCTATGGCGTCGCGCGCACGCGCTTGAATCCGCGCAGCATCCATCCCGCGGTCAGTGAGGCTGATGATCAATCGCCGTCTGTCGTCCAGGTCCGGGCGCCGTCCCAGATAGCCGCGCGCGACAAGCGTATCGACAAGCTGACCGGCCGCTTGTTTGGAAAGGCCGAGATCGTTGATCAGCGTGCTCAAAGGTGCGGAGCGTTCTTCGAGGGCGAGCCCGCCGATGACGTAAAGTCCATTCTTGGGAATATCGTCATAACCCGCAGTATCAAGCGCTAAGCGCATTGCGTTGCCATAGGTTTTGCGTGCTCGCCTCAATAACGCTGGAGCTGAGACTGCTTCATACCAAGCTTGGTTCTTCGCCATTTATGCCAAATAGTAAAATTACAATATAGTATTGTATCAGTACTAATAATTTTGTCAATGGTCACTGTGCAAACCGTCTGGAGGGGGTAAGAAGCTACAGGAATGCGTTTCGGGAAAGCCGGGTCAGACCGAAGATAAACCGGTATCCGCCGCCATTGACCAACGCTTTACCGCTTTGTGCTTGCCGCACCCGGCGGACGGCCCGATGTTCACAACAAGGCGTTAGTGTAGAAGGCAAACTTGCCGCACGCCTTTTATGTTGCATGTCCACGACAAAAAACAGCCAAAGGGGCAGACCATGAAATTCACCAAATTGACCGGCGCGATTGCAGCAATGGCGGCCGCAGCAGGCCTTGCATTTGCAGGCCCTGCCTATGCGAAAAAAGATAGCGATCACGACCACAATCTCAACATTCACATTGGCAAGGACAAGGATCTTCTGCCGCAGCTTATTGATATGGATGCGGAAGATATCGCCGATATGAAAGAGGAGTTCGCCGATGCGCGCGCCGATATCGACGATGCGATTGACGATATTGCGGACGCGCGTGAAGAAGCGAAGGCTGCGCCTGGCGGCTCCTTCTTTGTAAAAATTGCTTTCGCCGCAGCGAGCTCTGCGACAGATGCGGCGGCGAACGCCGCGCTCGATGAAGTCTTCGATGCGCTCGATCGCGCCGAACGCGATCTGAAAACAGCCGATGTCAGCGCCGACGAACGCGTCGAAACCCAATTGGCGATTGATACGCTTCGCACCGAGCTCGCGTCGCTCCGCGCCAAGCTCGGCGAACTTGTCGACGCAATGCGGACCTGAACGGTCTCCTCAGATAAGTAGCGTAAGGCGGCGCCATCCGGCGCCGCTTTTTCTTTTCGTCGTCGGCGCTTGACTCTCGCAATGCGTCCAAGTTTGTTTCGCTTTTTGGCGCAATTGGAGAAGAGCGTGACCGAAGAGCTTGTATTTTACACGAACCCGCAATCGCGCGGACGGATCGTGCGCTGGATGCTTGAAGAAGTCGGCGCCCCTTATCGGACCGAAGCGCTTGAATACGGAACGACAATGAAAGGCGACTCTTTTCTTGCCGTTAACCCGATGGGCAAGGTGCCGGCGCTCAAACATGGGGATGCGGTCGTCACCGAATGCGGCGCAATTTGCGCGTATCTGGCAGACGCTTTTCAAGAAGCCGGGCTCGCGCCGCCGCTCGACGATAGGCGGCGCGCGCCTTATTTGCGCTGGATGTTTTTTGCCGCTGGCTGTGTTGAGCCTGCCGCATGGCACAAGGCGCTCGGTTTTGAAGTCGCCCCAGAACGCACCCGCATGGTTGGCTATGGCACGATGAGCGATGTTTTGAATGCGCTTGAACTTGCGCTGGCGCAGGGCGATTTTATTCTTGGCGATAAGTTTTCGGCTGTAGATGTTTATCTTGGGGCGCAGATTGCGTGGGGATTGCAATTCGGCACACTCGACAAGCGACCGGCATTCGAACCGTATGTTGCACGGTTGATGGCGCGTCCCGCTGCGATTAAGGCCAATGAGCTTGATGATTTGCTCGCGGCCGAGATGGGGATGTCCGCATAACAATCTTCGTTGATTGTCATTCCATCGTGCGCGGCTTCGTCAGCAGCAAGCCGATCCAGCCAGCAAAAGAAAGTGCCCCGCCAATCGGCGCGATAACAATGTAAGGCGGCCGGTTCCCGGAAAAAATAATGTAATAGAGCATCGCCGCGGCGATGGCGGTCCCGCCGGCGATTAGCATTGCGGATATGCGTGCGCGTGTGGCCGTGGCGGCGATCATCAACACAAGGCCCTGAAGCGCCTGCCAGGCGGAAGCAACCTTGATGAGGTCGAGCGCGTGGGGTTCTAGCGCGTCCTGCAGCGGGTGGAGCGTCATGAAGAACAGGACGCCGCCAATAAGCGCGTGGGCAACGCCGGCGATCCAGGAAAAACGCATCCGATCCTCCTTATGCATTAGCAGAAAATTACAGTCTTGTCGGCTGCTGAAGCAAGTCGTCGGCTGCGCGCCGCAGTTGCAGGGCGGGCGACTGGCGTAGATAGTGCGCCGTCGCAATCAAAAGGTGCGGATTTTGACTTTGCTGGGCAAGATTTTCGGCGTTGCTCTTTTCTGCATCGTCTGTTTCGCCGTCATATTCGGTGTCGCCAGTCGCATTCCGGCTGTCCAGGACGCCATGTTCGCCAAGGCGCTTGAAAAGAATTTCGGACCGCGCGCAGCGCTTCTGCTGAAGGACGATGGTATTAACGTGTTCTTCTGCGGCACTGGATCGCCATTACCGTCCAAAAAGCGCGCCCAGACATGCACCGCCGTTTTTGCTGGCGGAAAATATTTTCTGGTCGATGCCGGAACGGGGAGTTGGGAAAACATTCAGGCCGCCGGCATTCCCGGCGAAAAGCTCGCCGGTATTTTACTTACGCATTTTCACTCAGACCATATCGGCGATCTCGGCGAGGCTGACCTCGGCTCATGGGTGGCGGGCCGGCCGGGCAAGCTCGCGGTCTACGGCCCCGAAGGCGTTTCGCGCATTGTCGATGGCGTCAACGAGGAGTTTGCACTTGATCATGAATACCGGACCGCTCATCACGGCGCTGAAATCGCCAATCCGGCGAGCGAGGGATTAGAGGCGCATTCATTTTCAGGCGGGGCGCCGATCGTTGTTTATGATCTGGACGGTCTGAAGGTTTCTGCTTTTCCGGTGAAGCATGATCCGGTGAAGCCTGCGGTCGGTTATCGGTTTGATTATCAGGGGCGCAGCGTCGTCATCTCGGGCGATACCGCCTATACGCAAACGCTTGTCGATGCAGCGAAAGGCGCCGATCTCCTGATTTGCGAAGCGCAAGCGAACCACATGGTCGCGAAAATGCGCGACGCAGCCGAAAAAGCGGGAAACAAACGCCTCGCTAAAATTTTCAGCGATATCCCCTCCTACCATACGAGCCCTGAAGAGGCGGCCAGAGAGGCGAATGAGGCAGGCGCTGCAATGCTTGCACTCACGCATTTCACACCGGCGCCGGATAACCCGGTCGCCAAGCGGATATTCATGCGCGGCGTTTCAAAAATCCGGCCTCAAGGCGTTGTCATGGCTGAGGACGGTATGACAATCATGTTGCCGAAAGAGGGCGGCATCGATCTGAAGAAGCGTTGAGAGGACGCACGCCGTGTTAAAACCAATACTCGTTACAGGCGCCGCCAGCGGCATTGGCGAGGCGACCGCTGTCATGCTGGCTCATAAGGGTTTCAAAGTGTTCGCCTCGGCGCGTAGCCTCGCCAAATTGAAACCTCTCGACGGACTTGGACAGGGGCGCCTTTCACCTTTGGCGCTCGATGTTACGGACGCGGCGTCGATCGACGCGGCAGTGAAGGAAATAGAGGCCGCCGGCGAGCCGCTATTCGGTCTTGTCAACAATGCCGGCATTTCGGTCACGGGGCCGATTGAGGAATTGTCGCGCGACGATTGGCGCCGGCAATTTGAAACGAATGTATTCGCGGTCGCGATGCTGACGCGCGCGGTGTTGCCGCAAATGCGCGCGGCGGGCGCTGGCCGCATTGTCAATATCGGTTCGGTTGCGGGGCGTATCGCCTCGCCCTTTATGGGCGCTTATGCGGCATCGAAGCACGCGCTTGAAGGACTGACGGATTCGCTGCGACGGGAAGTCAAACCTTTCGGCATATCGGTGAGCCTTATCCGTCCGGGATTCGTCAACACGCATTTTGGCGAAGCCGAGCAGGCGGGGTTTGCAAAAACGGCTGAAGGCGGAGGGCCTTATGCGCTCGCCGCCGCAAAATTCAAATCCTGGCATTCCAGAGGTCATCCGACCGGCGCTTCGCCGAACGATGTTGCGGATGCGGTCGTCACGGCCCTGACGGCTGAAAAACCGCATTCGCGTTACACCGCACCGGCAAGCAATCTGGGCCCGCTGATGCTGAGAAACCTCTTTCCTTCCGCCGTTACGGACCGCATCTTTGAGCGAGTAACCGGCTTGGACCGGCTTTAGAACTTCGGAAGGGAGCAAGAGAATGCGCGCATCGAAATGCCAGAGCTGTGGGATGCCGCTTAATAAGGATCCCGGCGGCACAGAAGCGGACGGCTCAAAATCGGAAAACTATTGCAGTCATTGCTATCAGCAAGGGGCTTTCACCAAGCCTGAGATGACGGCGAGCGAAATGCAGCAATTCGTAAAGGCCAAGATGAGGGAAATGGGCTTTCCGGGATTTCTGGCGGGGATGTTTACGGCCGGTATTCCGAAACTCCAACGTTGGCAGGGCAATCAGTAAACAGAGCGATTAAATGTCGAAAAACGTAGATCCGACGAAAAAGCAATTCTCAGCTTTCATGAAGCTCCCCGATGACGGGCCGATCTGGATGCTGAACATGATCCGCTTGCGCAAGAAAGCAAAATATGAGGACGGGCGCGAGGCGAGCGGTGTTGAAGCTTATGCCGAATATGGACGGACGAGCGCGCCGTTTTTCATGGGTGTCGGCGGCAAGATTGTCTGGTCGGGAAAGCCGCAGACAGTGCTGATTGGCCCGGAAGATGAGCACTGGGATCTGATATTTATTGCAGAATATCCCGATGCGGCCGCTTTCGGTGAGATGGTGAAGAATGAGGGCTATCAGGCGATCGTTTATCACCGGCAGGCTGCAGTAAAAGATTCCCGCCTTATACGAATGAAGCCGGGCGACGCTGGCAAGTTGTTTGGCTAAGAGCCCGCAAACCCGATCTCGCTGAATAGGGTCTCCTGCGCCGTATCGTCCATTTCCTGATAGGCGAGATCTTCGCCCTTGATGGTGAATTCCGCACCGACCCATTTTTGTCCCTCATACCAGAGGTCGAGATCGACGCTGCCGGACAGGCGATAATGTTCCGCGTCTTCGCCGGCGGGCGTTTTCGACTGGCCAAGATCGGCGCCTTTGACGGGAACGAGCGAACCATTTTGCGTGTTGAGCAGGACGGGCGCATCAACGATTTCCTTGTTCCAATAGCTGCCGGGAATAGCGTTTAGCGGCGCCTCGCCCTGGTAGGACGAGCCGTTGACGACAAAAGCATTAGCCGTGCGCTGAACAGTCAGGTTCATTTTCCTGCCATTGCGGTCTGTCGAGCTTTCGATCGATTGAAGCGCTCCGTCGCGCCAATGCTCGATGGAGGCGAGATCGTAACGGAACACGACGACAGGCCCGAATTTGACGCGCATGCGAATACGCGTTTCTGTTCTAGTGATCCCGCCTTCCTCGGTCACTTCGACGGCGTGATAGCCGATCATATCGCCTTTTCGGACGATATTGAAGGCGGCGGAGAGCTCGCTGGCGCTCGCCGGGCCCGCGGTGGACAAGGCGGTCAGAAAAATGGTTGCCGGTATTTTCATATGCTGGTTACGCGCCAAATGCCGGTCTGGATCGGCGGAGGGGGGCGGCCCCGGGCTTGTTCGAGAGGGGGCTTTCCGGCTAGGTGAGCGCCTTGGCGCGGACCCCATGGTCAAAGCTCAGGGCGCCGCCCGATTGATCGAGGAATTTGCATGCCGACGACGATCCTCATGCCCGCCCTTTCGCCGACCATGGAGGAGGGGACGCTCGCCAAGTGGAACATCAAGGAAGGCGATAAAGTCTCGTCGGGCGATGTCATCGCCGAGATCGAGACCGACAAGGCGACGATGGAGGTCGAGGCGGTCGATGAGGGCACGGTCGGTAAAATTCTGATCCCCGCCGGCACCGAGAACGTCAAGGTCAACGAACCGATCGCCATTCTGGTCGATGACGGCGAAAGCGTCAGCGACGCAGAAGTAAAATCCAACGGCGCCGCAGGCGGCCAGAAACCGGCATCTGCAAAACAGGAAGCGCCCGAACCGGAAGTTGAAAAGCCACAAATTGCCGCTGCGCCGGAACCGGAAGCGCCGGAAGGAACCGAAATGGTTGCGACGACCATTCGCGACGCCTTGCGCGATGCAATGGCGGAGGAAATGCGCCGCGACCCGGATGTCTTCCTGATGGGCGAGGAAGTCGCGCAATATCAGGGCGCTTA
>JAWKVJ010000003.1:0-127206 GCA_041398085.1 Parvularculaceae bacterium
GTGCCCGCCGCCAAGTCAAAATCATAACCTGTCGTGGCGACAGAGCTCCAATCAATTGTATCGTTGTCGGTGCCGCCGGTGCCGCCGTCGAAAGAGTCCGCCGAAATCCCTGATGTGACTATGACATAATCGTCGTCATCTCCGCCCAAGATGGAATCCGTACCGTTGCCGTCGGTCAGATAATCATTGCCGGCGCCGCCTTCGAGCGTATCGTTGCCGTTCCCGCCATCAAGAGAATCGTTTCCGTTGTCGCCGATAAGGCTGTCATTGCCGTCGCCGCCGATGATCGTATCATCGCCGCCAAGCCCTTTCAGCGTGTCATCGAATGCGGACCCTGTGACGGTGTCATTGCCGCCCAGGATCTCGCCGTAAAATCCGGGGCTATTCCCGCTGGCGCCGGTATTCGTCATCGTCACCAGGCTACCGCTGAATCCGCTGAATGATATGTCGGGATTAGCGAAGTCGTCATTGTTGAGATCAATTTCACCGCTGGTCACGGTCCCGGCGCTCGGAGTTGAGCCGCCTGCGAAGCCCGTCCCGTAAAACTGAACGTCATGCCCGTCGTCGGTCAGATATGAATATTCTGTCGTGCTGTTATTGCCGCCAACATCATATGAGCTCCAGTCAATCGCCGTTAGGCTCGTCATGTTGAAACCTTGAGTCGCAGCGGACGCGTCAAAGATAGCCATGCGGGTTCTCCCCTTTGCAGATGCCCTGCGGCGCTCTCAAGACGCCGCACCTTGGTTGCACACCTGACGGACCTCCACCAAAGGCATAAGGCCGCCTCCAATTCGAAGCCTTGCGTTCGCGGCTTTGCTCCCCAGCAACGCCGAAGAAACGCCGAGCAACGAAATTTCCAAAAATCAAATTACATTCTTCGCTGCGGTCGCAGCAATTTCTTCATCTCTCCCAAATTGCCTGTCCGCGCCGTGAATTTTTGCGCGCCGCAACGCAGCAAACGCACGAGTCAGGCTCTCCCTAAAGGCACCTTAGAGTATTTTCGTGGGAGATGAAATCTTTTTCAACACCGGGTCTCGACATGGCGAGCAAGTGCCGGCGTGATGGCGATGCGCATCGGACGAACCGAGCCGTCCTCATAAAACCGCTTCGCGAAGGCCGCCTTGCAACCGACTGCATGCTTGCGCAACTCTCTCAAGATAAATCGATTGACGGCCTCATCTTCGGCCGCCCACGCATTGATGACCATGCAATCGCCGCCAATGCAGTCTCTTGAGCTTAGGTCGCCGCGCCCTTCGAGCCACAACGCCGCGTGTTTCTCGTCAACCATCGCCCAGCCGACAAATCCAACTATGTTTTTTCCGTCAGTAACGAGAAAGTAGTGTCCGCGATTGACTTGGCCGGTAAGCGTTCTCGACCAGTTCCCGAATTGTCTTTCCGCAAAGCTCGGCTTTGTCATCAGATAACTGACTGCACGCCCCAGGGCTGCAAATGCATTACGATCGCGCACGGCTCGTAGCGTTCGCACAACCTCGTCGGGCAACGCTTGAGTTCGCTCTTGCATCTTTCATTCTCGCGCCGGGTTGTTCGAATAGGCTAGCATGGGCGGTCGCCAACGCACAGCCGTCAGCCTACGGGCGATTTTGTTCAACAATGTAGCCCACAAAATTGAATCAATATATTTGGAGCTGCCTATATTCGCGCCGTCACTCCCGAGTTTATCGGCGACGACACGGTGGGCGGCGCCATTACCTATTGCTCAGCGCGCACGCCGAGCGCAATAGCCCCCTACCCGAAGGTGAAATCGCTGGCGTCAAGTTGGGCGACGGTGACGCCCTGAAGGGTGATGATGTCGCCGCCGCCGAAGTTGATGGTGGTGTCGGCGCCGTTGTCGCTCGCCGCCGCAAGGACTTCCGCGAATGTGTCGAATGCGGTCCCGAAGCCCTGAAGATTGATGACGTCGTCCGTCGCCGCCCCGGCGACGAAGTCGGTGATCGTGTCATGGTCGTCGCCGAGCGAGAAGATGAACGTGTCGTCGCCAGCGCCGCCGGTGACCGTGTCCGCGCCATTCCAGCCCTGAAGGACGTTCTGGTATTGCGAGCCGATCAGACGGTCAGCGTGGTAGGAGCCGAACAGATTCTCGATATTGAACAGCGTATCACCGGTCGCCGTTCCGTTGTTGGCTGCGCCCGTCTGCAAGTTCAGGAACACGCCTGTCGCCGAGTCAAAATACGCCGCCGTGTCGAACCCGGCGCCGCCATTGAGAACGTCCGCGCCGTTCGCGCCGCGCAGGACATCGTCGCCGTCGCCGCCGAGGATCCCGTTATTGGCGTCATTGCCGATCAGATTGTCCGCGAACGATGAGCCGATCACGACTTCAATTGACGTCAAGTGATCACCCGTCGCCTCAGCGTTATTGGCGATGCCGTTGAAGGAGTTGACGAAGACGCCTGCGCTCGCGCCCGTGTAATCGACCGTGTCCGTACCGAACCCGCCGTCAATATCGTCACCGCCGGCGCCGCCGATCAGCGTGTCATTGCCGATCCCACCGCGTAAAGCGTCATCGCCGGCGCCGCCATCGAGGCGGTTCGCCACATCGCTGCCGATCAACAGGTCAGCGAGCGAAGAGCCGATGACATTCTCGATCGACGTCAGCACATCGCCTGTTGCATCGCCATTGCTCACAACGCCGTCCGTCAGCCGCACGAAGACGCCGGCGCCTGAGCCGGCATAGCTCGCTGTGTCAGAACCACTGCCGCCGTCAAGCGTGTCAGCGCCCGCACCACCGATCAGAACATCGTTATCAAGCCCGCCGATTAGCGAGTCAGCTCCCGCCAATCCCGAAATCGTATCATCGCCGGCAAGGCCATCGATCGTGTCATTGCCCGTTGTCCCTGAAAGCGTGTCGGCGACCGGCGTCGCAATCGAAGCGTCGCGCGTGATGACGCCAAATCCGTCGCCGGCCAGATCAAATTCGCCATTTGTGATGATAATGGACCGGTCGGAAAATCCATCTCCATCGACATCAATCTGAATTTGCGTCTGACCGCCCACTTTTTGAAAGCGGTACTCTCCGGCAGCGCCCGAGAACGCGTTCGATCCGATCCATGTCAGATCCACGCCGCGCGGATCATTGAACTGCCCGAGAATATCGATGATCTGCAGATCAAAAATATCTGTGTAGTCAAAATCAGTAATAACCTCGCCGGTCGCGCTGATCATATCAAGCGTATTCCACTTGAACGTATCAACGCCTGCGCCGCCCGTTAGCGTATCATTCCCGGCGTCGCCCTGGATCGTATCGTCGCCGGCGCCGCCATTTATCGAGTCGTCGCCCTCGCCGCCAAACAAGGCGTCATTGCCGGCGTCGCCAAACAGAACGTCGTTGCCGAGGGAGCCTTCAACGGTGTCATTGCCGGCAAGACCCGACAGCGTGTCATCGGTAATTGCACCGCGAATGAAATCATTGCCGCTCGTCGCTGACGCGATAACAGCTATTTCGATGTCCGCAGACGAGTCCGAAACCGTTCGAAGTGAAAATTGGCCGTTGGTAAGCGTGATAAATCGATCAGCTAAGCCGTCGCCGTTTTCGTCAAATTCAATTTGCGTCTGGCCGCCGCCAGTCTGAAATCGAAATTGAAAGGCGACATTTGAAAACGCCGCCGTACCGATGAAGTTAAGTCCCGCGAAATCGAATGTAATCTGATCGCCGACTTCAAAATCGGAAATTACGTCTGCAGACGACGCGATATCAGAAAAACTGACAATCTTGAAATCGTCGGCGCCGATGCCGCCAAAGAGCGTATCCGCGCCGCTTCCGCCGATCAGCACATCGGCGTCGTCGCCGCCATCGATTAAGTCATCGCCGGCGCCGCCATCAATCGTGTCATTGCCCGCAAGGCCGTTAAGCGTATCATTGCCGCCCAGACCGTTGATAACGTCATCACCCAACGTACCGTCGAGGGAGTCATTGCCCGATGTGCCGTCGATACTCATATGCCCACGCCTACACTACTCAACACTACTAACGCCACGCCAAATTCTGGCTGGACAGGGCGCCCAGAAGGAGCCCGCAAGCATTCCCCATGGATTCCGCGTCTGCGCCCAAAACTGCGTAAGACATATAAATCCATCGCCGGCACAAAAGCAATATTTAGACCAAGATTTCTGCGTTGTTAACTTTGAATATAACAACGTAATAACAATGACGTGTACATCATCACGGCGACCGGTTATCGCTTGGCGCCGAACCGCTAGATAAGCGTCAACGGCCCAAACTAGGGCGAGGCACGAAAATTTTTGCGGCGACGCGAAGAAATTGTCCGCGATCGCCCCCAACCCTCCCGGTAGGACCGGGATTGCCGCCGCGAGGGCCGCGCTGATCATTCACATTGTCAACGCGCCAACCGCCAGCCGCTAAAACTCACCACAATTGGCAATGCGCATAATTCATGCCGGCGACCGCCAATGTCGACGCGCAACATTGCTGCCAAACCGGCTTTGAGAAAGACCGACTCCGGGAGGCGGTCCGATTGTGGGCTTTCCGCTTGCGATTCACGGCAGGATGGTTTTGGAGTGTCACCAAATCCAATGGGACACAAAGAAGAATTGCATCAGTAATGACCGCCCCACTGCCTGTCTATGATTTTGACGCTTCGCGGAGCCGTTTCGCGTATGCTTGGCGAGACCTGACGCTGGCGATTGCGAAGCCGCATATCATCGTGACGATCATCGCCAATGATATCGCAAATCGCTACAAGGGAGCTGCTCTCGGCGCCTTCTGGATAACGTTGACCACTTTGGCGACGGTCAGCGGTCTCGCTCTGCTATATGGCAAGATTTTCGGGGCGGACATCAAGACTTACTTTCCCTATGTCACAACCGGGATAATAACTTGGGGATTGATGTCGACAATTATCAATGACGGCGCAAATGCATTTGTCGCGGGGGCTTCTCTTTTTACTCAATCGTCGATTCCCAAGGCTGTCCTTGTCTTTCGAATTATTGGACGCGCACTGTGGATTTTAATGTTCAAGCTGATCGTCCTGGTGGCGGTATTTGTTTTTGTTGGGGTAGCGCCCAGCATTACGAGCATCCTTAAATCGCTTGTCGGCCTTTCCCTTCTCATTTGGACAGGTTTTTTCTGCTCACTCGCCCTCGGCCCGCTTTCAACGCGTTTCAGGGACTTTCGGCAGTTTGTCGATACCGGATTGACGTTCTCCTTTTTCGCGACGCCGGTGTTCTGGCATGCTGACCGCTTGGGAGAATACGCGTATCTCCTGCACTACAATCCATTTTATCACTTTCTGAATATTGTTCGCGGACCGCTTATCAACGCCTCGGATGTCAATATCAGCTTTGTGTGGGCATTCGGAATGGCCGCGGTCGCGACGGTTGTCGGCTGGGTCGTTTATGGCAATTTTGCCCGACGCCTTCCCTATTGGTGTTGATCAATGGCGCTGATCAGATTGGAAAACGTCGCAGTCGATTTCATGCTGCGAAAGACCGGCCGACAAACCCTTGCCGAAACTGTTCATAAAATGACCGTTGGAGGCGCGCTACGTAAAGCGCACGGACATATTGGCGTCTCAGCGCTCAATGATATCAATGTCGAACTGACCGACGGCGATCGCGTTGGGCTCATAGGGCCGAACGGCGCCGGTAAGACCACACTGCTGAAAGTTATGGCCGGCATATTGCCGCCGACCGAAGGCAAGGTCCGTATCGAAGGCCACGTCTCATCCCTTCTTTCTATTAATCTTGGCGTCAATGGCGATCGCACCGGATTTGAAAACATATATTCACGCGCGCGCCTGATGGGACATACAGAAAGCGAAATTGCAGCGCAAATTAGGGAAATCGTCGAATTTTCAGAGCTTGGCGATTATTTGCAGCTCCCGATGAAGACATATTCGGCTGGCATGTCGTTGCGGCTGATGTTCGCCATCGCGACCGCATTTGAGCCCGATATCCTCATTCTCGATGAATGGCTTTCGGCTGGCGATGAAAATTTTCGCGAAAAGGCGTCACAGCGCCTAAATAATCTGATTGACCGCACCCGCATTGTCATTTTCGCGAGCCATAGCGTCCCAATGTTAAACCGTGTTTGCAACAAGGGGATTGTTCTCGATCACGGCTTCTCGAAATTTATCGGGCCGATCGAAGAGGCTTTGGCGAATAGGCCCCAAGCTTCAACCGCAAAGCAGGTTGCTAAAGCTTAGAGCCGTGCTCGGCCTAGCAGGCCTTCAGTCCAACACCTAAGTCAGTTCCGATCGATGCGATCGGCGCGTTGCCTCGAGATAAATCAGCATGCAAAGGCAATCGCCTCACTTCGCAGAAGCTTCGGAACATAGTCTTCTGTGGAATTCTCAGCGAGAAGACTGTCGCGAGCTGCGATCGCTGACGCGACGAACCGGTTCTTTTCGATTGCTGCGCGTATTATTGCCGCCCCAAACGCCTCCGGCGTTGAGGCGACCAGCGCCCCTGCCTCCATCGCCGCCGCGCCGGGATAAGAATCTTTCGTAGCAATCAGGATCTTACCAGCCGCGATGGCTTCCGTCACAATACCAGAACTTCGGTAGAGATAATCCTGACGCCGATAGGGGAGCACGACAGCGTCGCAAGCCAGAAGCAGCGACCGGTATTCGTCTTCGGAAAGCGGGTCGAGTAGCAGCTTCACCAGCTGCTTCGGAAAGCTCTGAAGCCTTTCCAATGTTGCAGCAATTGCTGGATGTCTGCCGATGATCTGGGCGCTAGCATGGAGTACGAATTTCAAGCGAGACGGGCAGCGGGCTTCGCCCTCAACTGCACTGCGGATAATCTCGGGGAAGAGATCAAACCCCTTTTCAATCCGCGCCGAGCCAAGCGAGATAACGAGAAAGGCGTCGTCGTCAACACCAAGCTGATCGCGCCGGTAGGCGAGCGCTGCCGCAATTTCTTCTTCAAGCGGAGCCGCAGCCGGAAGGGGCAACGCGCGCACAGGAACCGACCAGAGCGAGGCGAGATGTTTCGCCAACAGACCATTCTCGCCGTAAAGAAAAATTTTTCGATCGATTAGACCGCGATCAAGATACGACCGCACGGAATGCAGCACGTCGTCCGCGCTTATTCGGTTCGGCATGACGCCAACCGGATCATAGGGAGTCGCCACATGGAAGACCGGCGTTTCGTCCAGAGACATCTCATCGGTGAGACTCGCAAGCGCGGTGAAAGTCGCGCCATCTGCGGTATGTATGAGAATGCGATCCGCCGCCGTGAAGTCGATCTCACGCATCGCATGGCGGAGCTCACGCGCGAACGTCGCCGCCAGATCAATCTGCGCTCGAGGCGTATTGATATGCGGCATCGATTTTCCGACACGAGCTATTCGCGAAAGAACGCGACGAAAATGCGTTCGATCCGGCCCTCTCCCCCCCTGCGCGCCGGTCAGGGTGTAATTCTCGTACATTGTCGCGCCGAAAGTCCGGTGAATCTTTGCATCCGGACTTTCAAATTCCGAAGCGACGCTCTTCGCACAAAGCCACCATGGTTCGAAGCCGGCGACCGCGGCTGACTGCGCCGCCGCCGTCGAAAGGGCGAAATGGTGACCGCGCATGTCTCTTAGAGACGGATCAACGATGAAGAAACGCGGCATCCGCCCTTCCGAATGAGATTTTCACGGCTGCCCGGATTCAACACCGCCGGGGCAAATACGGACTTTACTAAATCGCTGGCGAAACCGAAAGCCTAGCGAGCGCGTGAGGAATACTCGCTTGACCGGCCGGGGGGCATTTGGCACGAGAAGAATCGTTGGCGCACAAGGGATAATTTTGATGTGCAACGATACCGGCGCCTCTGAGACGAGCACCGCGACGATAGACAAGGTCCCGGGTGCGGTTGAATTGTCCGCCCGATACGAAGCTCTCGACCCGCGAGACATCATTGCCGATGCTCTCGAACGACCTCTCTTTGTCGCTCCGGCAATCGTCTCATCTTTCGGCGCCGACTCCGTTGTGCTCCTTCATCTTGCCGCGCAAATACGTCCGAACATTCCCGTGATCTTCATAGACACAGGCAAGCTCTTCGGCGAAACGCTTCGCTATCGTGATAGGTTGCAGCACCTCCTAGGCCTGGAAGACGTCCGGACTATTGGACCTCGGAAGTCGCATGTGGATGAAACTGACCCGATGGGCGCCTTAAACCGCACAGATCCAGACGCTTGCTGCGCAGTCCGTAAGACCCAGACGCTGCAACGCGCGCTCACTCCATTCGATAGTTGGATCAATGGCCGCAAACGCCACCAGAGCACCCTTCGCGCGCAAATGCCCATCGTCGAAATCGCCGATAATCGCGCGAAACTCAATCCTTTGGCCAATTGGTCGCGAGAAGAGATCAAGGAGTATTTCGTCGCCCACCGCCTCCCGGAACACCCCTTGGTGAAAGAGGGATATCTGTCGATAGGGTGCCTTCCGTGTTCGGATCGCGTGAAGCCGGGCGATGACCCACGATCTGGGCGATGGTCAAATTTTGAAAAGGCAGAATGCGGAATCCACATACCGGCGACGCCGAAGAAACCGCCAGATCCATAGGAACCCCCTTCATGGAGTCAAACGCCGATTCAGCACGCAAGAATTCCGATCCTCAGGAGGAAATTCGGAAATTGCGCGAGCAAAATGAGGTCCTCAAGAAGCGCCAGATCGAAGCGGATCGGATGATCACCGAATTTCGAGCGGATTTGGAGCCGATCCGCAAGGAATTGGCCCAAGCGAAAGCCCGGCTCGCGAAATTCGAATCCATCCTTGCGCCTCGACTATTGTCAATCATTACGCTGCGCCCGCTTCGTTTTGTTCTGAGCGAACGCAATCGCGCCAAGAAAGCGGGAAGATCGATCGCATCCGCACGCCAGCCAAACAGCGGCGTAGGCGCTGTCGCGCTTGCACCCGCCAAGCGCGTGAAACGGACTTCCATTTATGATTCTTATGTGTTGCGAAAGCCAATCGGCGTAGCCGTCTTCGCCCATGACCGGCCTGATCACCTTGCCGCCATTCTCGAAAGCCTCGCCTTGCAAGACGAGATTGCAAACACAACTGTTTTCATCGACGGGGATCAGGGGCGCCCCGCAAAACGGCGAACCATCGATAAGGTCGAGGATATCGCCCGCTCTTTTGGCGTTGCGCATATCCGCCGCAACCGCGGGAATTACGGGTTTCGCAAGATGATGATCGTCGCCATGCGCGAGATGATGGCCGAACATGAGCGCATCTTGTTCCTGGAAGATGATTGCTTTCCAACTGGCGCTGCAATCAAGGGTTTCTCGTGCGAACTCGATTCGATCGAAGACGATCCATCTATATTTTCAGTCTATGGGCACCCGTTTCTTGTCGAGGGTGAAGGCGAGAACTTTGCGCGCTTCCAGGGTTGGGGTTGGTCGACAACGCGAACGAAGCTGCGGCCAATCTGGGAGAAACTTCGCGATTGCTATCTCATGTCCGAGCCAGAATACCTTCAATTTGTTCGTGACGCGCTCACGCCCGATGTAAGGGCGAGAATTGAGGTAACGCCCGGCCGGCAGCCCACCGCAACGCTGGAACACTTTTTCGCCTGGGACGAAACCGTGTGCCTTCTGACTGCAATGGAAGGGCTGGCGCACCGGCGGTCAACCGAGCGTCTGATCTACAATTTCGGCGCCGGGCACGGATCAACGCATTTCGGCCATGTGGACTGGTTCCGCCACCCGCCATTTAACATGGTCGGGCGCGATGACGTCTGGGACCATTTCTGATCGGCCCAAGAGCCGTCACGCCGGCCGTTGATTGCTCGTCCAGAACGAGATGCACGGGATTTTTGATCGGTCGCAGCGGTCGGCGAAGCGCTTGGCGATGTCGGTCACTTCCTCCAGCAGGCCCTCCTGAAGCGTGATCGGGTCAAGGCCGAGCCCCAGAAGCTGCTTGTTTTCAACATGGAGGTCGTTCTCGGCGTCTTCCTTGCGCGGGTTCTTCACATTCTCGATCGCCGCGCCCGTGATGTCGGAAACGAGCTTGGCGAGGTCGCGGACGCGGTGCGTCTCCGTCATCTGGTTGAGGATGCGCACCCGCTCGCCATGTTGCGGCGGGTTCTCGATCGCAAGCTCAATACAGCGAACCGTGTCCTGAATGTGGATGAAGGCCCGCGTCTGCCCGCCCGTGCCGTGAACCGTCATCGGATAGCCGACCGCCGCCTGCATCAAGAAGCGATTGAGGACCGTGCCGTAATCGCCGTCATAGTCGAACCGGTTGATCAGCCGGTCGTCCATCTTGGTCTCTTCGGTCTGCGTTCCCCAGACGATGCCCTGATGAAGATCGGTGATCTTCAACCCGTCATTCTTGTTATAGAACGCAAACATCAACTGATCCTGGGTCTTGGTCATGTGATAGATCGACCCCGGATTGGCCGGATAGAGAATTTCCTGCGACACGTCTTCGCCGCTGTCGATCGGCACTTTGACAGTCAGGTAGCCTTCAGGGATTTTCATGCCGGACGTGCCGTAACCGTAAACGCCCATCGTTCCCAAATGAACGAGATGCGCATCAATTCCCGATTCAACAATCGCAGCGAGCACGTTGTTTGTTGCATTCAGATTGTTATCGACTGTGTAGCGCTTGTGGTAGGATGATTTCATCGAATACGGCGCAGCGCGTTGTTCGGCGAAATGAACGATTGCATCCGGCTCGAATTTTTCAAAAAGATAAAGAAGCCGCGCGTAATTTTTGGCGACATCGACATTTTCATAACGAATTTTGCGGCCGGAAACTTCTTCCCAAGCCGCAAGACGAACAGACATCGGCTTGATCGGCGTCAGTGATTCAACTTCCAGCTCGACGTCAATTTTCCGCCGCGACAAATTGTCGATAATAACGACATCATGCCCGCGCTGGGACAGGTGCAGCGCCGTCGGCCACCCGCAAAATCCGTCGCCGCCAATCACACAAATTTTCACTGTCTCACTCCATCGATTTAGTCATGTCGTGCAATGGCGCCTGCGCCACTTGCGAAACATCTAATTTGACTTGCCCTGTTAAGGACTAAATCGCACCAACGCCTGCATTTTGCAAGCGCACAAATACCCCAGAAAACCAAGTAAAATCATGTAATTATAAATTCGCACGCCTTACCTTGCTCCAATCTCTTACTCATTGGATTCGTCTGTCCTCTGTATCGGCGGCGCTACGTGCGCGCGCAGCGCTTCGAAACCACGAATATCTGCGCGCAAGTCCGATGAAGGGCCAAAACAGGAACATGGCCCCATCAGTGCGCGCCTCCGCCATGTAATCATCGATCCCCGCCGTAGAGCGGTTGCCCGCATGACGTCGGAATCCGCCAAGGACGGTCGGGATAAATTCGAGTTCCGCCAAACGGGCAAATCGTTTCCACAAAATAAAATCGCCAGCAAGTCGCGCCTCTTCAAACGCCGCACGATCTTCTGGCGCAAGTGCGGAAAACAACTCGCGCCGAAAATAGATTGTTTCTTGTTGTAAAAACCCAAGAAGGTCTTTGTGAAACCAGCCACGCTCGATAAGCGCACGCGGGCGCCATGCGTCTGCTCTCACATATCGCAATAATCCGTTTTCATCCCAACATCCCGAACAGCCGCCCAACCATTTCATTTCCGGGTTCAAGCCAAAAGCGCGTGCTACGCATGCAAGCGCCCAAGGCGTATATATGTCGTCAGCATTGAGCCAGGCGAGCGTTTCGCCTTTCGCCTCGTCAAAAGCGCGCGTGATTGAAGCATACTGCCCCAGTCCAGGCGCTTCGATCAACCGGATCCGGCTATCTTGCGCCGACGCCTTATGGGCGATTTCAAGCGATCCGTCGCTTGAGCCGCCATCGACGATAATATGTTCGAAATTTTCATGCGTCTGCCGGCGCATTGATGCGATAGCTTCCGGCAAAAACTTAGCCCCGTTGAGCACAGGCGTCGCAATTGTGATTTTCACGCCGCGACCTCCCCTGTTTCGTCACATGATCTTATGCGAGATGCGGGCTGGATTAAGCTCACGCGGGGTCTCCATCGGCAATAAACTCAATTGTCGAAATACAAGGCGATTCTTCCGCGGTGGCCCTTACAGTCAGCATTGTTGCTTTTCCGGGCAAAATAGCAGCCGGCAGCTTCGTCTCACGTTCACGGCGAAGCTCGACGGCCAGCCCGTCAAGTTCAAGAACAGCGCTTGTTTCATCGGCAAAGCTGATACGAAGATGGGCGGATCTCTCATCCAGAAAATGATAGAGCGGCACGATTGCGCTCGCGTCGTCATTTGTAGGGCGCCAGATATTGGCGCGTTGCGCTGCCGTGCCGGCGAGCCTTTTCCTCATTCCGGAAAGTAATGGGCCAACCGCGCTATATTCAAACAAATGGTGCAGCGAAAAGCCGATCATTGTTTTTACAACAGTGAGCGGGCCTTCATATGTTCCTGTCAGATGCGCGATCTCGCTCATGCGCCGGCGTGATAGCCCCGAGGTTTTCGTTCCCTTCTCCCACAGCACGCTCGATAAAATCTCAGGCGTATAGTGGAACCGCAAACCGGCAGCATAAAACCGCGCCCATAAATCCCAATCCATGGTGAAGTGTAGATCTTCCTTCAGCATCCCCACTTCCTCAAGCGCGCGCTTTCGATAAAAGCATGAGGGTTGCGAGATAAGATTATGCCGGTAGATGACATCAATATCGCCATCGACGGCTGGATGCAGGCCGCCTAGCATCGTGTCCCCGTCGAGGATGTATGATTGTCCGTAGACAATATCGACGTCCTCATTTGCTGCAAAAATATCGCCAACATGCTTTAATGCGCCGGGTGCCAGATAATCATCGCCATTGAGCCAGCTGAAAATGTCGCCATCGGCATTGCGCCAGCCTTCATTGATAGCCGCAGACTGACCGTCATCAGGTCCATGGCGGCGATAGGTGACGATGTCTGCATATTCGTTAGCCGCCTTGCGCGATTCGTCCGATCCGCCGGCATCGCAATATGCGAGGCGAATATCGACGCCCTGTGCGCGAAGGCTTCGCAGTGCGTAATGCACGCGGGGGCTATAATCAGGCCCTAGCGGCATTGAAAAGGCAAAGGAGAGCGCTGCGCCTTCAGCCGCCATGAGTCCCCAGAAAGTCTTGGTAAGCATTGGCGACGCCGTCTTTGAGAGAAGTTTGCGCGCGCCAGCCAAGCGCAGTCATCCTGTCGACATTCAGGAGTTTTCGCGGCGTGCCGTCGGGTTTCGACGTGTCGAAACGCAACTCTGCATCAAGACCGACGACGTCCATAACAAGGCGCGCCAGATCTGCGATCGTAACATCCTCGCCAACGCCAATATTATAAAGCCCCTCGCCGATCTCTTTCTCCATCAGGTAGACACAGGCGTCAGCAAGATCATCCGAATAAAGAAATTCACGGCGCGGCGTTCCTGTCCCCCAAAGCTCAAGATGGCGTGCGCCGGAATTCTTGGCCTCGTGGGCCTTGCGAATAAGCGCCGGCAATACGTGCGAGGATTTAAGATCGTAATTGTCTCCAGGCCCGTAGAGATTGGTCGGCATGGCTGAAAGATATTTCCGTCCAAATTGCCGGTTATAACTCTCGCAAAGTTTTAAGCCCGCAATCTTGGCGATTGCGTAAGGTTCATTTGTTTGCTCGAGCGGACCGGTAAGGAGATATTCCTCCCGCAATGGCTGGGCGGCGTCGCGCGGATAAATACAGCTAGACCCGAGAAACAACAGCCTGTCGATTCCGGCCTTGTGCGCGCCATGGATAACGTTGGCGGCCATGGCGGTATTTTCATAGATGAATTCAGCGCGCTTCGTGTCATTGGCGAGAATGCCGCCGACTTTCGCCGCCGCTAAGAAAATATAGTCCGGCTGCTTCTCGATAAGAAATTTTTCGGTTGCCTCCTGTCGCGTCAGATCAAGCTCTTTATGCGTATGGACAATAATGTTCGTATAACCGCCTTGCTCCAGTCGGCGAACGATTGCGGAGCCAACCATGCCGCGATGGCCGGCGACATAAATTTTCGCGCGCTTGTCCATTATCTACTCGTGATAATCGAAGGACGAATATCCATGCCGGCGAACAAGCTCGTCGCGTTCAGCGGATTTCAGATCCTCGCGCATCATTTCGCTGACAAGCTCCCTGAAAGACGTCTTCGCCTTCCAGCCAAGCTTCTTGCGCGCCTTGGACGCATCGCCGAGCAGCGTTTCAACCTCGGCGGGACGGAAATATTTTGGATCAACCTCGACGACGCATTCGCCAGTCTCGTTGTAACCTTTCTCCTGCATTCCGGTTCCCTTCCAGGTAATAGCGATGCCGACCTCGGCCGCCGCGGCGGTGACGAAATCTCGAACCGAATATTGCTCGCCGGTTGCAATAACGAAATCTTCCGCCGCTTCTTGCTGCAACATCAGCCATTGCATTTCGACATAGTCGCGAGCATGGCCCCAGTCGCGCTTGGCGTCGAGATTGCCAAGGTAAAGCCGGTCCTGAAGACCGAGTTTGATGCGCGCCAGCGCCCGCGTGATCTTTCGCGTGACAAACGTCTCTCCGCGGATCGGGCTTTCATGATTGAAGAGAATGCCGTTGCAAGCATAGATGCCGTAGGATTCGCGGTAGTTTACGGTGATCCAATAGGCGTAGAGTTTGGCGACCGCATAGGGCGAGCGCGGATAAAAAGGCGTCGTCTCCTTTTGCGGAATTTCCTGGACAAGGCCGTAAAGTTCAGAGGTCGAGGCCTGATAGAAGCGCGTCTTCTTCTCAAGGCCAAGAATGCGGATCGCTTCGAGCAGGCGCAGCGCGCCGAGCGCATCTGAATCGGCTGTATATTCCGGCTCTTCGAACGAGACCGCGACATGCGACTGCGCGGCGAGATTATAAATCTCGTCCGGCTGCACCTGCTGGATAATCCGGACGAGGCTCGATGAGTCGGTCATGTCGCCATAGTGGAGGATGAAGCGACGGCCCGAGACATGCGGGTCCTGATAGAGATGGTCGATGCGGTCGGTGTTGAAGAGCGAACTGCGGCGCTTCCGCGCCGTGCACTTCGTAACCCTTCTCAAGCAGCAATTCGGCGAGATAGCCGTCATGCCCGGTGACCCCGGTAATAATCGCCTTTTTCATCATTCCTCCGCATTACGCACGTCTTCGGAACGCCTTCATCAGGCGCCAGCGAGGACGCTTATTGTTCATTTGGCCCGCCCCGACAATCGTTAGAGCGGGCAAATTTCGACGTGATGCTCTGACGGCCTCAGGACACAACCGCCCGGTCGGCAACCCGTCGCCAATTGGAACCGTCCGAGAAGGCGATAGTCGCGCCGCCCGCCTCATTCGTCACATAAACGATTTGCCCGGCCGGATTCGCGGATGGTAGCGCCCCTTTCCCGTAGGATTTGACCCTGACCGGCCCGTCGACCTCAAGCTTGACCTGCGGATTAGGAACGCCAACCCCGAGATTGGCGAAATTGTCGAAACAGGCGTTTCCGCCGGCGCCTGCCTCAATAATGAGCTTATCGAGTGAAACGGCGTGATCGCGGATCTTGAAGAGGGAGGCCTGTCCGGTAACCCGCCAGTTTGCGCCGTCTCCGGAATTGACGATGTCGAAGCCGCCCCCCTGACTGGGTGTCGCTGTGTCAATGGTAAGGCGCGCATCGGACGGCTGTTTCACGTGCAATGCGGATTGCGGCGCGGCGGCGCCAAAGCCGGCGTAACCGGACGCGGCGTCGATGACGACCGCCTCTGTCCACGCAGCGCCGTCAGACGAGACTTTGACGTGGAAATTTTCATCGCCCGTCAGGCCGAACTCAGCCCGGCCGGATGCGTTACTCTGGAAAACGGCGCTCGCCGTCTTGTCGGCGGCGCTCTTGTTGATTGTAAGCCGATGATCGCCTGATCCGGGCGTTACATCATCATGATTGAAAAGCGACGCATCGGATTTGACCGCGAGACGGTTGGTTGCATCAGGATTGGTGTTTACGCCGAGCATTGTCGAATTCGTTGCGCCGCCCATCGAGAGCGCACCCCAAAGCCCGCTGGCGAATCTGTAGAAAGCGTCCTCATCGGCGACGTAGGCGACAAATCCCGTCGATGGCGCAATCTCGGACCATGCGCCGTCGCGAAAAGACGCGATTGAATGGTCGGCGAATGCCGACCAGGCGCCGCCGGATTTTCCAACCGGCAGTAAATAAGCGTCGCCTTCCGCGGGCGTCGCCGGTTCATCGGGGGCGGTTCGCGACAAAACGCTCAATTGGACGAGCGCATCGAGCCGGCGAAAGGTTTCATTGACGGTAACGTGCTTTTGCGCCTGTTGCGGCAGCACATAGGAAAGACTGAGACGAGGCGACAAATCCATCGCTTGGATCCTTTGCAGATAACTGACGCCTCGGAGCCTAAAGCCAATGAAAAGGAGGGGGATAACTTTGCCAAAAAGGCCTGAACTTGGTTAATTTTGAGATCGTTTCATGAACATCAGGCGCAAATCAGCGAAATTTTTGAAATTCAGCTTATCGCGAATGTACGATTTTCGGCGCGCGGCGCAGTAGCGCCAGGGGCGACCAGGCTATGATGCGCGTAAGGCGGGAAAAGGATGCGCGCCGCGATTTCAAATTTCGTCTGCGATCGGCGTTAAAGCGCGGCATGCCTTTAATGCCGTCGAAAATGCCTTTCCAGTAGCTCTTCCCCTCGCTTCTCGCCATATGCTGCACGCCGAGCAATATTGTCAGCACAAGGTTTAATGGCGCGCTTAGAATAAGCAGCGCCGCCGGCGTGTTTTTCCACCAGAGCCAGATCCGGTTTCTGTGTCCGTGATAGACGGTAAAACTGCTGCGCCTTCCGGTTACGCCGGACCCTTCATGCAAGACGACGGCTGAAGGTATTTGCATTGCCTTTCCGCCGGCAAGGCGTAGGCGAAATCCAAGATCAACATCTTCGCCATAACAGAAGAAACGCTCGTCAAAGCCCTGCAATTCGCGAAATCGCCCGGCGCGATACATCGCCGCCGCCGCACAGGGCGCAAAGCATTCCCCTTCCGGCGGCATCGAGGAAGACGGCGCGCCGAAGCCGCCGCGATAGGCAAGCCCGAAAATATGAAACACATCGCCTGCGCCATCGAGCATTGAAGGGTCGGCGGCGTTTAGCTGCGTCGAGCCGAAAGCGTCCGCATCCGGACAGCGCTCGCTCGCATCGACGAGCTTCGCGAGCCAGTCAGGATGGGCGTAGGCGTCCGGGTTGAGGAAAACGAGGAATTCGCCCGATGCGGCCTCCGCCGCCCGATTGTTGCCGGCGGCGAACCCGAGGTTTTCACGGCTCTCAATGAAGCGAAGCTCGCCCGCCAGAGGCGCGGCGATCGCGTCCGCTTCGGCTTTGGCGCGTCGGATCGAACCATCGCTCGAGGCATTGTCAAAAACGATGATTTCGAAGTCCCGGAACTTCTGGGCGGCAAGGTGGTCAAGGCACCTGGCGAGCCGGGTCCCGGAGTTGAAATTAACGATGATGACGGAAAGGCGCGCCATAATGGTCCGGACTGAGGGGCTCTGCGTTGTTCGTCAACTGAAAACAGGGGCTTATTCCTGATTTGTCCGCCGGATTCGAGCCCCGAGCCTTGCCAATATCGGGCGGACCCACGATAGGAAAGCGCCTGGAACCAGGGACGGTGAATACTATCAGGCGCCTGGTAAGGCATCGGCGGGAGAGGGTTAAGGTGCGCATTCAACCAGTCATCATGTCAGGCGGGGCCGGCACGAGACTATGGCCGATGTCGCGCAAGGCGCGCCCCAAGCAGTTTCTGCCGCTGACATCATCGAAAAGTCTCTTTCAGGAGACCGCTTTGCGGGTCGCCTCCGACGGATTGGAACCGGATTTTGCTGCGCCAATCATCATCGGCGGCGCCGCGCATGCCGAAATGATCGCAGGCCAGCTTCAGGAAATCGACCTTGAGGCGCGGGCGATCGTCACCGAGCCTTGTCCGCGCAACACGGCGGCCGTCGCCGCCGTCGCAGCGACGCTGACCGAACAACTGGAGCCCGGCGTGCTCGTTCTCCTCCTGCCGGCCGATCATGAGATCGCGGACGCGGCGGCCTTCCGCGCGGCCGTCCGCGCCGGCGCTGATGCAGCGGCGGCCGGCGCCATCGTCACATTCGGCATCCGTCCGAGCGAACCGCACACAGGCTACGGCTATATCGAGCGCGGCCGGCAAATCTCGCCATCCGTGTATGAAATTCAAAAATTCTACGAAAAGCCGGAACTCGCAAAAGCAGAGACGTATTTCAAAAGCGGCGCGCATTACTGGAACGCCGGCATATTTCTTTATTCGGCGAAGGGCATGATTGATGAATTCCGCGCGCTTGAACCGGAAATTCTGGCGCAAGCGACAAAGGCTCTCCAAACTGCGAAGACAGTAGGCGTGAGATGCGATCTCGATGCCGAAGCGTTCGCAGCCTGCCCTTCAAACTCGATCGACTACGCGATCATGGAAAAGACTTCCAAAGCCGCAGTCGTCGGACCGGTTGACGCCGGCTGGAATGATGTAGGCTCATGGTCTTCGCTTACAACGGCTTCAGCCGACGATCGCATCTATACGATCGACGCGGAAAATTGCGTCATTCGCACTGACGGCGCCTTTGTCGGCGTTGTCGGCCTTGACGATGTCATCGTCGTTGCAAGCGGCGGCGCGGTGCTCGTGGCGCCAAAATCGCGCGCGCAGGACGTAAAAAAAATCGTTGAGGAATTGAAGGCCCGCAAGCGGGACGATTTGCTATAAACGTTGCAACGACAGAGTTTAGCGTGACCGATTCGAGATCCGCAAACAGCGCAGAAACGATCGCCCGGCTAAAACGCTGGCGCATCCAGTCCGCGCTGCCCTTCTGGGCCGAAGCCGGGCCTGATCGCGCCTATGGCGGCTTCATCGAAGAACTAGATTTCACGGGCCGCGACGCCGCGCGCCCCTTGAAGCGCACGCGCGTTACCTGCCGGCAGATCTATGTATTCTCCCATGCGGCGCTCCTTGGATGGGAAGACGGCCGCGACCTCATCGCTCATGGTGCGGAATATCTCGAGACAAAAGCGCGCCTACCCGATGGCGGCTACGCCCGGTTATTGACGCGCGAAGGAAAAGTCCACGACCCTGCGCTTGATCTTTACGACAATGCATTTGCGCTTTTCGCATTCGCCGCAGCGTGGCGCGCGACTGGCGACGCCCCCTATCGCGACCTCATGACCGTAACGCATGATGTTATTCTCTCGCGCCTGGCGCATATATCCGGACAGGGGTTTTACGACGCCTATCCGGCGCCGTCTCTGCGCCGGCAGAACCCGCATATGCATCTTACCGAAGCAGCGATTGCGGCCTACGATGCAACCGGCGATGCGCGCTACGCTGAAACTGCCGGAAAATTGCTTGAGCTTTTCCGCTCGCATTTTTTCAACGCGGACACGGGCAGTCTGACGGAATATTTCAACGACGATATGTCCCCAGCCGATGGAGAAAAAGGCGCGCTTGTCGAACCGGGGCACCAGTTCGAATGGGCGTGGATACTCGCTGCAGCCTCAAGGCTTCCTCATGTCAACGCAGAGCGCGACCTTGACCCATTTATCGGCAAGTTGATTGATTATTCAGAGCGTTTCGGCATGAATCCGAAAACCGGCGCGGTCGTGAATACGGTTCGAAACGACGGCGCGCCGATCGATAAGGGTTCGCGGTCATGGACAAATACCGAAAGACTGAAAGCCGCCGTCGCCCGCTATGAGCGGCTCGGCGCCGATCCGCACCCAGTCATCGAGCAGTCCGGCGGTCTGCTGCTGGAACAATATCTAGCGCCGCAAGCCGGATTTCCGATTCCGCCCGGCGCATGGATCGATTCATTCGACGAAAACGGCAATCCGACGGCGGACGCCATTCCCGCGTCAATATTCTATCATCTATTTCTCGCTATCGCTGAACTTGAACGCATCGAAAGCTCGCTGGAGGCGACCCCATGAAAGGCATCATCCTTGCCGGCGGCTCGGGCACGCGGCTTTATCCGATCACCCGCGCAACCTCGAAGCAGCTCCTCCCCGTCTACGACAAGCCGATGATCTATTACCCGCTCTCGGTGCTGATGCTGGCGGGCATTCGCGACATATTGATCATCACGACGCCAGAAGATGAAGCGAGCTTCAAAAAGCTTCTTGGAGACGGCCGCGAATGGGGCATTCGCCTGCAATTCGCCGTGCAGCCAAAACCTGAAGGCCTCGCGCAGGCATTCATCATTGGCGAAGAATTCCTCGGCGGCGAAAAGGCGGCGCTCGTTCTTGGCGACAACATTTTCTACGGACATGGCCTCGCAGAAATGCTTGTCGAAGCGGCGGCGCTGAAATCCGGGGCCGTCGTATTCGGAAGTCACGTGCTCGACCCGGAACGCTATGGCGTTGTTGAATTCAACGAAAGGGGCGCAGCCGTTTCCATCGAGGAAAAGCCGAAAAAGCCTAAATCGAATTATGCCGTCACGGGCCTGTATTTCTATGACGAAACCGTTTGCGATCGCGCCAGACGCGTCAAACCTTCTCCGCGCGGCGAGCTTGAAATCACAACGCTCAATCAGATGTATCTTGAAGACAGTGCGCTCAAGGTAAAACTTTTGGGACGCGGTTTCGCCTGGCTCGATACCGGCACTTACGCCTCTCTTTTGCAAGCCGGCCAGTTCGTGCAAACCGTTGAAGAGCGCCAAGGCCTGAAAATCGGCTGCGTCGAGGAAATCGCTTTCCGCAAAGGCTATATCAACGCCGAGCAATTGCGCGCGATTGCCGAGCCGCTCCTTAAAAGCGGTTATGGCGACTATTTGCTGCGGATGATTGGCGACCGCGTCTTCTAGAAGGGCGACGCAAATTCTGAAAATTGCGGCGCGGCGGCGTCTTTTTTTGACAGCACCGCTTTTTCCAGCGGCGCCGGCCAGTCAATGCCCAACTCTTCCGACGCCCAGAAAACAGCAGCGTCCGACGTCGCGTCATAAAAATTCGTGACTTTGTAAGCGACGATCGTGCCTGGAACGAGCGTCATGAAGCCATGAAGGAAGCCTTTGGGCGCGAGGAGCTGTTTGCAGTTTTCCGCAGATAATTCCGCCCCGACCCATTCTCCATAAGTCGGCGAGGTTTTGCGCACATCAACGACAACATCGAAAATCGCCCCGGCAATAACGCGCACGAGCTTGTCCTGTGCAAAAGGCGGCTTCTGGTAGTGAAGGCCGCGAACTGTGAACGCCTCGCGCGAACAGGATTCATTGTCCTGGACGAAGCGGAGCCCTGGCGCATGCGGCGCAAGCGCCTGCTCATTGAAACTTTCCATAAAATAGCCGCGCGCATCTTGAAATTTGCGCGGCGTGAAAACTTTTACGTCTTGTATTGCGAGCGCTTCGACTTCCATCTCAGCCCCGCCCCTCGCCGCCAAGGCCAATCCGATCATCGCTATGGCCGCGATTTCTAATCGCCTCCCACCACCAGCGATTATCAAGATACCAGCGGACTGTTTTTGCGAGGCCTTCCTCAACATTTGTCGCCGGCGCCCAGCCAAGTTCTGCGCCGATCTTCGTCGCGTCGATCGCATAGCGAAGATCGTGCCCCGGCCGATCGGCAACGAAGGAAACAAGCTTCTTATGCGGCGAATTGGCCGGTATGAATTCATCCATCAGCGCGCAAATCGTCTCGACGAGATCAATGTTGCGGCGCTCATTATTGCCGCCGACATTGTAAGTCTCGCCGAGGCGGCCTTTTCCGATGATCGCCAGAAGCGCGTCGGCATGATCATCAACATAAAGCCAGTCGCGAATGTTTTCGCCCTTGCCGTAAACCGGGATGGTGCGCCCTTCGAGCGCGGCGAGCACAACGACGGGAATGAGCTTTTCCGGAAACTGGTACGGCCCGTAATTGTTCGAGCAATTGCTGGTCACCACAGGCAGGTTGAACGTTTCCGCCCAAGCGCGCGTCAGCATATCCGACGACGCCTTTGAGGCCGAATAGGGAGAGTTCGGCTTGTAAGGCGTTTCTTCGGTGAAGAGCCCGGTCGCTCCAAGCGACCCATAAACCTCGTCGGTCGAGACATGGTGGAAACGAAACTTCGCCTTGCGCTCGCCCGTAAGTTTTTCGAAATAGCGCCGCGCTTCGGTGAGAAGCGAATAGGTGCCGACGATATTCGTTTCGATAAAGGCGTCCGGTCCGTCGATCGAACGATCGACATGACTTTCCGCGGCGAGATGCATGATTGCGTCCGGCTGATGTTTGACGAGCGCCGCTGCCACCGCTTCCCGATCGCAAATATCGCCCTTGACGAAAGCATAGGCCGGGCGATCGTCCCAGCCTTTGAGATTGTCCGTATTGGCGGCGTAAGTGAGCTTGTCGAAATTAACAACCGACATCCCCCGGTCGAGCGCCATGCGCACCACCGCCGAGCCGATAAACCCCGCGCCGCCTGTCACGAATATCTTCATAGTGAGTTCATTATCCTACGTTCTTTGTGAATGCTTTATAATCACTCGCGGCGATCAGGCGATGCCGGCCCTCAAAATATCATGAAGATGCGCAATCCCGACCGGCGCGCCATTTTCGACGACGAAAATCTGCGTAATCTTGCGCTCATTCATGGTCTGGAGCACCGCAGCAGCGAGGTCGCTCTCGGCCGCTGTCACCGGGTTTTTCGTCATCGCTTCGTTAACTGTCGAAACAGTCCGGCCGGCGCTGATCATACGCCGGAGATCGCCATCGGTAATCACGCCGATCAGTTTGCCTTTTTCGTCGACGACGCCAACGCAACCAAATCCTTTTTCTGAAATGATCGAAACGCCTTCGCCAAGCGAGCGCCCGCTTTTAACAAGCGGCGCCGCCTCACCGCTGCGCATGATGTCGCCGACCGTCTTTAACATGGCGCCGAGCTTGCCGCCCGGATGAAACATCTTGAAGTTTTGCGCATCAAAACCGCGTCGCTTCAGCAAAGCGACGGCGAGCGCATCGCCGAGTGCGATCATCAGCGTTGTCGATGTTGTCGGCGCGTTTGTTTCGGCGCAGGCTTCCGGCGCATCCGGAATTTCGAGCACGATATCGGCAGCCGCACCAAGCGCGCTGTCACGCGCCGCTGTCATTGCAATGAGACAGACATCAAAACGGCGTGTAAATTGAACGAGATCGTCAAGCTCGGCGGTCTCACCTGAACGAGAAAGGGCAAGAACAATATCGTTCGATTGAATCATGCCGAGGTCGCCATGGCTAGCCTCAACCGGATGGACGAAATAAGCGGCGGTGCCCGTCGAGGATAAGGTCGCAGCGATCTTGCGCGCGACGTGACCGGACTTGCCGAGCCCAACGCAAATAACGCGACCGTTCGCCTCAAGAATTCGCGAGACCGTCTCGGAAAACTCCGGCGTTATTGACGCAGCCATCTGGCGCAGCGCATCAGCCTCGCCATTGAGCACAGCTTTCGCCGCGGCGAGATCGTCATCTGATCCGTTATTTCCAGCGCTTGCAGCCAAGATCCAATTCCAGTTTCAGGGGACTTTTTTCCGCCTACATGGTTAAGAAAAAGCGTGATCGGGCGACCTGACAGCCTTATTCCAGCGGGAAAACTGTATGGACCAAGCGCCCCGTTGCGGCAAGGCAAGCCGCCCGGCGTCCCGCGTTGCCGTGGCGGGCGGCGCAGTGGTAGATGAATTTCGATGATCCAGGAGTATTTTTGATGCGCGACGAAGGCGCTTCGACAATGCCGAATAAGGCTGTAACGGTTTGCGCACCGGGCGGACGCAAGGCGACATTCTCCAATGACGGCGCAGCAGCGTTCATCCTTGGGCCCTGCGCAATGGAGAGCCGCGACCATGCGATTGACATGGCGACGTCCATTCGTGATCTCAGCGACAAATTCGGGATCGAGACCGTCTATAAAACGTCATTCGACAAGGCGAACAGGACGAGCGCGAAAAGTTTTCGCGGTGTCGGGCTCGATGAGGCGCTTTCGGTTTTTCGTGAAATTCGCGAAGGCGTCGGCCTCCCAGTTCTGACTGACGTTCATTTGCCTGAACAATGCGAACGCCTCGCAGAACATGTGGATATTTTGCAGATCCCCGCCTTTCTTTGCCGCCAGACCGACTTGCTTGCCGCGGCGGCGGCGACCGGCCGTGCGATCAACGTCAAAAAAGGTCAGTTTCTTGCGCCATGGGACATGCGCAATGTCGTCAACAAGCTCGTTGAGTTCGGCGCCACCGACATCATGGTCACAGAGCGCGGCGTCAGCTTCGGCTACAACACGCTGGTGACGGATTTCCGCGCAATCCCTGAATTGAAAGCCAATGGCGTTCCGGTCATTTTCGACGCGACGCATTCGGTGCAGCAGCCTGGCGGGGCCGGCGCGGCTTCGAGCGGCGAACGCGATTACGCGCCGGTTCTGGCGCGCGCCGCCGCCGCGGTCGGTGTCGCGGGTTTTTTCATGGAAACGCATAAGGACCCTGACAATGCGCCGTCAGACGGCCCGAACATGATCCGGTTCGGCGAGCTCGAAAACGTGCTCGGCATTATCAAGGCTTTCGACGCGCTTCGAAAGTCGAGCGATGTCGCCCTTTAGTTTGCGCTAAACTCTGTCCGGCCCGACGCGCACGACCGCCTTCCCGAAATTTTCACCGCTGAAAAGTCCAAGGAACGCCTCCGGCGCCTTGCTGAGTCCATCATAGACCGACTCGCGAAACTTGATCTTGCCGCCCGCCAGCAAGGGCGCGACTTCCATCGCGAATTGCGGCGCGAGCGCAATATATTTCGAGACAATGAAGCCCTGCATCAACGCGCTTCGCGCAACGAGATTGACGATGTTTGAAGGACCCGGCTCAAGCTCGGTGTTGTTATACATCGAGATCATGCCGCAAAGCGCAATGCGCGCATCGAACGCGATGCAATTCAACGCCGCCTCAAGATGCATGCCGCCGACATTTTCAAAATAACAGTGAACGCCGTCGGGCGCTGCCTTGTTCAAAGCCGCTGTCAATTCGGCGGCATTTTTGTAGTCCTTGTAATTAAGCGCGACATCAACGCCCGCTTCATTTTTCAGCCAATCGCATTTCGCGGTTGAGCCCGCCGTTCCGACGACGCGCGCGCCTTTTACTTTTGCAAGCTGGCAAACGACAGAGCCGACGGCGCCGGACGCAGCTGAAACAAAGACGGTCTCGCCCGGATTGGGCTTCATGATCTGCGTCAGGCCGGCCCACGCAGTAAGACCCGGCATGCCGAGGACGCCGAGATACGCAGACAAGGGCGCGAGCCCTGAATCAACCTTCTGCAAGGCCTCGCCATTCGAAATCCAGTATTCGCGCCAGCCGCCCTGAAAGCCGACGACATAGTCGCCGACCGAAAAATTCGGGTTGTTCGTTTCTACAACCTCGCTAACGGCGCCGCCATCGAGCGGTTCATCGAGCGAGAATGGCGGGATATAGCTTTTCACGTCAGGCCGCATGCGCCCGCGCATATAGGGATCGACCGACATCCAGACGGTCCGAAGAAGCAATTCCCCTTCGCCGGGCGCACGGACCGCGATTTCGCGCGTTTCAAACAGATCCGGTGTCGGCAAGCCTTGCGGATAGGATTTCAGGAATATCGCGTTTGCCTTGCGGTCAGTCATGGCCGTCTCCTTGTCGCCGGGGTTCGAGCACGCGCTCGCGCGCAATTTACCGCCCAAGCCCCACGGCGCAATGAATCGCCGCAGCACGGCCACAATTGGCGCGAGTTCCGCCCAATTCTCGCCGCGAGCGCAACCGATGGTGATCTCACGAGAGGATTGGCCCGGGGGTCACAAGTTGCGTTTTCTTCAAATGCGGCTCCCCAAGAGAGGAGAACTGGACATGAAGATGATGCTCGTTGGAATGGGCGCTTTGGCAATGGCGGCGGCGGGATGCCAGTCGACCGGTGAAGGTGCGCTTTATGGCGCGGCGCTTGGCGCCGCCGGCGGCGCTGTCGCCGGAGAAGTTTTTGCAGGACGCCCCGGCAAGGGAGCCGCCTATGGCGCTCTGATCGGCGCGGCGCTTGGCGCCTATGAAGGCTGCTCGCGCGCCGGCACCTGTTTTGGCCGGGCCCGCGAGTATGGCGATCGCCGCTATGATCGTTACTCGGACCGCTATTATTACGAAGATCCCTGCTATGGCGACAGCTACTGGGATGACGGCAAGTTCCGCCGTTACGGACCGCGCGGTTATCGCGGATCGCGCTGCCGCTAGATTTTTGCGCCCCGATCGTTGCGGGATGAAGGCCGCAGCCCCGTCCGAGGCTGCGGCCTTCGGTTCTTTCCATCTACTACGCGGCGTCCAATCTTGATCTGCGCTTCTTGCCCATCTGGCTGAGTGCGATGAGCGTCATTGTCGGCACGAAACCGTCAATCTGATCGGTCGGCTCGAGCGCCTCCCAGAGCGCCAGCAAACCGATCGGCCCCCACAAGACAAAAGCAATGCCGGCGAAGATCAAATCCATGACGGTGCCGGCGCCAAGAATCCTGCCAAGCGTGAAGTCGAGAATGTCGAGCAGCACGGCAAGCAGCAATTTCGCCATGTCGGATTTCATGCTGCAGCGGTTTCCAATTGGGCGCGCGCAGGGTCAGTCTTCACCACGCTGCGAATGAACGCTGCTGTTGTTTCAATTGTCCGCTGGCTCTCCGGCATCAGCGGACGGAAAATCGGCCACACATGAGGAAGTCCGTCCTGAAGAACGAATTCAACATCAACGCCGGCAGCTTTCATTTTTTCGACGGCGCGCACTGAATCGTCACGCAGAATTTCGGTGCCGCTCACAAATATGAACGTCTTTGGGAGGCCGACAAATGAGCCGTAAAGCGGCGACACGCGCGGATCAGTTCGTTCAAGCGCGCCGGCGTAATGCCGCCCGCCATTGTAGAGCTTATCCGCCTGAAACATCGGATCGCTTTCGGCGTTTTCTCTAATCGCGTCTCCGGTCGCGGCAAGATCGGTCCATGGCGAATAAAGAAACGCGCCTGCTGGCAGCGCGCCGCCGCGCTGCTTTAACGCCTGTAACAGCGCCAGCGTCAGGCCGCCGCCCGCCGAATCGCCGCCAACTACAATTTCCTCAGGCTTCAGGCCCGTCGACAAGAGCCAGTCCCAGCCGGCAAGCGCATCTTCAATCGCGGCGGGGCAAGGATGTTCGGGCGCCAGCCGGTAGTCGAGCGAAAACACGGGCGCAGCAGCGGCCCGCGACAAAGCGTAGGTCAATGAGCGATGCGTGCGCGGCGAGCCGAATACATAGCCGCCGCCGTGCAAATAATAGATCGTCGCGCCGGGTCGTGCGTTGTCCGGCCGTTGCCATTCGCCTGTCACCGGCGAAGTGATTTCCTCGCGCTCCACGCCTTTCGGCCAGAGCGGCGGCGTGCGCTTTTCGACAAGCGCGCGCAATTCAGCCGGATCCATTTCCGAAATATCGATCGGCTTGAACGTCCAGCGAAGATAGCGGCTGACGAGCCGGGCGCGGTGGCTGGGCATAATTAGCCCCTTTTTTGCAAGATGTGCAGTTGTAGGAGCTATGACGCAATAAATCCATCTTCTGGCGCGTTCAATGGGCCGCAATCACCATACAGCGCTCTCACGGAAAGGACCGCCCTCACGCACAAAAGCAAGATCGAGTTGGCCAAGAGCGCTGTCGCTTGGGCGAAAGAGACCGTCCAGCACATCATAGAGAACAAAATTGCGCGCTCTCATAAATTGCATGATCTCGTAGATGTCAGGATGGTGGGCGCCCCAGAAACGAAAGAGCGAAGCCTCGACTATGATAACATCCGCCTGCAAGAGCGTCTGTTCTCCACCTTTCAAGACAAAAAGGTCAGAGCCCTGGCAATCGGTCTTGAGAAGCATGCCGCCCGGAAATTGTCTTCCGCCTATGACCTCGTCAAGCGTGCGGACCGGAACATTCACAATGTTTTGAGAGCCAGCGCGGCGCTTGTGCATCAACGAAGATCCGTATCGATCGGGGTGACGCAGCAAAGACCGGTCGCCGGATGTTTCCATTAAACCGCACAAATGTATCTCGTGCCTGTACTGCGCCATCGTTTCAGCGAGCGCATCGTGAAAATCAGGCAGCGGCTCGAAAACGATGTGAAACGCTTCTGGGAACGCCTCATAGATTGTCTTCGTCCCACTCGCTGCCCCGACGTCAATGCAGCACACGGGATTGAAACCATTGACCGATTTCAGATGCGCAAAAAATTCCGAGAAACTTCTCGTTGGGCGTTTTAACGTCTTCTTTTCATCTGCCGTGGACGACTCCTGATTTTCTCGAGGCGCGCAAAATGCCTGGCACCCCCGCACGAAGCGCTCCCTTAAAGTAACCAATCGAGGCGACCCTTTCAGTTAAAAGTGGGCTTTTTACCGCTCATAGCGGACGAGCGTGTTATCGATCCGTCCAAAGATCGAGCGGCCCTTATTGTCGAGCATTTCAATCTCAACGCGATCCCCGAATTTCATGAAGGGCGTTTTTGCCGCGCCGGTCGCTATCGTCTCGATCATTCGGATTTCGGCAATGCACGAATAGCCCGCCCCGCCTTGGGCGATCGGCTTGCCGGGCTCGCCGTTCAGCTTGTTCGAAACCGTACCTGAGCCGACAATCGCGCCGGCGCCAAGCGGTCGGGTTTTCGCCGCATGGGCGATGAGCTGACCGAAATTGAACGTCATATCGACGCCGGCGTCCGCCTTGCCGAATGGGGCGCCATTGAGGCTGACAAGCAGCGGAAGGTGAAGCTTTCCGTCTTTCCATGCATCGCCGAGCGCGTCAGGCGTGACAGCGCATGGGCTAAATGCCGAGGACGGTTTCGACTGGAAGAAGCCGAACCCTTTGCCCAATTCGGCCGGAATGAGCCCGCGCAGGGAAACATCGTTCACCAGCATGACAAGGCGAATATGGGAAAGCGCTTCCTCCAGCGTCACGCCCATCGGCACGTCGCTGGTAATGACCGCGACCTCGCCCTCCATATCGACGCCGAAGCCTTCGTCTTGCGGCATTAGGATATCGTCGCGCGGCCCAAGGAAACTATCCGATCCGCCCTGATACATCAGCGGATCGGTCCAGAAGGAGGCAGGCATTTCAGCGCCGCGCGCCTTCCGGACAAGCTCGACGTGATTGACATAGGCCGATCCGTCCGCCCACTGATAACTTCTCGGCAATGGCGAGGCGCAGGCGCGCTCGTGAAAGCGTTCAACCGGCGCTGCGCCATTTTCAAGACTTTGCGCAAGCTCTCGCAGATGCGGCTCCGCATACTCCCAGTCATCAAGCGCCGCCTGCAATGTCGGCGCAATGCGCGTCGCATCCGTATAGCGGGTCAGGTCGTCCGATACGATTACGAGCCGGCCGTCGCGGCCTTCTTTCAGCGAAGCAAGCTTCATCAGATCCTCTCAGCGCACAAAATCTAGAGCATCTTATTGATCGAAACCGAAGGCGTCCTCAAGGACAATCAGGCGCCAATCAGCGCCCTCGCCTTTTTTCGCATCGTAAAGCCAGTATATGTCGCCATAGTCTGTTTCGGCGAGCCAGCCGTCTTTGGTGACGCATTCGTTTGCATATGAATTCGGATCAACGCCAAGCGCGCGGAACCAGTCACAAACGTAATTTGAATGGTCGGCGACAAGCGCGAAATCGCCGTCGGGCGCATTTTCCGCTTTCGCTTTTATTACCGCAATCAACGCGTCGCGACTGGCGGAAAGTCCCTCGCCTTCGGTAACCCCCGCTTTTGGGCGCATCGCTTCGCTGGGGCGCGATTCTGCTAAATCGCCGGGGCCCGGAAAGGCGCAATAGCCGAGACCGTCGCGAGGCTCATATTCATTGACCGGCAGCCCCGCTTCATCTGCGGCCGGCGTCACTGTCAAAACCGTCCGGCACGCGCTCGAACTGTAAACGCCGCCGAGCGTCATGCCAGCGGCCCTCAACGTGGCTGTAATCTTGCCAAGGCGCGCGGCCTGCTCATGACCTTTCTTCTTAAGGTCGCATTGCATGCCGCTGCATTCTTTGAGCGCATGACGCACAAGCACAATCGATGCGTCAGAATCCTTCGGGGCGACGGCGGGCGCACCTGCTGCTGAGGCGAGCGCAACAATTCCGGCAAAACCGGCTATAATGCTCATCGTCATTCCCCTTTCGGCTTCCAGCTGTCGACATAGGCGTTGAATTCGACTGCTTCCGCGCCGACGCCGACATCAAGCGGATCGCGCGTGTCGATCATCACAGCATATTCGTCAGTCGCCGGTTTTTTCTGCACCAACATGTTCTTCAATGCTTTCGGATGCGGACCGTGTGTGAATCCGGATGGATGGAACGTCATCATGCCGGCGTCGATATTATCACGGCTGAAAAAATCGCCAGCATGATAGAACAGCACCTCATCATAATCATCATTATTGTGGAAAAACGGCACTTTTAGCGCGCCGGGATCGGTTTCAAAAGGCCGCGGCGCGAAAGTGCAAACAACGAAGCGGTCCGCAAGGAAAGTCGTGTGTGCTGACGGCGGCACATGATAGCGATGGCTCATCAACGGACGAATGTGACGAACATTCATCCGTACGGGCGATAGCTCTCCATGCCATCCCACCACATCGAGCGGATTGTAGGGATAAGTGATCACCGACACTTGCCCGCGCTTTTTCACTTCAACGCGTGTCTCGCCGTCTTCGGCTTGGTGCGCCTTGAATTTTTCGTCGATTTTCGGCGCATCAAATAGCGCCGGGTCGAAGATTGCGTGATTGCCGACGAGCCCCTTGTCCGGCAGCGTGTAATGCGAATTCGTCGCCTCGATCGTCAGTATCGAGAATGGCTCTGACGGCGCCAGACGCCACATCGTGCCGCGCGGCAGCATGACATAATCGCCTGGCTCAATCTCGAGATGCCCGAAGTCGCAATAAAGATCGCCGCGCCCCTGATGGATGAACAAAAGCTGGTCGCCATCGGCATTGCGCGCCAAGCCGGTCATCGCCTTGTCGAGCCGCCAGAAGCGAAGTTCCGTCGCCTTGTTATGAAGGACGACCGGCGCCGCCCACGGGCTCCCCAGGCTGTGGTCGAGCTTTGCAAGATTGAACGCGCGCGGCCGCAATGGTCCTTCAAAATCGACCCAGCTTGTGGGCGGGCGCTTGTGGTGAAGGAAGGCGGCGGGGCCGAAAAACCCCTCCTTCGACATTTCGCGCTCATAGGTGCCGTCAGGAAGGTCCGCATGCGCCTGGCGCGAGGCGTCGCCTTCGACATGGGAGGGGGTGATCCATTTGCGCATGGCGATTCCTCAAGGATTTGGGGCCGGAAGCAAAATTAGTAACAGATGTTACCATTTTCGGCTTCACCCTTCAACCATTTGCGAGAAGGCTCAGGCGCGCTTGCCCGCGACCGGCGGAATCGCCATATCCGCTGGGTTCGACAGAGGGAAAAGATGAAAACCAAACTGCTTATTCTCGGCTCCGGCCCGGCCGGGCTCACCGCCGCCATTTACGCCGCCCGCGCCGGCTTGAAGCCAGTCGTCCTCCATGGACTGCAGCCCGGCGGCCAGATGACCATCACGACCGACGTTGAAAACTATCCGGGTTTTCCGGACGTCATTCAGGGTCCGTGGCTGATGGAGCAGATGCAACGCCAAGCCGAACATGTTGGTGCGGAATTCGTCGCCGACCTTGTTGTCGATGTCGACCTTTCAAAACGGCCTTTTTCTCTGAAGGGCGATTCTGGCGAGGTCTACGAGACGGATGCGCTCGTTATCGCAACCGGCGCGCAAGCCAAATGGCTCGGCATTCCATCGGAACAAAAATTTCAGGGCTTTGGCGTTTCGGCCTGCGCGACCTGCGACGGATTTTTCTATCGCGGCAAGGATGTCGTTGTCGTCGGCGGCGGCAATACGGCCGTCGAAGAGGCGCTATATCTTTCCGGCCTTGCAAAATCGGTAACCGTCGTTCACCGGCGCAACGAATTCCGCGCTGAAAAGATCTTGCAAGACCGTCTTTTCGCCAAGGAAAATGTTGAAGTCATCTGGGATCATGTTCTCGATGAGATAACCGGCGATGAAAACCCGCTCGGCGTCACTGGCGTGCGCCTGAAAAGCGCGAAAGCTGACGAAATAAGAGCACTTTCGACCGACGGCGTATTCATCGCGATTGGCCACAAGCCGGCGACGGAACTGTTCCAGGGCAAGGTCGAGATGAAGCAGAACGGCTATATCGTCACCAAGGCCGATTCGACCGCGACGGAGATCGACGGTGTGTATGCAGCAGGTGATGTCACTGACGATATCTACCGCCAGGCGGTGACCGCCGCCGGCATGGGCTGTATGGCAGCGCTTGAAGCCGAGCGTTTTCTTGCGGGGCGCGAGTTTGGCGCCGGGCACTAGGAGTTCTTATGTCGGAAACGAAGACCGCCATTCTCGCCGGGGGATGTTTCTGGGGCATGGAAGATCTCTTCCGAAAATTGCCCGGCATCATCAATACGGAAGTCGGCTATACGGGCGGCGCCCTCACCAAGCCCGAATATAAGGACGTCAAAAGCGGCGCGACGGGGCACGCAGAATCGATCAGAATTACATATGACCCGGCGAAAACTTCCTATCGCGACATTCTCGAATTCTTTTTCCAGATTCATGATCCGACGACCATCGACCGGCAGGGCAATGATGTCGGCTCGCAATATCGCTCGGCGATCTTTTACCTGGACGATGCGCAAAAATCCGAAGCGAACGCCGTCATCGCCGCTGTCGAGGCGTCAGGCAAATGGCCCGGCAAGGTCGTAACGAAAATAGAACCGGCCGGCGAATGGTGGGATGCTGAAGATTTTCATCAGGACTATCTTGAGCGCTATCCGCAAGGCTATACATGTCATTTCATAAGACCGGATTGGAAGCTTTCAGAATAACCAATAAGAGGGTGATCACATGTCGCACAAAGCCGTTCCGTTTCTCGTGCCGGTAATTCTCGCTGCGGCCTCGACCGCCTTTGCAGAAGACGCACCGCCCGCTCTTCATGCCCGCGCTGTCGACATGCTTGACCACGCGATCGCCTTCCAATCCGTCGAGAAAACGCCGGAGATCGCCAATTTTGCAGCCTATCTGAAAAGCGTTCTGGTCAAATCGGGCTTCGACCCGAACGACGTCGTCATTGACGAAACGGGCCCGGCGCCGACGCTTGTCGCAACGCTAAAGGGCAAGACCGACAAGCCAGCGATCCTTCTTTCCGGGCATATGGACGTTGTCGCCGCCGATCCGAAAGACTGGTCGCGCGATCCGTTCACCCCGGTCGAGGAAGACGGCTATATTTTCGGGCGCGGCTCGTCGGACAATAAATTCGGCGTCATCATGATGACGCTCACCCTGGCGCGCCTCAAGGAAGAAGGCTTCACACCGGAGCGCGACGTCAAACTCGTCCTGTCGGGCGATGAAGAAACCGCAATGGCGTCAACAGAAAGACTGTCGAAAGCGCTTAAGGGCGCCGCAATAGTTCTTAATGGCGATGGCGGCGGCGGCACGCTTCGCGAGGACGGCGAGCCGCTTGTTTACGCGCTGCAGACAGCAGAAAAAACCTACGCCGACTATGAGATCGCCTTTACAAATCCCGGCGGACATTCAAGCCGCCCGTCGAAAGACAACGCGATCTATCATCTCGCAAAAGCGCTCGACGCGATTGCGGCTTATGATTTTCCTGTGCAAACCAGTTCAACGACGCTCGGTTATTTCCGTGAAACATCGAAGATGACGTCAGGCCCGATCGCCGAAGCGATGGCGCGCTTTGCGGAAAATCCGAAAGATAAAAAGGCGATCCGCGCCTTGCGCGCCGAACCCGAATATGTCGGGCAGCTTGGCACGACATGCGTCGCGACAATGCTTTCCGGCGGACATGCGATGAACGCCCTGCCGCAACGCGCAGCCGCAAACGTCAATTGCCGGATTTTCCCTGGCGTTGATCCAGAAGACGTGCGCAAGAAACTTGTGGAAATTATCGATGACCCGGAAGCGAGCGTCAGCTTTGTTGATACGCCGCACTGGAGCGACGGCTCGCCACTAAGCGATAACGTTCTGGCCGCAGTCACCAAAGCCGTGCATACGCGTTATCCGGATCTGCCCATTGTGCCGGAAATGTCAGCCGGCGCCACAGACAGCTCGTTTTTCCGCGCCGAGGGCATTCCGAGCTACGGCGTTTCAGGTCTGTTCATGAAGCCGTCTGACAATTTCGCCCACGGGCTCAACGAGCGCATTCCCGTGGCTTCGATTGACGGCGCGCTTGAGCACTGGCGTATTCTTATAACCGAGCTTGCGAGCGCGAAAGACGAATAAGCCTTATAGCGGCGGCCAGCTTACCCGCCGACAGCCCGCAAGCGCCATCGCCTTTTTGAAGGCGCGCAACTCGTCGTCGTGGGATTCCATGGCTGCGCCAAAAACTTCGCGCATCGGTCCCATGTCCGCATAACCGATAAACACTGCGCTTGCGCCGTTTTTGCAGATGCGTGCGACGGTTTCGGGCGTGACCTGCGTCTGAAGGAGACGCAAAGGACGGTTCGAAAGATCGGGTCGATTATTGGCGAGATCGTCGCTGAAAGGCGCCGGGTGATTGCCGATGATGGCGTAATCGGCGTCGGCCTTGTCAATCTCCTGGCTCATCCGCGCGTAAGGCGCATATATGCCATGCATGAAATACGCTTGCGCCGGCATCATCAACAGAAATGTTGCCGCGGTTGATACCGTGACAAGCGCCATCCGGCGACGCTCGTCAAAGCGAAGGCTTTTCCAACCGTAAACCGCGATAAGAATCGCCGGGCCAATTTCACCATGGAGATAACGATAGCCCCATCCATGTCCTTGATAGGGTGAAAGCACCAGCATCGCCGGCAACGGCATCAGGAAGCTGATGATCAACGCGCGCGCAAAATCATTTTCGCGCCAAGCCGCGCGCATTCCGAATACAAGAAGCGGAAGCGCCAGCGCATGTTGCCAGGTGAAATAGCGAACCATGTTTAGGATCATCAGCCGTATGTCGGCCGGGCCCGCGCCCTCAAGAAAATAGGCGAGCCTTGTCGTAAAGCCGGCTTCATTCGCGCCGGCGGCGCCCTGCCCGCCGATTGCGCTCATCCATATCGGCCACAACGCCCAGAATGCGGCGATGAGCCCATAGCCAGCAACATACAACGCGAACCGGCGATAATCGCGGCGGAAGAACAACATCGCGATAAAAGGGCCGGCGAAAAGCGGATGAAATACGGGCTGATGTAAACCGGTCGCCGCAAGACCGACGACAAGCGCGCCAATGTCCGCGACCAGGCGTCCGCGCAGGAAAAGCCAGATCCAGACAAGATTGAGGGCGAGATGGCCGGTCATTGCATACGCCGTCATCCCGTTGAAAAGGATCTGGCCGGACCCGGCATAGAGGACCATGGCGATCAGCGCCGCCGAGCGGTCGCCGGGCCAAAGCTTTCGCACAATCGCCCAGAGCGTCATCGCGCCGAGACCGACAAAGATCGGGTTTGCGAGCGCGGGGTCGCCGAATAGGCCGACAAACGAACGCACCATCGCGCCGACGGGCAGGTAATTTGAAACGAGCGCGCCGTTGTCAGGCACTTCGAGAAGAAACATCGTGTTCAGCGCGTCGACATTGTCGCGCCACTCCTTCGCGAGCGGCGCCACGAGTTCGCCTGCTGAAAAGATGCGTGAATCAAAAACAGCGAGCTGTTCGTCCCGCGAAAGGTCGTAGCCTGAAAGTAGAAAATAGTGCCCGGCGTAGCAGGCAAGTCCGAGCACGACAGAGAGTAACAAGACGTGGCGCGCATTGATCGCCGGTTCTGAAAGGCGGAGCGACGGCATGCGCAAGGCGTTCGCCGCAACGAGCGCAATCGCCAAGAATATCGCCAGCAAAATATCCTGATTGATTAGAAAATAATCTGAAAGCACCGTCGCCGTGATACGGTCGGAGGTTATCCAGACCGTTACGGACAACAACCCGCACACGACAAGCAATGCAATCGCCGCGCGCGGCAATTCCAGCGCCCGGTCAGAGGCGATCTGCGGCGATGTCGGCCCCCCGGAAATCATGAGCAGGACCTTATGCGTACAGGGAAAATATCTGGTTAATAAAGTCTATCGCAGCGCCGGCGCCAGCTCGCCTCGGCCCCTACAAGCCAAGCGCGCGCGCCAACCAGTAAACTGCGCCGGCGCCGAAATAGGCGAGTCCGAAAAGATAGGCGAGTGCGAAACCGACCCACTTCCAGCTATTGGTCTCACGCCGTATGGTCGCGAGCGTTGCAAAACATTGCGGCGCGAAAACATACCAGGCGAGGAATGCAAGGGCCGTTGGCAGCGACCATGCCGTTTGCAAGACGGCAGCGAGCCCTTCCCCGTCCGCATTCGCGCCCTGAACGGCGTAGACCGTGCCGAGCGCACCGACCGCGACTTCGCGCGCCGCCATCCCCGGAACCAGCGCAATCGCAATCTGCAAATTAAAGCCGATTGGCGCCAGGATTTTTTCAAGCACCGAGCCAATCATGCCGGCGTATGTGCCGCGAAGATCTGTCGCCGACGCAGGAAAGCTAGCGAGAAACCAGAGCACGATTGACGTTGAAAGAATGATCGTGCCCGCACGCTTCAAGAAAGCCGCAGCGCGCATCCAAAGGCTCACGAAAAAATCGCGCGGGTTTGGCCATTTATAAGTCGGCAATTCCATGATGAGCTGTTGCGGCGGGCCTTGTGTCACTGTGCGCTTCAATATGAAGGCGACGATGACGGCGCTGATGACGCCGGCGACATATAGCCCGAACATGACCAGACCTTGCAGATTGAACGGCCCGACCAGGGTCGGCGGAATGAACGCCGCGACGATAATCGCATAAACCGGCAAGCGCGCCGAACAGGTCATCAACGGCGCAATCATTATAGTCGTCAGCCTGTCGCGTTCCGATTCAATAACACGCGCCGCCATGATCCCCGGCACGGCGCACGCAAAGCTCGACAATAGCGGAATAAAAGCGCGCCCGTTCAACCCAACGCGCATCATCAATTCATCCATCAAGAAGGCGGCGCGCGCCATGTAGCCTGACGCTTCGAGCAACAAGATGAACGTAAATAGAATGAGGATCTGCGGCATGAAAACGACGACAGAACCAACGCCGGCGATGACGCCTTCAACCAGCAATTGTTTGAACCATCCGTCCGGCAGTGCTGCACCGACAAAACTTCCAAGACCAGCGGCGCCATTTTCAATCATGCCCATCAAGGGTTGTGACCAGGTGAAAACCGCCTGGAACATGAAAAAAAGAATGCCGAAAAGTATGAGAACACCGGCGACCGGATGCAGAAAGAGGCGGTCCGCGATGCGCGTTGTGCGATTGAGCAAAGGCTCGGCCACGATCGCGTCACGGGCGATTGCGCGCGCTTCCTTCTGAAGGTCGCGAATATCAGTTTCGTCGTTTTTGCCGGTGCGACCAGACCGCGATTCAAGACCTCGTCAATACGGGCGATAAGCGCTTCGCGGCCCGCCTTCTTCGTTGCCCGCGAGGCGACGACCGGAACGCCCAGCAGTTCTTCAAGTTTGGCAATATCGATCTCAAGCCCATCGCGTTCAGCGAGATCCATCATATTGAGGACGGCGATCATCGGCAGGCCGAGCGCCCGCAATTGCAGGACAGAATGAAGATGCGTGCGGATGTTCGCAGCATCGACAAGAACGAGAATCATATCGGGCGGCGACGAACCGGCGCCCGCCACCGCCTCCAGCGCAACGCGTTCGTCCGTCGAACGCGGCGTCATGCCGTAAATGCCTGGAAGATCGACAAGTTCGATTTTGGCGCCCGAGGGAGTCACAAACCGGCCCGACCGCATTTCGACAGTCGCGCCAGGATAATTGGCCACCTTCGCGCGGCCGCCGGTCAGCCCGTTGAAAAGAGTCGATTTTCCGCAATTCGGCGCGCCGACAAGTGCGACGCGAAAATCGCCAAGCATTTCTGCGTTCACGAGCGGACCGCCACTTCTATTACCGACGCCTCATCTGGACGAAGCGCAATAAGCGTTGAATTGAGCCGCACGCAAATCGGCTTTGAGCCCAAGGGCCCGAAATGCATGATTTCGACCTCGTCGCCTTCCGCGAAACCTACCTCGCGCAGTTTCGCAGCGAGCGCCGCATCATTCCCGGCAATGCCGGTTACTTCGGCGACTTTTCCTTTTTTCAACTCGGACAAAATCATTGCGGCCGCTCCGTCAGCGCTGTTGTGTCATTTTTGCGAATGACTTGCAATCTCGGCGCGCCCGGCCTGACTGCGGCCTCCAGCCGCGCTCCTATGCGAAGTCTCAGCCTTTGGCAAATTAAACCGTTGAAACAATATGTTATGGGTAATCTGGGCAGGCGCATACGCGCCCGAACCTGACTATTTCGGCCTCTTGTCGGTAACCCGTTTTGCCTTCCCAAGAGACCTTTCGATCGCGCCGGGCTCGGCGACCTCCAACGCTGTTGAAATGCCGATCAGCGATTTGATTCGGTGACGCAGGGATTTGACGGCCTCCGCGACCGCCTCAGCACCAGCATCGGCGCGCCTTTCAACCATCACCTTCAATTCGTCCATTCGGCCGGGGCGCGATATCTCCAGCACGTAATGGGGGGACAACGCCGGCAACGCCAAAATCTGCTCCTCGATCTGGGTCGGAAAGACATTAACGCCCCTAATGATCATCATATCGTCGGTGCGCCCGGAAATCCGCGCCATCCGCCGCATCTCGCGCGCCGAACCCGGAAGCAGCCGCGTCAGGTCGCGCGTTCGATATCGGATGATCGGCATCGCTTCCTTGGTAAGCGACGTAAAGACGAGCTCGCCGAACTCGCCGTCTGGCAAAACGGCGCCGGTCTCGGGATCGATTATCTCCGGATAGAAATGGTCTTCCCAAATTGTGAGACCGTCTTTCGTCTCCACGCATTCGTTTGCAACGCCCGGCCCCATCACTTCAGAAAGGCCGTAAATATCAACCGCATCGATCGCGAATGCGGCCTCAATCTCGCAGCGCATGGATTCAGTCCATGGCTCGGCGCCGAATATGCCGATTTTCAAGGAACTTGTGCGCGGGTCAACGCCGATGCGCCGAAACTCATCGAGGATCGCAAGCATATAACTCGGCGTCACCATGATGATGTCGGGCTCGAAATCGAGGATAAGCTGAACCTGTTTTTCTGTCTGGCCGCCTGACATTGGAATGACCGTGCAGCCAAGCGCCTCGCCGCCATAATGCGCGCCAAGACCGCCGGTGAAGAGGCCATATCCGTAAGCGACATGGATTTTCATGCCCGGCCGGCCGCCGGCAGCACGAATGGAGCGCGCCACAACCGATGACCAGATCTCGATATCGCGTTTTGTGTAGCCGACAACTGTCGGTTTACCGGTCGTGCCGGATGACGCGTGAACGCGCACGACATTACTCATCGGCTCTGCGAAAAACCCGAAAGGATATTTCGCGCGCAGGTCAGCCTTGGTCGTAAAGGGAAATTTTGAAAGATCAGCGAGCGACTTGAGATCGCCAGGCTTTACGCCCCTCTCATCGAATGCAGCGCGGTAATGATCTGAATTCTGATAGGCGTGGTTGAGCGATTTCTTCAGGCGCTCAAATTGTAATTCTGAAAGGGCGGCGCGAGACAGTTTTTCGCTGTCATCGAGCATCGGGCTATAGATCTCGGTCATCCGCGATGACCTTCCCATTCGCGGGTCCTCAGCTCTTTGCGAATAATTTTGCCGCTAATCGTTTTCGGCAGGCTTTCAACAAACTCGATCTTGCGCGGATATTTGTAGGGCGCAGTCGCTTTTTTTACATGGTCCTGTAATTCGCGCGCCAGCGCCTCCGTCCCTTCTCGTCCTTTGACTAGGACGACAAAGGCTTTGACAACTTCGCCGCGCGTTTCATCGGGGCTTGAGACAACCGCCGATTCCGCGACAGCGGGATGCTCAATGAGCGCGCTCTCAACTTCAAAAGGACCGATCCGGTAACCGGACGAAATGATGACGTCGTCGCCGCGGCCAACGAACCAGAAGTAACCGTCCGCGTCGCGAAAAGCGCGGTCGCCCGTCAAATACCAGTTTCCCCGGCGCGTCGCTGCAGTGCGTTCTTCATCGTCACGATAGCCGAGAAAAAGGCCTTGCGGCGCAGGATCGAGCGACACGGCGACATCGCCTTCGACATCAGCGCTGACGCGCGCGCCATTTTCGTCAATAACGTCGAGATCAACGCCCGGCGCCGGCAATCCCATGGAACCCGGTTTTACTTCCATGCCGTCAAATACGCCGCAAAGGATTGTCGTTTCCGTCTGGCCGTAGCCTTCGCAAATCTGCAATCCGGTCTTGTCGCGCCACACGTCAATGACTTCCGGATTGAGCGGTTCGCCAGCGCTGACGCAATGTCTGAGCGATTTAAATTTGCGTCCATCAAGCGGCTGCTTCACCAGCATGCGATAGGACGTCGGCGGCGCGCAAAGTATGTTGACCGGATATTTCTCAAGAACGCCAAGCATCGTTTCCGGATCGGCGGCGGGCGCATGAAATGCAAATATGCCCGCGCCGCAAAGCCAGGGCGCAAACAGCGACGACCACGCGCCTTTCGCCCAGCCGGTATCGGAGACATTCCAGACGAGGTCGCCGCCGCCTGCGCGGAGCCAGAATTTTCCGGTTGTCTCATGGCCGAGCGGATAGGCGCAGCCATGAACCGTCATTTTCGGATTACCGGTCGTGCCCGACGTAAAATAAAGAAGCGCTTCATCGCCCGCAGCGGTGTCGGCGCACTCGCTCATCGCTTCCGACGACGGCGCGTACGGCGCCCATCCTTCGCGCACGCCATCGACGATGATCTTGGCGCCCCGCCATCCGGTCGCTTCAATCGCCTCATCCGCGCGTTCGGCGCAGGGCGCGTTGGTGATCAGCGCGGCCGCTTTTGTCGCTTCGAGACGATAGGCGAAATCCTTTTTCATTAATTGCGTCGTGCCAGGCGAAATAACGACTCCCAGTTGCAGCGCACCGAGCACAAGCTCCCACCACGGCGCCTCGCGCGACAGCACCAGAAGCGCAATATCGCCGCGCCTCAACCCGCAGGAGTTCAAAAACCCGGCGGCCGCGTTTGTCTTCTGCAATAATTCGCCGAAGGAGACGACACGCTCTTCGCCTTCAGCGTTCAGCCAATGGAGCGCGGTCGCGTCCGGCGCATGGCGCGCCTGCGGCTCCAATATATCTCTTACGAAATTAAACCGCTCGGGGCGGCGCCACTCGAATTGGCGCCGCTTGTCGAGATAGGCGCCAGCCGAGTTCACGTCAGCTGTTCACCGAACAGGCGTCAAAAGCCGCTTTCGTGTCATCGCTGGAGGCCTCATAGGCTTCGTTGTCATTCGTGAATTTTTCTCCGAGCGAGCGCAATTCCGCGTCGAGTGCGGCGTCGCCGGCGGCTTTGTCTGCGAGGCAGCTGCATTGCGCGGCGACGTCGCCTTCGGTCCCCCATTCACCGGAGACGCGCAGGCACATTTCCTCAACGGATTCGGAGAAGGCGGCCGTTGAGAACATCGCAGCGCTGACTATCGCGGCGCCAAACACAAGCTTTTTCATTGCTGGCTCCTTAATATCGTCGGCGATCAGACTTTAGCCATGTTGAACACGCGCACTTGGGTAAATTCGGCAAGGCCCTCAAGCCCTTGCTCAACGCCGACACCGGACTGCTTCGCGCCGGCCATCGGGATATGCGGGCCAATCGTGATGTGCTGGTTGATCCACACCGTGCCTGCATCGATGTCTTCAGCGATCTTGCGGGCGCGATCGAAGTTTGAAGACCAGACCGAACCGCCGAGCCCGTATTGAGATGCATTGGCGCGGTCGATGATCTCCTCGTCTGAATGGAAGCGAATAAGCGGAATCACTGGACCGAACTGCTCCTCATCGACGATCCGGTTGCCCTCCTTGACGTTCGTCACAATCGCCGGGCTGATGAAATAGCCGGCTCGTCCGCCGCTTTCGCCGCCTGTAACTGTTGCCCCTTCCTGTTTCGCGCTGTCGATCAGGCCTTTGACCTTTTCGAACTGCATGCGGTTTTGAAGAGGCCCGACGCGCGTTCCCTGCTTGGAGCCGTCATCGACGACGATGTCTTTTGCAATCGCTGTCATGGCGCTCGCCATTTCATCATAGATCTTGTCCTGCACATAAATTCGCTTTGCAGCCATGCAGACCTGACCGCAATTGAGCATCGCCGCGTCAAAGATTTTCGGCGCGACTTCGCCGACATTAACGTCATCGAGCACAATCGCGACGTCATTGCCGCCAAGCTCAAGCGTCAGCCGCTTCAGCGTGTCGGAGCTCGATTTCATTATCTTACGGCCTGTATCCGTCGAGCCGGTGAAAGAGACCTTCGCAACGTCGGGATGGCTCGTCAGATAAGCGCCAAGATCGTTATTGTCGGCGATGATATTGACGACGCCCGGGGGCACGACATCCTTGATCAGTTCGGCAAATTTCATCGTCGCGGCAGGCGTCGTCGGCGCAGGCTTTAAGACGATCGTATTGCCGGCGACGAGCGCCGGACCGATTTTCCACGCTGCGAGCAGCAGCGGGAAATTCCAGGCAACGATGCCGACGACAACGCCGAGCGGCTTTCTGTGCACCTCGACACGCGCCGCATCATCGTCCTGCACAACCTTCACTTCCGGTGAGAGCGTTGCGTAATGGCGCAAATAACCCTCAGTCCAGGCTATTTCGCCCTGCGATTCTGGAAGCGGCTTTCCCTGTTCGGAGGTCATGATGCGCGCGAGTTCGTCGGCATTGTCGCGCAGCGTATCGGCTATTTTCGAAACGATCGCCTGACGCTCCTCAATCGGCTTCTTTGACCAGGCCGGAAAGGCGTCTTTCGCAGCCTTGATGGCTTGCTCGGCTTGCGCTTCGGATGCGCAGGCGACGGTTGCGAACACCTCTTCGGTCGCCGGATTGACGACTTTCAATTCACCCGCGCCGTCGACCACCTTGCCGCCGATCAACATCGAATAATCGCTCATTTCATATCTCCTTGATCAAGGACCGCGTCACGGCGCGCCTATAAGATAATTCCGGTTGACGGCGCCGAAGCGCCGCCACCCGAAATCGGGGTTCGTTTTCGTCCGCTAAAACGTCGTGCTCAACGTAACGCCATACATGCGCGGACGTCCATAATATTGCTCGACCAGGCCGAAGAGACCGCCATTGGTGAGGTTGCCGGAAAGGTCGAATGTTTGAACCAGGTAATTCCTATCAAACATGTTCTGCACCCAGCCGCGAATGCTGACGCGATCGCCCGGCAAAATCCATGTCACCGATGCGTCGCCGAGGAAATAGCCGCCCTGACGCGAGGCGCGGAAATTCGTCAATGCGAAGAACACTTCCGACCGGTATTGACCGCTCACCTGGAAAGCAAGCGAACCAAGACCGCCGATGCTCGTCTCATAACGGGCGAGGCCGTTTAGATTCCACTTCGGCGACTGCACGGGCCGCTGTTCGGCGCCCGGCAAGATCGCCGGAACAACGCCCGCCGGCGTATTCGCGTCGATCGTAACGCCCGGAATGTCAGTCACTTTTGCATCGATATAGGAAACGCCGAAATGCGTGTCGAAGCCTTCAAAGAGCGAACCTTCGATCTCAACTTCCGCTCCTTTGTTCTTGCAGTTTGCATTCAGCGTAAACGTGTCGAGGCCGATGATCGAAAACGCCTGGCAGCGCTTGTAGTCATAATAATAGCCGGACGCATTCACGCGAACAGGACCAAGGCCGAGCTTCACGCCCACTTCATAAGCGTCGAGCTGTTCCGGGTCATAGGTGAGGAATTCGCGCGTCACATAAATGTCAGTCGGCAGCAGCGGCGCATTATAGCCGCCGCTCTTCACGCCGCGGTTCCAGCTTGCGTAAAGAAGGACATTGTCAGCTGGCGTATAATTCAGCTGTACGCGGGCGGCGACATTCTTGTCATGGCGGCTGTCAGAGAACGGCGCAACCGCGTCGGCGACATCGACAATGCGCGGATCAAGGCCGCCGCTCAGATCTTCGGGGAAGAGCGCAATGAAGTCGTTATATTGATCGCTCTTCTTCTCATTGATGTAGCGAACGCCTCCAATGAAAGTCAGCTGGTCGGTCAAAGGATATTCAAACTGACCGAACAGCGACCATGACTTTGTGTTGATCGTGTATGGGTTTCGGACGCCGTTAAACCCGAGCATAGACACCGGCGCGCCAAAGAGCGCTTCGAAAAGCTCCGTCGTTTTGCCGCCGTTTGAGTCGTTGATGTCAATATCAAGATAATAGGCGCCGACAACCCATTTGGCGTCGCCAAAGTCGCCAGCAAGGCGCGTTTCCTGGCTGAACTGCTTGGCGTTCGTCGTCAGGAAGAAATTGAAATAGTTCGCCGGCGACGCGTCAGAGTCCTCGATATAGTCGCGCTCGACATGCTGGAAATCGGTAATGCTGGTGAGCGTCGCAAACTCGCCAAGATCCCAATCGACCCGGCCGGTGTAACCGCGCGTATTGGTGCGGTTGTGGCCGGTGAAATCATAGTCGCCTGCGAAATTGTCGTTGTCGGTGTCGACATAACCGCCAAGATCGACGTTCGGCACGCCCGGCGTGTAATCTCCGGTCGGCAGCACGGCGGACGCATATTCGAAAAAGCCGGTGCGAATCTGCTGGTGGCCGTAACGGGCGTTGAAGAGCACGTCGAGACTGTCGCTCGGCGTCCAGCGCAATTGCAGACGGCCCGCCGATTCATTGGCGTTGTTCAAATCCTTGCCGGGATTAAGCCGGTTCGTGACATAGCCGTCGCCCGTGTTGAGCGCTAGCGAAAGACGTGCAGCGAGCGTGTCGCTAAGTGGCGCGTTCACTGCGCCTTGCGCCTTGAACCGGTTATAATTGCCGTAGGAAACATTGGCGTAGCCGCCGAATTCCTCAGTGTTCGGTTTGACGGTGATGTAATGAACAAGGCCGCCCGTCGCGTTGCGGCCAAAGAGCGTGCCCTGCGGCCCGCGCAGGATTTCAACACGATTGATATCGAACAGAAGGAAACCTGCGCCCGACATTTGCGATATGTAAGTCTCGTCGACATAGACCGCGACCGGGCTTTCGACGTTCGACGTAAAGTCGTTGTTGGCGACGCCGCGAATGCCGACGGCGTAGTTCGCTTCGCCGTTCGGTTGCAGCGTCGCTACGCCAGCCGCCAGCGCTGTTACTTCCTGCGCATTGGTATAGCCCAGCGATTCCATCTGATCGCCCGACAGGGTCGTGATCGAAATACCGACATCCTGCGCGCTTTGTTCGCGTTTTGCGCCGTGACGACGATTTCATCGCCAAAGACGCTCTGGGCGTATGCCCCTCCCGCGGTTGAAAGTGCAATTATCGCCGCGCCACATGACAGCGCGCCCTTCCCTGCAGCCCTTATCCCCTTCATCGTCGCCATTAGTCCCTCCGCTTTTCAGCCTATTTCCTCTAGTCGCCCTTCCTCGCCGTCCCCTCTGCGGCGGAGAATTCTTCAACAAGCCGCGCCCGCATTTCTGGCGCATCGCTTACAAGCACCGCCGCTCTGCCAGCGGCGATTTCATCGATATTGTAGGGTTCAAATCCAGCCGGAAGATGGCCCGGATCGAATGTCGAAAGCGTCCAGTTTAAAAGCTCTGCCAGCTGATCATTCGGCAGGCCGGCATTCGCAACACCAGGAACGCGCGTCAGAAATTCGCGTCCGCCCTTGACGCCTAAAAAACGCGAGACTTCGCCGGCGAGGTTTGGCGCGCCATTCGCAGTTCCCGCGCCATTAGCCTGATGACAGCCCTGGCAATTAAGCATCCAGTTCATTTTTGCGCGCGCAGGGCTATGAACGCCCGGCGCATCCTCCGCACCCGCCGCGCCCGCAAGCGCCAGAAGGAGGATCAACGGCTTCATTTTTCTTCAGCCCCGGGCTGTTTGCCGGGCTGCTTGAATGCGCCTTCCCTAAGCCCATGCGCCAATTGCGGATTAGCGCCTGGAAAACGCGCGCGGATCGCGGCCACTTCCTCGGTGGTAAATGATTGCGGTTTCGCCGCGCCCGCATCGTCTGCTTTTGCGATCGCCGGTTTCAATGAGACGACATAATTGAGCGCCGAGGCGACATCGGCGTCGGAAAGCCCGGCCTGCGCCGGCATGATGCCGCGATATTTAACGCCCTCAACGTCAAGCTCGCCGATCAGTCCGGCGGTAATCGCCATGACGAGGTAATCGCGGCCCGCGTCAGTTGAGGCTATCGTTGAAACCCGCCCCGCCAGCTGCGGAAAAGCGCCCGGCACGCCCGCGCCATTCGGCAAATGGCAAGCTGCGCAACGTTGATAGACTTTAGCGCCGTCAGCGACGCCAGCGTCATCGGCAAATGCGGCGGATGACGAAATAGCAATGAGCGCACTCAACAAAAGGCTTCGCATCAACTCTTTCCGTCCTCCAAAGCGACGCCGATGATGACGGCCGTGGAACACGTGTAGGCCGCCGTAGACGTTCCAAGGCACCAATTTATGTCGTTATTGCTTTGCGGCCGCATCATCGGGCGCTCACCCTCATTGCGGTTGCAGAGGCAGCGCCCGCAAGCGGGCTTACCGCAGCAATCATTGTAAGAGATGATGTAATTGACGTTGTCGGCGGGGTTGCGGCAGGTGCCGACCCACGTGATCGGCGACATCTCGGTTCCCGGCGGGCAGGAATTCGCGGAGCCGCCGCAACAGGCGCACAAGAAGCCGTCGATGCCGCAATAACGCCAGTAATCACAACTTGTCGGATCGCCGGGATCTTCGGCGTTGCCGGTTGTTTGCGGCGCCGTTCCGCTGCCGCCATGGCCGCTTGCAGCGCGCGCAACGGGAAGCGTCGGATAGAGGGCGCCGCCGGTCAGCAAACCGCCGAGCGTTGCAAGAACGCCCCGGCGCGAACTCATTCGGGCAAGTCCGCGAATCGCTGTTTCGCTGAGCTTGTCGATATTCTTCATGCGCCGACCCTCCGAGCGTCAGTTTCTTCAAGCGCAGCCTCACGGCGCGCAGCATATTCCTGGAGCGAGGCGACGCCGCGCTCCTTCGCCTCAAAGAGGCTTTCAAGATGCTCGCGACTGTTCACGATGCCCATGCTGGCGATCTTGCCGTCGGAATCAAGGAGAACTGCGTAAGGAAGGCGGCTTACGCCAAAAGATCGTCCGAGTGTTTCCGAAAGGACATAGGGAAAGGCTTCGAGATTTTCACGTTTCTGGAATGCGCGATGACTTTCCTCTTCATCGCCGTCGCTGGCGAGAATAACGCTTAGCCAGTTGCGTTCGGCTTTGGCGATCGATCGAATGACGGGGAGCAGCGTCTTGCAGACCGGGCAATCGGGCGAAAGAAAGAAGTAAAGCTGGCTGTCGCCGCTCGCGCCGACCGAAACGGCGCGCCCGTCGACAGCGTTTAGCGAAAGCGACGGCGCCCTGTCGCCGACTTTTAGTTTTTGATTGACGGCGAGCGCGCCCGCCGGCGCGATGCGCTCATGCAGAACGCCGACTTGCCGCGCCAAGGCAAGACAAGCGACGCCGAGCGCCAGCACGAGTATGGCGAGAATCACTTGCGAAAAAATAAGCGCGCCAATCATCGGCCAAATCCCGCAAGCTGAAATTTCACCGCATTCGCGCGCAGCCGTTCCGCGGCGAGATAAAGCACCGAAAAAGTCGCAATGGCGACGGCCACAAAAACGAAATCTACAGCCCCAAGAACCCGCGAAGCGGCGGGAAGCGAGACCAAAAGCGCCGCCAGCGCAAGAATCCCATTCCGCACGACCAGCATCGGCGTCAATCGGTCAGCGGAGGGACCAAAACTGCAACCGCAGTCGATTTCGGCGCGTCCCCGCGCAATATTAAACGCAATCGCCGCGCCATAGCCTAACAGAATGATCGCTGCGCCGGCGGCTGCACCGCTGCGAGTGAAGGGAAGAAGAAGCCCGAACGCAATTGCGGATTCAGCGGCGAATGCGGCGAGCGCCAGCGCAGGCGCGACAGCAGCTGGAGCAATCCGGTAATTACGCACCACGCCAATGAAAGCAGGAAAGCCCAGCGCCTTATGCGCCGCCGACGCTGCAAAGAGCGCCGCCAGCGAAATCGCAATAACGAGGCTTATGCCTGGATCAATCTGCAAAATGCGCCCTCACCTTTCCGCGCTGACGGCAAAAGGCGTGATCACGATATTGTCGCCAATGTTTCGAACGAATTCACCCGTATTCGCCTTGAAGACATCGATTGTGGAATCGAGATTGACCGCCACGAGATAAGGATCATCGCCCTTCGTCACCTCGATGATCTGGCTTTCCCCGCGCAACTTCAGCTTGTTGACGATGTCATGAGAAACCGGGTCGATGACATAAACAACATCGCCGCCGAAATCATGATCATCAATCGTCTCGGTCTTGCGCATGATGACATACAAGCGACCCGCGTCATCCTTGCTCATCAATTGCCAGCCCGACGGTAAGCGTTTGGCGCTTTTGCCGCCTTTTCCAACCAGGGGAAGCTTCTTGAAAAAGCCGCTCTTTTCGACAACGGGCGCGGGTTCAATTTCCCAGGATTCGCCAGGAACGGCTTCCGACCCGCTGAAATCGACAGGCTGCATGCGCCCGTCATAAGTCGGAAAATAAGCAACATTGTCGATGATCGCCGGACGCGTGAACATTGGCGAATTGTCGATATCGACAAAAGGCGCGCTCATTTTCTGACCGGCCTTCTTACCGTTTTCATCAAGCATGGTTGATGTGGCCGCACCGTTTCCGCAAAGGCTTGCAAAACCGCCTGCCTTCAAAGCGAACGCATGCGTGCAACCTGGAATGTCGATGTCGGTGACGACTTTTCGCGCAACCAAATCCACAACCGTAACTGATGCAGCGGGCGTAAAATTATAGACATAAGCGAAACGCTCGTCAGCGGAGAGCTGGAACGCGCCGATTTCGGTGAGAATTTGCGCGCGCTTGGCGCCCGGTAAAACAATCTCGCCGGTGACGCTCAGCGTCTGCTTGTCATAGATTGTCAAAACATCGGTGCGCTCGCCGCGTTCGCCGCGCGAATAAAATGTCTCAATGACATAAAGTTCAGGTCGGACTTTCCCTTCAGCGAAAAAGCCGAACTGCGCAGCAGTCATCGTCCCCTTATATTGGCGGTTTTCAGCGCCAACATCGGCGATGACGATTTTCCCGCTTTCAATGCCGAAAAAATTCGGATCATTGATGAAGACGTAACTGTCCGGATATTCCGCCGGAAGCTGCATCACCGACGGCGTTGGCTCAACTGGCAATTCCGCGCGCGCCATTGTGGCGCTAACGCTGCCGATCAAAGCCGCAGCAAGGATTCTTCCCGATCTTGAAGCCATGTCGCCCCTTTCTCCGCGCCATGCCTTTTGAAGCGGCATGGCGAATGAGGTGCCTCTAGGACCGATGTCCTAAATCAAAACTTGCGCCTCTTCTCCGGGGCCGTCAAGCGGGCCATGCGGCGGGATCAGGAAGCGAGGAGCCGCGCCGCCGTCTGCGCCGGGACTTTGAGGCTTTTTATCGTTGTATCATCGATCGATTTCACAAGGGCGAGGAAGCTGAAGGCGGCGATATTTGCGATTGGCTCGCAATCGGCCGCCTTTTCGCGCTGGTGACCAATGAAAACGGTGTGTCCCTCAATCGAGGCCGAAATGAAGAGGGCGACGAGATCCCGGGCGCGCTTTGAAAGATCGGGGCGTATTTCAGCGATCACCCTGGCAAAAATATTTCGCTCGATTTCGTAGACTTTCGCCATCTCCTGGGCGGCGAATTCATCATGCGCTGCGAGCGCCCAAAGCGCTGGAAAAAATCCGGTCGTTTCCTTGGTCGCAAGGTCGAGAACCACGAAACGAATCATTTCCGAAAATCGCTCTTCCGGCGGACGCTCGGTCGCCGCCGCGATCTCATCGAAATCCTCGACATAGCCCTGAATCACCGCTTCCAGAAGATCGCGAAGAAGATTGTCCTTATTGGCGTAGTAATAAGAGAGATTGCCGACCGTCATGCCGGCCCGGTCAGCGACGTTACGCATCGTAAGGCGCGGATAACCTTCCTCCACCAATACGTCGCGCGCCGCCATCAAGATCGTAGCCACCGCCTTTTGCCCACGCGGCGAAGCGGAGTTGTCTCTCTTTTGCGGCTTCAATTTTCTCATGCAGAATCACACACCTGTAATGCGTCTAAACTTGACCGATGCGCGGCGTCGCCGCAAGCTATAGGACAAAAGTCCTAGAAATTGTGATGTCGCGACGCAACAAAGGAACACCTCATGGCTAAGCCATTCGCATCGTCGGCGGACCTGTCTGAAAAGCGCGAAACGCTCGAGGTTTTAGCGAAGGGCGTTTACGCGCTCACCGCAGAAGGCGACCCGAATGTCGGCGCAATTGAGGGCGAGGATTTCATTGTCGCTTTTGAAGCGCGAGCAACGCCCATCGCCGCGTGCGACTGGCTCGACCAATTAAGGAAGCATACGGACAAACCGGTTCGCTATCTCGTTCTTTCGCATTACCATGCAGTCCGCGTGCTCGGAGCGGAAGCCTTCGAAGCGCGAGAAATCATCGCTCATGAAAATACGCGCAAACTTATCGCCGAGCGCGGCATGGAAGACTGGGCGTCGGAACTTGGCCGGATGCCGCGGCTCTTTCGCGATCCGGATTCTATAAAGGGGCTCACCTGGCCGACCCAAACTTTCTCCGATCGCGCGACAATCGATCTTGGCGGCGGCCGCGGCGACCTCGTCCTTGAATATTGCGGGCGCGGCCATACGGCCGGCGACATCGTCGCGTGGCTGCCTAAGGAGAAGATCATGTTTGCCGGCGATCTCGTGGAAGCGCAGGCGGCGCTTTATACGGGCGACGCTTTCCATATGGACTGGAGCGCCGGCACGCTTGACCGCGTCAAATCTTTCGGCGCCGAAGCATTGATCGGTGGACGCGGCGCAGTCGCCACAAGCAGGCAGGCCGTTGAGGCTGCAATTGAACAAACGCGCGAGTTCTTGCTCGGCATGCAGCGCGAAGTGCATGGCGTTCACAAACGCGGCGGGGAACTGAAAGACGCCTTTGAGGCGACGCACGCCGCACTGGCGCCAAAATTCGGCGCCTGGCCCATCTTTGAACATTGCTTGCCCTTCAACGTGCAACGTCTTTGGGACGAATATGACGGCGTTGACTGGCCGCGCATCTGGACCGCTGAGCGCGACCGTGAAGTCTGGGCGAAATTGCAGGATTGAGAACAGCGGCGTCCGTCATGGTGCGTTCCGGCAACATCCCCGTCTGGAAAGAATATGGCTATCAGCCACGCGCTGACCGAAGCCGGAAAAAAGAACGCGCAAAAATATTGATTGTCGGCGCCGGGCCGGTCGGCCTCGCCATGGCGCTTGATCTTGGAAGGCGCGGCCTCGACGTCATCATCATCAATGCGCTCGATTTTATTCCTGCCGGCTCAAAGGCCATCTGCTTTTCAAAGCGCTCGCTTGAAATTTTCGACAGGCTCGGCGTCGGCGACCGGCTGCTTGAAAAAGGCGTCGTCTGGGAGCGCGGCAAGGTCTTTTGGCGCGAAGGCGCAGACCCGATCTATGAATTCGACCTCGCGCCAATCAAGGACCAAAAATATCCGGCGTTCATCAACATCCAGCAATATTATGTTGAAGAATACCTGGTCGACGAAGTTGAAAGGACGCCATCGATTGACCTCAGATGGCGACATGAAGCGACCAAACTGATTCAATCTGAGAATTTTGTGGCGGTCGCTATCGAAACGCCCGATGAAGCCTACGAAATTGAAGCCGACTACGTCATCGCCTGCGACGGTAATCGCTCGCCAGTGCGAAATATGCTCGGGCTCGACTTTGTCGGGCGCATCTTCGAAGACAATTTTTTGATCGCCGATATTCGCCTGAAACAGGAGCGCCCCGCCGAGCGCTGGTTCCATTTCGAGCCGCCCTGGCCCGGCGCCTCGAGCCTTGTTCACAAGCAGCCGGACGATGTCTGGCGGCTCGATTTTCAGCTTGGCTGGGACATCGACAAGAAAGAAGCGGTGAAGCCGGAAAATGTGCGTCCGTTCGTTCGCGGACTTCTAGGCGACCATGTCGATTATGAATTTGAATGGCTCTCTGTCTACACGTTCCAATGCCGGCGCATGGAGCGCTTTCTCCATGATCGCGTTATTTTTGTCGGCGATTCGGCGCACCTTGTTTCTCCATTCGGCGCGCGCGGCTGCAATGGCGGATTGCAGGACGTCATCAATCTCGGCTGGAAATTGGAGCGCGTCCTGAACGGGTCATCTTCGCCGGCGCTCCTCGAAACCTACAATGCGGAAGCGATTACCGTCGCTGACGAGAACATTTTAAATTCGACGCGCTCAACCGATTTTATGACGCCGAAATCAAAAATGGCGGAGACTTTCCGAAACGCCGTTCTTGAACTCGCCAGCGAACACCAATTCGCGCGCCCCTTTGTTAATTCCGGAAGGCTCTCAAAAGCCGTCAATTATGGGCTGTCGGCGCTTGCCACTCTCGACGAGGATCATTTCCTGTCCGGTCCGGCGCCGGGCGACATTTGCATTGATGCGCCAATAGTTTCGGATGGGGACAACGACTGGCTGTTGTCGCAATTGGGCCCGCAATTTACGCTATTGCTATTTTCAACCGAAGCGATTGAAGCGATTGATGGCGTCGCAATCATTGAGGTCAGGCAGCAGGGCGGCGCGCCCAACAGCGGCATTGTTGATCACTCCGGCCTCGCGCATGAACGATATGACGCCGACGGAGGCGCGGTCTATCTCATTCGTCCGGACCAGCATGTCGCGGCGCGCTGGCGCACACTCGACCGCTACGAAATTCTAAAGGCGCTTTCAAAAGCGACGGGCGGAGAACTCCAATGACAAAAAATCTCATCCTCGATGCTAATTCGCCAGCGCCTGATGAAATCTATGAAGCGATTATCGCGATGCATGAGGGGCTATCCGAGGAGGAAAGCGCGACAGTGAATGCGCGGATGATCCTTATTCTCTCCAATCATATTGGCGACGCCGGTATTATTCGTGAAGCGTCAAAACTGGCGCGCGGCGCGCGATAATCAGGAAAACGCGATCGGATAGCTGAGATAGCCCCTGAATCGCGCCCTTCCGCCGCGGCGGGCTGCGCCTGTCTTATCAAACTTGCCGACGCGCCCAAGCAATTGTCCGATCGCAATCCGCGCCTCCATCCGGGCGAGCGTCATACCGGCGCAAGCGTGAACGCCGCCGCCAAAGGCGAGATGCCGGTTCGGATTGCGCGCAATATCAAGACGGTCGGGGTCTGGAAATTGCGTCGGGTCGCGATTGGCCGCGCCTATGCCTAGCGTGACGAGCGCTCCCTCCTCCAGCGTCACACCGCCGAGTTCCACCGGCGCAGTGACGCGCCGATTGCCAAGCTGGTTTGAACTTTCAAACCGCAAGAACTCTTCGACTGCCGTTTCAATGAGGTCTGGCGCCGAACGAAGCCGGGCCAACTCTTCCGGATAATCCAGCAGCAAGGCTATGCCATTGCCGATGAGATTGGTCGTCGTCTCATGACCGGCGTTCAACAGAAATATGCAATTCTGTATGAGCTCGATATCGCTCAACCGCTCGCCCTCTTCCGTTTCTTCAGCGATAAGCAGGGAAAGCACATCGCCTTCGCCGCTTTCAGCGCCGCGACGGCGAAACCGATCGATATGACGCGTCAGAAAATCGGCAAACTCGGTGACGGACCTATTGCCCCAGTCGAGCGCTTCTTTCGAGGGCGCGGGTTCAAGTGCGCCAAGGATCGCCAGCGACCAATCGCGCAACGGACCTCTCTCTGATTGCGGCACGCCCAGCATATCACCGATAATCTGCACCGGCAGGCGCGCGGCGAAGTCGGTAATCACATCCATGCCGCCGCGGGCAATCGCCTCGTCGAGTAAATCATTGACCAGCAGTTTGAAACGCGGCTCAAGCAACCTCAGCGCGCGCGGTGTGAAAGCCGGGGCCAATAATTTTCGAACGCGCGTATGATACGGCGGATCGTTGAAGACCAGACTTGTCGTGTGATGGAGATAAAGCGGCGAGTCGCCGAATTTCGGCTTGAACTCGATCTTCTTGTCCGAACTGAAACGTTTGTCGCGATAGACGGCGCAAACATCATCATAGCGCGTCAGGAAATAGCCGCCATCTGCGAAGCGGTGAATGGGATCATTCTCCCGCAACAGCCGGTAGACCGGATAGGGATCGTCGAGAAATTCTCTATCAGCGTTTTTTAGATCAAACGCTGCGACTTTCTCCGCGCCACTTCGATTACCCGACATCGACGGCCGCCCTCGCCTTCGAAAAACTGCATCACGCGCGTCGTGATAGACTCAAGCCTAAGCGAAGAGAGTTATATTGCAAACTGAAATTGGCGCCCGCCGCCGGTCGCCGACCCTCACCCGAAGATGAAGTCAGCGCTGTCGAGCTGGACGACGGCGACGTTTTCGATGGCGATGGTCTGGCCGCCGCCGAAATCGATGACCGTATTGCCGAAGCCGTCATCGCTGGCCGCGGCGATCACCTCCGCGAAACTGTCGAACGCCGTCCCGAAACCGACAAGCCCGATCACGTCGTCCGTCGCCGCGCCCGCCGTGAAATCGCCGATCGTGTCGCCTTGCGACCCGACATTGAAGGTGAACGTGTCATTGCCAGACCCGCCGGTCAGCCGGTCGTTGTCCGTCTCGCCATAAAGCGTATCAGCCCCCCGCACCACTGATGATATTGTTTGCGGAATTGCCGGTGAGCGTATCGGCAAAGGATGAACCGGAAATATTTTCTATACTGATGAACTGATCGCCCGTCGCATCGCCGTGAGAGACCGCGCCCGTACCAAGGATGACTGAAGCGCCCGCGCCCGACCCAGAATAATCAGCCGTGTCCTAACCATTTCCCCCATTCAGCGTGTCAGAGCCAGCGCCGCCGACGAGGTTGTCTGCGCCAGTGCCTGCGTTAAGGCGATCATCGCCAGTTCCGCCCGTGAATGTGTCCGCGCCAGCGCCGGAAAAGGCGTAGAAATCAATGCCATCGAAGCCGTAAGGGCATCATTGCCCGAATTTCCGAGCGATAATTCAAAGATATGTGTTGGCGTTCCGCTGATATCCTGAATTTCAACAACTTCAATGCCGCTTAACGTATAGGTCGATAGACCAATTCCGCTCGTAGGCGTCAGGCGAATTTGAAACTTGAAGACGGATCATTTGCGTCAAACAGGAAACTTGAAAGACCGCCGGTCCCAATAAAGCGACTCAGTGGAGCTGAGAACATGCTGGAACACTGCAAGAGGGAGGGTTGCGCTTAAAGGGGGCCGCATGAACGACGAAAGGCAACCAGCTTGATGGATGAGCAAGACGAGGCGCCAAAAAGAATCGCTGACTCGGACCCATCGGAACCAATGTTCTTATGAAGTGGCCCACAAGCGCCCGCCGTGGGGTTCGCTACTTAAGAAAGAGCAGTTGGATATCCCAAAGTGCCGCCGAAAAATATACTCAATTCAAATTTGATGCACGCCGAGCATTTTCCTCGATAGTTTTCCATTCGCAATTGGCAATCATCTTTTTTGTTGCGATCCATGAGCCGCCGACACACAAAACATTTGAAAGAGCGAGGTAGCCAGATGTAAGCTCATAGGTAATTCCGCCTGTCGGGCAGAAGGCTACGTCAGGCATCGGCCCTGCAAGAGCCTTCAAATAGTTGACGCCTCCAGCCGGTTCCGCCGGAAAAAATTTCTGCCTCATAAAACCGGCATTTGCCGCAATCATCGATTCACTGGCTGTTGCAACACCGGGCAAAGCGTTAGCGCCCGATTTCTCCAACTCCTCGAGCAAATTCGGATTCGACCCCGGACTGACCAGGAACGAGGCGCCGGAATCGATCGATTTCGCAATGTCTTCCGAATTTCGAATTGTGCCCATTCCCACAAAAAGGTCTGGGGCCGCAGCCTGCATAACTCCCACTGCGTCGAGCGCACACTCAGTCCTTAGCGTTAGTTCAATTGCGCGCAGCCCGCCGCTTGCGAGCGCCTCAGCAAGTGGTGCGGCTTGATCCAAAGAAGGAAGCTCGAGGACGGGAATAACCTTTGAGCCTTGAGGAATATCTTCGAAATTCAGTTCCCCTCAGTGATGCGGCGGCCATGCAAAAAGCGCAGCGCTATCTTCAATGATCAATCTTACCGGCACCTGACTGACATAATCCGACATTCGACCTTTATCGGAAAACCGCGCAGCAAAGGCGCTATTCAGAAAAACATCCTTGATTTTAGGCAAAATGCCGCCGCCAAGCGTAACGCCTCCTCGCGCACCGGTTGCGAGAACGGCGTCTCCGGCCACACGACCAAGCACCGCACAAAACATATCGACGGCCTTTACCGCAATCGGATACTCTCCGTTTATTGCCGCATTGGTGATTTCATTCGCCTGAAGCGAGATGCGCTGCGCCCCTTCAATAGCGCAGAGGGCTCGGTGAATATTGACCAGACCGCGTCCGGACAATAGCCGTTCGACAGAGACACGCGGATGTTCGCGCGCGATAAATTTCATAACAGCGAATTCTACTTCGGTGCGTGGTGCGAAAGTTACATGGCCGCCTTCGGTGGCGATGATTTTCCGACCGACATCTGTCGGGATGATGAGCGCCTGCCCGAAACCGGTGCCGGGACCTATAACAAGCATCGGCGCATTCTCGAGCGGAACGCCCTGCTTTACCTCTATGAACGCGTCATCGTTGAGATGGCGGATGCCCGCAGCAAGCGCGTAAAAATCGTTTACGATAAGAAACTGATCTAAACCGAGCGGAGCTCTGATATCTTCACTACGCAAAATCCAGTGCGAATTCGTAAAGTCGACCACGCCATTTATGAGCGGCCCAGCAGCGGCAAAACAAGCCCGCTTTGGCTCGTCGGGAACCGCTTCAAGAAAAGCGTCCGCCGCATCGCGCACTGTCTCAAAGTCTTCTGCACGAAAACTCTGCGTTTTCCGAATTGAAATAGATCCGCCTGATATTTCAGCGATCGCAAAACGCGCATTAGTTCCACCAATATCTGCGACAAGGAGAGGATCAGACATCATGCTCAGTCAAATCGAATGTTATTGCCCCCTCCTCCGCGCTACCAACCAAAGCCCTAAATCCAGCAAACAGTTCGCGTCCTGAGCCCCAGCAATCGTCATCAAATTGGCCGCCACCGGATTTTCGGCCGGAAAGTTCAACATTGATCTGAAGAACGCCGGCGTCTGCATCAAGACGGATGACGTCGTCATCCCGAATTTTTCCGATCGGTCCGCCATCAAGCGCTTCGGGCGTGACATGAATAGCTGCCGGCACTTTACCGCTTGCACCGGACATTCGTCCGTCGGTTACAAGCGCAACTTTAAACCCTTTGTCTTGAAGAACGCCTAAGGGAGGCGTGAGCTTATGAAGTTCGGGCATGCCGTTTGCCTTGGGTCCCTGGAACGGAACAACGGCGATGAAATCCCGGTTCAGCTCACCCGCTTTGAAGCGGTCGATTAATTCCTGTTGGGATGAAAAGACGATTGCTGGCGCCTCCAGAACGCGATTTTCTGGTTTAACTGCCGAGACCTTCATGCACGCGCGCCCTAAATTCCCTTTTAGCAACGCCAATCCGCCACTATTTGAAAACGGAGCGCTGACGGCGCGAACGATCGCTTCGTCGCGTGACGTCTCCGGTGCGGGGCGCCATCCGACTAACGCCTCTTGCAGTACAGGTTGGATCGCATATCGCCGCAGGCCCCGGCCCATTACCGTATTTACTTCATCGTTCAAAATTCCTGCGTCGAGCAACTCACGAATTACAAAACCCAGCCCGCCCGCAGCATGAAACTGATTTACATCCGCAGTGCCATTTGGATAAACGCGCGCAAGAAGCGGCGTCACGTTCGAAAGCGCCGCGAAATCATCCCAGTTAATAATGATTCCGCAGGAGCGCGCCATCGCAATAAGATGAATCAAGTGATTTGTGGAGCCGCCTGTCGCGTGCAAGCCGATGATTGCATTTACGATCGAGCATTCATCAATGATTTCGTAAAATGGAATGTGCTCTTGGCCCAAGGAAGTAATCGTTGCAACGCGTTTCGCGGTTTCCCTCACGATTGCGTCGCGGAGCCGCGTGCCTGGATTGACAAACGCCGAGCCTGGAATATGCAGGCCCATTACCTCCATCATCATCTGGTTCGAATTCGCCGTACCGTAAAATGTGCAGGTTCCAGGCGAATGGTAAGAAGCGCTCTCTGCGGCGAGCAATTCTTTCCGCCCAACTTTACCTTCAGCAAACAGCTGACGTATTCGCGCCTTTTCATTATTGGTCATGCCGGATGCCATCGGTCCGGCCGGCAGAAACAGGACAGGCAGGTGCCCAAAACGAGCCGCGCCTATAAACAGGCCCGGCACGATCTTGTCGCACACTCCCAGCATCAAGGCGCCGTCAAACACGTTGTGAGACAACGATATAGCCGTCGCCATGGCTATTACATCGCGTGAAAAAAGGGACAAATCCATTCCTGGCTGACCCTGGGTAACGCCGTCACACATAGCTGGCACACCGCCAGCGATCTGCGCAGTTACGCCAATGTCCGAGAGCGTCTTTTTAATGATGTCGGGATATGCGCCAAGCGGTTGATGCGCTGACAACATATCATTGTATGCGGTAACAATGGCGATGTTCGGTTTGTCGCCGGCGGCCAAAGATTTCTTATCGCCCGCGGTACACGCAGCAGCCGCATGCGCAAGGTTGCCGCATGAGACCTGGCTGCGATAAGGTCCTTTCAATGCGGCCGCACGCATTTGATTTAAATAGGCGCTCCGGGTCGGCTCGCTTCGTTTTCGGATTCGAACCGTAGTTTCTTCGACCGTATGGTTCAGCTTCGGCAAATTCTTCTCCTCAGGGAGCCCAACATAACCAAAGATCTGGGCGGGCGTGAAAAACCGCACGCACCGGCATGTCATCAATTGGGCCGGGCTGAAGCGCTCTTTCCAAGACGGTACGCTTTGTCTGGCCAGTAACCAGCAGGACGATCATCTTTGCATCCCGGATTGCCGACAATGTAAGCGTCATACGATCGACTTCTTCGCCGGTAATATCGCTCTTTATGGCCCTTATTGCACAAATTAAAGCGTCTGATTCGATTGCGTCACTCAGCCCTTCCGCGTGCGGAAACCAGCTAGCCGTGTGGCCATCCTCCCCCATGCCAAGAACGACTACGTCAAAGGGCTGACGCCGATCAGCAAACATCGCGGCGCAACCAACAAGTCCTGCCTGCGGTGTTTCCGCGTTGTTGTATAATCCGGCAATCGTAACGCCAGTCGCTTTGGCGAAAGCTTTTCGTATTGCCGCTTCGTTCGAGCGCGGGCTGTCTATGCCTACCCAGCGTTCATCGACAAGGGTAACGCGTATCTTTTCCCATTCCAGCGCCCGACATGCGAGATTTTCATAAAGCGCCCGGGGCGTCGTCCCGCCGGACACAGCGATTTCGGCCATCAAGTTCTGATATTGTCCTAGCTGGAGTTGAGCCGCGATTAGGTCTGCGATGCGCGCCGCCATCGCATCCTGAGATGCAAACGATATGATTTCACAATCAGGTCTTGTCATACCATTCCCTGCCATCACGATCGAGCATCATTGCTGATTGCGCTGGCCCGTTAGTTCCCGCAGCATAGGAGTAAATTGGTGTTTCGTCCGACGACCAGGCGTCAAGAATTCCATCCACCCATCGCCATGCCGCCTCCACTTCATCGCGCCTCATAAACAGGCCGAGATCACCACGCATAACCGCCATTAAAAGACGTTCATATGCGTCCGGATAACGCGCCTCAAAATGTTCCGCATAGGACAAATTGAGCGGAACATAACGCAACCGCATTCCGCCAGGACCTGGATCTTTCGTGACGAGCAGAAGCTTGACGCCTTCATCGGGCTGCAGACGCATTATGAGCCGGGTAGGCTGCAACGTACTATCGTCAACCAGGGCATGCGCCACATTTTTAAATTGTATGATTACTTCGGAATATCGCGCAGACATCCGCTTTCCAGTCCGAAGATAAAACGGCACGCCTTTCCACCGCCAATTATCGATATTTGCTTTGATCGCAACGAATGTCTCTGTCATTGACGGGTGGCCAAGCTCTTCACTATAGGACGGCGCCACCTCCCCATCACTCACGCCCTTTCCGTATTGGCCACGGACAGTTTCCATTCTCACGGTTTCATCTGTGATCATTCTCAGCGCGCGCAACACCTTTATTTTTTCGTCGCGAAGCGTGTCGGGCTCGAGATTTAGCGGGGGCTCCATAGCCACAAGGCACAATAATTGAAGCAGGTGATTTTGAATCATGTCGCGCAGCGCGCCGGATGTGTCATAATAACTTGCGCGATTTCCCGCACCTATCGACTCCGCCACGGTGATTTCAACATGATCAATCGCACCTGCGTTCCATACCGGCTCGAATAATGAGTTCATAAATCGCAATACGATCAGGTTCTGTACAGTTTCTTTTCCAAGGTAGTGATCAATTCGAAAAATGCTGTCTTCTTCAAATATCCCGCCGACAGCATCGTTAATCTCTCTGGCGCTCGCCAAATTTTTTCCAATTGGTTTTTCCAGCACGATACGAGCGCCTTCGGACCTCAACCCGGCGCGGGCTATATTGGCGCTCACTACGCCATACATAGACGGGGGTAGCGCCAAATAATACACAATTTGCCGATCCCCGCCTTCGCTAAGCAAATTCCTGAGCGTTGACCAATCAGCATTGGAATTGGCGGCGTCAATCTCGCAATAATGCAGCAACGCAGAAAATTCCGCCCAGGCATTTTCCGGAATATCTTCTGCAGCATGAAATTTCACGAAACTACTAAATGCCAATGCACGGAATTCATCCGTGCTCATTGCAGATCGCGATACGCCGATAATTTTCGAATCGCCGGGAATTTGTCCGTCCTGCCAGCGGTGAAATAGCGAAGGTATCAATTTTCGCAATGAGAGGTCGCCCGTGGCCCCGAAGACCACTAACCCAAACGCCGCCACCGGAATGAATTGCGCGGTTGGCCGTGTATCACGAGATATGCTCATCAGGCGATGCCCCATCTAGCTTGTTATACGCCGCGCCAACTCGATGGCCCCGATCACGCCCGCATCGTCGCCAAGCCCTGGCCGAACAATATAAGTCTCAAGATTGCCCGAAACTTCATTTGCATCGAGATATCCGCCCAACAGCCCGGCGGTTTTTCGCTTCAACGCGTCGAACAGCCCTTCTGTCTTCATGACGCCGCCGCCAAATATTATGCGATGCGGCATATGTGTCATGATGATTGTATTCGCAAGACCTGCGAGATAGTCCGCCTCAAGATCAATTGCCGCTATCGCTTTTTCCGTGTTTTCCAAAACATTTAGCGGCGCCCCCCAGCGAGCTTTCAGGGCGGGACCGGAAGCGAGGCCTTCGAGGCAATCATCGTGAACGGGGCAACATCCAGGATAAGGATCGATGTCCTTGTCATGATAGGGGCGGATATGCCCCATTTCGTAGTGCCCAAATCCCGATAGAGGTTCACCGAACCGAAGAATCCCAACTCCAATTCCGGTACCTACCGTAACATAAGCTAGTGTTGGAACTTCTTGACCTGCGCCATACATGAATTCGCCAAGAGCGGCACCATTAACATCGGTGTCAATGGCTACTGGCGCTTCAAATTCCGAAAGCGCGCTGAGAATACTTACCCCTGCCCAGTCCACTTTCGGCGTATTCAAGATTGTGCCGTAATTTGACGAATCGCGGCTTATGTCTACCGGCCCAAATGAAGCAACGCCGATACCGAACAGAGGCCCGTTCGCCGCATTGTGAAAAAATCCTGAAATCTCGGAAAAAGTCACGTTGGGCGAGCGCGTTGCAATAATTTTCTTGCCCAGAATTTTCCCGTTACGATCAGCGACCGCACAAACACTTTTTGTGCCGCCAAGCTCTATAGCTCCAAACGCTGCCATTCCGATCGATGTACCGCTATTCACCACATTCAAACACTCAATAATCCCGCGTTGCGGTTGTTATCGGCGCGCCGAGTCAGGAGCTCAGCTTCAATTTTGTCCAATATTCCGCGGTCGTTGGCATAGAAATTCATAAGCAGCTCACCGGCCAGCTGGCCAATAAGCCCAAAAGAAATTTTGAAAAGCGTCGAAATATCTTTTGATACTCTCGAATTATGATTGACCGGCTGAACTCTCTCTTTCGTCGTTGCAAAAGTGAACCAAAATAGCAGTACCGACAATACGGCAAAGAGCTCCATGGTTGTTCGAAATCCAATGAGTTCGTTATTCCCGCCGAAAAACTCGACCAATGGCGTCGCCATAGCCCCAATAACAACTGTACCGAGCGATGCGAATATAAATCGAAATTGAGTCGCCTTAGTGCGCTCCTCAGCAATAGGTGAGACTACGCCAAGCAACGCTGAATAACGGACGTTGATTGCAGTATAAGCCAACCAAACCAGCGTATAGGTGATATAAGCGTATATCAGCTTTCCAAGCGCCGGGAATTGGGGCCAAAGAAATACTGCAACGCCAAGCAATCCATATGGCGCCGCCCCAAATAATATATAGGGGCGATATTTTCTCCATCTCGACTGCGTTTGATCTGCAATCAGGCCCATCGCTGGATCGCTGAAACCGTCGACGATCTTGGTAACGAGCAACATCATAGCGGCAGATGGGGGGAAAGCCCAAAGACGTCCGCGTAATAATAAAGCAGGAAAAGTCCGAAGAACCCCTGGCACAGGTTTGACGCCATGTCGCCGACGCCATAGCCGACCTTTTCCTTGAGCGACAAAGGCTTTGTGTCGTTTCCAATTAGCATGATTTGCTCGAAACCATCATTTGCCGATACCGAAATCCCTCACCAATAAATCACGTAAATACCAACGAGTATCAGTGAAACCGCTATCGCAGCGAGGTTGAAGGCAGGCGTCGTGGAAAATTGAATGTCGCGAAGAATAACAGGTTGGTTTTCATTACGCTGGGCAGTCGCAAGCGATGCGGCAACACCCAAAGCAATGCAAGACAAGAATACAAGCCAAATTCGGATAATGAACGGAACATCCGGCGCACTGAACTTCAGCGCCACATTTATTAGAACGGACCCCAGCAAGACTGCATACGCGCCTGTCGTGGTCATGCGCTTCCAAAAGAACCCGAGGAGAAATATTCCGACAACGCCTGGCGCCACAAAACCCGTATATTCCTGAACCGCTTGAAACCCGCTTTTGAAGCCACCGAGAAATGGTTGCGCGAGAGCAAGCGCAAGGGCTATCGCGAAAAATGCTGTCGCTCGCCCGACGCTAACATAGTGGCTTTGCGATTTATTCGGCCGTGCAGCCTTATAAACGTCCATCGTGAAAATTGTCGCAATGGAATTCATCATCGAGGCCAGCGAAGATACAATAGCAGCAATTAACGCCGCGAAAACCAGACCGCGCAGACCGGCGGGGGCTATTGTCATTAATTCGCCATAAGCGCGATCCGGTCTTTCCGCGAGCGCGTCGGCATTCAACTGCCCTTGTTGAGCCAAAATAACCGCTGCAATCCCGGGTATGACTACGATAAGCGGGATGAACAATTTCAACGCAGCCGCAAACACGAGGCCGGCCTGCGCTTCGCGCAAGCTTTCGGCCGCAAGCGCGCGCTGAATAATATATTGATTGAATCCCCAATAAGAAAAATGCAAAACCCACAACCCGCCGAGCAAGGTCCAAATCCCCGGCAAATCGCCGTAGGCGGGATGATCGCGGTCGAGGATCATTCGAAAATGACCCGGCAGCTCTTTTGAAATTCTTTCAAATCCGCCAATTGCGCCTGCGTCGCCGCCGACGAGACCAAGGGCGATCCATGTGATCGCCGCACCGCCGACTATTAAAATAATAACCTGGATAATATCGGTGAGCGCAACAGCCTTTAGCCCGCCATAAAGGGAATAAAGCGCGGCAAATGCGGCCAGCACCGCCATTGCCGGCAATACGTTCAAGCCCGTCACTGAAGATACGGCGAGGCCGCCAAGCCACAAAACGGTGGTAAGATTGACTGCCGTGTACAACACAATCCAGAAGACAGACATCAAGCTTCTGACTCCGTGCCCATATCGCTGGTCAAGAAACTGCGGCATCGTAAATATGCCGCGTTTTAAGAAGATCGGTAAAAAGAACTTTGCTACGATGAGAAGGACGATAGCAGCTTGCCATTCATAGGCTGCAATTGCGATCCCGACAGCGTATCCTTGCCCCGATTGCCCGATTATCTGTTCAGCAGAAATATTGGCGGCGATGAGCGACGCGCCAATCGCCCACCAGGGCAATGCTTTTCCAGCCAGAAAATAATCTTTAGTGTCTTTCTTATGGCCCGCTTTTTCGCGCGATACAGACAATGCAATTATCAACAAGATAATCGCGTAAGAAAGTACGATTATAATATCCAGCGTTTCCAAAGCCATTTAATTCTCCAGCGCTCATGCGCAGATTGATTGTCGGCAACCAGTTGAAAACAAAGACTTTAGAAAGAACCCGGCGCGCAACATCCTCCTATTGTGCATCGAACGTCGCTCAATGTTCGTTCATGGTCTATTTCGCCATGAAGCGGATCGCCGCGCCGCCGGATGAGGCCAACGGCAATTTCAGGCTTTCGCCGGCTTTTACATCACGCTTGTATATTTTGATGTCATACGGATTCGACTTCCAGTCGGCGGACTCGCCATCCCTGTAGAATTGCGCCTCGTAGGTTTTATCCGGGTCGAGAAAATTCAGTGGGATCTCAAGCAGTCTAGGCGTCGCATCCGTCAAGGCGCCCAGAAACCAATCCTCGCCTCCCCTTTCCTTCCTCGCTACCGCAACAAATTCCCCGACTTCACCATCAAGCGCTATGCTTTCCTCCCAATCCGTTGGCACATCTTTTATGAATTGAAACGCATCAAGACGTTTTTCATAATTCTCAGGGAGGTCGGCCGCCATCTGTAAAGGGGAATACAGCACAACATAGAGCGCCAATTGTTTCGCAAGCGTCGTTTGCGGACGATTGGATGGATCGTGTCGCGGCATGTCCTCGCGCACTGGCGGACGGTTATTCGGTTCGAGATCAAAAATGCCGGGAGTGAAGTCCATGGGGCCGGCCAACATCCGCGTGTAGGCCAAGACCGCTTCATGCTCTGGCGGGTTTGGCGGAGCGCCCCACGCATTAAACTCCATGCCGCGAGCGCCTTCGCGAGTCACCCAATTGGGATAAGTGCGACGCAGCCCGGTATCTTTTACCGGCTCGTGCGGATTAATCGCAATTTTGCGCTTGGCGCCTTCTTGAACGACATGCAGGTGGTGCCCCACCATGAACTGGCCGTCATGCCACTCGTATTTCTTGATCCCGTTTTCGTCGATCCGTTCGATCCGACCGGCATCAGCGACATAGCCGGTTTTCACCGCGCGAACACCGTTTCTCTGGTATAAATCAAGCGCATCGCTCAATTGGCTCTCATAATTCGAAACATCGCCAGACGTTTCATGATGGCCAATCAGCCTGACGCCTTTCTTGCGCGCATAATCGGTTACTGCTTCGAGATCGAAGTCAGGAAAACTCTTTGTAAAATTGAACTGGTCGCCATTGTTAAACCAATCACCATCCCAACCAACATTCCAGCCTTCTACTAATACGCCGATGAAACCATGTTTCGAAGCAAAGTCGATATAACGTTTAGTCTCTTCGGTTGTAGCGCCATGAATGCCGTCGTGCCCCCACCGCCGGTCATTGATATGCATCGCCCACCAGATCCCGACATATTTTCCGATCTCGACCCAGGATACGTCGCCAAGCGCGTTCGGTTCATTGAGGTTCAAGATCAAACTCGAATTAATGAGGCCCTTTGCATCTGGAGAAATCTGAATCGTACGCCACGGCGTCTTAAACGGGGCTTGCGTTCGGACAAGAACGCCGTCCGACCACGGGGACAAATGCGCTTTGAAATTTCCGGGCCTCAGGCGCTGTAACGACATGCCCGAATAATCAACCAGCGACGCTTCATGTATACTGAAATGAACGCCCGCAGCGTTCCGAAAAGTTATCGGCGTATGGGCGTCCTGGATTTCCCCGGCAGCAGATTTTGAATAGATATATTCGTAACGGTTGAATTCTCCGCTCGGGATCCACCATGCAGTCGTATCCTCACCTACTGAAAATTCCGTCAGTTCATCTATAATTTCTATTTCATTTTGAAGCGCCTTTTGCTCTTCAATTTCATATCGAAATCCGATGCCGTCATTAAAGACCCGAATTCGAACCCGTAATTCTCTTTTAGGGCCTTTTACCGCCTCAACCCGGACTAATAATTCATTGTAATTGTTGCGTACGGTCCGCCGCTCTCCCCAAGGCTGCTCCCACGCCTCGTCCTTGCTTGCTCCTTTTTCGCCGACGATGCGAAGTTCCCGGTCAAAGCCAAATTTCTTGTTGAACAGCAAGCCGAGCCGAGATGAAGAAATCAATTCGCGATCTTCATAGGTAATGCGATAACGTAATTCGCCACCTTCGTCCGACACCGTGAATGCAATTTTACGGTCTGGCGAGGAAATTGCGCTTTCGCTAGCGGCGGCAGGCGTCGCAGCGAAAAAGAGCCCAAAACTAGCCGTCAGCATACCGCATATTGCTAGAATCAATTGCCTCATAGATTCATTCCTTCAGAATCCAATTGCCGCGATTTTCGGTCACAAACTGCGCCGCCCGAACCCCGGCCTGAACAATGTAATCTTCTATGTAATTCTTTGCAACTTTTTGAAGTTATGCACCTCCAGCGAATTCATCGATGATGAAAGCAATTTTTTGTTGATTATAAATCATTGTTTATGTTGACTTTTCTGTGTTCTTGTTTTGCTTATCTGAACCAGCAAGCGAGATCTGACATGTTATTTTTTTGCAAATTTTGGTCAGTTTGCTACTATGCATGCGCCTTTCCGTATGGATATTCATATTGAAATTCGAATTCTCACCTTCGGCGCGAATCAATGCCGAGCATATCGGCCGGGAAGCTCAGCCGGTTATCATAATCGATGACGCATTTCATGGCGCGCAAGCGCTTGTGGATTTAGCGACCCGTGTGCAGTTCACCCCGATTGGCCCGTACTATCCTGGAATTCGAGCGCAAATCGACAAAACATTTACGCAATCGCTATCCGATGCAATTCAACCCTACTTACATGTCCATTTAGGTATAAAAAAGCCAACCTGGATTGGCGATTGCTTTTTCTCAATGGTGACGCGACGTCCGGAAGATCTCACGCCGATTCAGCGGCTGCCGCATTATGACGGCATAGAAGAAAATCGAATTGCGATCGTATATTTTCTTTGCGACGCCAAACATGGGGGGACAGCGTATTATCGACATTTATCAAGCGGCTTTGAAACGATCAGCGCCGAAAGATTTGGGGGGTACAAGGATTTATTAGAAAGCGAAATCCATGAATCCGGACTACCTCCGCCCCGCTATATAGGCGACGGCGCTCCGCTATTTGCGCGCACAAAAGTCTTTGACGCTGCGTTCAATCGAATGCTCATTTACCGAGGGTCGATCTTGCATTGCAGCGCCACCGAAAGCATGCCCACATTTTCAGCGGATCCGGAAGTTGGGCGCCTAACAATCAACGCTTTTCTTAATCCGATATAACCCGGAGCTCGCCATGAGGCGCAATATCAAGGCAATTATCTTAATCTGCATGGCCATATCGGTATCGGGACTAGTCGGCTGCAACAACGCCAACCAATCTCAAAATCATTCGACCCGCAAATCGCCTGCCATTGAACAACGTGAAGGCGGCAATGTTTTGGACCGCTACCAACCCATTCCATACGTAAAACTCGATCATCCCGAATGGTCGCGCAACGCGGTGCTCTATCAAATCAATATTCGGCAATACTCAAGAGAGGGAACCTTTGCCGCGGTGGAAAGAGACCTTCCGCGCCTGCAAGCGTTAGGCGTTGACATACTATGGTTGATGCCAATCCACCCAATTGGCGAGGAAAAGCGCAAAGGCTCTCTCGGAAGCTACTATGCTGTCAAAGACTATTATGGCGTAAATCCCGAATTCGGTAATTTGGCTGATTTAAAGTCATTGGTTTCTGCAGCACACCAACGCGGCATGCATGTCATTCTCGATTGGGTCGCCAACCACACCGCCTGGGACAATTCGCTCGTGAAAGAGCATCCGGAATGGTATGTGCACGACTGGAAAGGCGATTTTCGTCCCACCTTGTGGTTCGACTGGTCAGATATAATTGATCTCGATTATACAAAGCCCGAACTCCGTGAATATATGACTGGCGCCATGAAATATTGGGTGGCGGAAGCCGGCATCGATGGTTTTCGCTGCGATGTCGCCGGGTTCGTTCCGCTCGATTTTTGGGAGAATGTTCGGGCTGAACTTGACGCAATCAAACCTGTTTTCATGCTCGCTGAATATGAGGGACGAGACGCGCATGCTCGCGCATTCGACGCAACTTATGCGTGGTCGTTTTCTAACATTTTGCGGTCTGTCGCCAACGGAAAAGCCGACGTTGGAGCGTTTTCAGGCTATTATTCTGAAAACCAGGGCGTGTGGCCAAACGATGCTTATCGCATGACCTATACAACTAATCATGACGTAAATTCATGGGATGGCACGGACAGCGAACTTTATGGCGCAGCTAAAGATATCGCCAGCGCCCTAACATTTATTAGCGAAGGCATTCCTTTAATTTATAATGGTCAGGAAGCCGGTCTCGATAAGCGCTTGGCATTTTTTGAAAAAGACCCGATTGAATGGCGGAAGAGTCCAAAAGCCGCGCTCTACAAGAAGCTTATAGAGACAAAGCACAATACGAAAGCTTTATGGAATGGTGCGGCGGGCGCCCGAATGATTCCTGTTGTGAATTCAGCGCCAAAAGAGGTCCTAAGTTTTGTACGTTTCGGCTCAGCTGACGGTATTTTTGCGATTTTCAATTTCTCGCCAAAAACGACAACAATTTCATTTTCTGGCATCCTTCACCATGGCGAATATCATGAAATTTTTACTGGAGAAGCAATTTCCTTTAGAGACGATACCGCGCTGACACTCGATCCTTGGGCGTTCAAGGTCTACAAAAAATAGATATGAACCCACCATCACGCGATAACCCGTTTCGAATCATAATTCTCGGTGGCGGGACCGCGGGATGGATGGCGGCATGCCTCATGGCGAAGCGGTGGGTTAATAATGACGTCGAAATATCGCTCATTGAAGCGCCCGACATTGGCATTATCGGGGTGGGCGAAGGGTCAACGCCCCAGCTGAAAGCATTTTTCGATTATCTGCGTGTTCGTGAAAAAGAATGGATGCCGAAGTGCAACGCCACTTATAAAAACGGCATTCGGTTTACCGGATGGTCGGCCCGATCGGGGAAAAACTCTTACTTCCACCCCTTCCCATCACCGATCGATACCCACACCGCACCGGGGTTTTACTACAATAGTCATTATCGCCGGCAAGGCGTTGACCTTTGTGCTGATCCTGATCGGTTTTTCCTTTCAGCCACACTCGCCGAGCAAAGGCTTGCGCCAATTCCGAACGATAATTTTCCGTTTGATATTGCGTATGGATATCATTTTGACGCTTATCTGGTTGGCGCATTCTTGCGCGAACATGCTAAGACATTGGGCGTTGAACATATTGAAGCGAAAATTTCTGATATCGAGAGAAGCGATTCCGGCGATATCGCCGCGTTGATCGCCGACAATGGCAAACGATATGCTGGAAATTTCTTTGTTGACAGCACCGGTTTTCAAGCAGTTCTTCTGCAAAAACTCTTGGGCGTCCCCTTCATATCCTTTGCTGAAAACCTCTTTGCCGACTCTGCCGTCGTAATCCCTACGCCCGTAAAAGGTGAGAATATTGCGTCCCAAACCACGGCTACGGCGCTGTCGACAGGTTGGGTCTGGAATATTCCACTGACAAACAGAACCGGCAATGGTTATGTTTATTCGTCTTCATTCTGCTCGTCCGATGCTGCAGAAGATGAATTGAGGGCGCATCTAGGCCTTTCGAAGGCCGACGTTGAGGCCCGTCATATTAAGATGAAAGTTGGGCGCGTTCGCGAGCATTGGTCTCGCAATTGCCTTGCCGTTGGATTGTCACAAGGATTTATTGAGCCGTTGGAAGCGACGGCGCTACATCTTGTTCAGTCAACGGTCGAGACATTTATGGATGAATTGGAAGGCGCCAATTTCGAACCGCGAGGGCGCGACCGATTTAACGACACAATAAACGCGAGATTTGAAGGTGTCCGTGATTATATCGTGTGTCATTACCGCGCCAACCTCAGAACTGATACCGAGTTCTGGCGCGCAAACGCCGCCAATAGAAACATATCTGAATCACTACATGGTATATTGAGTTGCTGGTTTGGACGAGGCGATCTGAAACAGGAAATCTCTAAACAAAACATCCATCGATTTTATTCTCTCACATCATGGATTTGTCTATTGGGAGGATATGGAAACTACCCAGAAGACGACAAACTTTTGCCAGCCAACGGAAAAATAGAGAAATTCGACATGACAATTATTGATGATTTTATACGACGATGCTCTTTGAATTTCCGTGCCCACAAATCTGTTTTGACTGAGCAGTTATCCTAGTTTGCTGGGCAATTTTGAGCGATAAAGTCTTCGTGGGACGGCATCGAGTCGACCGCGTGACCTATCAACCTTCTGACATTCAGAAAGAATTCTTGCACATCATTTTGCGCAAGCTCGTCAGCCGCAGGATGATAGCCTTCCGGTATGATTCCCTGCCCGATCAAAACCTGAAGCCACCCGACTTCTGTGAAAAGCTCCTCATGTTCCCGATAAATGCGGCCACTCGTCCGGAATAAATTTATTTTGGAACTCAGCGCGTCCGGTATGTTGATTTCACGGCATTCGCACCAAAAGTCAGAATCATCGCGATCATTTGCAAAATAGTGCAAGATCAGAAAATCGCGGATTCGTTCAAACTCAAATCGGGTTTGCCGATTGTATTCTTCAATGAGAGCGTTGTCGAATCGCTTGTCCGGAAACAATGAGATCAGTCTGCTTACCATCGACTGGATCAAATGGATTGACGTAGATTCGAGCGGTTCCATAAAACCACTTGCTAACCCCAGCGCGACACAATTTTTTTTCCATACTTGTTTTCGCATTCCAGTCGTGAATCTTATTACGCGCGGATTCGCCAGCAATCGGCCTTCGAGATTATCAACCAATATTGATGTAGCTTCGTCATCCCCAAGATGACGACTACAAAAGACATGTCCATTTCCGACCCGGTGCTGAAGTGGAATGCGCCACTGCCACCCGGCTTTTTGCGCTGTCGCCTGGGTATACGGCCGGAAAGCGTCGCCGTGCTCGCATGGCGCCACAACAGCACGGTCACATGGTAAAAACCTTGTCCAATCTTCGTAACCCGCCTCAAGTGCGCCTTCGATCAATAGTCCTCGGAAGCCAGTACAATCGATATAGAAATCAGCGCTTACAGTTTCGCCACTGTGCAATATGATTGTATCGATATACCCAGAATCGCTTTTCAGCCTAACCTCTACGACCTTGCCTTCCTTGCGCATTGCGCCATTTTTTTCCGCGGACCGCCGCAAAAATTTCGCATATAATCCTGCATCGAAATGAAAGGCATGACGAATTCCCGTCAACTTTGACGACCCAACACGGTCCATCCGCTGAAATTTGTTCGCGCGCGCGGCAAGCGCATTAATCGAAAAATCCCAGAGGGATGCCTCGCCGCCTGCTTTTCGCGCGCGCAACCAGTAATGATGAAAGGGCGCGAAGCCGAGCGGCATTCCAATGTCGCCAAATGCGTGGATATAGCTGTCTCCGCGCCCACGCCAATCGTTAAACTGGATTCCGAGTTTAAAACTTGCTTTCGTCGCCGCGACGAATTCGTTTTCGTCGAATCCCAAAAACCTGTTGATGTTGTGCAATTGCGGGATCGTCGCCTCGCCGACGCCGACTGTGCCGATCTCCTCCGATTCCAATAAAGTTATCTTGACATGACGCCCAAATGCTTTCGCCAGCACGGCCGCAGCCATCCAGCCGGCGGTGCCGCCCCCAACGATAAGTATGGATCTGATTTGATTCACAAACGCGCATTTCCGGATTTGCGAAATTTCTCCGGTTCAGATTGCCTTCAGAAACGCAAAAATAAAAGCCCCGCAGGTTTCAAAAAACCGGCGGGGCTGGAAACGCTCTCGGGAGGATGGAGCGCCTTTTAGAATGTTTTCGAAAGACCGATCAGGTACGTCCTGCCATATGACTGATGATCGACAATTTCGCCCGGACCGTTAAACGTAACGAATGGTTCATCCGTCAGGTTCAAAGCCTGGAAGGTAACACGCGTCCCGCCGAGGATCCCTTCTCCGCCGAACGCATATCCGATTTGCGCGTCAAAGATGGACTCCGACTGCGCATTGCGGAGTGTTCGCGTCGCGCTGATCGCCGAGACCTCAGCTAGGAAGTCAGACCTGTAACGATGGCTAAGTCGCGCTTCGAACCCGCCATTCTCGTAGTAGAGCGTGGAGTTAATAACCCATTTCGAAAGGCCCGGGATCGGGATAGTAATCGGAGCGACGGTGGGAAGAGCCGGGTCTAACGGCGCTGTAAACGTCAGATCGACTTCACTGTCGGTGAATGACGTTGACGAAATTATGCCGAAGGGCGCCAGGAACGATCCTTCGCCAAAGAGCGTACCCGGCAATGACAAGGCAACTTCAAAGCCCTTGATCGTGCCGGAACCGTTGTTTGACGGCGCAGAGTATGGGCCGATTGGCGAATTAAGCGCCGCCGCTTGCGATGGCGTCAATTCCGATGCGACATAGGCCGAGAAGTCAAACGGGAAGACATCCTGCGCGTTTACGAAATCATCGAGGTCTTTGTAGAAACCGGCGATCGAAATATATCCGGCGCCGCCGAAATAATGCTCGATCGAGAGGTCGACCTGATTTGAGATGTAAGGGCGCAGTTGCGGATTGCCGCCGCCAGCCGAGAAGACGAATTGATCAACCCCTTCAGTGGGGGACCCGAGAATCGTCGTATTGACCCCCAGCGACAAGCTGGCGTTCAACTGATCCATTCGAGCCCGCGCCAGCGTTCTCGACGCGCCAAGGCGCAGGAATGTTTGCTCGCTCAATTCCCATATCAGGTTCAGGCTCGGCAGCACGTCCGTATATTTGTCGCCGTCTTCAACGGTGCTTGCGATGTTTTGAAGATCATCCGCAACGGTTACGCCGGTGGGAATTCGGAAACCAAGCGAAGACTGGTCAGTATGAACAATCTGAACGCCCACATTTCCGGTCAAGGGGAAGATGAAGTGCGTGTCAATATCCGCCTTTATCCAGGCCTGGAAAATATCCTCGTTCACGGTCCAGTCTTGCGCCGTCGAGAAGGATGAAAGCGAGACGAATTGGGGCGTGTAGAACCCGTTTTCGAGAAGATAGAACGGGTTATAACAGACCTGCCCTGGTATGCCCAAAAATGTCAGGCCGCAGTCGCTGCCGTCACTGACAATCGCTTCTGACGGAATCGGCGCAGTGCGCACCGCCCCGCCGGCAAGCGAGACCCCGGCGCCAGGAAGCGTCAGAAACTGCTGGTCGATATTGCGTGTTTTTTCACGCATTGAGTAATCGACGCCAATTTCGATATTGCTAATCGGGCCTTGAAAATCGCGATTTATAGAGCCGCGAAGATGCCACAATTCATCTGTCGTTTCTGGTGAGTTGATAAACCCGGCCTGAACCAAATCGTTGCCTGCGCCCCAGCCAAGCGGATCGGTCAGCACAAACAGATTTGTGTCCGCATAATTCAGCATTGGCGACAGATTGAAGAAGCCTTCGGGGTCGCGCGTTGCATTAATCGTATCGGCAAGACCTGGCGCAGCATTCGCATCGGGCACGCCAGTGATGCCATTACAGGAGTCTGCGCCGGAGCAGTAACCTGTGCCGGAATACGACTCGATTAGGTCGTCGTGACGATCAGCCTTTGAATAGCTGATGTCCATTTCGAGACCCCATGTATCGGAGTCCCATTTTCCGTTCCAACCTGCGGAAAAGAGTTCTGCGCGCCGGCGGTTGAAGTCATTGCGCACGACGCCACGGACGTTGTCGAACGTGATATCGTCCGCGATACCGTTGGCGCCCACCGAGTTAACCGTCGTATTGGTTCCAAAGAACCCCCCGAACGCCAGCGGCGTCTCGATGCCGCGAATCGGATTGTCTTCAGAAAAATCGGAGTAGAAGACGTCGATCGTTGAATTGAATTCGTCTGTAGGTCTGAACTGCAATGTTCCAACGACGCCGACACGATCCAGATCAACTGAAGATGCAAATGACTTCTGGCCGCCAAGAACTCCGTTGTCATATCCCCATGAATTGAAATTTCGGCCTTGGGACGGCGATGATTGCACGGCGACACCGATCGCAACACCGAAAGTGTCGTCCATGAACTGGTCAATGTATGTGCCGGTGACCCGGTATCCGTTGCCGGAAGCGTCTGGATTTAGCGCGCCGTCTTCATTGAACTCATATCGTCCATTGACATTCAGAATACGTTCTTGCTTGTCCAGGGGCCGGATTGTTTGAAGATCGACTGTTCCCGCCAGCCCCTGACCAACGAGGCCAGCATATGGCGTCTTATAGACGACCGCCGCGGAAAGAAGCTCCGCCGGATATTGATCGAATTCAACGCCGCGGTTGTCGCTCGTCGTGACTTGCTCCCGGCCATTCAAAAGCGCCGTTGAGAAGTCAGGTCCAAGGCCGCGAATCGAGAGGCCTTGTGAACGACCATTCAAGCGCTGCGTAGCCAGACCCGGAAGACGCCCGAGGGATTCCGCAATGGAAACGTCTGGCAATTTGCCAATGTCTTCAGCCGAGACCGCTTCGACGATTGATTTTGCGTCGCGTTTCGTCGCGACCGAATTTTCTAGAGAACTCTTAAAGCCCGTGACAACAATTGTGTCTGAGGCGTCTTCATCTTGCGCCATCGCGACTGGCGCTATTGTCATCGCTGATGCGCAACCAAGCAAAATGACGCGAAGTCTAGTGCTTTTCATGTGTCCCCTCCCAGGCGGGTGCGTATTCTTTTGAATTAGACAGCAAACAATTTATGCAAAAAAACGCAACTTTAGGCAATAAGGGGTATTCAAATTACACTATCGAACGACCGGTCGGTTAATTTCTGCGCCAGATCTATCTAACAGCAAACAACCCAAGATATTGTTTTTATGTGTATTTATCTAAGTTCACGGTCAACCGCACCGCTGTGGCAATTTTACTACGGACAAAATGTAATTTTTTGTAATTTACATTCAGGCGCGGCTCCTTTAGAGCGGACAAATGAAAATTGATTCAAACGTGAACGTCGGATGGCGCGCGCTGGACCGGCACACCAAAACAGCACTCGCAGGCTTTGCTCTAGCCGCGATATTTTTAGTCAGCTCGCCAGCAAAATCAGAGGGCGCGCGAAATACTTATCAAGGCCGCCACTCGGAAGACGAGGTAATTTATTTTCTACTGCCTGATCGATTTGAAAATGGCGATTTGAACAACGACCGCGGGGGAATTGATGGGGATCGATTGTCAAACGGGTTTGACCCGACGAAAAAAGGATTTTTCCACGGAGGCGATCTAAAGGGACTTATTTCGCGCCTCGATTACATTCAAGGTTTGGGCGCGACCGCAATTTGGCTTGGACCCATTTACAAAAACAAGCCTGTGCAGGGCCCGCCGGGAGACAAGTCTGCAGGTTATCACGGCTATTGGATTACTGATTTTACCCGCGTTGATCCGCATTTTGGCACGAATGACGAATTTAAAGAATTTGTTGATGCTGCTCATGCGCGAGGCATGAAAGTTTTCCTGGACATCATCACGAACCATACCGCTGACGTGATACAGCTGCGCGAATGCCACGATCCAGCACATCTTGCAGAAAACCCGAGACACGACTGCGACTACAGATCAAAAGCCGATTTTCCATATTCAACTCGAGGCGATGTCAATGGTGAAGCGATCAATCAAGGCTTTCTTGGTGATCAGCCGCCGTTCCAAACTCAAAAAAATTTCGACAAGCTCAATCAACCAGATTTTGCATATACGCCTTTCACTACCGCCGAAGAAAAGGACATAAAAGTTCCGGCGTGGCTTAATAACCCGATCTATTATCATAATCGCGGCAACTCAAATTGGGTTGGCGAAAGCGCCCTTTACGGCGATTTTGGCGGTCTAGACGATTTAATGACCGAACATCCGCGGGTGCTATCGGGGATGATCGAAATATTTGGCGCCTGGATCGAAAAATTCAAAATTGATGGTTTCCGCGTCGACACCGCGCGCCATGTAAATCCGGAATTTTGGCAGGCGTTCAATAAAGCAATGCTGGAACGGGCGAAAAAATCCGGTATTTCCAATTTCTACATCTTCGGTGAGGCCTACAGCCCGAATGCCGCAGGACTCGCACGGTTTACGCGGGTCGATGGATTCCCAGCAGTATTGGACTTCGCTTTTCAAGCAACTGTTCAGGACGTCATCGTGAATGGCGCGTCGGCCCGGAAATTTGCCGAGTTATTCGAGGTCGATGACCTTTATGAAGGCGGCGACGCTGCGACACGGATAGCGCCTGTCTTTGTCGGCAACCATGATATGGGACGGTTCGCGATGTTCGTGCGTCAGAAACATCCGAATATGCGTAAAGCAGAAATTCAGAAACGCGTTAAGCTCGCACATGCGATGATGTTTTTCCTTCGTGGCGTCCCTGTAATTTATTATGGGGACGAGCAAGGATTTAATGGCGACGGTAATGATCAGGCCTCTCGGGAAGATATGTTTCCAAGCTTGACCGCTTCGTATAATGATAATGATCTGATTGGCTCGAATGCATCCACAGCGGATTCAAATTTTAACCGTCGACATCCTTTATATAAGTCGATTTCTAAAATGGCTGCGCTATACAAGGCGCATCCAACATTGCGAAGAGGCAAACAAATACTGCGTGAAGCTCAAAATGAAGGCGGCGTGCTTGCCGTTTCGCGCGGCGATGGGGAAGAAGGCGAATATCTCGTGGTATTTAATGCTTCTGACAGGCCATTTAACGGGCAAATCGCCGTTGATTATAGGTCGGGCTCCTGGACCGCGATTGCAGGGAAATGCCCAAAAGAAATAACGGCGCCAGGCACGGTGAGCATATCAGCGCCTGCCTGGGATTATGTCATCTGTAAGTCAAATCACTGGAGTATGGGAGGATGACGAACGCACCGACCCAATCTGGCGCAAAGATGGCGCCGCTAGCGGATGTCTGCGACGCCGAGTGGTGGCGCGGTGCGGTTATTTATCAAATTTACCCCCGCAGCTTTGTCGACACAAATAGTGACGGCGTCGGTGATCTGCCCGGAATTCTGAGCCAGCTCGACTATGTTGCGCAACTTGGCGTCGACGGCATTTGGCTGTCTCCGTTTTTCACCTCTCCAATGCATGACTTCGGTTATGACGTTGCAAACTATTGCGATGTTGACCCTGTATTTGGGAGTCTTGAGGATTTTGACGCGATCATCGCCAAATCACACGATCTTGGTCTTAAAGTAATTATCGACCAGGTTTACTCCCACACATCTGATCAGCATGCTTGGTTTCAGGAAAGCCAGCAGGATAAGACCAATCCGAAAGCCGACTGGTTTGTATGGGCGGATCCAAAGTTAGACGGCGCTCCGCCAAACAATTGGCAGTCTGTTTTCGGTGGGCCAGCTTGGGCATGGAGCAGCAGACGAAAACAATATTATCTGCATAATTTTCTAACTGAACAACCAGACTTGAATCTTCATAACAAGGTCGTTCAAGACGCCTTGCTCGAAGTCGCCCGGTTTTGGCTCGACCGCGGCGTAGATGGATTTCGCCTTGATGCAATTAACTTTGCAATGCACGATCCGGCCCTGCGCGATAACCCGCCGGCCCCAGATGATGGTCGTCCCAAAAGTCGCCCCTATGACTATCAATCTCATACCCGAAACATGTCGCACCCAGACATACCAATTTTTCTGAAACGGCTGCGGGCCGTTACGAATGAATATGATGGGATTTTCACTGTAGCTGAAGTTGGCGGACCAAATCCTGTAGAGGAAATGAAAGCTTTTACGGCGGATAATGACCGGCTTAATTCCGCCTACAATTTTTCGTTTCTCTACGCCGACCAGTTGACGCCGCAATTGACACGCATGGCTGTTGGCGCTTGGCGGCCCGATAAAAATGAAGGGTGGCCGGCATGGGCCTTTTCAAATCATGACGCGCCGCGCGCAGTCAGCCGTTGGGCTGATGCCGACGATGCAAACGAGGCCGCGAAGCTTTATGCTATGATCCTGCTTTCATTGCGTGGCAACGCGTTCATCTACCAAGGTGAAGAACTTGGGCTCCCTCAGGCGAATGTTCCTTTCGAAATGCTCCAAGATCCCGAAGCTATCGAAAATTGGCCGCACACGCTTGGACGCGACGGCGCTCGCACTCCAATGCCATGGCGACATAACAAACCCAATGCGGGTTTTTCAAACGGCGCGCCATGGCTGCCCGTAGACCAGAAACATTTGATGCTGTCGGTCGATATTCAAGAAGCAGACAAAGATTCAACGCTGAATTTTATGCGTCGGTTAATCGCCGCGAGAAAGGCTACCGCTTGCTTACGTCATGGCGATATTGCGTTTGTCGATGACGCTGACGGGATGCTAGCATATTATCGCAATACGCCTCACGAGGAGGCGCTTTGCGTTTTCAATATCACGGATACGCCGCGCTCTTGGAAGCCGCTTGGCGCAAATCAATTCGAGCGGTTAATTGATCTGGGAATCGATCCGGCGATTGACGGATTGCCTCAAGTGATTCAGCCGCGTTCAGGCTACATAGCGATCAAATCTCGCTAACCGCCACACGACTCCCTCACAATGAGTTCGGTTGGCAAACGTTCCGATTTAATATCGCCATGATTTGCTGAGTTCATCAGCTTGGTGACGAGCAGCCGGCCAGCTTTTGCCATGTCTTGGGAGATCGTTGACAAGGCTGGGTGGCTGTACCGCGCCAAAAGCACGTTGTCATATCCAACAACAGAAACATCTTCAGGAACACGTAGCCCTTGCCGAATGAGGGCGCGCACCGCGCCGAGCGCAATCAAGTCGCTAACACCAAAAACACCATCAAATTCTATGCCTTGCGCCGCCAGCCGCTCGATACCCTCTTCTGCTGACTCGACCTCAAAATGCACAGGGACAATGAGACGCGGATCGAACTCCACTCCAGCCTGCTCTAGCGCGTTCTTATAGCCATCGAAACGCTGCATCATTTCCGGCTCCCCGATATCACCGAAGAAAGCGATACGCTGGCGACCTAAACGGAGCAGATGTGCTGTCGCGCGACGACCGCCACGAAAATTGTCGCTTCCGACAGAACAATAGCGTTGACCTGGAAGATCGGCGCCCCACACCACAAATCGACTCTCTGTCGCTGCAAGCCGATTAAACCGCTCGTGCAACATGCTCTGACCTATAAAAATGAATCCTTCAGCGCGGCTTGACGCAATAAGTTCGGAAAGATCATCAAGATTCTTTGGGGCGACATGTGAAATTATTATGTCGCATTCAGCGTCGCGCGCGGCCTCGCCAATACCACCAATCAATTCCATAAAGAACGGGTCCATTCGACTTCCGGCCGGAATTGCGACAGCAATCGTCGCCAATGCACCCGAAAGAACGGCGGGCATTTGCGGACGAAATGAATAATTGTGCTCTCTGGCTAACGCCCAAATTCGTCGTTTCGTTTCATCTCGAACTAAGGGGCTGTCATTCAAGGCGCGCGAAACGGTTGCAGTCGAAACTTGCGCTATTTCCGCAAGATCCTCGAGCCTCGTTCCCTTGCCGCTCAGCCGATTCTTATTATTCACAGGAAAGAAACTCCTTTCGTTTGAGTGATTTTCGGCTATCCGGCAGTATCATTGACTGACAACGTCAATATGGCTGCGACAATCATGCTCGCGCCGCCGACAACAAGTGCAAGAATAGCATTACCATGTAGAAAATAGCGGACGATAACGCCAAGAATGGATGCAGCCAGCAATTGCGGAATAACGATAAAGAAATTGAAGATACCCATATAAAGGCCCATTTTTTCAGCCGGCAGGGCGCCTGAGAGGATCGCATAAGGCACAGATACGATCGATGCCCAAGCGATCCCGATTCCGAGCATGCTGATCCAAAGCAATTGCGGATCCGGAATGAGGTAGATGGAGATAAGGCCAGCGCCGCCGAGGAGCAAGCTTGCTGCATGCGCGCCTTTGCGTCCGATCCGCGCCGCAATCTTCGGGATAAAGAATAGCGCGAATATGGCTGCAACAACATTGTAGCCGCCGAATAAAACGCCGACCCAATTGGCGCCGTCGTTATATGCCGGAGACGTGGCGTCAATTGCACGAAAATGGCGTGCTGCAACGCCCGGCGTCGTATAGATCCACATCGAAAAGAGTGCGAACCATGTGAAAAACTGGACGATTGCTAGCTGACGCATCGTTTCCGGCATCGCAAACATATCATCAATAATATCAGTAAACGGATTTCTGGCTTTCATTTGACGTTTCAAAAAGCCAGCAAGGATTAGCATTGACCCGAACAAGCCAATCCCGATGGTTACAAAAAATAGATCGTTGAGTTTCAGTGCGCCGTCAGAGTATCCACCTCGGCCAGAGGAAATCTGTGACAGGACGAATGAAAGAATAACGCCAGCGAAAAATAACGCCCCGCCAAACCCCATATAAAAATGCCACGATTTGCCACGCATTATTGAGGCAAAGTTCTCAGGCTCCGCCTCTCTATTTTTTTCGGTTACAGCAAATCTTAGCAACTCATCTGGTGAATATTCTTTTGTGCTGAGCACCGTCCACAGCACGGCGCCGAGGACGAACGCACCGCCAATGTAAAATGAAAGGACGACGGAATCAGGGATATGCCCGGGCGCGGCAACGTTCGACACATTGAACCAGCGCGTCAAAATATATGGCATTGCGGACGAGAGGAATCCGCCCGCGCCTATAAAGAAGCTTTGCATTGCAAATCCGGTTGTGCGCTGACGATCCGGAAGCATGTCGCCAACAAAGGCGCGAAAGGGTTCCATGGTAATGTTGATGGATGCATCCATCACCCAAAGCATCATGGCCGCAACCCACAAATAAGGTGAGTGCGGCATCACAAATAACGCCAGGCCGGTCATAACAGCGCCGGCAAAAAAGTACGGGCGCCGACGGCCAAAGCGCCCCCAGGTGTTGTCGCTCATGTGACCGATTATCGGCTGGACAATCAGGCCAGTGAGCGGCGCGGCAATCCACAAGATAGGAATTTGGTCTATATCAGCGCCCAGCGTCTGGAAGATTCGGCTCACATTGGCGTTTTGCAATCCAAAGCCGATTTGAACGCCAAAAAAGCCGACGCTCATGTTCCAGATCTGCCAAAACCCCAGTGATGGCTTGCGTTGCATTACGTCACCCGTCGATGCAAATTCATGCAAATTATGACAAAATTTGCAATGATTGTCGACGGATTTAGATCGGGATGGTCTAACAATGCCGACCCTGGAGAAATTCGCAAACCACAGACTAATCGCAACAGCGCTTGGGGACGCAACCGGTCGGCGATCAATTGATGCGAAGAGCACCGCTTCTGGTTGGGCGCTTTCTTAGTTTTATATGCATGCGTTCCACCTGAAATGTTTTATGCTCACAGAACAAATTATCTGCCCGTAGCCACAAAGCGGAAAATATCACAGCACTATTCGTGATCCGCTCTCTGGAAATTCAAGACAATCTCAATTGACGAACGAAGATGGTAACTGGGCACAGGAGCCGAAATGATTTCTTCGCACAAAAATCCGCTTTAGAACGGCGAGTATCGCGAATTGAGATTTTGTCAGCATGGCGGCTATTGTCCGATCACGGAGATATTTTTCGACCTCGGCGGCGCCCGATAGCTGCATTGCCGCAGTACCTCTTGCCAGTCTCAACGCTCGCAGGATTGATCTCGATTTATGGTGGGCCGGGCAGTCCTGCTCGAACGGGTCTTTGCAGCCATTTTCCCCGAAAACAGGGAATTTACAGGGAATATTCGACAATTTGGGCAGTTCCGGCACATTTCTATGCTGGAAATCGGCGTGAATTCCGTAGCTTAGAAGCGAATTCCCTGCACGAGAAAAACAGGGAATTTATATCCGCGGATCAGGGAGAATAACTTTGGAAACAAGGAATTATTTTTCCCCGATCAGTGAACATTGAACACCGCACTTCTTCGCCAGATGCCGCCCAGCATTAAAACGGCATTTACCCTTCTTCCGTTCGCTCAAATCGCAATTCACTCAGATTGAGAAGAACAAAACTGGAACGATAGTTATTGTCGTGGTATAATGCGGCCATATTGATTCAAAATGGCCGTCGATAATGTCGGCACGCGATTGGGTTGGTGCGAACCGCCTCATTGCAAAACGGCGCTGCAAGTCAGCGCAGCGGATCATCGTCGCGAAACGATGGCCGGTAAATGCCTGAGCGGAAAATCGCTCGAAGTATCGCCAATTCTCACAATGGAGCAATTCCATGCGCGTCAACTCTAAAGACGAATATCTGATCGACCTATCACCCGATGATTTGCGGCCTTTCAAACGCAACGCTAGGACCCACTCTAAAAAGCAAATCCGGCAGATTTCGGAGAGCATCAAGGCGTTTGGCTTCACAAACCCCGTTTTGATTGATGAACATCATACAATTTTGGCTGGTCACGGCCGGGTTGAAGCCGCCAAACTATTGGGACTGCCGTCCATTCCCTGCCGGTCTTTGTCCGCTATGTCGGATGCACAAAAGCGCGCCTATGTGCTCGCCGACAACAAACTGGCTTTAAATGCCGGCTGGGATGAAGACCTCTTGGCGATCGAGCTTGGCGAACTCCAACATCTCGATCTTGATTTCGACCTCGACGTGACGGGGTTCTCGATCCCTGAGATCGACAGCCTTATCGAAAGCCTGGAGCCCGAAGACCCCGGTGATCCGGCTGATGACGTCTTACCAGATGCCGCCCGACGTCGATGCAATCCGGGCGACGTCTGGCGCCTCGGTCGTCATCGTCTCGTTTGCGGCGACTCTCTCGATCAAGAGATCATATCCATGCTTATGGATGGCGAGCAGGCCCGTATGGTCTTCACCGACCCGCCTTACAACCTACCCATCAATGGCAATGTCGGGGGTCTTGGCAAAATCAAGCACCAGGAGTTCGCGATGGCGTCTGGAGAGATGACGCCAAACGAGTTCACCTTATTCCTGACGAAAGCCTTCGGGAATCTCGCCGCCGTTAGCCAAGACGGGGCGATTCATTTCATCTGTATGGACTGGCGCCATATGCAGGAGATGCTGAGAGCCGGAAATGACGTCTATTCAGAGCTCAAGAACCTCATCGTATGGGCGAAAGACAATGGCGGGATGGGAACCTTCTATCGTTCCCGCCATGAGCTGATATTCGCCTTCAAGGTCGGCGGCGCGCCTCACCTCAATAATTTTGAGCTTGGCCAGCACGGCCGCCATCGCACCAACGTCTGGAATTATCGCGGCGTTAACACGATGAGAGCCGGGCGCCTTGAAGAACTAGCGCTTCATCCTACCGTAAAACCCGTCCAGATGATTGCAGATGCGATCAGGGACGTTTCCGGCCGAGGCGACATCGTGCTCGACCTTTTCGGCGGTTCGGGCTCGACCCTAATCGCCGCGGAAAAGACTGGCCGCCGCGCCTACCTCGTCGAGCTTGACCCAATCTATTGTGATCGGATCATTCAACGCTGGGAGATTTACGCCAAGGATGACGCCGAACGAATGGCCTGCGGCCTCCTCCCGAATAATAGCGGGATGGCAGTCTGATGCACAGCAAAGCCCCCGACAAAGGAACAGGTTACAGAAATCCGCCCAAGGAATTTCAATTCCGAAAAGGTCAATCCGGCAATCCAAATGGCCGCCCGCGAGGCGCAAAAAACAAAAAGACGCCCAGCGGGTATTCGATTTCCAATTTATTGGTCGATGAGGCAAATCGAGAAATCAAAGTTCTCGAAAAAGGTCAAATCGTTACAATAACTACATTGCAGGCAATCACCAGGACTATGATGGCGAAAGCCGCAAAAGGCGATCATCGATCACAGAAACTGGCAACGGACCTAATATCACGTGCACAAGAGCGTGTTGAACAGGAAAAAATTGAGCATATGAAGCTCACCATCAAATATTTATCGGCCGCTAAACGCACTGTTGAGCAGTGTTTGAACGGTGAGCTCCATGGCGACTTGCCTCCAGTTCACCCGTCAGACATTGTGATCGATCATGCAACAGGCGAAGCAAGCATTCTCGAGTTGAACGAAGACGCAAAATGGCGCCGTGACTGGATTACGCAAAGACTCGGAGAAATGGCCAACGAAGTTCGCACTCTGCGAAACGAAGCTGCTAAACGTGGAGATTCGAAAAAGGCCGATCGTCTTCGCAGAAAAGCCAGCAGAATCGAAGCGTGTCGCGCAAGTATGCTCAAGAAATTTTTGAATTCGTCGTATATGCAGCCGCCCACTCATGGCGAACCAAGAAATTGTTAGGTAAAGCCCCTTGAGAGCTCGCCGCTAATTTTTTTGAAAAAAAATTGAAGAAAGAATATTCCCGAGCGGATAGAATCCGAACGGCGCAATTAAAATTGCAAAGTTAGAGTGCATATTGACGCCAAGACGCACATAGTTCGACTTCAATTTTTACTTTTTGTAATGGAATAGTACATTTCGGACATTTTTTGCATGAACCCGACCTAAGGGAACGTGAGCACCACTTTTGAGGGTCACCTCTGCACTGGCAAGGCCTTTATTTTTTAATGCGTCAATGGCTGAAATTCGCACCATTGCCGCTCGGTGCGTTCTGATAAAAACATCTTCATCCAAATTCGCTAATAACTTCCGAAGCGATGTTCTCACCAGGTATTTCCCAGCGACGGTATGAATTTGGACGTACTCCCCCTCGCTCGTCGCAAATTCGATTTCTTCTACAGAAATTCTCTTATGTTCGCCATTTGGACCATTTACCCATATATCGTCGTTGGCGGGCCCTGTTTTTGTTCTTAATTCGTCTCGCAATTGTTCAATCGTGGCGCGGAGTGCGTCGAATCGAAATTCAACCTCATTTATCTGTAAAAACCTATGCGCCCGGTCGATTGCCGCTTCTAATCGCCAGCTTTCAACAGGCTTCAATAAATAATCTACAGCCGCCGTTTCGAATGCGCGAACTGCGAATCGGTCAAATGCCGTAACGAATATAACTGCAGGCGCACTTGTTGCCGGCAATTTGGCAAGAAAGTCAAAGCCATCTCCATCCCGCATACATATGTCGAGTAGAATAATATCCGCTTGCTGTTGTGAAAATTTGTCGGCCGCTTCCTGACAGCTGTGCGCCACGCCAGATAGCTGAACATTTGCGATCTTGCTTACTAAAATTTCAAGCCGCCGCGCCGCAAGCGGCTCGTCATCTACGATCATGATTTTTGATCGGCTGGCTGTCATATCGAGCTCGGAATCCTGATCGATACGCTAAATTTGTTATTGGGCGACCGCAAAATACCCATGTCGAACTTGTCACCAAATCGGCTCTGCAAGCGCTCTCGAACGTAACGCAATCCGAGACCGGTGCCAGGCGCACGATGAGACTGACAATTATCAGCACACTCATTCTCAACCAAGATACGTAATTGACCATCTTTCAGTGGCGTGGCTGAAATCAAAATATCCGGCGACGATCCGGCTTTTACAGCTCCATATTTTACGGCATTTTCAACCAATGGCTGAAGAATAAGCGGCGGAACCATTACTTCCCTGATTGAATCGTCAACGTCTATCATAACCTTGAGATTTGGATATCGGACCTGCTCAATTGCGAGATACTCGCGTTGCATTTTGATCTCATTTTCGAGTGGCGTGTCTTCCAGGGCGTTTGTTGTAAGATTTAACCGAAAAAACTGCGCCAATCGCGACACCATTTCTTCCGCAGCTTCAATCTTACGATCCAAAATGAGTGCAGACAAAGAATTTAGGCTATTGAACAAAAAATGCGGATTGATTTGCGCCTGTAACGCACTCAGTTTTGCCTCTTGAGCCAATGATCGAAAATGTGAGTTTTGCCTTTCCTCTTCTCGTAAGTCAAAGCTATATTCGATAGATAATATCAAACTGGCCCAGGCAAAAAATAGCCAAGTGTACATTGCAAGAATTAAAAGCGCTGAACTCCAGTTAACGACCAAAGATATCGGCTTATTAGTCGCAATCTGAAACGCGAAATAGGCGATCCACGCAAAACTTTCGCCGGCGACTGGCGCAACAATCGCCAATGCCGCAATTTTGAATGCGAGCCGCCGTGTCGGAAGCTTCCGAAGCAAAAATAATATAGCATAGCAAAATGCCACCCCAACGCCTGAAACTATGACTCGGGCTACCGAGAGTTGCAGTAGATTTGGGTTGTTCTCTAGCGCATTGGATAGCGTGAAGACTGCGCAATGGACGAGCCAGAATGTAAGCGTAACTATCAGTATGGCTTTCGATCGAAGTTGCATATTTTATGTCCGAAGTAATGCCTTTTTCTTGTGAATCTCGATGCTGCTATTTTGCCGGGTCTCCGGTTTGCAGTCGACTTGCGTTCACGGTCAATAATTGAACGTTCACCGTAAATTCTCACAACTGCTGCTAGAATTCAAAAAAAACGGCGGGCCCAAGAGCCCGCCGTCAATTTACTTTGAATAATTTTCAATCAAAAGTCGATTGTGGTCGACAAGAACAGGTACCGTCCCTGAGCATCATAAGTCTGGGGGTAGGTATTGCCGTTAGAGAATCCGGCAGCCTGCGACGTAACAGGCGGGTCCTTGTCGAGGAGATTATTTACGCCAATTGTTGCCCGCCATTTGTCGGTGATCCCGTATGATGCCGCTAGATCAATGTAATTGCGGGTTCCAAGTTTATAGTCGAGGTCCGTAACGGCTGCTGTTCGTCCGCTGACAGAATCACCTTGGTAAACGGAGGCAAAATATCGCCAGGTGATCGACGCATCGACTCCGAAAGGGGTTTTCCAAGTCGTACGCAATTTGTGACGCCAAGTTGGATTTGGTCCTCCGAACAGCGAAGAACACCGGCCGGCGTAGTACCCCGCACAGTCATATTCCGGAACGGTGCCATCCGGTAACTGGAGCGTATTCAAGTCAATCAGATACGTGCCAACAAAATCAAATCCGAGGCCACCGGCGCCGCCGAGGCCGAGATCTGAAAAATCGACATTCCAATTGGCGTTGATGTCTATACCGGAAGTGGAAAGAGAGCCGGTATTTAAGTTGGTGGCAGTGATAAACCCTTGCGGATTTATCCAGAGCGAGCCATTTGGCGCACGATGAATCAGTGAACAGAAAAACGCATCACCGCTATTGGCGCATTGGTCAAGAGCCGTCTGCGGATTTACGGTGTTGATGTAACCATCCACTGTGATGTTGAAATAGTCCGCCGATACAAAGAGATTTCCTGGCACAAGCGATTGAGGCGTTAAAACGACGCCGACTGTGTAAGTGTCGGAAACTTCGGGACTTAGGTTCTGGTTGCCCCCAAACAGGGCGTTATATTGATTGGCTGGATTCGCAGGGATAGAGCCAGGAGCAAGAGGAAGGCCACCGTTTGTGTTGGCGCATCCTGCCGCCGTATAGGGACTCGCAGAACCCAGGGCACAGCCATCGTCAAGTGTCGTCAGTCCGATCGCCTGTGGTGCAAATGCCTCAATGACGTTCGCTGCACGCGCTGCCCGCTGCCAACCTCCGCGAACGCGGATTTCAGGCGTTACCTGCCAATCGCCAGCGAGTTTCCATGTTGAATATCCACCTGACGTAGATACATTCGAGTGGCGGTAACCGCCATTGAACGAGAATCGCTGTGCGAACGGCATATCGGTGACAAGAGGAATCTCCGCCTCTGCGTAGAAGTCAGTTGTTTCGATCGACCCCGATACTGCTGGCGTCGGTCCGCCCTGACCTGAGAGGAGACCTCTCTGGAAGAGAGCGTCCGGGTTGAATTCGAGAGAATCCTTACGCCATTGCCAACCGAAAGCAACGCCAACACCGTCCGATGACCAGGGAGTCTTGAATCCATACTGGCCAAGATCTCCGGTCATGGAGACTTCACCGACATATTGCTGCGTAGCACCGCCCTGAAATGATTGTTGGAGAATGTAGTTGAGTTGACTTTGATTTACGCCGCCGACCGTGAATAAGTTCAGCGGAACACAACCCTGCGCGCGGGCAGAAGCTGAACGGCATTGAATTCCGCCCATGCCATCTGAAACAGCAAACAACGCATCTTGAATGTTCGGAATAACCGCGTCGTTATCGAAGGTATTCGAGCCACGCGTCGTTCCATATTGGAAATACGCGTCATACCTCCAGCCAGGAAAAGCGTCTCCTCTGAGCCCGCCAACGAGACGATAACTCGTGTTTCGAATTGAACTATTTCTCGGAAGTCCTTCGACGAAGCGCTTGCCTGGGTAGAAAGTGACGTCCCCAGCCGCCGTCGAACCGGAACCTGGAATGAGGAAATCGTCAGGCGTATAAGTCGATGGAAGATCGTCGGCAGTTCCCGAGATATTATCCGGCCCGCGACGTCCGACGAACCCGTCGGCGCCTAGGTCGGCCTGACCGCATAGATAGTCGAGTTGACTGTATCCAGACGCATTTGGAGACGCGCTGATGAGCGGATTATCGCAATTGATTTGGCTCGTCGTGAAGAAGGTGCCTGTGAAGGCAATCTGTGCATCTGAATGGTAGTCGTAGAACATCGCCTCTGAATAGAATTCGAGGTGTTCGTTCACAGTGTAGTGCGCAAAGGCGCCGAGCGTGAAGCGCTCGTCAGGACGCTGGTAAAAATTTGTCGGGTTAAAGTTGAAGGTGTCAGCGCCCGTACGCGGACGAAAAAGTCCTGGGTTGGATTCGTCGTTAGTGGTGTCCAATCCATAAAATGCACTCGGAAGACCCGAATAGGGAACAGCCGAAAAGAAACGGCCGAGCGGGGTCGTTGAAGAACCGGAGCAGGTAAAGTCCGGATCACCGTCTGCATAGGCGCATTTTGAATAGTCGCGGTCAGCCTGCAGGATCGCGTCATTGTTGCGATAGCCGGCATAGGCAGTGACGTTGCCGCGACCGTCAGCCGTGTTGGCGCCGATGATCAAGGTAATCTCCTGACCTTTGCCATCAAACACGCCCGACTTCGGGATCGAAAGGTCAGAGCCAAACGACGGAGATGCAGCTGCCGCGTTCAGGCGCGCCTGCGCTGCATCATTGTTGTTCGAGTGCTGATAGCCGGAGAGCTGTCCGTCAATGCGGACGCCTTCGAAGTCGTTGATCATCGTGAAGTTCACAACGCCGGCGATGGCGTCAGAACCGTAGACCGCTGAGGCGCCGCCTGTCAGCACGTCGACATGGTCGATGAGCGCCGAAGGGATTTGATTAAGGTCGGGCGCAGATGAGATCATCGACCCGTATTGCATGCGACGACCGTTAATGAGGACCAAGGTTCGAGTCGCCCCAAGGCCACGCAGGGAGACCTGCGCTGTGCCGGTCGCGCCGTTCGAGGTGTTCGCGCCCTGAGCGGCGAACGCCTGCGGCAGCGTGTTGACGAGATCTTCAACGCGGGTCGTACCGCGAATATCGAACTCGACATTGCCGATCGTGGTGACCGGGCTCGTCGCAACCGCGTTCGCAGACGGGATGCGCGTGCCTGTGACGACGACTTCGTCGTCAACCGAAGCGCCAGAGCCCTGTGCAAATGCAAATTGAGGAGCCATTAAAGATGCGACTATCGCGCTTACGGAAACGCAGGCGGTCAAGTGCGATTTTGGATTGTTTATGATCGAGAGTTCCATGAAGTCCCCTGTTTGTTTTTCGTAGGCAAACACCGACGCAGCTGACCTTTCAGAATCAGAAAAGATCAAATCGGTGCGTGGAACAGAGAAACCATCACCTCCGGATCAATCAGTGAGCTTTTTAATAGCGCTCCGCATAGTTGCTCAAAATCAACACCGCCGAACGCCCGAAGGCCCGGACGCAATTGGAAATAACGGAGAACCAGATTTTCGTAGCTCTAAAAATGACCGGAGCAACGTTCCGTTACTCCGGTCAGTTCAACTGGATGTCTACGAAATGGAATCTCGCGACTCATTCAAGAAACCGCGCTCGCCGTAAACCTCATATGATTTTTGACAATCTAGAATTGATTCAATTCGCTGTGTGCCGAACGCAGTTCCTTGAGTGCGTGAATCATGTGCTTCTCGACGCTGCTCTTGGAAATATCCATCGACGAAGCAATCTGAGCATACGTAAACCCACTGAAACGGCTCAACCTAAAGGCGGTCTGGCACCTTTCGGGCAGCGCTTCGATTATATCCATGGCCTTCTTGACTTCTTGTTTCATACAAAGAATCGACTCTGGCGAGCCCGGTTCATCGACCGGATTCCAAATATCACCTGAATTTTCCGTCTCCTCAATATCAATTTGCCTGTGTGTCTTGCGCCGTCTTCGTCGCATCTCATTTAGAAAAAGCCAGCCTGCGGTCTTGAATAAGACAGCCTTCGGAAAGCGAAGGTCAGTTTTTTCTGACAGAAAATAAACATACAAAAAGGTGTTCTGCACAATATCTTCTGCGGTGGCGCTATCACCGGTCTTAATCGCCACCCATCGAAGAAGCGTTGCATAATGCTCTCTGTATAGACCCTCAAGGTCCAGATGCGTCCTGCAACCCAGTTGGTGATGCGGGCCGGGAATATTATCTACAACAGTTCTGGTCTCGCTCATGCATCTTGCATTCACTGACATCTTTTGATGCGCAATCTCTATATCGCTCAACGTTCAAAGGATGTGCACATACGCAATGAGCTATCGTGAACGTCAGATTTTAGCAGCCGAACGTCAATGCGTGGTTGGCTTTAAGCCGTACTTGTGAACGTCAGATATTTGTCGTCGAACGAAGGTCAGCAATGTTGAAATGCGCAATAAGCTTGGCACAAATTACTCCTATTGCCATCGATTTGGAGCGCTTGCCGTGAATTCCATCACTGAAATTACACAGCCAGGGAAAGGCCTTATTTTGGCGATCCTCCTGGCTGGCGTCGCTGGAGGCGCCGTAGACGCCGCCTACTTTTCGACATCGGCGATACTCAAAGGAAATTCACCGGTTCAAGTACTACAAAGCATTGCGTCATTTTGGATTGGACGCACCGCCAAAGATGGTGGTGCAGCTATAGCAATTTTGGGAGCCGCAACACATTTTGGGCTCGCCACAATTATGGCTGCTGGATACGCAGGGGTGTCATTGACAAACACTTTCTTCCGAACCAAGCCGCTCGCCGCGGGAGCTTGCTATGGCGTCTTTCTCTATTGCGTCATGTATTATTTGGTGCTGCCGGCAAGGTGGCCAAACACATACCCCCGGTTTGATGGTTTTCGTTCAATTATGGATATTTTTGCGCATATCGGTGTTGCGCTGGCGATAGCGCTAATCATCACCGCTAATACTCGCAGCATAGCCCACCGCGAAATCGGGTGACGTTTAAAACGCACTCCATAAGTGGGAAGCCATCAATCCTGAAGAATTGGCTGGAAGAGGATTCGTATTGAAAATGCCAAAATATCTTACAATCGGTTACGGCGACCGTGCGGGCTATGACCGCACACCGCAGCCTACAAAAGACGCCGCGCATGCGCAGGACGCAAGACTGGTTTCAGAAGGTGCGGTAATGGGTATCGCCGGAAAGCCGACCCAGGTTCGTAATCCGGACGGACAAGGCGTTGAGACGCGAGAGGGTCCTTTTATGGCGGCTAGCTTGCCGATCGCGGGCTTCGCTTTAATCGAAGCTGCAGATTTAACGGAGGCGATCAACAAAGTTTCGAGAGTCCCGTGCGCGGTCGCACATGGCGTCGTCGAAATCTGGCCACTGGAATAGCGGCGCACGCCAACTAGAGGCTGCGTTTTAAAATATTGGAGATTGAACGAACTTCTTTGTAGACTATGTAGTCTCGCAGACGTCATATTCACATACGCACGCCGCCGTTATCGACCTCGTCTGCTAATTTTCTTGCCAGCAATTCTCATTCGACGCCAACGACAAACAATCTAGATCAAACCTGAGAGAATTCGTCTATGCCCAACACCATCCGGCTTCATCGCGTCCTCGCCGCAAAACCTGAAAAGGTCTATCGGGCATTCATTGAACCAGATGCCGCCGCAAGCTGGCTTCCACCCTTCGGCTTCGTGTGCACCGTTCATGAACTTGAGGCTAAAGTCGGTGGCATTCATAAAATGTCATTTCGCAACTTTACTACGGGACACAGCCATTCATTCGGCGGCGAATATTTGGAACTAATACCCGGTGAACGTCTGGTTTATACAGACAGATTTGACGATGCGAATTTGCCCGGTGAAATGAGAGTCACTGTAAACATGAGAGAAGTATCAGTTGGTACAGAACTGACAATTGGGCAAGAAGGAATACCGGACATGATACGTCTCGAGGCCTGCTATCTTGGTTGGCAGGAATCTCTTCAAAAACTCGCCAAACTCGTCGAGCCCGAAATCGATCAGTAAAATTTCATAAATGAAATTCTGAGTGCAATTTTATGCAACATTGTCATTTCCATAACGCCCTTGCGGTTTAGCGTTACCTTCTTGTGACTATTTCTAGATCACGATGATAATTCTGAATAAGGAATCTTTTCACCCATAAGGGGATTATAATTTCGAATTCAGCTGTAAGCAGACACGTTCACAAAGGTCATGCAGCGGATTGCCATTCCTGCGCAGTGAGCGGTCTCGGGTTTTGCATCCTGCGCGCGTATTCTGAAGCTGACTTAGCAATTTTTGCTTAGGAGGCAACTAAAATGAAGCTGCGTAATGCAATAAGATTGGCGTCTACGGCATTGTTGTTGTCGCTAGAAACTCTGAGTCCCGCGGCGGCGACCGGAACGACAGACATCCCACCTGGTGTCAATTCACGTTCCGGCCTAATTGCTGCTCTCAGCGCCGCGGGCCCGCATTCCTCATTGAGCGATCAGGCGAATATTGTCGGTCGCCTTGTCGGCGCATGGGACGTGAAATACACCCAATTTTCGAAGGACGGAACGGCGAAACTAAGCACGGGTCAATTCATCGCCGGATGGATTATGGACGGGCGCGCCATCCAAATTCTCTGGATTGTCGACCCTTCCAAAACCCGTACGGAGCGGGAAGTTTACACGAATGTAGATTGGTTCGATCAGAAGGCGCAAACTTGGCGCTCAGCCTTTGTCGATCCTGAACACGGCTCACTCGCCAAATTTGCGGGCGGCCCGGAGGGAGACGACCGGTTCGTACTCGAAACTGAGGATTTCGGCAGCGAATTAGTGCGCTGGTCAGCCAACAACATTCAGGCCAACTCTTTTGTCTGGCGTGAGGAAGCGTCGACCGATGGCGGCACAACGTGGCGTTTGGAAGCGGAATATCAGATGAAGCGACGCGGCGCTTCATTCGCTCGATAATCAAGCTTACCCAGCAGCTGTTCTTAACCACATCTAGCTCGACGGGGCCATCGCTGCCATGCGGTCTTGAAGACGCTTCCTATAGCGCCGGCTAATCCGCAACCGTGTGCCGCATTGAAGCGCCACAGCAAATTCACCTGAGCTTTGCAGCTCAAGTTTTGCGACGCGATTGAGATTGACGATGGCGGAACGATGAATGCGCGCAAAGCCTTGATCGCAAAGGTCGCGTGCAAGTTCCGCGAGCGGGCGGCGAATCATGTATGAATTCTCCCCTACATGAAGACAGGCGTAATAATCGGCGGCCTCAATCCAGTCGATCATGGCGACGTCAATGAACAACAGCTGGCCAGGAGTTCGGACGACAAGGCGCTGTATTATTTTGCGGCGCGCCGCTGACTGCGCAATCTGGGCTTTGGCGCGCGCCAGCGCTCTTGCAAAACGCGCATCGTCAAACGGCTTCAATAGATAATCGAGAGCGCCGACATCGAATGCGCGTAGCGCGTACTTATTGTGCGCCGTTACAAAAATAATCGCAGCCGGCATTTCAGCGCCGAGCATTTCCAGAACATCGAAACCGTCGCATTCCGGCATCTGAACATCGAGGAAAACAAGATTCGGCCTTAAGCACCGAATACTGTCGATCGCCTCTGTCCCGGAACCGCATTCGATGATTTCGCTGACGTCTGGATCGTCTCCAAGAAGAATCGCAAGATTTCTGCGCGCGAGCGGCTCATCATCTACGATCAGCGTGCGTATCGGGACCTTATGCTGGTTGGAATGTGTCATCCTTTTATTGCGTCAGCGGAAAAGTTACTCGTACTTCAACGCCTTCTTTGCCGACATCGCTCACCTGAAATTCAGCAGCATCGCCATATAGGATTTTTAAGCGCGTACGAAGATTGGCAAGTCCTGAGCCTTTGGTCTGCCAGTCTTTCGAAAAACTCGGGCCGTCATTGTAGACACTCAGGCGCAGCGTATTGCCCAGTCTCTCGCCAGCGACGCAGACGGCGCCGCCCGAGAGCCGCCTCGAAATGCCGTGTTTGATGCCGTTTTCAACGAGAGGCTGCAACAGGAGGCTTGGCGTCTGCGCATCCATCAGGTCGGCGGGAATACCGATGCGGAATTGAAGACGCTCGCCGAACCGGGCCTTCTGGATTTCTATATAGCGCTGCAAATACTCAACTTCCTCAGCCAGAGTCACTTGCGGGCGATTGGCGTCGTCCGACGCGCGCCGAAGAAATTCGCTAAGACCAACTATCATGCTCACTGCGGCTGCCTTGCGATCGTCGCGCACGAGGCCAGCAATCGAATTTAGCGTGTTGAACATGAAATGCGGCTCCATCTGACGGCGTAAGGCAGCAAGCTTGGATTTTGAAAGCTCTTCGTTAAGCCGCGCGGTTTCGGCCGCCTGTCGCGCAACCCTGTTCCGCGAGTCCACAAGATAGGTGATGGCGAGGATCAATGCGTAGGCGAAAATACAGATCAGTCCATGAAAGACGAGCGTTACGCTCCATGTGTCCCAGAATTTCGGCGTTGCGCGATGCGCCCATGGATTGAAGTGCATTTGGATCGCCGAAGACCACGCCTCTGCCATCACCGTGATCACGAACAGCGCAACAACATGAACAAGAACGCCGCGCGGCGTCGTCGGGGCGGGAATAATCGGGCGTCGCCGTGCCAGAACGATGATGAACGGCGTCGCCAGCGCCCAAGGCAGCCAGGCAGCCATTTCCGTCAGGAAGAGCAGCAATTCTCCGCCATGTTTTCCTTGTGCATGAAAAATGAAAACGGATTGCGTCGCCTCAAACGCGGCGCCGGCGAACCAGAAAACGGCTATCCATTGCCAGCGGATTTTCGGCGAATTTACGGGCAGCGAGCTCATTGGCTTAACTTACACCAGCGCGCACCTCATGCAGTGTTTATGCAGCGAAGCGCCGTTTCGGTGCAGCGAGCTGTCTGCGTATGCAAGAGGTCTCTTGATAAATTTCTCCTTGTTCGATCCGGGCTGCGATTGAGCAATGAAGATTAGCGAGCAGTCAAGAGGGGCTTCTTCGTGTCACGAGTTGCTGGTCTCTTCCTCGCCTGTGTCGCAGTCGCGACGGCAAAAGCGCAGGATAATGCGATCATTTCTGCGTCAGATGCATTCGGCGAGCGTTCTGGGATCGAACAATCGGGCCTATATAGCGAATCCCAAGTTCGTGGATTCGATCTCAACGATAGCGGCGCCTATCGCATAGACGAAGCCTACTTCAATCGCGCCGCATCCTTGGACGACACTGTGCTTTCGGGGGCTGGCGTTCGCGTCGGAGTGAATGCTTCGCGTCTCACCTATCCGGCGCCGTCAGGCGTCGTTACCTACCGTTTACGCGAGACGGGTCCAAAGAATGAACTGCGATTGGGTGCAGGTTTTCGCGACTACGGCACACGAGTAATTCAGGGCGACGGTTCGCTTCACACTGGCGTGTTCAGATTCGCGGGAGGCGTTATTTGGCGTCCGCTGCAACGATATTCAAAAGGGTATGAAGGCTCCGGCTTCAATATCGGCGGCGTTGGCGAATGGGAAATCGCGTCCGATCAACGGCTGCGTGTATTCGCATCGCGGTATCAACGTCATTATGACGGCGACTATGCCGTGGCCACAAGTGAACCAGCTTTGCCGCCGCCCTTGCGAAGTCTCCATCAATATTCGCCAAGCTGGGCCGAGACGGCGGCCGTAAGCACGAATGCCGGTGTTTTTTATGATGCGCGGCTGGGTGGTTTTACGTTCGATCTGTCGGCGTTTCATTCGATCTTCGACATTGAACAAGTCGACTTCACGCTGATTTCAGCGGACCGCTTGGGTAATGCAATCGCGACGACACTTCGTAGCCCTGCGCGTACAAAAAATGCGGACTCAGTCGAGGCTCGAATTGGACGCGAGTTCGATACAGGCCAGGTGCACCATCTTGCCACTTTTTCTGTTCGGGCCGGTCGAACATCGATTGACCTAGTTTCGAACATTGCCATTCCGCTTGGAGCGTTCCAACTCGCCGGCGCTTCCCCTGAAGCGCCAGAGATTGAATGGACAGGCACGCGCGGCAAAGACAAGGTCGAACGGGTCACTGCTTCGACGGGCTACGCTCTTTCCTGGGATGACCGTCTACAACTCCGCTTTGGGGTCCATCGAACGCGTTACGACAAATCTGTGCTTTCGATTGCGGGGGTGCAGACGGGGCGCGTCAGCGAGAGCACGCACTATAACGCTTCGGCCATATTCAATTTGACGGATCGCGCATTGTTATTCGGGAGCTGGGTGACCGGCCTTGAAGAGAGCGGCGTGGCGCCGGTTTCCGCAAGCAACCGCGATGCTGTGCTGCCGCCAGGCGATGCAGAACAATTTGAACTGGGGATACGTTACGCGCTCTCGCCCAGACTTTCTTTTATCAGCGCGCTCTTCGACATCTCGAAACCAAGCCAAAGCTTTCACAGCGACGGCTCGTTCGGACTCGTTGGCGAGGTGCGCCACCGCGGCGTAGAAGCGTCGGTTACCGGTAAACTCAACGATCGAATCAATATCGTCTCGGGTGTTGTCGCCTTCGATTCCAAGGTGTCAGGTCCACTCGTCGATGCAGGAGTTGTCGGAACCGAAGACGTCGGCGTTTCACAAATAGCTGCGACGACAAGCGTTGACTATCGACTCACAGACGCCTGGTCGCTCGACGCAACCCTTAACTATTCTGGAGAGCGCTGGGTCGACACAGCCAACACGCTGCGCGCGCCGGACATCACGATATTGAGTCTTGGAACACGCTACAATTTTGTAATCGGTGAGCGTCGCACAGCATTGCGCATTCTTGTCTCAAACCTCACCGGCGAGGAAGGATATATCGTTGCCAGGTCGGGCCTTTTGTCTCCTGTTGCGCCGCGAACGATCAGAGCAGTACTCACAATTGGCATTGGCTCTGAACACTGAACAAGCAAGTGGAGACGTGCATCAGTCGGTTCAGCGGAGGAAGCTGCGGACAAGCCCTTTTCGCTCTCTAGTACCGACCTTCTCGGCAAGCGCACAGGCCGCGAAGTTAGCTCCATGTTCGGAGGCAAGGACTATCGCATCAGAGTTGGTGACCTGCCCAAAGGCGTCCGAATATAATTCCTACGGCCTGCCGAGTATGATGTTACCGAACATTTACCTGAAACCGTCCAGCATCCCCGGCGTCGAGCTTGCTTCTGTGGAGAGCTAGCGCAGAAAATTGCCCCGGTGGCAGTGACAAAGAATTTTCTGACGAATCAAAGCGGGAGCGCTCCCTTCATATGCTTCAAATGCTGAACTATTTATTTGGCCGACTCTGGAAACTGGGGAAGCAAGCCAATATCTCTCGGATCATGTTGAATTATCAGTTTTGCATTTATCGAATTCGATATTTGCTCCAATCGATCTATCGAGGCAAGCGTATCTGCGCGATTGGTATTGAAGGTCGGGACTCCGCGATTATCAATTTGCTCGCGGAAGTGAACTGCGTCGCCGGATAGGAGAACATTTCCCATTCGCGGCAACCGAATCAATAAAGAGCTGTGTCCAGGCGTATGTCCGGGCGTGAACAGAATCGTGACAAGACCATCGCCAAATACATCAAGATCGCGCTCATTCATTTTCACGCGCTTGGTATCTGACAACCATGGGGCTAGCCCTTTACTGGCATCTTTGTCGGCGCCAGACTGGACGTATTCGAAATCGCGGCGATTAATCAAAAGAGTCGCATTAGCGAACACCGGCGCCTGGCCAACGTGATCGAAATGATAATGGCTTAGACCAACAAAAGTTATGTCAGCGGGCGCCAACCCAATTTCATTCAATTGGTCCTCAAGTGTTGCGTGGAGCGAGATTGTGTGCACGCCGAACGTCAGCGGCCCGTCGATCAAACTCGCGGGCAGGCCGGCGTCCCAAAGCATATATCGTTCGCCGTCGCGAATTAGATAACAACTATCTGTCATATCGCGTGGCTGACCGTCATAGAGGTGGCCATCGGAATAAGGCGCGCTGTCGCTCAGTTCGATCGCGCCGCAATCGAGGCGCCAAAGTTCAAGGATTCCAGGACGCATTTGAGGCTTGGCGGCAAATGATAGGCTCAAATTCGTGGCAATAAATGCGGTAGTTGCTAAAATGGATCTGCGCAATTTTGATTCCTCGTAGTGGAAGATCCCACGTCAAAAGTACCGCGGGTATCCATTTATGTCTGATCATTCCCGCGGGGCAAAAGCTCGCTTAGCAAATAATGCGATCGGAACTCCGACAAAAAGCATGTGGACTAGAACGCTCAATACGATCCAGAGTGGATCCGCTGATCCGCGCGATGCTGCAGAGAGCGGGATTACGACAAAGTTCATAAAAAGATAGAGAAAACCGCCATAAATGCATCCAAACAGCAAAGGTTGCTTCCAAAGCGCATCCAAGCGAGACGCCGTCAAGATGTAGGCGGCGGCCATTGCAATCGCGATCAGGAAATGCAGCACCAAACCGAGCGCCGCTGTCCCGGCTCCGCCATCAAAACTTGACGCCCCAAGCAGCCCTCGCGCGACAGATTGAAAGATACGGATGACTGGAACTTGCGCCTTGATCGCCCAAAAAACGCAAGCAAAAATGATATCAAGAGAGCCTGCAATCAATCCAGAGATCATGATGTTTGAAAGCAGGTTTTTTGATTTGGACAATTTTGACCTCGCCTTTTGCTATTTCGCGCTCTTTTCCCAGCACTTAGCGCCGAAATAAAATATTGCGACTATCGCTAAATATGCCCGTCAAACACAAAAAACTTGTTGAACGTCGATAATTTGACGGTCAACGTAATTTCTAACGTTCGCTAAATACTCAGACCGGACATATTAAGGCCGAAACCGGTCTATGTGCGTCCAATAAAGTTGATAGTTTTCTGGCACAGATATTAGACTGGGTGATCCAGTCGTTCGGGAGATTCGTATCATCGCTCTACTTTTCTTCCCCGATGTAGGCCCGCCTGAGACTGGCGGCTAGCATAAGCGTCGAGCCGCCCAGATTGATGATCTCATCGCGTACGGGCTTGCAATGGTTAGATATGTCAGGCTCCTTTTTCGATTTCTATTGGCGCACGCTTTGAGATTTGTTTGGCGTCCAAAAAATATTCATAGTCTCATTTAATCTTGCCTGAAGGAAATTGCGTGACGGAATAGTACGCGATGAGGCAATATGGTGATGCCCTGCGCGGAATGCGCCTGAATTAATATCATTAGCGATGTCGGATTTCGGTCAAGCGGATCGTCCTAGAAACGGAGTACCCTGAAATGCTCTACACGATACTTTGCTATCACAACGAAGAAATCACTTCATCCTGGACCGAGGAAGAAGATGCCGCGGTGATCGAGTGCCTAAAGACGGTCAATCGAAAATGGGCCAAGAATTTCGAGCCTATAGTTCGGCTAATGCCGACCAGTGCGGCGACAACTCTCAGAAAGACAGAGAACATTGTCATGGACGGGCCGTTCGCCGAGACCAAGGAACAATTGCTTGGGTTCTATGTAGTCAATGTTGACAGTCTCGAGATGGCCATACAAATCGCGCGTGAGATGGCCGAAGCCAATCCCGGTGGCGCTTATGAACTGCGCCCAATCGCGCTCTATTACCCCAACGGGGAGGCGATAGAAAATGGCTCAACCTCCTGAACCAGACTGGATCGAAGCGCGGCTCGTCGGTGCAAGGCCACAGGCAGTGGCGGCATTGTTGCGATATTTCCGCAACCTCGATCTTGCCGAGGAAGCCTTTCAGGAAGCGTGTTTAAGGGCGCTGAAGTCCTGGCCAAAGAACGGTCCGCCGCGCGATGCAGCAAGTTGGCTGATCATGGTCGGGCGCAATGCCGCCATCGACCACCAACGCCGACAGTCTAAATTGCAGGAGCTACCCGACGAGGCGGTGATTTCGGATCGCGACGATACCGAGACGGACATGGTGGAACGTCTGGATGCCGCCGACTATCGCGATGATATTTTGCGCCTCCTTTTCGTCTGCTGTCATCCGGATTTGCCAGCCACACAGCAGATCGCCCTCTCGCTAAGGATCGTCTCCGGGCTACCCCTTCCCCGCATCGCTGCCGCCTTTCTGGTTGGCGCCCGCGCGATGGAGCAGCGCATCACACGCGCCAAGGCCCGCATAGCCAAAGCCGATATTTCCTTCGAAACCCCCGGGCCGATAGAGCGTGCGGAACGATTCGCCGTTGTATCGGCAATGATCTATCTCGTCTTTAATGAAGGCTATACTGACGCCAATCCGAAAAGCGAAAGGGCGAAGCTCTGCGATGAGGCTATACGTCTGGCGCGATTGATGCTGCGCCTTTTTCCTGCCGAACCGGAAATGATGGGACTTCTGGCGTTGATGCTGCTTCAGCATTCGCGTCAAAAGGCGCGTTTCGACACCACCGGTGCGCCGATCCTTCTGGAAGATCAGGACCGGTCGTTGTGGAACCGCAAATATATAGCCGAAGCACTGGCGATGATCGACAAAGCCATGCTGCACCGTAAGCCAGGACCCTATCAGATCCAAGCGGCCATCGCCGCACTGCATGCCCGCGCTAAACTACCCGAGGAGACAGACTGGACCGGGATCGACGAGCTTTATCAGGCTCTTGAACTTCACGCGCCGTCGCCTGTAGTTACACTCAACCGTTCCGTAGCCATATGGAAGCTTCATGGCGCCGAGGCGGCATTGGAGATGATTGCGCCGTTAGCGGAAGCGCTGGACTCCTATTTCTACTTTCATGGTGTGCGCGGAAATCTTCTCGAACAGTTGGGCCGCGATTTCGAGGCCCGTGACGCCTTCGGCCGCGCCATAGGGCTGGCTAACACACCAGCCGAAGCCATGCACATCCGACAGCATCTTGACCGCCTGGATGGCGAAAATGCGGGCCTTTCGGAGTAGCGCGCGCCATCTCCCCTCCGCAACAAATTAGAGGGGCTTTCCGCCGCCATGCGCCGGAAAACGATAGGAATTTCGCAATTTCGAGGCGCGAATTCCGACCCTACACAACCCTCATGAGTTCGGGTCGGACGGGAGCAGAAAAAGTTTCATGCGGTTGTCGGAAGACGCTGTGATCATTCGTCCTAGGTATACAAGTCACTCAAAATGGAGAAATCGCCATGTCCACCATCACCCCATGTCTTTGGTTTGACGGCAACGCCGAAGAAGCGGCGAATTTCTACACATCCTTGTTTCCAAAGAGCCGTATCGACGCAATTCATCGCAGCCCGAGCGATACGCCCTCTGGCAAAGCAGGCGATGTCATTACTGTCGAGTTTACATTGATGGGGCGGCCATTTGTCGGTTTGAACGGTGGCTCGATCTTCAAATTCAATGAAGCCATTTCGCTTCAAATTCCCGTTGACACGCAAGCGGAAGCCGACCGGCTGGCCAATGCCTTATCCGCAGTTCCGGAATCCGAAATCTGCGGATGGGTGAAAGATCGCTACGGCCTGTCCTGGCAGATATTGCCACGCCAACTCTCCGAATTGCTCTACGGCAAGGACACGGTGCGGGCCAAGCGAGCCTTCGACGCGCTGATGAAAATGAAACGCATTGACTTCGCCGCGCTGGAGCGCGCAGCCGAAGGCTCCGCCTAATCGATACCGGATGATCCCAATTGAGGAGGACAGAAAATGAAGATGAATAAACGCGATCTCTTTAAGGCCAGTGTTGCGGGACTGCTCGCAACCGCCATTGCAAACCAATCCGCGTCGGCGCATGGCGACGTCAAGGCAGGCTACGCCAATATCAACGGCCTAAAATATTACTACGAGATTAGCGGCAAGGGCGAACCACTGCTCGTGCTGCATGGCGGTCTCGGATCCATTCATATGTTTGGGATGGCGTTGCCGGCGCTTGCTGAGCATCACCAAATTATCGCGGTCGATCTTCACGGCCATGGGCGCACGCAACTCGGCAAACGCGACATCAGCTACGCTGATCAAGGCGCCGACATGGCTGCGCTGGTTAGCTCGCTTGGCTATGATCAGGTTGATGTCGTGGGTTATTCATTTGGCGGCGGCGTCGCCTTCCAGTTCGCGGTCCAGAACGCCGCCATGGTTCGACGGCTTGTGCTCGTTTCTACACCAATGGCTCAAGACGGTTTTTTTCCTGAAATGCTGCCGCAACAAGCAAAGGTCGGAGCCGCCATGCTTCCGACAATGAAGGAAACACCGATGTACAGCTCTTATGTGGCGGTGGCTCCCAATCCTGATGAGTTTCCCAGACTCCTCGATCAAATGGGTGCGCTCATGCGAGAGCCCTATGACTGGACCGCAGATGTCGCCAAGCTCACGATGTCTGTGATGCTCGTTTATGGCGACAGCGACATGATCAAGCCAGAACACATCGTGAAATTCTATCACCTTCTCGGTGGCGGATTGAAAGACGCCGGTTGGCAGCGAGAACATATGTCGAAGAACCGGCTCGCCATCTTACCCGGTGTTACCCACTATGAGATGTCTACATCACCGCAGTTGACGCCAACGGTACTGCCCTTTCTGGATGGAGAAATGGCGCCATAACGTTCGGCGTCCATTGGAGACTTAACCGACATTTGGGGGAGTGCTACGGCCTCGTCCGAGATCGAATTAGGAGTTTAGCCATGTCGAACAGGAAAATTCCTACAATCACCGCATTTGAACATTCACCCGACGGCGGCAAAGGCCTCGCCCGAGATATGCGCGTTCGCTGGGCGCTTGAGGAAGTTGGTCAGCCTTATGAGGTTCGTCCGGTTTCTTTTGCCGCCATGAAGGAGCCCGCGCATCGCGCTCTTCATCCTTTTGAGCAAATCCCGACTTACGAAGTAGACGATCTGGTTCTATTCGAGTCCGGCGCTATCGTGTTCCGCATCGCCGAGACGCACGCTGGGCTATTGCCCGAGCATGCCAACGCCCGGGCACGCGCTATCGCCTGGATGTTCGCCGCACTTAACACGGTTGAGCCACCCATTCTTGAGCTGGAAACCGCCACGCTTTTGGAAGGCGGCAAACACTGGGCCGGAGAACGCCTGCCGTTAGTCAAGGATCGCGTCCGCACCAGACTTGGCGACCTTTCTCGGTTTCTCGACGACGCCGACTGGCTCGACGGTGCATTTAGTGCAGGCGATCTAATGATGGTGCATGCCCTGCTCCGACTGAGGCCGTCAGGCCTGCTCGACGAATATCCGAGTCTTTCCGCCTACGTTGTCCGAGGTGAAGCGCGGCCCGCCTATAAGCGGGCCTTCAAAGCGCAACTGGCATGCAACACCGGCAAGGCAATCGGTTGAGAAGATATGGTTCGGATCTCTGTCACCAGAACGGCGCGAGTGCGCCACGCTCGAGACGTGTCCGTACGGCGTACTCGAGAGTTTTGAGCGGCGAAAAGATGCCCTCAACCCAAAACTTGGCGCATCTGTACTGATGTCCGGTAGCCTCAAAGACAAGAAAATGATTCTCACTTCTGTCTACTTCAGGATTGCCACAATCTAATCGAGCAAGTTTGTATTTCGATTAAAGTTGACACTCGTCTCAGTACTTTCGTCGAAAAAACTAACCTGAGTCTAGGCTATTCTCACTTTGTCACTTCAATCAGGGGAGAGAGAGTCGCTCTCACTTGGCAGGCGTGCAGGACTTACTCGCTATTCAGATCACACTCAAATTTGCAGTCTGTTCTTTCTTGAAATGGCGTTTGAGAAATGATTTTGAAGCCATGTTTTCTGTAAAGAGAAACGGCAGGATAATTTTCTTCAAACACCTGAAGGACCATCTTCCGGCAGCCTACAAGCATCGATTGACTGCAAAGAGCTGTAAGAAGCTGGTCGGCAAGGCCTCTGCCGCGCGCCTCGCCCTTCACATAGACTGATGTAATGTGGCCCACGCCGTTATCCACTTTCAGGACAGCCAATCCTTCGTTGTCTCCAGCCACAAAAACATGCCGTAGGGGAATTTGCTCTTCGAACCATGAAAGCGGAATCGCCCGTTCCTCTTCAAGCGTTGTCACGAAACATTCAGGGTGCTTCTCGATCGCCTCAATCGCAAGGCTTTGCCAGATGCGTGCTTCAGGCTGGGTAAGTTTTCTAATCATGGCTGGGTTCAAACTGTTCAGATCAGGATCAAAGTCACCTTCCTGCAGCACACCACATTGCGAAACATTTTCCTAACGGAAAAATTGGGCTGCGTTCGAATAGTCGCGATGTACAATATGAAGCCGACTGCAGATTTGGACGTGCAGATCTTTTACCTCGATTTCGGGCGGACAAAGACAAGCGATTGAAACGGGTGCGAACGGATCTGGATGATCTACACCATGAAAACTGGATGGGCGTTCATGCCAATCTCGATTAGACCACAAGAATGCGAGCGACCATTGACTGCTAGTAGAAGTCTTTTCCGAAAATTCGCTTGAATTGGGCCCCAACGGAAAGTGTCTTGCCAAGCGGGGTTCCTTTGAACCGATCGTGTTCGATTGATGCGCGCCCTTCAAGCGTAGCCACCTCGAACTGGATCAATCGACCACAACACTGGGGTTTCGTCAGAAACGGAATTATCCCGTATATCCTCAAAGCGGACATCCTGCGAATGCGACAAAAGCCGCGCCGCGCCGAGCGATCCACTCAGACGAGACTCACCTGCGCGGGCCTCGCGCCGGCTCAGGGCGCGATGATCTCTGCGCCTTCATGTTCAGTGACGCGGCCAATCCTGATGAAGTCGCGCATCATTGCAAAATAGGCGGCGGGCTGCCGTGTTGAAAGTCGCGCGCCATCGGCGGCCAATTCAAATTCGTACATGCCGTGCTCGGCGCGTGGAAAAACGGCCACATTGACCGGTCGGCCCTGGCCCGCAATGGCGGCGAAGACCGTGTCGCGCCGCCGGGCGAGACGACGACGAAGTCGACCAGCGTGATGCGCGCGGCGAGCGGCGCAACCCATCCGCCCTGGCTCCCGGCTTGATATCCGATACGCCCAGCGCGATCGCCTGCAATCCTGCGCGCTTCACGCATCGCCGCAACCGCGTCAACCGCCAAGATCAAATAGTCGTGGGTGTAACGACCACTTGAATCTCCGGTCCCACGTTTGTCGTAGACGAATGCGCCGATCCCGGCGGCCGGCAGCAGGCGCTGCAGCGCATAAGTCTCGCGGGCCGATATGCGCTCCGCCCCATGCACAAGCACGACGATCGGCGCCGCCTCCTTTCCGTGCGGCATGATCAGCCGGCCTGACAGCATTGCGCCTTCGACGGCAAACCGCGTCTCGCTTACGTCGAAGGCGATGCGGCGGCCGTGCACGCCGCCAAAAACAATCGCGCCGTGCTTGCAGTCGAACGTCACGCGCACGCCGTCCGAACGGCCGGTCCAGCCCAATGAGCTTGTCCACGCCCCGCTTGTGCCTCGCATCAGGGCGCCGGTCGTTCCGTCGGGGCGGCGCCAGCGCAGCATTTCGCCTTCGGACGGCGCGATATCAACGACGTCGCCCCCTTGCAGCCTGTACGCCCCCACAGCGCATTCTTCTGACGCGGCCGGCGTTACGAACGCTGCCAACACCAGCCCAAAGATTAGCGTCATAGCTTTCATTTTTTGGTTCTCCAGGTTCCAGCGCGCGCCGCCTTGAACAGTGGGGAGGCGCTCAACCTCAAATGATTTCGATACGGATCGGATGCGCGCCATTCCAGAGCACGTCTTTCCCCAACATCGCGAGGTTTTCGACACGCTCGATAATACTCAGGACGGGGTTTCCCCATAATGGGCCCGCGCAACATGCGAATCGGTTAGCGCCGTAGGGAAAATACAGCTCAGGTTCGCTCGCCTCGCCGGCATATAAAAGCACCTCGCCTGCATCGCACTCATGCACGGCATCCTCAGGCGCCAGTATCCCGTCAGACGGCCAGGGGCCAGTGAGCGAAGACCAACACGCCTCCCCGCTCCAGCGCGCATGAACGAGATCGCCGCAATAGGGCAACATCGCGCGCAGCCGCGCCACTGAACGAGGCGTTTTCTCCGAGTTCATCTTCGCTCGCCACAGGAGTCGGCGATCGCAATCTGGATTATTTCCTGGCGCATAGGCCATCTGGATAGCGCGCCGGCGACCGACGCGTCTTGGACGCTTTCAATGGGACCCGAGAGGCGCCGAGAATGGAGCGACAGCCGGTATACAAGCGGGAGATGTTCAGATAACGTCCCCGGAATGCAGCGTCAGTTCCAAGGCGTTTCGATAAGACGTGTCATTGATCACAGCGGGACATCCGTCCCCGAACATGCACATGACTGGCCGTTGCTTTCGCTTTACGTGCTTGGCGGCTATCGCAACCGCACCGAACTCGGCGCGGTCGAGATTACTGGTCCGTCCGCGGTGCTCTACCGAAGCGGCGCCGCTCACCTAAACTCTGTCGGCTCGGCTGGTTTTGAACAGATCGAGATTGAGTTCGATCCTTCAAGCGTGGGGAGTGAACTCCTCCCAGATGCGCCCGTCACGCATTGGCTTGACGGCGAGATGGCCAAAGCCGCGCGCATGTTCGCGTTCACATGCATGAAGGACACGACTGAGGACGATCTGCTCCATTCCGTTCGCGCCTATCTCGAAGCCGGGCGTAAGGCCAAGCGCGCCAGCCGCCCGGTGTGGCTTGCGCACGCGATAGAACGAATTCGCAGCGACCCAGCGATTCGGGTTCAATCAATCGCGCGGGAGCTATGTCTTCATCCTTCCGCGTTCGGCACCGCATTCCAGCGTGCAACCGGCGAAGGCGTCCTCGAATTCGCGGCGCGGCTGCGTGTTCAGTTCGCAGCGAGGCTATTGCGGGAGACAGATCGCAGTTTCGTCGACGTTTCGCTTAGCGCGGGCTTTTGTGATCAAAGCCACATGAATCGTTCGATGAAGCGTGTGCTCGGAAGAACCCCGCTTGCAATCAGGCGCGAACGCGAAGCGTTTCGCCGCGCGTCTTGACATTCGCTTCCCTGCGCGGGCGCGCCATGCCTATTATGCCCGGCGGGGCCGTTCCCGCGTATTTCCGAACAAGGAGCACCCTGAAGAATTTGCGAAAAGGTCCGCATCGATAGTCAAACGGGAAGTAGCGATAGAATCTCCATATGTCCCCTTCTGCGCGCTAAGCCGACATTCTGACGAATTCGCTTGAAACCATCCTTCCCGATAGGGTCCACCACGCTCGGCCTCACGGGCGTATCCCCTTCGAATTAGAATGCAAGAAAAGCGCATTCCCGGCTCTAAAGAGTCAAATTGACTAGACTTCGGTGCGCAGAAGCACGTTGCTTTCGGCTGACGCGCGCTTCCTGCGCCGTCTCCGCCCGACCGTCACATGACGCCGGGCTTGTCGCGGTGTAACGAAAGGAGGTCACAATGCCAAAGGCATCGCGTCGATCAAAAGCAGAATCCGCTGCCCGTCGAGCGACGGGCCAAGGTACGAAATTCACACCGAAATTGCGGTCTTTGCAAACACGATCGTTGCGGACGATTACATCCTTCCGATTTTATTTCAGCGGAATGGCGGTTCGGAAGTAAGCAAGGTCAGAGTTATAATCTTTTTCCGCGAGAAGACGTCTCGGCTTCGGCGCCCATCGAAGACACCAATGCTCAGCAGAACTAAATACGAAGCTGCTGCATTCAGTTCCCAATTTGTGAAGACGCCGCACTAAGATCAGCCCGCTTGATCCGTTTTCCGTCGATGAATATGTCGGTAATCGTGTCATATGCGGCTATCGATTTGAGCGGATTTGATCTTAATAGTAATAAATTCGCACGCTTGCCGCGTTCGATGGTGCCGATCTCTTGGTCGAGATGGAACGCTTTTGCATTTCGAATAGTTGCAGCGTTGAATATCGTTCTTAACGATACGCCGCCGCGCGCCCATCCTTGCATCTCCCAATACCCGTTTAACCCGGGCGGGTTGCCCCAGCCAAAACCGCCAACAGCGGTGTCTGTGCCAAATAGGAGTTCAACGCCTGCGGCGTCCATCAGCCCGACAAGGCGCTCATATCGGCTATTGAATGCCTTTTGCAGGCCCGCGATTTCATCTTCGCTTGCTCCTGGCGGCAGCGACTTTCCAAATATGTTTAGAAAAGCATCTCGTTGGGCTTGAGCATCTGTTCTAAGATATTCCAGATATCGCGGCGGCAACACTTCATTTAATGCTGGGTCGTTCAGCAACTTCGGCTCGAATAGCGATGCAGCATTACGTATCGTGCGCATTGTCGGCTGAAGACTGACGGGCGAATTTGCAAGTCGCTCGACAAGCCCTTCTATATCGTCAGGTATTTTCGGATCGTCGAATTTCACACCGGGCCAATCCCACGGACCGTGCGCAAATATATCGACGCCAGCATACAATCCGACTTTGAACCCGGCGGGCGAAGTGGCGTGAAGGACTACCGGCATCTTGTGAGCATGTGCGGCTTTGACAACGTCGGAAATAATCTGTTTGCTCGGTAATTCGTAATCGGGCTTGTCGTCGCCCGCCCAGAGCGCCTCCTCATAGTACATTTTCACGCAAATGCCTCCGGCTTCTGTGACTTTGCGCACAACTGACTCGGGATTGTGGTCCTCCGGGCGCGCGCCCTCCGGAAGCGGCGCTTTTCCATAAGAATCATGAAGATAATTGGGGTAGATATCTGCAAGACGATTCGTCGGCAATTCACTCGCCATGAATCCGTTATGCAGAATTAGTCCTTGGCTACAATGGAACAGATCAGGATGATCGGGCTCGGAAAGAAAGCGAGCATTCGTCTTTGTATTCGCATTGAGCTCCAAAAGCGTCGTATAGCCATAATACAAATAGCTGCGCGGCAGCTGTTCCATATAGTCGTCATATAGTGCCTGGTAATTTCGCGCATATTGCCGACGCAAGCCTGTCGCATTGTACAAGTGGACGTGAGAATCGATCAGCCCTGGAATGAGATAAAGCCCGCGGCCATCGACTGTGACGCTGGATTTACCAATGAAATTGCTTTTCGTGACAGCAGCAATGCGGCCATTCTCGATGGCTACATTAGCATGCTCCAACGCGGTTTTTCGTTCAGGTGAAACCACCGTAACGTTTTCGATGATGAAGTCTGCTTTGGACGCCGAGCCTTCTGGATAGGAAGCGCACGCAGCCACCAAAAGGGCGGAGAGAGAAAGCGTACATATCCGAACCAACCATAGATTATATGTGTTCATTTTACTTGGGATGCCTTCTGAAGATGCTGGCTAATTTATCGACGACGCTTAATATCAGCCGCCAAGTGAGATTATTTGTATCGCACTTTTCTCGACAATTTCTATCGAGTCTCATCCTCCATCCGGCCGACTAGTGGACGTCGATCAAGCGCCCTTTCAAATTCCAAAATCGCATCAAACAGATCGACTCCTATCTCTTCGAATATATCTTCAAAAACCGCCGATGCGTGTCTTGCGACTTCATCGATCTTTCTCATTTCCTGTTTACCTTTGCGCGTAAGAGAAACGTACCTTCGGCGGAGATCCTCTTTGTTGGATCGACTCTGGACGATTCCGTCCTGTTCTAGCTTTTCAACCGCCTTTGCGACGGCTGGATGCGTATATCCCAGCGCCTCTGCAATATGGACGATTGGAGTCTGTTCGTTGCGTGCGATATAAGCCAAGATTGCCGTTGCGCGCGCCGATACGTTGACGCCTGTTCGTTGAAGATAAATATCACCTTCCGCCGCCAGCCTTTGCGCAAGGCGCCGCAACGGAAGGTTTAAATAGCCCGGACCTAATTCGGCTGCGAAATCATTCATTTCCTCTTCTTTCGGGTTGGCGTCCCCATAGATTTAATGGAGTAATTTTTCCCACGAGTGGCGCCAATGGTACGCTCGTCCCACTCCTCCTGAAGAACGACATTAGCGCCAATCTTGCAAAAGTAAAACTATTTATATAATAGGTTACATAAAAGCGGATTTCGTTGGTGTCCAATATGAATCGTCGAGAATTGGCAGCCCTCGCATGCCTTGCTGCGGCATCCGCTTGCACGCGTAGAATAACAATGACCCAATTCGGCGATGACGAGCTTCCCGTTCCGCCGCGGATCCCGTCCGCGTCACTTGATAAGAAAGCGATCTTATCTCGCGTTGGGTTTGGTTCTTGTTATGTCCCGCAATTTGAGAAGGCGCATGTCTGGAATGCAATAAGGGCTGCAAGACCTGACGCCTTTCTTTTCATTGGCGATAATGTTTACCAAAGTGAGGAGAATGGACGCCCTCAATTGCTCGAACTACGTGCAGCCTATGCTGCGCTAGCAGAAGACAGACCGTTCGCGGCGCTGCGTGAAGCGACGCCGATTCTTCCTACTTGGGACGATCATGATTACGGTATGAATGACGCTGGCGCCGAATTCCCGGCGCGTAAGGAATCCGAAGCACTATTTAAAGATGTTTGGGCGATTCCAACCAGCGACGCCCGGAGAATTCGCGAGGGCGTCTATTTTCATCGAACTGTCGGTCCAGCCGGAAAACGCGTTCAGCTAATCCTGCTCGATACGCGATATTTCCGCACCAAAAGCGATATGTTGGGTGCGAAGCAATGGAGTTGGCTTGAGAAGGTTCTTCTCGAAGAGGCTGAAATTCGCATTCTCGCTTCTTCAATACCTCTGCTTAGCAAGTCTGAAGGTGGCGAATCATGGAATTTGTGGCCCCAAGAACGCAAGCGCTTGTTTGAGTTGATAAACGATACAAGAGTAAATGGCCTCGTCATCGTTTCGGGCGATAGTCATTTCGGCGCGTTTTATTTGGCAGGCGATGCGGGGTCATACGCTCTTAACGAGCTGACATCCAGTTCACTCAATTTTCCAATGCCGGAGAACGCACAATCTCCTCCTGGCCCGCCCGACGCCGCGCGCGACGGGGCCGTATTCTACCCAGCAAATTTTGGAATTGTTCGCATTGAATGGTCCGCGCAGACGGTCTGGCTTGAGCTTAATGACTCGGCTGGAGTTTCAATTCGCTCCAAGCCGCTCGCTTTTGCTGAGCTGAGACCATGAAAATCAGAATGGTTGCGGTATCGGACTCCTGATGTTTCAGCGACGAGGTGGATATTTAGGGACGCGGAACAAGCAATGCCGCATAGTTTTTTGTTCCGTCCTTAATCGTTTTTCCGGTTTTGGGAACGCGCTCTCAAAACGAATGCGATTGCGCATGCAAAATTCAAGCGACATTGATGGAGGTTTATCAATTATGTTTTCCTTGAAAGCAGCTTTTGTGTTGGCGGCTCTTTGGTCGACGACGACCAGCAGCGCTATTGCCGCCGATGGTGCGGCGCACGCCGCCGAGAACAATACAGATATTGTTATACGCGCCGACGACGTACTGAATGATCGTGTTGATGGAACCAAAACATATTTCGGAGTCGCCGCAGCTTTTGTCGATGGAAAGAGTACTGCTTACTATTTTAATGGAAATACTGACGGTGCGCGATCGCATTCGGTTACGCCTGACACGCACTTCGAAATAGGTTCACTGACGAAAGTTTTCACGGCCTCCTTGTTGTCTGATATGGTGCGCAGGGGTGAAGTCAAATATTCTGACAGGATTTCGGACCTCGTTCCTGATGGCTTTCCTATCTCAGAAGATCTGCGGGACATTACGCTCGCCCAATTGGTCACGCATACGTCCGGCCTGCCGAGGCGGCCGGACAATCTTCCGAAAGAGGCTGAAGCGGGGCCCTATGCCGATTATGGAACGGCCGACCTTCTCGACTATTTGAAAACCGCTAAGACAGTGACGCCGCCGGGAACTGCCTACAGCTATTCCAATCTCGGAATGGGTCTTGTCGGCGCATTGCTCTCGCTAAACGCTGGCAAGACTTACGCGCAACTTCTCAAAGAGCGCATTCTTGACCCTTTGAAAATGAAGTCGACATCGGCATGCGTCAGCGAAGACTGCGGCGATTTCGCCTGGCCACACGACATTCTTGGCGCCGAGACCGCGCCATGGACATTCGACGCGCTTGCCGGCGCGGGGGCTCTGCGCTCGACAGCGGCGGATATGAAGCGATTTATTCGCGCCGCGCTTGGGGATGCACATGGTTTCGCGGCGAAAAGCATTCAAGCGACCATGACTTCGCAACTTTCGATCAACCCCCTCGACAAGGAATATTTTCCCGCGTGGGTAAAGCCTTATTCCAAGAATGGCGTCACCATCTTCTGGCACGATGGCGGCACCGGCGGCTCAAGATCGGTGCTTGCGATTGACCGCGACCATCACAGAGGCGTGTTTGTCGTCGCCAACACTGCGAACTCGGTAGTAGACGTGGCGTTGAATGCGCTCGATCCCGCCTATTCGCTGCGCAAGTTCGAGCTGTTGAAAAAAACGCCGCTTTCGACAAACGAAAAACTCGTAGATTATGTTGGCGACTATAATGTCGGAGGTGAAAAGCTTCATATTTCAACGGCGGACGACAAGCTATATGCGCAATTTGAAGGCGATATCGCAGTCGAAGTAACGCATTATAATCGAGGTCGTTTCTTTTATACGATTGCTGACGCCCAACTTCATTTCACTAGGGATGATGATGGCGCCGTATCCGGCGTCGTTTTCATCCTTGAAGGAGATAAATCAGATGGCGAAAAGATCGAGGTGCGATAATTGCTGAAGCCTCACGCAATCCACTCAGGAACAATATTCTGATATGAGGGTCCATAAACATTTTGCTGTAATCAAACCGAAATTTATTTGACTTCTCTCTAATGCCCGCATTGCTGATTGGAACGTTAAGGTCTCTCGGCTTGCACCGTTGTCTTACCCACTTATAACTGGGCCGCTTTTCTGGGCTCGGCGCCGACCAAATAAGTCAGTCGAACCATCGCTTGCCTTTCTCCTTTGATCTACGCCAGTCGACACGGGATCTGCGTTACAACCACGTTTCAGGGCTCTATCCGTTATCGGTATTGAGCCGATGATGGTACATTCCTCCTGCTCAAAAGGCATGCGGCAGAGCCACCCGTCAATAGTGTCCGCTTCTGGATAGACTCGACCATAAGCTTTGCAGAAACATGCTGGTTCTCGGCTCTTCTTCTCAGAATTGACTGGACTTCCCAGCGCTGAAGAGCGTTGCTGACTGTTGACGCCGGCTTCCTCCGCGCTGCGATCGCCCGACCGTGTCATGACGCCGGGCTTGTCGTGGTGCAACAAAGGAGGCCAAGATGGCTAAGGCGTCACGTAAACCAAAAGCAAGATCCGCATCCGCTCAAACCCCAAGCAAAAGAACAAAATCCTCTCGGAGGTCACGATCGAAGACTGGTGTTGGAGCCGCCGCGCAATCAAAGACCGCGGCGCTGCTCGCACTTCTCCGACGCGAAGATGGTGCTAGCATCGAAGAGCTCTCATCGGCGGCTGGCTGGCAGGTTCACTCGGTGCGAGGGTTTCTATCAGGCACGGTGAAAAAGAAGCTCGGACTCGCCCTCAACGCCCAGAAAGGCAAGGACGGCGTTCGCCGTTATTCGATCGGAGCCTGATCGTGAGCCGGCCCGTCGACATCGAAAAACTCGAGTCCGAGATCGAAGCGCTCGATCACCTGCCCTTCCCGGATCTGAAAGCGCGGTATGTCGATCTTTGCGGCGACGCGCCGCCAAGGCGCATCAGCCGCAAAATGCTTGCTCTCGCCGTCGCCTATGAGATGCAGCGCAAAACTTTCGGCGTTCGGACGGATCGGTTGGCGTCTCGATTGAAAGCGCTTGGCGGCGGCAGAGAGAGCTATGGCAAACGCTCACGCAGTGGATATGCATCTGCGCCTATTCGAATAATGAAGCCTGGCGGGCGTCTTGTGCGTGAATGGCGTGGCCGGACTTATGAGGTCTATGTTGCGGAGGATGGCTGTTATCTTGATGGCGTCCGCTACAAATCGCTGACAGCCGCCGCCGAAGCGATCACCGGCGCGAAGTGGAACGGGCCCCGTTTCTTCGGATTGCGGTCGCCTCGCGTCAAATGATCAAGCGCTGCGCCATCTATACACGCAAATCGACGGAGGAAGGCCTCGACCAGGCCTTCAACTCCCTCGACGCACAGCGCGAGGCGTCTGAGTCTTACATCGCCTCGCAGCGTCATGAGGGCTGGCGCGCCATCGCGACGCGATTTGACGATGGCGGCCACTCTGGCGGGACTATGGAGCGCCCTGCCCTAAAGGCGCTCCTCGCGGAGATCGACGCCGATCGCGTCGATATCGTCATCGTATACAAGGTCGATCGCCTTACCCGGTCGCTCGCCGACTTTGCAAAGCTCGTCGAGCGGTTTGACGCTCACAATGTCTCCTTTGTCTCGGTCACCCAGCAGTTCAATACGTCGAACTCGATGGGGCGGCTGACGCTCAACGTCCTTCTCTCCTTTGCCCAGTTCGAGCGCGAAGTCGGCGCCGAGCGCGTCCGAGACAAGATTGCAGCCTCCCGCAAGAAAGGGATCTGGACGGGCGGCAATCCGCCGCTTGGTTATGACAACATCGACAAAAAGCTCGTCGTCAACGAGGGCGAATCCAAGGTAGTTCGCGAGATCTTCGCGCTATTTCAGCAGAATGGTAGCGTAAGAGAAATTATCCGCATCGCCTCAGCTAAGGGCTGGACCACCAAGCCGCGCGCTAATGGAACGGGGGGACAGCCGCTGACGCGCGGGCCGCTCTATCACATCCTGAAAAACCCGATTTACGCCGGCCTTATCCGCGGCGGCGCCGATCTCTACGAAGGCAAGCAAGAAGCGATAATTTCGCGCGCTCAATGGGAGGCGGTCCAGCACCAGCTTCTCACCAGGACGCGTTGGAGCGGCGAGAGTCAGGCAAGCGTGATGCCGCTTTGTGGCAAGCTTACCGTCGACGGCGCGCGGATGATGCCATCTCATACGACCAAGGGCGGCAAGCGCCATCGCTATTACATCGCCGATCCCCGCAAAGACGCCCCGCGCGGAGAACGCCTTCGGCTAAACGCCCATGAGGTCGAGACCGCTGTCCAGAACGCCCTTCAGGCTTGGCTCTCTGCACCTCAATCCGCAGCAGAGCTTTTGAATAGAGAATTCGACGCCCGTGATCTCAAAGCCATCGCGGAAAAGATCGCTACGCATGCGCGAATTCTGACGGAAGCCGGCGCATATCCATTAAGACAAGAGGTCGGTGAATACTTAGAGCACGCGTCGATCGACAAAGCGTCCCTGGCAATTCGTCTCTCTGTTGCGCCTCTCCTCGGCGACCGGTTTGATTCCGAGAAACATCGAACGCATATTGAAATCACGTCTCCAATCGCTCTCTTGCGTCGCGGACAAAACCTCCGCCTAATCCTTGGCGACTGCGAGACCGCCCCAAATCCGGATAGAGCCCTCGTCGAACTCCTCATGCGCGCGCATCGATGGAAGACCCTATGGTTCGAAAACGCAGAAATGGAACTCAAAGAAATCATCAAGCGTGACGGCGGGGACCCGACCACCGCACACCGAATCATTCGTCTCGCATTCCTGGCTCCCGACCTTCAAGAATCGATCCTCAATGGAACCGCGCCGACAAGCCTCACACCCGAAGTGCTGCGACGCATGCCAGACCTGCCACCATCCTGGCCAAAGCAGCGGGAAATGTTGGAGTTATGAATGGCGGCGGAGAACAATTACACGGCCGAAGCCGACGATAAGCACCTAGAGCGAATAGGGCCGCTTCATCCTCAAACCGGACCCGAATCGCGTTCCATAAAACTAAAACATTGTGCAACAAGCGCGGCAAGCGACTTTGGATTGATCAACAGCGGTTATTTGCGTTGATCCCAAGTGCGCCCTCACGAATGCTCCAAACAAAGTCTTTTTTTGAATCATGTTTCCGTCGCTCGAAACCAAAACTAATTCGCTACCGGTCGTTTGCAACTTTGATGTCGTTGGCAAAGGCTAAAACTTGGCTAGAAACGAAATCCGGATCTTCGCCAACCATTGCATGGCCGCGCTCTTCCGCGACGATCAACTCGGATGCGGTCGAGTACGTGGCGAGACGCCTTTGGCCTCAGCCCATCCGGACTCGAAAGCCTCACTCAATTCGCCGTGGTCCTCGCCATGGGTGATCACGAGCATCGGTAGGTCAGCAAGCGCGCCGGCGCCAAATGCCCTGAAATCAAAGGGGCTAGATTGCAAGAACGCAGCAGCGCCTTCCGCATATGACGGAATGGGTCTGGAATAAATCGCACTGAAGCACTGCTGATTTCGCTCAGACATGTTTTCAATCCAGTCGGGCTGACCGTATTTCAAACCTATCCGCACGACGCCGAGACGCCATCCGATCTGCATCAGGATATTGTTTCTGAATGTCGGCCCGACCAGTTCGGGCATGGCGTGGAACCATAGTTGAGGCTCGGACGAGTCGACCATTACAAGCCCAGCAACCAGATCGGGCCGCCGCTTCGCCATGGAAAGGGCAATCAGGCCGCCAAAAGATTCCGGAACCAACAAAAATGGTCCCGCTTCATTCGCTACAGCGAGTAATGAGATAAGTTGATCTGCGGAATCGGTGATGCAGGCGTGTCCGTGTGAAGGAGAACTCCATCCAAGGCCCGGGCGATCATAGGTGCATACTCTCGCCCTTTGAGACATGCGGTCCTGAAGTTCGTAGCTTAACACCGATGAGGCGCCAGAGCCGGAAATGAGCACAATTGTGGGCGAGCCGGCGCCGACACAACGTAGATGAAGCGTCACGCCATCCACGACATAAAACCTGCCAGGCGCAGGGTAGTTTGCTAAGTCGAGCTTTTCGCAGCAGACCTGCCAGCCAGCCTCCAACATCGCCACACTGAACAACACCGCCAACACGTGACGCAAAAACATAACCAATCTACTTGTTTCGGAAATCTGCTTTGGAGGCAGCTTCATTATCCGATTGAATATGCGCGACCCCATCACCTTCATGAACGCATTGGACCGGGCTAACTGCTGTTGTAAACTTGCCAAGCAATGCGATCGCGTCGGCATCCATGATCCACGGCTCCCATTGCATGTCAGGATTTCCGCCGAGGGCGGCGTAAAAACTTTTGGCGACGTCATTTTTCGGAAGTACGGACCACTGCAGGCGCTTTGCACCCATAGTCACGGCATGATGCGCGACCGCCTTCATGAGAAGCAGACCGATGCCTGATTTCCGGCTGTCGTCGGTAACAAAAAGCTCCTTTAAGACAATTGTGGGCGTCAGGTCGTATGTCCACGGGATCACATATGTGACGGCCATTCCGTGGAGCCGCGCATCGCGGTCGCCAATCGCAACAAAGCATCGAAAAAGGGGCTGGTCTTTCGAAAAACCAGCGGTCATGAGCGCATCTTCAGTTACGGCGAATTGGTCGATGTATCCTTCAAACCGAGCCAGCGCGCGCATTAGCTGCAGCAATTGAGGGACATCCGCTGGTTCCGCCGGCCTGACGCGGAATGTTTCAGTATTGCCCATTAGGAAGCCTGTCTTCGAGATACTGCTCAGCAGTTCGATCATCGCGCGACATGTGCCGAACCCAGGCGTCGCGTTCGTGATCAATAACGACATGCTCCCAGACACATGCATGGAAGCGTCGGTGGTCCTGTGATCTGAATTCAATTTGGCCGTGATCGCAGGACGCGAGCAACCGAAGCGCGATATCGCCATAGGCCCACCAGTGAACGAGAAGCCAGTTGCTCATTTCGCCGGCATGCAGAATGGAATAGCCCACTCCGTGGTCATTACCTTCCACCGCCGCGATCGACGGAAGATTGGTGGCCGTGTAGATCTTCGCCAGCGAGAGTAGGTCAGTTTGAGCAGCCGGATCATCGTGACGGTTAATAAGATAGATCTTCAACGCGATGCCGCCGACTTGCCAGATGCCTGAAAATCGGAAATTGCGTTGCTGATAGGACGAAATATCCGTCACACCAGATTCTCTTCCGGCAACAGGACAAGCAAATCGGTCGGGCCCGGATCAATTCCGGCTTGAGACAACAGAGTTGTAACCTGCCCGCGGTGATGGGTCTGATGATTGAAAAGATGTTGAAGCACGCCGCCGAAATTCTTGTGGAACACGTCGCCGGATGAAATCGTATATGTCAGCGTTTGCGCGTAGTCCCGTTCGCGGGTCTCGGTAATGAACCGAACAATCGTCTGATCCATCACCTGCCGAGAAGACGCGAATTCAAGGCGGTTTTGGTGCAGGATCTGGTCGTGCGCAGTCGGCGCTGGCAGCGCGATGACGTCCTTCAGCGTCGAAAAGCCAAACTGCTTTTCGAAACGCTGCAGCCAGGTGATGTCCCACACAAGGAGATGATTGAGTGTGCCGAGAATGGACTTGAAGAACGCCCCGCGATCCTGCCAAAGCGCTTCATCCGGGAGAGAAGCAATGCATGCCAGAAGTCTGTCATTCATCCAGCAATTATATTCCGCTAGTTTCGTGAAGCTGATTTTCATCGATCCGCCACCGGTTGCATCGATGCATTCATCGAACAAGGTGACTGCTTTGTTGAATTTGTCGCGGCATCCCGGATTGCAGAAAGCGACTGGCAAGCCGCGATACACGGCGACAGCATCTGGCGATGCTGGTTCATCCGACCATGGGCAATGCGTGTTGATGGGGTCGGGTGACGCCATGATCGCAGTCATTCCCAGATCCAGTCCGGACACGAGGGGTCGAGATCGCTTCGCTGTCGTTCCGTTCCATCATCCGAAATCATCAGCATGTAGCCTTGCGGCCCGCCATAGGCGATCATCGGAAGCGGGCGCGCAGGGTTGTGATGCGCCATGTCATGACCGATATCGTCATTGGTGAGGTTCGGGGCATAGAACATGACGTGAGGCGGAAAGAAGCCGAGTTCGCCTGTTCGCGGGTTCACCGGCCGGTTGTACCGAGACAACATATACGCAACGCCCGGGCGGCGCGGTGAAACGAGGACCTCTTCGTCGAATTCTGCCTTCAGGGTTTCGTTGATCTCCTCTACCGACTGACCATCCAGCATGCATCTGGCAAACGTTACGATTTTCGGGATGATTGTTTCTGTCCCCTCCGCATCGAAACAGGTCGGTTTCAGAACGCGCGGATCGTCCCGATTAACGATACAAGTGAAGTTGTTTGAGGTGGTTCTGGCCGTCTGATATCCGGTTTTTGTCAGAATCAGGAGGCCGGCGCCTGCACGCAAATATTCAGGCGCAGCGCTCAGCGCGAGAGAAGTTTCGCAGGCTTCCGGTAGAATTTCGGGAAGCGGGGACTGCGCGCGCGCCGGCGCGTATAAACACAAAGCGGCAACGGACATGACGCCGGCGGTGCGGAACAATCGTAGCATCAGCGAGTCCTCGTCTCATCGGCAATCCAGGCGTCAACGCGCCTTTCGAGGATTGTCATCGGCATCGTGCCTTCGCGCAAAACGACATCGTGGAATTCGCGAATGTCGAATGCGTCGCCGAGCGCCGCTTCGGCCTTTTTCCTCAGTCGCTGGAACTGAATCATCCCCAGCTTGTAAGAGGTCGCCTGCCCCGGCCAGACGGCGTAGCGTTCGATCTCGCGCGTAATCGACTCGCGGCTTTCGCCTGTCGCTTCGACCATGTAGTCGATGGCCTGGCCGCGGCTCCATCTCTTGTGATGAAGTCCCGTATCGACCACGAGCCTCGCGGAGCGATAGAGTTCCATCCGCAGGCGGCCAAGATTCCCTAAATCGTCGCCCTCATACATGCCCATTTCGACCGCGAGTTCTTCGGCGTAGAGCGCCCAGCCTTCGCCATAGTCGCCGAACCACATCATGTTCTGGATCAGCGGCAGATCGGTGATCGACAAGGCTTTCGCCGCCTGGAAATGATGCCCGGGCACCGCCTCGTGCATGACCAGCGATTTCAATGTGTAGGTGGGGATGTCGGCCGCATCCTTCATGTTAATCCAGAATATGCCTGGCTTCGATCCGTCCAGCGGCGGCGGCGTATAGTATCCCCCGGATGATGTATCCTGCTCGTGCACAGGAATGCGCCGGACTTCGACCCGGTAGTCGGGAACATCAAGAAACCAGTCGGGCGCCATGGCGATGACGCGGTCGACTTCCGCTTGCAGTTTCAGGATTAGCTGAGCTTTCGCTTCATCGGTGTTGTCGATCAGATAGGTTGGATCTTTTGCAAGTTGCGCCATCCGTGCGCCGACCGCGCCTTCGACATAGCCATAGCGCTTCAGGATCAGGTCCATCTCGGCGTGAATGCGCGCAACCTCGTCGAGGCCGATCTGATGGACTTCGTCGGCCGTCAATCCGTTGGCGCCGTAGGCCTCCAATGCGACTTCGTACATGGCGGCGCCATCCTTTAGGCGCCAAAGACCCGCATCTTGGCCGGCGGCAGGAACGAGCGCAGACATTCTCGCGCCGAAATCGCGATAGGCCGGATAGACTTCGTCCGCCAAAATTCTGAGGGACTCGGATTTGAGCGACTCGCGCGCATCCTGGTCCACGCCGGTCATGGCGTCGATCCTGGTCGCAAATGCAGTGGCGATCGGATGATCCGCTACCGGTCCGCCAATGAACGTCGCGGCCGATGTCGCCATCGCCTCCAGCGCAAACCATGGCGGGACGATGCCGCGCGCTGCATCGGCGTCGGTCAGCGACGCCAGTTCGTCCAGAACGCGGTCGACTTCGGCGAGACGCGCGAGCCAGTCGCGCGCCTCAGCTTCCGTTGATACAGATTGCTGCGCAGTGAACAGTCGCGGCAAATCGATCTGCGGGCCGAAGAGTTGGTTTACTGCGTAAGGCGGGTTAGCAAGCAGAACCGAAGGCTGTCCGCTCCCGAACGCATTCTGTTTCTTTGCGATTTCGTAGGCGTAGGCGAGAACATCGTAGCTGAGTTTTTGCCGGGCGGTCAGTCGGCCCCGATCGATCCGGACCAGTTCGCCGGACATTTGATCCAGCATGTCTGCAAGAGCAGCATTCGCCTCTAGCGTATATTCCGACAGACGGCGCTGGAAATTCTCCCCGGCAATGTCGGCGGATACTCCAAGCTGGGTCGCCCATTCCGGAGCGCTGCGCAAAATCAGTGCGGCGTGGCGTTCAAGGAGTTCCTTGAACGCTGTTGCGTCTGACTGCCTCGCAGCGACCTCAACTCTGAGGCTTTCCGGGCTCTCGTGACTCGCACAACCGCTAACGAGACCAAGTCCACCGAGCGAGAGAGCAATTATCGCCAGTGGACGTTTCGCTCCGAGCCGTATGGAACTTGAGCTAACCATGATGAATCTCCTGACAAGTAGAAATTGGGAATTGGGGATGATCCGGCAGGGTGTCGTCCCGAATGAATTCCATGACCGAGTTGACTTCCCAGCTGGCGCCGCCATCCGGCGAAAAGGCCTGTTCCCATCGCGCTGATAGATCGGTGATGTCTTTCCAGAGAAACCGTATCCGGATCGGCTCCCCGCGAAGGATATCGTCACCGAAGAACAACCCGACATCGCCATCGAACCCGCCGATGATCGGCGGTTCCATCCGCTGGTCGCGGGTGTCGAGCCAGTAAATGCGCCAGAACATCGCGCCAGGATCGAACAGGCGGATCGGCATCCCGACATAGGGTTCATTATCTATCAGGCGCATGAATTGCCCGATGTTTCCCATGCCGCCGAATGCCGGGCTGACGATGTCTATCGCATCGGCGACATCCCATTTAGTCGCGCCCGTTAGACGGCCCCGCAGGGTGTGATGTTTTACGCGCCACTTACCAATCAGAAAATCGAAATCGGATTGTTTGCCCGCCGGAGGTACGTTTGGACGCATCGCTAAACCTCATCAATATCGACGACCCAAGGCTCATCGCGCGAGGCGGCAACCCATTCCCGCCAGGGCTTCAGAGACTTGATCGCCTTGGCGAATGCCCGCGTGGCGCCGGCGTCGCTGAGTTCGTAAATCTCTAAACGGTTCACGATCGGTGCGAACATACCGTCTGCGATAGAATATTCCCCGAACAGGAAGGGCCCACCCGAGCGCGAAAGGCAGTCATCCCAGATGGCCTCGATGCGCCGCACGTCCTTGTCGACGCCGGCGGGCAATTCGATTGCGCCGGGTTTTCGCCGCATGTTCATCGGGCATGCGGCCCGAAGGGCTGTAAAACCTGCATGCATTTCATTGGAGATGCAACGCGCCTGCGCTCGAGCGGTCCTGTCCTCGGGCCAAAGATTCTTGCCGGGGAAAAGCTCTGCGAGATACTCGAGTATAGCCAACGTCTCGAATACGGTCCCCCCGTCGTGCTCAAGAACGGGAACCTTTCCATGCGGCGCGAATTCAAAAAAATCCGCATACTCATTCTCGACGTCAAAGGGCCTAAGGTCTTCCTGAAACGGAATATCCGCGACCTTCATGGTCAGCCAGACACGCAGCGACCACGATGAATAGTTCTTGTTGCCAATATAAAGTTTCATTCTCTCCTCATTTCCCGTTCACCCCAAAACCTTGCGGTAGGCGTCCTTCGTATCGATCAGCCCATCGCGGAATCGAAACAGATCGCAGCCGAAGGACGTCCTCCCATCGGGAAAATCGTAGCGCCACTTCCAGACCGCGCCCGATTGGTGAAGCGTCAGGTCGGTCGTGGCGGCGGTAGATCCGAAATCCGCGCGCATCATCGCGGCGACGAGGCGCTCAACGTCCTCTCGTCCCGTTGCGGCGTCGCCGGGCAAGGGTCCGATTGAACTAAGATATCGTCCGTCCGGACAGAAACAGGCCGCGACCGCATGTGCGTCTTTGCGCGCCCACGCGAATTGAAGCCGTTTCAGAAGCTCATTTACGTGCCGCGTTTCCATGTTTCTTTCTCGCTTGGACGGGCAATTGCGTAGCGAACAAATTGGCCTTATGCTGGAGCCAATTTCTGAAATTGTTTGTGGTCCACATTTATGCTGGATGAACCGGCGATCGTAACGATGCTCGCTTTCAAAGAGAGCGGTCAAAGAGGCGGTCTTGCGCTGTCGTTGGCTGCACGCCTTCGAATGGCGATTGAGACCGGCGAGATCCGGTCCGGCGAACGGCTGCCCGCCTCGCGAAAGCTGTCGCAAGCCCTCGGCGTGTCGCGCGGCACGGTTTCGACAGCGATTGAAACGCTAATCGCAGAAGGCTTGCTTGAGACCCGTATTGGAGCAGGGACCTTTGTTGCGTCCGGCGCCACATCGCCGAGAAAGCCGCCGGCGGATCAAGCTGTCGCCCTTCCATGGTTCAAAGAGCCTGAGGCTCCAAACATCGACGAAGTCAATCCCACAAAAATGGACTTCCGACCCTGCAGGCCTTCGCTCGAAGCCTTTCCGATGCAAATCTGGAAACGCTGCGTGGCGCAAGCGGCCAGTCTTCGACCTTCACCAGATTACAGCTCGCCTCTTGGCGACGAGGCCTTGCGCAAAGAAATTTGCTTGTATCTTCGCCGAGCGCGCGGTTTGCAGTGCGATCCGGGACAATTGATCGTCACGAATGGCGCCCTAAATGCGATGCATCTTGTCTCTACGTTGTGCATTCGTCCGGGTACGAAGGTAATTGTGGAGGACCCCGGATATCCTCTTGCCCGACAGGTCTTCGCCAGTTGCGGCGCAGAGATCATACCTTTGCCCGTCGATAATGAAGGATTGTGTGTCGATCTGTTGCCCAAACGCGCAGGCAAGATCGCTTTCGTCTGCGTGACGCCATCTCACCAGTTTCCGACTGGCAACCGGCTATCGCTGGCGCGTCGACACGCACTCATCAACTGGGCTGAACGAAACGGCGTCTTCGTTATCGAAGACGATTACGACGGCGAATTCCGCTATGATGTCCCGCCGCTAAGCCCGCTCGCCGCGATGGACAATGGCTGTGTGCTTTATGTCGGCACATTCTCAAAAACCATGTTTCCCGGCCTTCGGATCGGTTTTGCAGTTGGTCCAAAACCGCTGATCGAAGCGATGGCGCGAAATCGGGCATTCGCCGAATATGCGCCAAATGATCTGAACCAGCGTGCGCTACTCAACTTCATTCAAGATCGACATTATGAGCGTCACGTTCAGAGAATGCGCCGCATTTACAGCGAAAAGCGCAGATGCCTTGTCGATGCAATATCACGCGACAACAAGGACGCGTGGATCGGCGGGCTTGAGTCAGGCCTCAACGCCCTCCTGACATTGAAGGCCGGCGTCTCCGCTCGCAAAGTTTCAGAAACGCTCAAATCTCGAGGCGCGCTCGTGCCTACCCTGGCGCGTTATTCGGTGTCGACTGATATTGAGGATTCAGCGCTCGTCATCGGGTATGCAGCGCCGACTTTACAACAGATCGATATATTCAGTGCAATGGTTGCCGCTCGCTGGAGAAACTGATCAGCCCGACCACCTTCGTGGGTGGGCTCGTAGCGACACACATGCACTACGGCAACGGATTGCGGGAAGCCATAACCCGCCGCGTCGCGAAGCAGTTTGCCATCCTTCGCCAATTCCTCAACTCTAGTCCCCAAATTCAAAGCCCGCCCATCCAGAACTTCCTGCGAGTTCTTGCGCGAAGCAGATGAGCGTGTCTTCCGCTACAAATTCCGCAACATACATAGGGCGGATTCAACGAGGCGGAGCTTACGTCGCAAAGATCCTCTAAGCGGACATTGATGGGTCGAGCGTCGAAGGGCGAAAAACTGCCGATTGCAGTCATAGGCGCGATCAGCCGGCACGACGTCCAGAGTGACCGTCACGCTCGACCGCCGGGGTATTTAGAGAGGAAGCTTTCGTGACGAAGCGGGCGCTTTGAAACGCGGACTTTTCGATTGGCGAGGGCGCGGGACTTGCCTGCATCGCCAAGCCGTCACCGGAAGCTGATGCTAGGCCCAATAGCTAGCTTTCTTTTATATGATATGGGGCTCACAGACTCATTTTCAAGAATTGATCGCGCGCAGAGTTTGTGGAAGGTCGCGCTTCAATATGGAAGGGGCGTTCATGAGCAGCACGGCGACGGCGTTTGCGCAAAGTTACTTCCACGGTACGAAGGCTGACTTGAGTCCGGGCGAAGTTATCGTTCCCAACTTCGGCTCGAACTACGGTCGCACCCACGTGCCACATGTATATTTCTCGTCTACGCTCGATGCCGCGATCTGGGGTGCGGAGCTGGCGGCTGGCCAGGCTCGCGAGCGCATATATGTTGTGGAGCCAACGGGTACGCTGGAGGACGACCCAGAACTCACCGATCGGAAATTTCCGGGAAATCCGACCAAGTCCTACCGAAGCAGCGAGGGTATTCGTGTCATTGCTGAGGTGATCAATTGGGTAGGCCACTCAGCCGATCAGGTCAAAGTGATGAAAGATCATGTTGCGCGCTTTGAGGGCGGCAGCGCCTAGTTACGGCGCCCACGATTTGGGGAACTTCTGTACCGCCGCCGCGGTGGCGGAATTGGACTAATACTTCCGTTTCGCCCAGCCTCGCCACACCGGCTCGATCTCGCCGATCTCTGTCATTCGCCGCGGCAAAGCTGAAAGCCGATCGCGCCAATATCGTGTAAAGCGGGTCTGGCGCTGGCGGACGACAGCGAGCGTATAGGGAGCGCTCAGCCGAAGGCGAACCCAGACAAAGGCGCTCGGCCAGGCGCGCCGCGCCCGATTAGTCGCTGCGGGTTACGATTTAGCTCTTGATCATAGCAGTTTTGTTATATAACAATATTGCTATGGTCAGTTTGGATGCTCAGTTCTCGGCGCTTGCGGACCCAACCCGCCGAGCAATCCTTGCCCGCCTCGCTCAGGGCGAAGCGACTGTGTCGGAGCTGCAAGGCCCGCTGGGCATTAGCCAGCCTGCAGTCTCCCGCCATCTGAAGCTGCTTGAGGAAGCGGGACTGATCGAGCAGTCGCGCGCTGCTCAGGCGCGGCCACGCCGACTTAAGCCGGACGGACTTGATGCCGCCCGCAATTGGATCGCTGAGCTGCGCGACCTTTGGAGCGACAGCTTCGACCGCCTCGAAGCATTTCTCGCTGACCCGACTACGGAGATATCAGATGACTGAAACGCCGCGCTTCTCGATCACCCGCACCTTCAACGCGCCGCGCTCCAAAGTATGGAACGCTTGGACGACGCCAGAAGCGCTCGCGCAGTGGTTCGGGCCAAAGGGAACATCAGGAACGATCCTCGCATTCGACCTGCGCCCCGGCGGTGAGTGGCGCGGTCGCATGGATGCGCCTGATGGCAGCGCGGTCTACAGCAGGTTCGTCTTCCGCGAAGTTGAACCCATGTCGCGTCTCATGTGGGTGCATGGCTTCGCGGATGCCAAAGGAAACCGCATTCGCGCGCCCTTCGCCCAGCAATTCCCTCTCGAGATGCTGGCGACCGTACTGTTTGCTGACGAGGGCGAGCGGACCAGGGTTGATTTCAGTTGGATACCGCTTGATGCGACGCCCGAGGAAGAAGCGTTCTTCGCAAACATGATGGCTTCGATGAATGGCGGCTGGTCGGGCAGCTTCGAGCAATTGGACGCGTTTCTTGGCGCCGGCGGGGCGTGATCGACGCCATTCCCCACGAAACCATCTTGCTCTTCTGATTTCGCCTATTGGGTCCGGCGCATAGAGCCGGGATGCGGATCGCGGTCTCATCTGACGCGCTAAAACACGACGGCGCCACGACGCCGTGCATCAATGATCGCGCACTCTCGCGCAAGTGGAATGTCGCATTCGGGCCACATCCCTGTCATTTAGCGACTTAGGCT
>JAWKVJ010000004.1:0-100330 GCA_041398085.1 Parvularculaceae bacterium
TAGGTTAAGGCGGAATGGAGGCCGTTTGAGGATTATCGGCGGCAGGCGCGCGATCAGGCGCTTAAGATGATATCTGCGGCTTTTTCCGCGATCATGATGGTCGGCGCATTCGTGTTGCCCGAAACGAGGTTTGGCATCACCGAGGCGTCAATCACTCGCAAATTGTTAACGCCTCTTACACGAAGCGCCATATCGAGCGGCGCGGTCGCGTCAGAGCCCATCCGGCACGTGCCGACCGGGTGGTAGATTGTGTCGCCTCTGAGCTTGATGTCGTCAATGAGTTCTGCGTCGGAGCAATTGGCGTTGGCGTAAACATAATCACCCGCGACCGCATTGATCGCCGGCGCCTCCATCAGGCGGAACACGATGCGCGCGCCACGTATCAAGCGGTGGAGGTCGTCTTCATCGCTTAGGAAATTGGGGTCGATGACGGGATCAGCCATCGGATCACTCGATGCGAGCATAACATCGCCGCGGCTTTTGGGGCGAAGCACGCAGACATGACAGGAAAAACCGCCGCCGAGATGTTTCTTCTCGCCATGATTGTCGACAAGGGCTGGCAGGAAATGGAGCTGCACGTCAGGCTCGTCGAGATTAGGGTCGGTTTTGAGAAACCCGCCTGCCTCGGCGATATTAGACGTCATTGGCCCGGATCCGTTCTTTCGGTATTCCATGATAGCGCCCGGCAGAGACCCGATGAATCCGGGATTAAGGCCGACCGAATATTTTGACGCCGCCTTGCGCAGGACGACATAGTCGAAATGGTCCTGTAAATTCTGCCCGATCTCGGGCGAGTCAAGAATAACGTCGATGCCTTTTTCTTTAAGGTGAGCAGCAGGGCCGATACCGGACAGCATAAGCACTTGCGGCGATTGGAGCGCGCCAGCCGAGACGATTACTTCTTTACGGGCGCGAACGATTTTCCTGTTGCGGCCTTGTATATAGGAAACGCCGGTCGCGCGGCTTTCTTCAATGATTATCTTTTCCGAGCGCGCATCAGTTTTAACCTCAACGCCGCCGCGTGCGACGGCCGGATGCAAATATGCATCGGCGGTTGAGCAGCGCCGGCCGTTTCGCTGCGTCACCTGATAAAAACCCATTCCCTCCTGACGCGCGCCATTGAAATCCTCATTGCGCGGAAGCTGCAATTCGTCGCTCGCTTCAAGGAAAGTTTCAGACAGCGGATTTCGATAGCGAAGGTCGCTGACCGAGAGCGGCCCGCCAACAGAATGGAACTCGTCAGCGCCGCGCGTTTGATCTTCAGCCTTCTTAAAATACGGGAGGACATCGTCCCATCCCCAGCCAGCGGCGCCCGCTGAAACCCAGCCGTCATAATCGGCCTTCGAGCCGCGAATATAGATCATGGCGTTGATCGAGCTCGACCCGCCGAGCGTGCGCCCGCGCGGCTGACGACCGATCTTGCCATTCATATGCTTTTGCGGCGCGGTGTCGAAGCTCCAATTATATTTTGTTCCGTCAGGGTAAAATGCAAAGCCGACAGGCATGCGGATGAGAACGCTCTTGTCTGCGGGGCCCGCTTCGAGGACGCAAACCGAATTGCGGCCAGACTCGCTCAACCGGTTTGCGAGGACGCAGCCCGCTGAGCCGGCGCCAATAATGACGTAGTCAAATTCTTCGCTGCTCACTCTTCTCGCCCTCGCTCAGCTACATCAGTTTCCGCGCGAGATTCATGATCTTGTCGGTCTTGTCGGTGAATGGCGGATAAAGCATTTTGTTCGATGCGAAACGGCTCTGATAAAAGACGGGCTTCATGTTGGAGAAAGTCTCAAACCCTTTTTCGCCGTGATAGGCGCCAATGCCGCTCTTGCCAACGCCGCCAAAGGGAAGGTTCTCCTGCGCTACATGCCAGAGCGTATCATTTACAGTGACGCCGCCGGCAATAGTCCGGCGCAGCGCGTCGTCGCGCGCCTTCTCGTCTTTACCGAACCAGTAAAGCGCGAGCGGACGGTCGCCCTTGTTGACGTGCGCAATTGCCGCTTCGCGACTGTTTATGCTCAATACCGGCAGGATCGGGCCGAAAATCTCTTCCTGCATAATCGCCGAACCCTCGGGTGGATCTATCACCATGGTGAAGGGGAGCTTGCGCTGTGGATCGAGCGCGTTAGACGAGCCGACTTCAATGACGCGCGCGCCAGCTTCCTTCGCGTCGGCGATCAATGATTTCAATCGCGCAAAATGCCGGTCCGAAACTATCGATGTGTAATCTTCGGTTGTGTCGATTTCCGGATAGAGCCGCCGCACCGAAACCGCTAGCGCCTCAACGGTCGCGTTGATCTTGCCGCGCGGCGTTAAGACATAATCAGGCGCAACGCAGGTCTGGCCTGCGTTGAACGTTTTTCCTTGTGCGATTGAGAGCGCCGCTTCTTCGATATCAGCGCTATCATCAATGATGGCGGGCGATTTCCCGCCGAGCTCCAGCGTCACCGGCGTCAGGTTTTTCGCCGCAGTCTGATAGATCTTGCAGCCGACCGCGGTCGAGCCAGTAAACAGCAAGTGATCGAAAGGAATTGCGGCAAAGGCTGCACCGACATCGACACCGCCAGTCATTACTGCAAGGAGGTTCTCGTCGAATTCTGCGCGGATGATTTCCTTCATCAACTCGCTTGTCGCCGGCGTCAGTTCGCTAGGCTTGATCATAGCGCGATTGCCGGCGGCTAGTGCGGCAGCGGTGGGAGACAAGGCGAGCTGCACGGGATAGTTCCAAGGCGACATGATGCCGATAACGCCGAGCGGCTGAGGTTCGATGCGGCTTTTTGCGGGCGCCATATGCAAGGGTGTTGCAACCTTGCGTGCGCGCATCCACTTTTTCAGATGCCGCCGCGCGCCTTTTGCAGCAGATACCGTGACGATAATTTCGGCCAGAATTGTTTCTTGTCGGGCGCGATTACCGAAATCGGCGCTTACTGCATCAACGATACGCATTTCGTTCATCTCCAGCGCGTGAATCAGCGCGTTCAGTCTGGCTGTGCGCGTTTCTGCAGCGGGGTAGGGCTCCTCGCTGAACGCTTTCGCCTGTAGCGCATGCACGCGCTCAAGGCCGGCATTTTGTGCAAGGGGCGGGTCCAGGGGACGGCTCGTGTCGGCCATAATTCCTCGCGGGGGGATAAGGGAAACGCAGGAAACGCGTGAGTTTCCTTTAGATCGCCTCGCCCTGTCCAGAAAAATAGGCTGCTCCGGCGGCTTATTCAGCCAATTCACCGACAATCGCGATTGAACGATGATCGCTGCTTACAGCGACACGCGAAAAATTCACAGCGCCGCTGATAGCAGGTTCGATCATTACTTCGTTCCAGTCCGCACTCTCGCCCATCTCTGTCCAATAAAGGCGCGATCCGCTTGCAGCGAATATTCCTTCCGCCGCGCCGCCTTGGTCAAAAACAATTGCAAAATCGCTTGCACCTTGCGGCAGGTCGGCAATCGGAACAATTTCCTGCGTCACGCTGTCATACCGCATGACGCGGAGGCGATCCGGCGTTTCTTCATCAGCCGAATGCGTGGTGATTGCCGAAAACCAGAGCTTCGCGCCAGCGGGGTCGGCGATGAGCGTGCGTTCGATGCTTTGGTAAAGGAGCGTCTCCTCGCCTGACGACACGTCAGCGCGATAGAGGCTGCCCGGATCGGTGCGATAGTAAACGCCGAGCGCCGCGCCGCCATCAAGCCAAGCATAATAACCGAGAGGCGCGAAGTCGATGACGGCGGCGCCTTCATCAGATCCGTCAAGGGAGCGTTTGAAAACCTTTGTTACTTCCCCGTCCGGGCTTTCCTGAATGTAGGAAAGGAATGTTCCATCTGGCGTGCGTCTCGGCGAATATTCACTGCGATCTGTTGACGTGAATATTGCTTGGCTGGCGCGGCGGGCGATGTCGTAAAGACGAATGTCGGTTTTGCCGCTTTCGCCCTCGGCGGCGTAGTAAAAGGCATCCTCGCCGGGGATGAACCACGGCTGGTTGTCATAGCCTTTATGCATGGTGGCGTTGGTAAGGTCGGCTACCGAGGGCGTTCCAGCATTGAAGGAGAGTTCGCCGATAAATATTTCCGCGTCGGGAACATCAGGCGCGGCTGCTGTAGAAGCAGGGAGCTCCGCATCAATCGGCCCGTTCGCGACGCAGCCGATGGCAATGAGGGGGAGAAGGCTGACGAAATAGCGAATCATTGGCGGCCTCCGCGTAGGATCGAGAGCCTATCTGGTTCGCCTGCGAATGTCAGGGAAATGGATTGAGCAATCGCATAGCCGTAAGCCACTGGAGCCGGCGGATAGCGCCGGCGCAATTCAATCAAATTACGAAGGCTGGTGGAGCTGAGCGGGATCGAACCGCTGACCTCGTCATTGCGAACGACGCGCTCTCCCAACTGAGCTACAGCCCCAGAATGCCTGTTCGGCCCCGGATTTGGGAAGCGCTGATCTAGTCGCCGCCTTGCGCGCTGTCAATTCCGGGTGGAAACTCCATTGAGCAGCCATGTTTTCTCTGGAGACAAGCGATGATCGAAACCGCCGCCGCGCTAATGCTGATCGCCTCGACGAAAGGCCTGCCGCTGCCGGAAAGCTGGCGCTGCCGCAATGAAGTCGAGGTCTGGTGTGACGAGGCCGACTGCGCGGCGAAGGCCGAGGGCGAGGTGACGCCGATGGATATTTCGGCCTCGTCTGATGGCGACATTTCAGTCTGCGCCTACACTGGCTGCTGGGAAGGTAAGGCGGATTATTCCGAAGATGCCGGCCGCCTGTTGTGGCGCGGCGACGAGCTCCCTTTCGTTTCGGCGATCGAGGGCGCCAAGGGCGACGTCACCTTGCTGATCATGCGGGCTGACGGCGTCGGTTTCGTCCGCGCCGGCGGGCTCGCCTCGCCGCTCACCTGCACGCTCCAAGAAGCTGGAGAGTAGCCTAGAGCCGGTTGCGATAGGGCGCGACGCACCATACATCCACGGTTAAAGCCACGTCGGAAGGGCGCGCGCCAATGCTGGTGATTTCTTATATTTTCAACGCTGTGATCCAGCTTTACATCTTTGTCGTCTTCGTGGCGGTGATCATGAGCTGGCTGATCAGCTTCAATGTCATTAACCGGCACAATCAGTTTGTGGATGCGGTCTGGCGCACTTGTCTTGCGCTGACCGAACCTTTGCTTCGGCCGATTCGCAACATGCTGCCGTCGATGGGCGGCATCGACATTTCGCCGATCATTCTGCTGATCGCCCTCAATGCATTCCAGATCGGCGTTAATGCTTACATCTTGCGGCCGCTTGGCGGCTGAATTGGCTACACGCGGCTTTCTGTTGCGGGTCCGGGTCAATCCCGGTGCGAGCCGCACATCTGTTGGCGGCAAATGGGATGGGCCCGAAGGCGACATGCGTCTCATCATCCGGGTCGCTGCGCCGCCTGAAAAAGGCAAGGCCAACAAGGCCGCGGCCGAGGCGATTGCAAAGGCCTTCGGCTTGCCGAAATCGGCTGTCTCCATTACCGCAGGCGAAACGGATCGGCTGAAGAGCTTTGCGCTCGACGGCGATCCTGAAACCCTTTCCGCGCGCCTTGCCGTGCTGATAAGCGAGTGATCTTCGTGACGGGCGAAATTATCGACGGAAAATCAATCGCCGCCGTCTTGCGCGAGGGCGCCGCAGGTGAGGTCTCGGCGCTCAAAGACAGGCATGGCGTAACGCCGGGCCTCGCGGTCGTTCTTGTGGGCGATGATCCTGCGAGCCAGGTTTATGTGCGTAACAAGGGCGTTGCGACGAAGAAAGCAGGCATGCGGTCGATTGAACACCGCTTGCCCGCTGATGCGAGCGAAGATGAAGTCGTCGCGCTGGTGCGCGCCCTCAACGCCGATGAAGCTGTTGACGGCATCCTCGTGCAAATGCCGCTCCCCGGTCAGATTGATGCTCACCGGGTCATCAATGAAATCGATCCGGCGAAAGATGTTGACGGCCTCACCGAAGTGAATGCGGGACGACTGCTGCTTGACAAGAAAGGACTCGTTCCCTGCACGCCGCAAGGTTCGATCATTCTCATCAAGACCGTCGAGCAAAATCTTTCAGGGCTGAATGCTGTTGTTGTCGGCCGTTCGATCCTTGTCGGCAAACCGCTGGCGCTGCTTCTGCAAAACGAGAATTGCACCGTCACGATGGCGCATTCGCGTACGAAGGATCTCGCGAGTGTTTGCCGGTCCGCCGACATACTCTGCGCTGCTGTCGGGCGCGCCGAACTCATCGAGGGCGACTGGGTGAAAGAGGGCGCGATTGTAATCGATGTCGGCATCAATCGCGTTGGAGATAAACTCATTGGCGACGTTGAATTCGCGGCGGCCAAATCCCGCGCGCGCGCGATCACGCCGGTGCCGGGCGGCGTCGGACCAATGACAATCGCCTGCCTGTTGAAAAACACCGTTATTGCCGCGGCGCGCCGGCGCGGCCTTGCCGATCCGGACATCTGAATGAGCGCGCCCAGGATCGCTGTCATCCTGCCCTGCCTCGATGAAGCGGCGGCGATTGCCGGTGTCGTGGCGGATTTCCAAAAAGCGCTGCCGGGCGCGGCGGTCTATGTCTACGACAATGGATCGACTGACCGCACAGCTGAGGTCGGAGCCGGCGCCGGCGCTATCGTCCGGTCGGAACCGATGCGCGGCAAAGGCAACGCCATGGCCCGTGCTTTCGCCGATGTTGATGCAGATATCTACGTGCTTGCTGATGGCGACGGCACATATGAGGCTGCCGATGCGCCGGCAATGGTCGAACGCCTGCGCCGGGACGGGCTCGATATGGTGGTCGGCGTCCGCGCCGCGGCGCCGGGCGCGGCTTATCGGCCGGGTCATCGCTTCGGCAACAAGCTTTTTTCATCAGCGTTCCGAAGTTTTTTCGATGCGCAATTTACAGACATCTTGAGCGGTTATCGTGTCTTTTCGCGGCGCTTTGTAAAAACTTTTCCCTTACGCGCGAAAGGGTTTGAAATCGAACTTGAAATTTCAGCTCACACTGCGTTATTGCGCATTCCATTCGCTGAGATGGAAACGCGATACGGCGAACGCACTAAAGGTGGCGAAAGCAAGCTTAATACGCTCCGCGACGGCTATCTCATCCTGAGGCGTATGCTACGTTTCCTGCGCCTGCACCGGCCGCGTTTTCTCTTTTCGATTTTGAGCATTTTGACGATTGGCGTCTCCATAATCGTCTTCATTCCGGTATTTGTTGAATATCTAAGGACTGGACTCGTACCGCGTTTCCCGACGCTGATTGTTTCAGTCGGCCTCTTTGTCGCGGGTGTTGTCTCCTATGTTGCTGGCATCTTGCTCGACGCTCAGGCGCAATATTTCGCCGAAACGAAAAGGCTCGCCTATTTACAGATGAAGCCTCCGCCACGGTTTGATGAAGAATGAACGCGATCGTCAAAAAGGCTGCGCTTGCTGCGTTGATGACGCCTATTATTATGGCGATTTTCCTGGGGCTCGTTATTGCGGCGTTTTCAGTCCCGAACGCACCGGTGAAGGAGCATCTCCTCGAACGACCGGACGTTTTGCTGGCGCGCCGCGCCGACAATGGCCGCGTGATCGATGCTGACACCGAATGTATCGGCATGAGCGTCGGGCTCTACCAGTCCGGCGACCCGCCGCCGACACTTTTTTTACGCGCCGTTACCGCCGAGAGCGTTTACGGTTGCGATCCCTTCATGGCGTGGATTGAAAACGGCGCACCGCAAGTTACGCGCGATTATTTCCGTTACTGGCACGGCTACGCTGTGATCGCGCGGCCCGTATTGGCGGTGATGACCTATAATGATTTGCGCGGATTACTGCTGACAGCTTCGATATTGTTACTTACCTGGTTGTCGATAAATCTAGGGCGCGATTTCGGCGTCGGAACCGGCGTCGCCTTTGCACTTCCCTTTCTCGTGCTCAATTTCATGGGGTTAATGGTGGTGGCGACAAAGGCCTTTAGTTTTATGCTCGCCATGGCGGGCGCGCTCGCTGCGCGCCATCTGCGCAAGAACGAGCCGCCGCTCCTTTTCTTCTTCGGACTTGGCGCGCTGACGGCCTATGTCGATTTTTTTACGATGCCGTTTTTCATTTTTACACTAGCGATGATGGTTTGGCTCATCTATCGCTTGCATGATGGGCGTAAAACGTCATGGACAGACTTGTTTTTTTGCCTTGCATTCTGGGGCGCCGGCTGGGCCGGGTTCATCATCATCAAGATCCTCATCGCGGCGCTTGTTCTCAAAACGGACGCCTTTGGCGACGCCGCTTCCGCCGCATTCTTCCGCGTTCATGGCGCCTCGCAATATGTGAAGAGTCTTATTCCTGGTGCGGCGACCGTTGAAAATATCGTGGCGATGAAAAGCGTTTGGGCGCCGACTGCGCTGGTGCTGTTCGTCATTGCGCCCTTTGCAACGAAGACGCGGCGTTCTACTTTGCGCTCAGTATGGCGGAAAAACCGCCCATTGCTGGCGATTGCACTTGCGCCGCTATTCTGGCTTGAGATTTTCTCAAACCATTCGCAAATTCACGCCGCGTTCACGCAAGTTAATCTTGCGCCGGCGTTTATTGTGGCGGGGCTAGTGCTGTTTCGCTCGCCTGTATTGGCTCAGCTCCAGCCCTAGCCTTGAAGGCTGGCCGCGCGCTTCCCATTTAAGAAATATGAAAAAGCCTATTTTGATCGCCGGTCCAGCCGGCAAGACGGTCAGGGCAGCGCTTCTTTCCGCAACGCTCATCTCTTCGGGTGCTGCGGTGGTTGAAGTCGCTCATGCTGCGCCGCCGCCGATTATCGCTCATTTCCATGCCGATGAGGACGCAGTCAAATCGGCGCCCGCCACGGCCGTCCATAATGCCAGAAGCGGCCTGTTGGCGGGCCTCGCCGCAGCAGCGGCTGCCGCCGCCGCCGGGCTGTTAAGGCTGTTGGCGCCGAAGCAATTCAAGGCTGCGGCCGCGAAAGCGGGAGAGGTGGCGGCGAAGGCCGCGAATTCAGCCGCCGAGGCGACAAAGACCGCTGCTGCAGTGATCGGAAGGATTACCGAAAAACCTGCCCGCTTCGCGCTTTTGGGCGCCGGCGGCATCGGTGCCTTTATTCTCGCGCTGAATTCCTTTGACGGGAATGGATGGGCAGGCGACGCCGCCGCCGGATTTACCTTCGGCGCGCTCGCAGCATCGGCTTATTTCCTCGGGCGAGGGCTATTCAAGCCACGGCAGAAAGCTAAAATTTTAGCATCCGGGTTTACAGAAAAACAATAACAATAACAATGCTTTAACGAATGAAATGGGGCCGTTCGCCTCAATTCCGCCGCATTGGATTGCGACCTTTCCACAGCACTGATCGAAACCCCTGCCGATCCCTGCACCCAAGCCGTCCGATTTGCCCCCCGCTCCCCCCGCACCCAAGCAAGTCGGACGGCTTCCCCTTTCTGCCGCTACTTTGGGTACAGGGTCATTAGGAGGCGGAAGCAGGGTGCTGAAAATGCGTGTTTTTTTCGCGCTCTTTTAGTTGCCCAAACGCGCCGCATCACGATACCCAAATCCTTTGCGAACATTCCGGCGAGTTGCGCCGGCGGCAGGGTGCGTAGGGCGGCGGCGTTCATGGCGGCGAAGGTCAGGCGGAGAATTTTGACCGAGAGCGGGATTGATCCAGTCAAGGCGTGCGCGCTGATCATGGAGCGCCGCGCCGATGTTTGATCAAAGACGGAAACTCAAACCAGAAGAATCGCTGGCGTCAGGCGTCGTGAGCCGTGTCCAGCGCGCTTGGAGCCTCAGCCCGTTCTACCAGATGCAACTCGACGGGCCGGCTCCTGACCGGCTGAGCCATCGCCCTTCTGACCCTTATTCTCGCGATGCGGAAATCGGTCGCGCTCTTCTTGGGGGCGTGTTGACGCTAGGCGCGGAGAAATTTGATTTCGAGGGTGAACTCGAAAAATTGTGGCTGGCGGCTGATCGCAATCCTGCGCTTTTCGCCTTTATGCATGAATTCCAATGGCTGAAGCACTTGTCCGCTGCGGGCGCTGACGCCAAAAGCGCGGCGCGCAAACTCGCTCGGCAATGGTTTGAAGAACAGGCGCGCGTTTCGCCAAACGTCTGGGAGCCTTATCGGACGAGCGAAAGGCTGATTAATCTTTGCAGTTTCGGCGCGTTCATTCTAGCGGATGGCGACGCGCTTTGGCGTAGCCAAGTATTGTCGTCAATGGCGCGTCAGGTTCGCCATCTTGCAATTACCTGTCATCAGGCGCCGTCGAGTTATGAAAGGTTGAAGGCCTCGATTTCGCTCTGCATTGCGGCCTTGTGTCTGCCGGGCTGTGAAGCGGCCGTCGAAAAGGGGTCGGAAATGGTCAGGCGCGAAGTGCGCCTGCAAATTCGCGCCGATGGCGGCCATATTAGCCGCAATCCCTCGCGTCAGCTCGAGCTTGTCATCAGGCTGAAGATGTTCGCCGAGGCCCTGCAGGCGCGGCAGATTGAAAAGCCCGCATTCCTGAAACACATCGTTCGCCGCTCTGCCTCTTATCTTCAGTTGTTCAGAACCGGCGACGGGCGTCTCGCTATTTTTAATGGGGGTTATGAAGATGACGGCGTAGCGCTTTCTAGTGTCGCCGGCGACGCCGAGAGCGAAGCGGAGTTTGCAGGCTTTGCGCGCGATTCAGGATTTCAGCGTCTTGAATCTGGTCGCGGCGTTCTTGTCGTGGATGTTGGCGCATCGTCGGGAAAATCTGCTGCAGGATGCCTTTATGAAAGCGGCGCCTCGTTTCATTTCTCGTCGGGACGCGGACGCATCATTACAAATTGCGGTTCGGGCGTGCATCTTGGCGGCGACTGGTCTTCCGCTCTGCTGCAAGCTGCAGCGCATTCAACACTGTCATCATCTTCGCTTGCTTTGACTGCCTCGCTGTTGCGCAAATGTCATGCGACACACCGGCGCGGCGAAGACAGGCGCGGCCAGCTCCTTGAAATTTCCCGCAACTTTGAGGCGGCCGGCGCGACGGGGCCGCTCACCCATGTGCGGCGTTTTTTTCTGGCGGCGCGAGGCGATGACCTCCGCGGTGAAGACTTCCTCAGCGCTGCGCTGCTCAACCTGGATACAGACTGGAGACTCCGCTTTCACCTCCATCCGGGGGTCAAGGCGTCGCTCGCCCGTGACGGAAAATCGGTGATTTTAGCCCTTTCCAACAAGGAGGGCTGGCGGTTTCGGACCAACGCTTCAAATATTTACCTTGAGAAAAGCATTTATTGCGGCGAGAGGGGGTTGCCTGCCGCTAATGAACAAATTGTAATCGCGCCGGATGTGCGAGCCGGTGAGGGGGGCGGGCACGTTATCGTAAAGTGGGGTATTAACCGCATGGAAGGCCTATAGACCGCAGCCCTGTTGCGGCCGGAGCGCGTTCCAGAACCGGGGTCAAGAATGTTTCGACAGTTTTTTTCAAAACGCGGGAAATCGCACCGCAAGCCCGTACTTGATCCGTTTCTGCAGGACATCGATGTCGCCGCTCTTCTAGACCGGCCGCAAAGAAAAATCGACCAGCGCGCTGCGCGAAAACTGATCCTCGGAAAACGCGTTCTCATTACCGGTGCGGGCGGCACGATCGGCGCGGAACTTGCGCGTCAGACGGCTGCGTTTGAACCTGCCGAACTTGCTCTTATCGATAATTCCGAATTCAATCTATATCAGATCGACCTTGAATTGCGCGAGCGCGGCCTAGCAGGTGAACTGTTCACATCACTAACCGATGTTTGCAATAAAGAACATCTGTCGCGCGTCTTCGAAAAGGTGAGGCCTGAAATCGTTTTGCACGCAGCGGCCTACAAGCACGTGCCGATCGTTGAAGAAAACCGCTGCGCCGGCGCGCTCGTCAATGTGCTGGGCGCTAAGCTTGTGTTCGATGCCGCGACCCGCGCCAAGGCGGAAAAGGTCGTTTTCATTTCGACGGACAAAGCGGTCAATCCTTCAAGCTTTATGGGCGCTACGAAACGCATCGCCGAACTTTACGCGCAAGCGCTTGACGTTGCGCAAAACGATACGCGCTTCGTGACCGTCCGTTTCGGTAATGTGTTTGGATCGACGGGTTCGGTGGCGCCGCTTTTCTCGCGCCAGATCGCTCATGGCGGGCCGGTTACAGTTACGCATCCTGATATCCAGCGCTATTTCATGACGACGCGCGAGGCGGTGGAGCTAGTCTTGCAGGCGTCGAGCCTAGATCACGCGCAAAAATCAGTTTTGACCCATGACGGTCGTGTTTTCGTTCTCGATATGGGTGAACCGGTACGAATTCTCGATCTCGCCAAGCGTATGATCGAAGCCTCCGGCAATGTTCCAGGTAAGGATATAGAGATCCGTTTCTCCGGCCTTAGGCCAGGAGAGAAACTGTTTGAGGAAATCTTCCTCGACACGGACAAGCTCGTATCAACAGGCGCTGACGGCGTTTTGCTCGCGTCGCCTGCAATGATCGACCTGCCGCTTCTTAATCCGCGGCTCACTGAAGTCATTAAATATGCGCGGGAGGGTGAGGCGAAAAAGCTTGATGAGGCCGTTCATGCGCTGGTGCCGGAATTCACGCCGGCCAATGGCGCCGGCCATAACGCCCGCCAGACGCCCTAAGCGACGTTGCCCGCACCTGAAATCTGGAGCCCGATTCGGCGCTCGCTCGCCACGTGGGACAGCATTTGCGCCGCAGCGCGTGCGCGCCCTTGAAGTGTTTTCCAAGCGCATTTAACCGGTGCGCAAAATCTCGTTGAGGAGAGTGACCGTGACTGGGCCAACGCCAGTGAACCGCGCCTTATTATCTGTGTCGGACAAGACGGGGCTTGTCGAATTTGCCAAGCGCCTCGCCGCCAGCAGCGTTGAACTCGTTTCAACCGGCGGTACGGCGAAGGCACTGCGTGAAGCTGGGCTCGCCGTTCGCGACGTCTCGGATCTCACCGGCTTTCCGGAAATGCTCGACGGAAGGGTAAAGACGCTTCATCCAGCCATTCACGGCGGTCTTCTCGCGCGACGCGATGACGCCGCCCATCTTGAAGCGTTGAAAGCGTATGATATCGGTCTTATCGATCTTCTCGTCGTCAATCTTTATCCGTTTGAAAAAACCGTTGCGTCAGGCGCCGGTTACGAAACATGTATAGAAAATATTGACATAGGCGGCCCGGCGCTCATTCGCGCGGCGTCAAAAAATTTCGCAAGCGTAGGCGTTGTTACGGACACCGGTGATTATGAAACTGTGATCGGTGAAATTGAAAAAAATGGCGAGCTGTCCGCGGCGACAACGAAACGCCTCGCCGCGAAAGCCTACTCGCGAACAGCCGCTTATGATGCAGCGATCTCCAGCTGGATGAACAATGAGATTGGCGAAGAATTTCCGCCGCGCGTTACGATCGAAGGCAAGCGCACGTCAATCATGCGCTATGGCGAAAACCCGCATCAGGCCGCTGCGCTTTATCGCACGGACGACGACCCGAATTCAGTGGCGGGCGCAAAACAGATCCAGGGTAAGGAGCTTTCCTACAACAATATTGCTGACGCTGACGCCGCCTTTGAGCTCGTCTCCGATCTGCCGGCGCAAAATCCTGCCGTTGCGATCATCAAACACGCCAATCCGTGCGGCGTCGCGTCAGCTTCAAGCTTAGCTGACGCCTACAGGCTTGCGCTCCGCTGCGATCCCGTCTCTGCGTTCGGCGGCATCGTCGCCCTTAACCGCTCCGTCGATGCTGAAACGGCGGCGTTGATCGGCGAGGTTTTCGCTGAAGTCATCATCGCGCCGTCTTATGACGATGAAGCGCTGAAACTGTTCGCGAAAAAGAAAAATCTTCGCGTCCTTTCAACTGGTGGTCTCGCCGATGCGGCGAGCTTTGATCAAATCGTCAAGCCGGTGCGCGGCGGCTTTCTTCTGCAATCGCGTGATGCAAAGCGCATTTCGGGAGGCGATTTGAAAATCGTTACGAAGCGCGCGCCGACCGAAGCAGAAATCCGTGACCTATTATTCGCTTTCCGTGTCGCAAAGCATGTGAAGTCGAACGCAATCGTCTATGTGAAAGATGAGGCGACGGTAGGTGTCGGCGCAGGCCAGATGAGCCGCGTTGATTCATCGCGCATTGCTGCGCGAAAGGCCGAAGACGCCGCCGAGACTGCAAAGCTTGCTCAATCTCTCGCCAAAGGGTCAGTCGTCGCATCGGATGCGTTCTTTCCTTTTGCTGACGGCTTGCTTGCCGCCGCTGCGGCCGGCGCGACGGCGGTTATACAGCCGGGCGGTTCAATCCGCGATGAAGATGTCATCGCAGCGGCTGATGAAGCCGGCCTTGCTATGGCGTTCACTGGCGTCCGCCATTTCAGGCATTAGGAGACAGTAGCTCATCGGCCGGCGCTGATGCGTTCGTTGAGTTCGGCTAGCTTCTGGCTGATCAGCGACAGCTTGCCGACTGACATGCCGGCACCGATTTCAACATCGTCGATGAAGCGCTCATAACGTCCGATTGCGTCTTTGTTTGCGTCCCGCCACTCTTCGAACAGCGGGTCGAGCCATTTTGGCGAGCCACCTTTTGGCGCTGCGCCCTTCGCCATCGCAATCGCGCCACAAAGTTCCGCTTGTCTTGCCGAAAGCTCTTCAAGGAGGCGACGAATCGCGAGTTTGTCGTAATGGCTTTCAGGCGGCGCAGCTTTCGCCGCCGCTCGCGCCGGTTCAATCCACAGACGGTGGCCGACCGCGAAGAATAGACTGCCAATTGATTCCGCCGGCCAGCCGGTCTTGCGCGTCAGATTGACGATGTCGAAGGAGAATTCGAGCGCCGGCATCAGCCCGGCCTGCTCAGCGAGACTGTCGTGGGCGCCATATCGCTTCCACATTTCAATGCGCGACTTCAGTTGTTTTGCAGCGGCCGGCGGCAGGATTTCCGGAAGCGCTTTTTTAAGTTTCTGAATAGGCTCTTTATATTGTTCGATGAGCCCACCGACCCCCTCATTGGCGAGAATGGTTGAAGCTTCGACATCGGAAACGATCTTATAGACCTGTTCGGCGAGCAGCTTGACTGCGGTCAGGAAAAGATCTGTCTGCAATGTCGCTGGCGCGCTATTATCGAGCGCATCGACTTCGTCGCCAAAACCGCGCAATTCCAGTATGCGCCGCGCCGCTTCATAGCTGATGGTGATTTCACCAAAGCCCGCGCCTGACGCTTCGATGAGACGGTGAACGAATGTTGCGCCGCAAGTATCGACGATTTCGTTGGAAAGTCGCGTTGCGATGATCTCGCGGCGGAGGCGGTGACCGGTCAGCGACGCCTTGAATTTGTGCAAGGCCTCCGGGAAGTAATCATAGAGCTCGCGTTCGACCATCGGATCGTCGGGCGCGGAAGACGCAACCAGTTCTTCAAAGATCTGCATTTTCGCATAGGCGAGGAGGACGGATAGCTCAGGCCGCGTTAGGCCAAGTCCCTGACTCTTGCGAGTCGCTACGCCCTTTTCATCCGGAAGGCCTTCAACCGTACGGTCGAGTTTGCCTTCCGCCTCAAGCGATGACATGAAGCGTGCATAGGCGTCGATTTCGTCGGCGGTTGATGCCTGCATTAGCGACAGTGCGCGCGTCTGATCGTAATTATGGCGGAGCACATGCGTCGCCACGTCGTCCGTCATCTTTTTCAATAACGCATTGCGACCCGACTTTTTGAGTGCGTCATTTTCAATTGCGTTTGAAACGAGAATTTTGATGTTGACCTCGTGATCGGATGAATCAACGCCTGCCGAATTGTCGATTGCGTCGGTATTGAGCCGGCCGCCGGCGAGCGCGAACTCAATCCGCGCCGCCTGTGTCAGGCCGAGATTGGCGCCTTCACCGATGACTTTCATGCGCATTTCATGGGCTTCAATGCGGACTGCATCATTGGCGCGGTCGCCGACACGCGCATTATCCTCGCCCGCCGCCTTGAAATATGTGCCGATGCCGCCGAGCCAGAAGAGTTCCACTTGCGATTTTAAAATCGCGCGAATCAGGTCCGCCGGCGTTACATGCTCCGTGTTGATTTCGAGAACGTCGCGGATTTGCGGCGTCAGCGTGATCGACTTGGCGGCGCGGGAAAATACGCCGCCGCCCTTCGAGATGAGTTTTTTGTCATATTCTTGCCAGGAAGAGCGCGGCAATTCGAAAAGCCGCTTGCGCTCAGCGAATGAACTCGCCGTATCCGGATCGGGGTCAACAAATATATCACGGTGATCGAATGCGGCGATAAGGCGGATTTTTTCCGACAGCAGCATGCCGTTGCCGAAAACGTCGCCTGACATGTCCCCGACGCCGGCCACGGTGAATTCCTCGCTCTGGATGTCCTTGCCGATTTCGCGGAAGTGACGTTTGACGGCTTCCCATGCGCCGCGCGCAGTGATGCCCATTGCCTTGTGGTCGTAACCGGCCGAACCGCCGGAAGCGAAAGCGTCGCCAAGCCAGAAGCTGTATTCCTCCGAGATTGCGTTCGCCGTATCGGAGAATGTGGCTGTGCCCTTGTCGGCGGCGACGACGAGATAGGGATCTTCATCGTCCCAGCAAAAAACGCCCTTTGGCGAGGTCGTCTCGCCGCCAACAATATTGTCGGTAATGTCGAGCAAGGAACGAATGAACAGCTTGTAGGCGGTGCGGCCTTCTTCAAAGATTGCGTTGCGGTCGCCGCCTTCGGGAAGCTGCTTCGGATAAAAGCCGCCTTTCGAGCCGGTCGGCACGATGACAGCATTTTTGACGCGCTGGGCCTTCACAAGGCCGAGCACTTCTGTCCTGAAATCCTCACGGCGGTCGGACCAGCGAAGCCCGCCGCGCGCAACCGGACCGAATCGAAGGTGAACGCCGTCGACCTTCGGCCCCGACATGAAAATTTCGCGATAAGGACGCGGCTTTGGCAAATCGTCGACAAGGCTTGAGTCGATCTTGAACGAGATATAGGGCTTTGCGCCGCCCTCGGTCGTTTGCTGATAGTAATTCGTTCTAACCGTCGCGAGGAAAAAATTGACGATGCGCCGCAAAATGCGGTCTTCATCAAGGCTCGAAACGTCGACCAGCATTTCCTTGATCTGATCGAGAATGACGCGAACATTCGTTTCACGCTCTGCGCGTTCGGAAGGCTTTGCCGGATTGAACCGCGCATGGAACAGCTCAACGATTTTCGCCGCAATATTCGGATGTTTGGCGAGCGTGTCTTCAATGTAGTTCTGCGAGAAGGGGATGCCAGCCTGCATCAGATATTTCGCCGAGGCGCGCAAGCACCATGCTTCGCGCCAATTGGCGCCGGCGCTGATAACGAGCGCGTTGAAGCCGTCGTCTTCGGTGCGTCCTTCGATGATGGCGGAGAGCGCTTCTTCAAGGTTCTTACGGATCGCGCCAATGTCGATGGCGCGGCCATGGCGCTCCTCAACGAGGAAATCATGGATCCACAGATGGGCGTCTTCGTCGCCCGGTCTGATTTCGTATCCGGCTTCCTGAATAACGCTGAGGCCCAAATGCTCAAGCCGCGGGATGAGACTGGAAAGACGAAGCCCGCCCGAACGCGAATAAAGCTTGATATTGATCTTGCTGTCTTCAGCGCCAGCGCGGCGGAATGCGCGTTGCGTAAAATCGGTGGAGCCCATGCCTTCAATGACGGCGATATCGTCTAGCGCTTCGGTTGGGCTCACTCTTTCGCGATAGGCAGCGTCGAAGGCGTATTCGTAACGCTGATAGAGGCCCTTTGGCGTTGCGCCTTCATGGGCGGCGCGCAATTCCTCGAGCAGACCGTCTGACCAGTTGCGCGTGATCACGCGAATGCGGCGCGTCAATTCCGGTATGCCGGGACCTTCGCCCGTTTCCGGCGTGATGCCGATGATGAAATGGACGCGCACCAGCGCGGCCTCGCCGAAATGCGGAACGAAAGCGGCGACATAACCGCCCAAAGCTCCCGCCAGCGTCTCGCCGATATCCTCGCGCACTGAGGAGGAGAAGCGGTCGCGCGGCACAAAGACGAGCGCTGAAATGAACCGGCCGAACCGGTCGCGGCGCAGGAAGATTTTCGTGCGAGGTCGTTTGTAGAGGCGGAGAACGCCGAGCGCCGTTTCACGCAGCGTGTCGACGTCGCTTTGGAACATTTCATCGCGCGGGAATGTTTCCAGGATGTGGACAAGCGCCTTGGCGTTGTGTCCGCCCGGACGGAATCCGGCGGATTTCACTGCATCACGAACCTTGACGCGCAAAATGGGAATGTCCGACGCGGGGCGGTTATACATGTCGGACGTCAAGAGTCCGACGAAGCGTTCTTCGCCGATAACCTTGCCGGTCTCGTCGAAAATCTTGACGCCGATATAATCCATATGAACGCGACGGTGGACGGTCGAGCGCGCATTCGCCTTGGTGATAATCAGCGGCTCGTCCGACTCCATGAACTCTATGACGGATGAGGAAAGCTCGCCCTCGTCGGAAAATGTTGTCTTTAGGACACGGCGCGCCTTGTCGCGCAAAATGCCGAGATCGGCAGAGGCGTCGCGCTGGAATTCGGCGCCTTTTTTCGTCTTGGCGTAGTCATAGCGGCGGACCCCGAGAAAAGTGAATTTCGATTCCCAGAGTTTTTCGAGGAATTCGATGATTTCTCCGTCCATCTCTTCCCCGCGTTTCGTTTTGCGGGATTTGAGGCGCTCGATCGCCGCGCGCATGCGATCGCGCATTGTTTCATAGTCATCCACCGCGAGCGAAACATCGGCGAGAACGGCGCGCAGCTCTTCGGTGATTTCATCGATCTCGTCGTCTTCAAGCGGCGGGTCCATCTCCGCATGAATCATCGACTCTGAAATCGCAGCGCCCTTGTCGTCTACGGCGCGCTGGCCTTTTTTGTCGCGCACGACTGTGACGACTGCATTGACGAAGAACGAGACCTGCTTGCCATATTCGCTGAGCGCGCTCGAAATTGAATCGACAAGGAATGGCATGTCGTCGGTCGTGATGTCGAGAACGAGGCGCGTCTCGCGCCAGTCGCCTCCCTTTTGCAGCGATAGATCAATCGCCGGTGTGCCGGGCTTTCTGACCTTGCTGGTGTTCCAGGCATGGAGCGCACGCGCGAGGAGGCCCGCCGGTTCGTCCCAATGGCGATCTTCGCCAGTTGCAAATCTGACAAGCTGGTCGACATAAGTCTCGAAGGCGGGGTTCAGCTTGCCGTCGCCGGCTTTTGGCGTCCTCTCGTCTTTGCGGGCGAGGTCGAGCACTTTTTTGAGTGTTTTTTTGTCAGCAGCCGAATGGAAGCCGTCAGCCATCGGAAAAACTCCGCAAATTCCCCTTGCGCCGCATCGCCGTTTTCGCTGGGCTACCGGGCGCGCTCATTTTCTGATTTAGCCCTGATAAGACGCTTAACCGGGGCGTTGAACTGGTGGGGGTGATAGCGCGTTTCAATCCGCGCTGCGAGGCGAAATCGCGAATAATTTGGCGGTTTCCAGGCGTCGCGCGAAGCTGCTTTTGAAGGCGTTGCAGCGCATCCGATTTGGATGGTTTCGCTATTGCGAAAGGACTGATCAGCCGAAACGTGCAGCCGGCGCGCTAGATGCTGCGGCGCGCTCCGTCTTTGGCGCAAGCTGGTCGAGCTGGCCGCGCCTGCTCGCCCGCCGCGGATTAAGCCTCGATGCGTTCGCACGCATCCGCGCCGAGGCGATGAAAAGCCCGGCGCATGAGGCGGCGAGCATCAAGGCGAGGGCGGCCGTCTCAGCCCCCGCGCCGAACTGGCGTAAGGCGCTCGCGACCACAAAAAGCCCGGCCGGGAGGAGCGCGCCAAGGCCCGTCGTGAAATGCGCCGCGTTCAGCGCGCCCGCGCCAAGAGCGCCTGCAAAGACGAAGCCCAGAATTTCATAGGCTTCGAAATCAGCCGAGCCGCGCGGCAGCAGCAACACCGCGCCGGCGCCGAAAGCGAAACTGACGACCGTCAATGAAGCGGTGTGAAAGGCGCGCCAGCGAAAGGGGTGCGCGCTGATGCGCTCGCCGCTTCTGAATGCGGCAAGATACGACCGGCTGGCGTAAAGGCTTGCGAACACCATCACCGTCCAGACGCCGGCGCGTAAAGGCAGGCCGCGGGCGATCAACACCGACATGAAAATGGTGAGGCCGGCAATGAGCGCGAACCCCGTTCCGGCGCGGCGCGACAAAAGATCAATGAGGTGGAGATGCGCGGCGCGTGAAAAGCTGCTCGGCTTAGGCGCGCGCGCCGCTTCGGCGGCCGCGAGGGCCTGAAGTTCCTGGACGGTTTTCGAGCCCAGCTTTTCTTCAGGTGCAGCAGGTGACATCGCGTCTGATCCGGTTCGGCGTCTCAAGTTGAAAGCGCCTTCATTAACGGGCCGTTAACGATTGAATTCTCGGGTGATTTGCGAGGCGGGTCTACGGGGGAGTTGGAGGTGGGCCGCTTGCCTCTTTCCATGCGCCCGGGAGAGAGTTCTCGACTTAGCCCTCAATGCGAGCATTCCGAAAAGTCAGTTGGAAAAGCAGATTTTGCCGAAAATTGTATTCTGTACACGAAATTTTTGTGTCGATTTTAAAGCGCCGGGCGGACATTGCGCGTCCCGTTCATCTGATGCCGGGATTAAAACCCTTCGGGGCGAGTTCGAAGCCGTTGAATTGAAATCCGGGGGCGACAATGCAACCGACTAGTGTCCATGCGCCCGAACTTTTTGCGCTTTGCCAGCAATGGTGGGGAACAACCGCTTGCGGGCGTTCGCCTGCGGCGATGTTGAGCCCAAGGCGGATTGTTCGGGCGCCTCCCTTTTCAGCGAGCGACAAAAGCAGCGGCGCGCCGGCGTAATAATGCCACGTCTCGGCGGCGTCGACGCGGTGCCACCATGAGCTTTCGCCTTCTTTCAGGAGGTAATAAATCGCGGTCGAGGCGGCGCGACCTTCTATTGTAACTTCGTCGCGAAAAGTCTCTGCGTACCAGCCGCCTTCCGGATGGGGCTTTAGTCCCAGCGCATTGATGATCGTGTCGGCGTCAGCGGAAGTCACTGTTCCTTGTCGCCGCTCGTTTTGTTCGGCGTGCTCGGCGTGTCGTAATAGGCCTCGATATTGACGCCAAGTTGGGCGAGGTCGCCGCGCAGCGTCAGCGCGTCAATGTAAAACGGGTCGAGATTGAGCGCGGCGACAACGTCTTCGGCGGCGTCGTCATTGCGGCCGAGCGCGTGATAGGCTTTGGCGCGCGTGACATAAAGTTCCGGCGTCTTGACGCCGGCATGGATCGCGGCGGAAGCGGCGTCGGCTGCGGCCTGCCATTGCTCGCCGGCGGCGTAGACTTTGGCGGCGACGAATTGTAGCTCGCCAAGGTCGCCGGCGATCGTGAGCGCGCTTTTGATCGCTTCTGTTGCTTCGTCCGTTTTTTCAGCCTGCAGCCAGGCGAGCGCTGCTTCGCCGAGAATAAGGGCTCTGGTTTTCTCGCTGCCGGTATCCTTGCGCTCTGAAAGATCGGTGAGTCTTGCCGCCGCAAGCTTTGGAAACCCTGCGGCTAGATCGGCGATGGCGAGGCAATGCTGCGCCGGCGCGCCGCCGCCTTCACTCGCCCATTGCTGCGCGCCGATGCGGCCGATTTCGACATCCTTCTTCACGAGATTGATGCAGTCGGCGTAGCGCGCAGTCGAGCCTTCCAGCTCGACGAGATAATGGGGGAGATAAGGCGCTTCGGGCGTAACGAGGAGCGCGAGGAGCAATGCAATTGACATGGGGCGCTTTTAAACCGGCGAATTCAGGCGGAAAAGGGGCAGCCTCAAAACCGCTTATTCTGCCGCTTCCGCGCGCGGGGCGCGCTTTCTGGTGGTGCGCTTGCGCTTCTTCGGGGCGGGCTCGTCGCCGGCTGGCTTGGCGCCGCGGGCGACGATGATGTTGCCGCTTGATTCCGGCGGGGCTTTCGCCTCACGCGGCGTCGCTGGCAGGAAGCAAGTGACGCGCGTTCCCTCGCCAGTGCCCGATTCCATTCGCACCCAGCCGCCATGAAGGCTCACAAGCCGCTGCACGAGCGAGAGGCCGAGCCCGGCGCCCGCTGACGGCCCGCTTGATTCGAACGGGTCAAAGACGCGCGCCTGATCTTCCGGCGATACGCCGCGGCCTGAATCGGCGACCCATAGGCGAAGCAGCCCAGGCGCGCGGTCAGCGCCGATCGAGACCGAGCCGCCCGAGCCCGTATAGGCGAAGGCGTTCGACAAGAGATTGAACAGGATCTGTTTAAGGCGGCGCTTGTCGGCGGTGATCGTGCCAATGTCCTTGTCGCAGACGACTTCGAGCGAGACCTGCGTGTCTTCAGCCTTCAGCGCGGAGTAAGTCGCCGCGTTCTTCAGAAGTTCGCGAATGTCGACCTCTTCCGCGTCGATCGTCATCTTGCCGGCGTCGATCGCGGAAAGGTCGATAATGTCGGTAATGAGATCGCGCAGATGATGCGAGGCGGTGAGGATCGAAGCGATGTAATCTTTCTGCCGCTCGTTCAAGACGCCAAACATTTGCCCGTCGAGCATTTCGGTAAAGCCGATAATGGTCGAGAGCGGCGTGCGCAGCTGATAGGAAACGCGCTCGACGAATTTCGACTTCTGCCGGTCGATCTCTTCAAGAAGTTCGTTGCGCTCCTTAAGCTCCTTTTCGCGTTCGCGGCTGTCGGTGATGTCAAGGAAATAGACGAGCGTCGCACCATCGGGGAGCGGCTCGGCGCCGAGCGCGACGGCCCGCCCGTCAGCGAGCGTTAGCGTCAGGTCGCGAACGGGCTTCCTGTCCTCCGGCGACATCGACGTGGCGCGCCGCTTGATCGAGGCGAGTTCATCCGCGCCAGTCGATATACGATCGATCATGTGCGTCACGACATCGTCGACCGGCGGACGCTTTTCGAGATGACTTTCATCGAGGCGCCACATTCGCTGGAACGCCGAGTTGAAGAGCCGCAGCCGGCCATCGGCGCCGAAAACGGCGACGCCTTCGGAAAGATTATTGAGCGTCGCGCGCTGCACCTTGATCTGGGTGTTGTAGCGCGCTTCGAGCGCCATGTTTTCGGTGATGTCGTCAAAGGCAATGAGAACGCCGCCAAGCGGGTGGCGCATGCGCGCGGCGCGCAGCGTGCGTCCGTCCGGCATGTGCCAGATCTCGTCGGGCTCACGGGCGTCGCGTTCAGCGCCCGGCGCGGCGAAACCTTCCGTATAAAGAGCGAGTTGACGCTTCTTCCATGCCGAATAATCGGCCTGTTCGGGAAGCCGGTTCGCCTGGCGCAGCATGTCAAGCAATTCGCCATGGGTCGGGCGCTGGGCGAGGGCGGCGTCTTCAATGCCGAAGAGTTTCAAAAATGCGGCGTTGTAATAATCAAGCGCCTGACCGCCATCGAAAATCGCCGTCGCCACCGGTATCTGGTCGAGCGTCGCGCGATTGGCCTCGACATGTTTTTTAAGATCGGCGCGGGTCTTCTCAAGCTCAGTGACGTCAACGGCAAAACCGGCGATTGAAGCGTCGCCCGCCGCATGCACGGGCGTTTCGGTAATTTTCAGAACGCGCCGCGCGCCGCGGATGTTTACTGTAACGCGCCCGTCAATCGCGCGGCGCTCATTGGCGGCTTTCTCGGCGATCTTGCGGATTGTCTGATCAAGCTCGATCTGGTCCTTGATGACATTGGCCGCGCTCGCCGCCTCTACAGCATCGACATAGGCCGCGTTGACCCAGGCGAGCGACAAGTCCGACGTGCGCCGCCAGGCGGGCACCGGCGCGCGTTCAAGCTGGGCGAGCGAGCCGTGAAGATCGGCGGTCTTTTCGCGCACCTTGCCGAGAACGCCGCCTTCCTCCGCCATGCGAACGGCGGGGTCGGTGAGCCAAAGGGCGACCTGCCCGCCGGCGACGCGGCCGTCGGCTTCGATGGCGCGCCCTTCCGGCGTCATCACCGAGCCTGAAAACGCGACGCCGTGCTGGCGAAGATCGCGCACCTTGTCGCGGAGCTTCTGAAATTCTTCCGGCCGGCCGTCATCTTCAAGCGGCAAGTCGGCGAGCGACTCGAGCAAACGGCGAACCGGCGAGGCGGTCGGGTCGTCAATCTCGCGCGCGAAGGTCATCAGCGAGGCGAGCGCTGCGGGGCCGCCGAGAATTTTCGGCGTGCCCCAGCCTTGTTCGATCGCTTCGTAATCATCTTCCCAGACAAGAACGAGGCCGGGATGGGCGGAAAGCACCGCATCCGATTTTTCAAGCTGCGCCTCCATCTCGGCGAGCTTGCGCGTCCAGAAAACGGAGGCGTTGCGCGAGGCGGCGGAAACCCTGAGCGCCCAGGCGATAGAGGCGACGGTGAGCGCGCCGCCGGCGATCGCGGCGATGATGACGGGATTGATGGTTGAAAGATCGAAAGGCGCGGCGAGGGCGGCGGACGGGATGAGCGTTGCTGCGGCGCTCATAAGCGCGGCGCGCAAGCCGCTTACGCGTGTAATTGAGACGCGTGCTTGTGAGCGCTGCCGGTTTCCGGTCCCGTCTTCTTCCTGATTTGCCAGAGGAATCCGCACCTTACCGTCTTTCGCTCATATCTTGCCGCAGCCACGAGACGCCAAATCTGGCGCCCGCCCCCTCGTGGACCCACAATATCTACCTTGTTCGGCGTAAAGGGCTAGGGTGATTGAGCAGGAAAGCGCCTGCCGCCGCTGTAATTTTTCAACATGCGCGCAGGCTTCGAACGGGACCGGCCGGGGAAAAATGCCTCCTATTTAGGCGCGTCTTCACTTTCCTTTTCTTCATCCGCCTTCGGCTTGCTGAAGAGCGATTTCAGCGCCTGTCCGGCGAGCGCGTTGGCCGCGTCTTCCGGCGTTTCTTCCTTTTGCGCCGAGCCGCTCGTCTTGGCGCCGCCATCCGGCGCGCTTGTCGTTGACGAGCCCGATGACTTCTTGCCGCCAATGAGGCCGTTCAAAAGAGAGGCGGCCGGGTTTTCCGCTTCGCCTTCCTTCGGCGGCAGCGCCTTGTTGAGAAGGCCCTTTAGCGTGTCCTCGGCCTTGCCGCGCAACAGCGATTCAATATCGACGCTGAGCGTCGGATTGGAAAACGTGCCGCCGACGCGAAGCGGGATCGCGACTTTCTTTGCCGACTGGTTGTCAGCTGACGCGGTAACGCGCGGCAGCAATCTCAAATCGATCGCCTGTCCCGGCAGATTGACGTCGCCAACGCCCGTCATGGTGAGAAACGGCCCGTCGAGTTTGATCGTCGGCGCATTCACCTGACCATTGGTGATCGTGAAATTCGACAGGAAACTTGAAAAGTCCGTCTGCTCATTCGGCTTTTGCGCTTCGCCGACAAGGCTTGTAAGGGCGGCTGGCGTAATTGAACCGCCGCCGCCTTGCGTCAGATTGACGACGGCGGTTGCGAGCTTGGCGATGTTGACGCCCTTCAAAGCGCCGTCGGCGAGATTGAAACCGCCCTTGCCGTTCAGCGATTCCATGATCGCCTTCTGGCTCGAACCCGTCGCGTTGAAAGTGAGGTTGAAGCCGCCAATGCCGAGCAGCCGGTCGATCTTCATCAGATCGAGCGTGAACGGATTGGCCTCGACCGACGACATTTTGAAATCGCCGGCGATCGCCGGAACCGAGCGCGAGGCGTCGACGACAAGCTTGCCGGAGCCGCCGCCCTTGTAAAAGCCGAGTTCGGGGATGTCGGCGGTCATACGGCCATTGTCGATGCGAAGGCGCATGCGCGAGGCGCCCGTGTGAATGTCGTTGAGGAAAACCTCATCCGCCTTGATGTCGAGATCGGCGTTGATGTTGCGAAGGCTCGCAAAGTCGAGCTTGTCGGTCGACCAGGCTGGAAAGCCTTTCGCATCCGCCGATGGCGGCGGCAGATAGGGGCGGAGGTCGAGCTTGCCGACGGAAAGCGAACCCGTCGCATTCGGCTTTGCCCCCGACCAGTCGAGTTTTACATCGCCCGCCGCGTCGATCGCGTCGAAATCGATTTTCGAGTTTGAAATGGCGAGCGAGGTCTGATTGCCGAGCGCGTCGCCGGAAACGGAAAGCTTGTCGAAGCCCGGCGCATTTTGAAGTTCAACCCCGAACAGTGAGGCGAGGGCCGGAAGGTCCGGCGCGTTGACATTGACCGGGCCGTTATAGGCGAGCGTATTGCCGCCGGCGAGTTGCAGATCGGCGCCGATCGTCGCGCCGCCGACGCCAAGGTCAAGCTTCAGATTGGCCGGTTCCTTCGCGATAATGTCGGCAAGATTGGTGACGACGATTTTGGCGGTCGACGGCGCGCCCTGAAAATTCATCGTCCCGTCGATTTCAAGCGGCTCGTTCAGCGAGCTTAACCGCGCCGTCGCATTGATCGCGTCGAGCGAATAGGATTTGCCCTCGCCGGCGTCCGTATAAGTCGCGCTTCCGTCGACAAAGCGCACATCGCCGAGCGTCAGCTCCTTCACCGATGATGAAGACGCCGCCTCGTCTTGAGGCGCGTTCTGCGAAGCAAGGTTCCAGTTTACATCGCCGGTCTTGCCTTTCTGCAGATTGAGGTCGGGTTTCGTCAGGATGAATTTTGAAATCTCGACCTTGCCGTTGAAGAGCGGCAGCAGCTTGACGCCGATATCGGCGCGCTCAACGCGGGCGAGCGGCGTATCGCCGAACCCCGCCGCATTGGCGATGACAAGATTGTCGACCGAGAACGCCGTGACCGGGATGATCTTGAACGAAATGTCGTCGCCCATCGTCACGTCGCGCCCGACAGCGTTCGAGGCCGCCGCTTCAAGCCGCGCCTTGTAGGTTCCAGCCGGAATGAGGTTCGGCGCCAAAACGACGATGGCGGCGGCGAGCACAAGAAGCGCGACAATGGCGGCGATGAACTTACCCATGAATTAATCCCATTCCGGTTGCGGTCGGCTCCTGATTATGCCGGTTCGCGAGGCGATTTCCACTCTCGCCTTTTATACGCGCCGCAAAGCGTGACGGTTTTTTGACCGGGCGCTGCAAATTGCGCTTTTCTTTCCGAACGGTAACGCGGGGAGAGGGCGGCGGCGGTCCGGGGTTTATTGAGAATTCATTTCGTCATGCCGGGGCGGGGAAAATCCGCGAATTCGGATTCCATTCGGCGCGACAAATGGAAGATGGATCCCGGATAATGGCTGCGTCCTTTCCACGATGGCGGAGTTTCAACCGGCAGGGGCGCGCGCATCGTCTTCCCGCTCAATCCCGCTCATTTCCTCTGGCCGCCTTCGCATTCGCCGGGTCAACCATCGTTAAGTGTCCGCACAAGCCGCACGGTCCGGCGCGCCGGGGGTAGGACGAAGTGAGGTTTTATGCGCGGTCCGGAGGGTTTGTCCGTATAAGGCGCATCGCAGAACCGGACGTTTTCCTTCGTCATCCCGGACGCAGCGCGGCATGGAATGACGCGCTGCTGATCCGGGATCTATTGGATAACCAAACCGGTGAAATTGGATCCCCGAGTCTGCGCAGCAGCGGTTCATACTGCAATTCTGGCGGCGCGCCGCTGCGCTATCGGATGAGGGATTGAAATATGTGTAAGCGCCAGCAAAACCGCCGGACGCGCGATAGATACGAACATGTCAAAGAGCCGCGCGGGAAATGCGCCCGCTTCATGCAAAATGGGAAGCGCCGGCGCGCATTCAAGACTCTCAAAAAATGTATTTTACGCTCGGCATTCGCCCCTTTGGGGAAGGAGCAGCGTGCATAAAGACCCCTTGGCGACGCCGCCTTACGGCGGCTCCTCAGGATAAGGGCGCAATGCACTGTCAACGTTCGCCCGGATGAAGGGGTTTCCAGTCTTCGGGCGGGGTATTGATTGGCCGGCCAAACTCTTTTTTCCATTCGTGATAAGTCGAATAGGGCCAATCGTCCGGCTCGGCGACGAGGCCGTGTTTGACGGGGTTCCCGTGGATGTAATCGACATGGCGGTCGAGGTCTTCGGCGTCGCGTATCAAATGCTCCCAGAATCTGCGTTGCCATATTCCGCGTTCGCCCGTGCGGCGGCCGGCGCGGGGGTCTTGCCGGCGCGGGAGCGATTTTGACAAGTGCGATTTGATCAAACGCCAGCGCGCCGGATAATCATCGTCATCGGGCGGCAAGCGCCAGATGCAATGCAGGTGATCGGGGAGAACGCAGATCGCGACAGTTTCAAACGGGCGCCGTGAGGCGACATAACGATAGGCCGCGCGCAAATGATCGATGTTATCGGTCAGGATTTTGGTGCGCCGGTCGAGCAAATTGACCGTGAAGAAATAAGTTCCGCCCGGAATAAAAAGACGACGATAATTCGGCATGGATCGATGATATCGGTGAAAAACCGGTTTGATCAAACGCCGGAGAATTCATTGAAAGTAGGGTGGATTAGGCGAAGCCGTAATCCACCATTCGGCGCCAGCGATTATTGCAGATATTATGGTGCATTGCGCTGCGCTTAATGCACCCTACTTGCTTGCTCGCCCCGTCTTCGATATCCTGCACAGCTTGGTCAATTGAATAGATCGTATCGGTTCCACGGAAGACGACGACCCATTTGCCATTGTAGAACGCCAATGCAGCTTCGAAACCATTATTTGGATTATAGACGTAGCGGCTCTGATCGATCACAAGACCAATTGCAGTGAGTGCATTTATTTGCTCCGCATTCAGAGGCGGAAAAAGTTCATCTTCGGCTAGACCCAGCGCCGCCGCTATATCGACTCCTCGGAGCGCCTGATCTTTAGTCGAATCCCGCCGATAAATGTGCTCGGAAAGCGCCGCATAGACCCAAAAATCAGCGGATAGTGATTGGTTCGTCGGCATGATTGGCTCCCTTCGAAGGCGATTACGATGCGCGCCTCAAAATGAATCCTTCTCGATCAATGACAATAATTGGGAGTCCCTGCCAATGCGGGGCGGAGAAGGACACCTCACTACGATTGATGAGAATCGGATATAGCTCCGATCCACTAATCGGATCCATTGATGGAATTTCTTCAACCGCAACTGCGGACGAAATTTTTTCGTTCTTTTCTTTGCTTGCTCCCGCATCTCCACAGGCAAGAATGCCCTTCGATTCAGGAGAAACATCTATCTGTCGCACGAAAGTCACTTTTCGCCCGGAGCCGTTGACCGCAACTGACATGCGCGTTGGTAAGACAGGATAGTATTCACCCGGCGTCAGAATTGTTCGGTCGGATTCGCTCGGTGTGATTATCCCGCCGTGAGACCTCGTCAGACGCCCGCCGCCGAACACTCCAAAACCGCCTGATGTGCTCGTATAGATGTGAAGATAGCTGCTGCCGCTGGCAAAGACTGGGCCAGAGGAATTAAGCTTCTGGCGTATCGACTCGTAAGTCTTTAGGTCCGGACCATAGTTGTTAACGCCCCAATAGCGGCCAACGCTTGCAGGGGCAAGTTGCATGATCTCGTCAATCAAATCTTTCGGCGCGGTCACAAGAATATATCCGCCGTTCGGGCACGGACTATGCGCGTAATTTTTGAATGAGCCGCCAAAACCACGGATATATTCTTCTTCCTGGTTGTACGTGAATTTTGAAGTTACAACGCCCCAAGGCCCCGGTATGGCGCCGACTTGCTTGTAATTCTTATCGCTTTCAGCGCGCCAGTCTTTCCATTCCTGATAAGTCGCCTGCGTAATTGTTGCGCCCTTGAAGCCGAGTTTCGTATTTGGGTTTTCTTAGGCGTCTTCGCCGGCGTAGCCCCAGCCGAACGACAAGTCTTTCGGATCGTCAAACCAGACGAGTTCCGGCAGGAAATCTTTCGGAATGGCGCCTTCCCGTTCCCAGTAAATCTTGTCGCATACAACCGGCGTCGTTATGCCGACGGCGCCGCCGCCAGGTGCGGCTTTGTAATAGATTTCCGGCGTGATGTGGGGGCGGTAGGTGGGACCAGTGTAATTATACCGCCTCACCTCGACATTACAGCCTGCAACAAAGTCGACGACAAAGGGTTCGCCCGTCGGTTTGTAGATGTAACTGGCGGTCAAGCGATAAAAAAAGGCGTTCTCATTCGGGTCATGTCGCTCATTCGCGGCGCGTTGCGGTGGTGCGCCCGCGTTCGCCGTCGTTTCGCGGCCACACGACATGAGCGCTAGCGCTGCAATCGCCGCCCAAGCCCAATTTCTAGCCCTAAAGCCCGCCATCTCGGCCTCCATCTCTGCTCCGCCCCAACCTCGCCTGATTTGCGGGGATGAGAACCAGGTCTCCGGAAGGCCGATTCTTTATTTTCCTGTTCGAGAAAGGCTTAATATTGGCGGGCAAATTCCCGCCTTTCGGCGTGGTTTTCACTGGTTTTTTGCTGGAATTCGGCGAAGGCGGATTGCGTAGGGTGGATTAGGCGAAGCCGTAATCCACCATTCGGCGGCAAGCCTCTTCAGGGTTTGCTGCATTCGCCGTCAGCCATCAAGCCATCGGCGACGCGCGATCGAAACCGGTTCTTTGCGCGGGTTTCGATGAAGATGCGCTGAGAGATTATTTCACGAAATGGGACGAGCCGAACCCGTGGCGCCGGATGGGCCTGTCGCATGTGATGGCGAAGGCGCCCGCCGACCGGTTCGACGCCGCGCATTTGAGCGCCGTCGCGCCGCCGATTCGCGCGCCGCGCGCATGCGCGATTTATGGTAAATCGGTATGGCCCGGATTCGGAACCCAATAAGAACAAATCCGTAAAACCATTTAATATCAGTGTTATAACGCCCCTTGAAAAATGAGAACAAAAGCGGTACAAGGGCGCCATTGACGGGGTCAGGCCCGTCGTGCACGGAGGCGGCGATGACGAAATCTAATTTGCGGTTGGTGGAGACGGACGGGGTGGACAAGAAAAAGGCGCTTGAGGCGGCGATGTCTCAGATCGACAAGGCCTTCGGCAAGGGCTCGCTGATGAAGCTCGGCGACCGCGAAGTGGTCGATATTGAATCGATTTCCACCGGTTCGCTCGGCCTCGACATCGCGCTCGGCATTGGCGGCCTGCCGCGCGGCCGGATCGTCGAGATCTACGGGCCGGAAAGTTCGGGCAAGACGACGCTTGCTCTGCAAGTCGCCGCGCAGGCGCAAAAGGCCGGCGGCATCGCCGCCTTCATCGACGCCGAACACGCGCTTGATCCGATCTATGCGCAAAAGCTCGGCGTTGACCTCGACGAATTGCTGATTTCGCAGCCGGACGCCGGCGAGCAGGCGCTTGAAATCGCTGACACGCTGGTGCGGTCGGGCGCGGTTGACGTTCTCGTTATCGACTCCGTTGCGGCGCTGACGCCGCGCGCCGAACTTGAAGGTGAAATGGGCGACTCGCTGCCGGGCCTGCAGGCGCGGCTGATGAGCCAGGCGCTGAGGAAGCTGACCGGCTCGATTTCAAAGTCGAATACGCTCGTCATTTTCATCAACCAGATCCGCATGAAGATCGGCGTCATGTTCGGTTCGCCCGAAACGACGACCGGCGGCAATGCGCTGAAATTCTATTCCTCGGTGCGTCTCGACATTCGCCGCATCGGCGCGATCAAGAACCGCGATGAAGTTGTCGGCAACCAGACGCGCGTCAAGGTCGTGAAGAACAAGGTTGCGCCGCCCTTCAAGCAGGTTGAATTCGACATCATGTATGGCGAAGGCACGTCCTATGAGGGCGAGCTTATCGATCTCGGCGTCAAGGCGAATGTCGTTGATAAATCGGGCGCCTGGCTATCCTATAATGGCGACCGCATCGGTCAGGGCCGCGAAAACGCCAAGCAGTTCCTGAAAGACAATCCGGACATCGCCAAGTCGATCGATGTGGCGGTGCGGGCCAATGCCGGTCTCGTGGCGACCGAGATGCTGACCGGCGAGGAAGACAGCGCCGACGAGGCTGCCGAAGCCTGAGGCCGGCTGTGCGGCGCGGCTTCCTTTACCCGCCATCCTGTTTCACTTAAGAAAAGCGGCCGCGAAGGCGCGCAATTGCGCCCCTCGGCGGCCCTATATCACCGACAAAGGGATCGCGCGCCGCCAACGGGGCGGAGCTCTTTGATGACAGGACGGGCCGCCTAAATGCAGTCAATGAATGACATCCGTACGGGTTTTCTTGACTTCCGCGCCCGCGAGTACGAGGTCACGCCGTCAGCGCCGCTCGTCCCGGGAAGAACGATCCGGACGCTGTTGTTCGCTGTCATCGCCGGCATGGTGCCGTCTGGCATCAGCCACCGGCGCTGAGAAACTGAAATTTTCGCGCGCCGCCTCGTCGCAAAATGCGGCGCGCTGCGGTAAGCATAACGACCGATGGTTATACGGCGCGCCATCAAGCACCTTCTTTGAAATGCTCGGGAATTTTCTCCTTCGGCGATTATTTCAAGGAGGAAGCGATTGACGCCGCCTGGTCGCTCGTCGCCGAAAGAGATGGGGCTCTCGAAAGATAAGCTGACCGTCACCGTTTATCATACGATGACGAGGCCGCTGATCTCGGAAAAGATCGCCGGGCTTCCACGAACGCATCATCCGGTATTGCGACAAACGACAATTTCTGGGCGATGGGCGATATCGGGCCTTGCGGTCCGTGTTCTGGAAATTTCTACGATCACGGGGGCCGAACCGGGCGGCCGCCGGGCCTCGGCGCGAACGAAGACGGCGACCGGTTCATCGAGATATGGAACCTTGTTTTCATGCAGTTCGAGCGACGCGAGTGGCGAGATGAAGCCCTTGCCGAAGCCGTCGATCGACACCGGCATGGGCCTGGAGCGCATCACTGCGGTCATGCAGGGGCGTGCACGACAATTACGACACGGATTTGTTCAAGAAGCTATCGCCAGTTTCTGTTGACTGACCGGACGTCTCGCCAGTGGCGATGATGGCGCATCGGGTGATCGCCGACCATTTGAGGGCTTCGTGTTTTCTCATTGCAGACGCGTTGCCGTCGAACGAGGGGCGCGGTTATTATGTGCTTCGCCGCATCATGCGCCGCGCCATGCGCGTTATTCGCACTCGCTCGAGCGCGAGCCGCTACTGGCGCGCCCGCATGCCTTCGACGCTCGAAAAGGAAATGGGCGCCGCCTATCCCGAGCTCGTTCGCGCGTCGGCTTATCCGCGAGACGCTGCGCGCCGAGGAGGAAAAGTTTCGTCAAGCTGCTCGATCGCGGCTTGCGCCTGCTCGATGAAGAAGTCGATAAGCTCGGCGCATCGAAAACGCTTCCGGCGAAGTGTTTCTTCAAGCTTTACGACACTTACGGATTTCCGCTCGATTTGACGCAGGACGCGCCCGCCGCAAAGGCTTAAAATGTCGATGCGGATGGTTTTGACAGCGCCATGAAGGCGCAGTTGCCGCCGCGCGCGCCGCATGGGGCAGGTCTGGCGACACGGCGAACGAAACCTCTGAAGATTTCAGCGACCGCGCTGGCGCTCACCGATTTTCTCGGCTATCTTCACGATGAAGCCGAAGCGTGCGTCGTGCAGGCGATTATTCGCGACGGCGAGGAAGCGGCTTCCGCGCGCCGGTGATGATGTTGAAATCATCGTTAATCAGACGCCGTTCTACGCAGAATTGGGCGGTCAGGTCGGCGACGCCGGGCGCATCACAAATGATGCCGGCCTACATCGAGGTCATGGACGTCAAAACGCGCCGGCGCGCTCCATGGTCATATCGGGCGCGTTGTATCGCAGTTCGCTGAAGCCGGCGACGCCGCTGCTTGCAATTGACGTTGCATCGGCGCGAACGGCCCGCGCCAATCACTCGGCAACGCATCTGGTGCATAAGGCGCTTCGACGTTCTTGGCGACTGCGTCGCGCAAAGGTTCGCTCGTCGCGCTGGATCGTTTCCGCTTCGACTTTTCGCATATGAAGGCGGTGACGCCGCGCGAGATTGGCGACATCGAAACGCGTAAACGCCGTCATCCGTCATCAAATGACGAGGTTGCAACGCGCGTCATGCCCTATGACGCCATCGCCTCCGGGCGCGATTGCGCTTTTCGGCGAGAAATATGATGAGGATGTTCGCGGTTCTCAGCATGGGGCGCGAAGACGATCATGCGCTTATTCGGTTGAACTTGCGGCGGCGCTGCGCGGCGCACGGGCGACATCGCATTGTTCAAAAAATTGTCAGCGAAGGCGCTGTGTCGGTCGGCGTTCGCCGTATCGAAGCGATGACTGGCGAGCTCGCACGGCTTTATCTTGAAGAGCAAGCCGCAATTGCACGCGGTTGCCGCTGACGCCGCCAAGGGCTGGTTGCGGATTTGCCGCCTTTGAAGCGCTTATAAATGCCGAACGCAGAAGTTTGAAACGCGAACTTGGTGAAACGAAAAAGAAACTGGCGCTGGGCGGCGGATTGGGCCGATCGCGGCGTCCGATATCGTCGATGTCGCCGGCGTCAGCCCTCTTCGGTACAGCTCGACGGCGTCGAGGCGAAGGATCTTCGCGGTCTGTCGATCAGGCAAAGAAGCAGCTCGGTTCCGGCGTCGCCGTATTCGTCAGCGTTGCTGGCGGCAAGGCTTCACTCGACCGTTGGCGACGGACGATCTGAAATCGCGTCTTTCCGCGTTGATCTCGGTGGGCAAGGGCGCTGAAGCGATTGGCGGCAAGGGCGGCGGCGGGCGCCCTGATCTTGCGCAAGCGGGCGGGCCGGACGCTGACAAGGCGGGCGAAGCGATCAAGGCGATTGAGGGTTCAATCGCCGGCTGATTGCCGGGGTTGCTATTTCGCGCTACAAATGTAGTATCACGCTTCATGTGAATTAGGAGGCGCGGCGTGTTCGTCCTGTCAGCTCTATTGGCGGCCGCCGCCGCGCAATTTTCAATTCCAGACACGTCCGTGATCGACATGCCGATCGCCGAAAATGGCGTCGCCTATCAGCTCTACGTTTATGCGCCGCCGCCATGCCGCGATGAGGGCGCAAAATGCGACACGGTTTATCTTCTCGATGCGGAGTATTCTTTTCCGCTCGCAGCGACGATGATTGAGCATCTTTATCAGCGAAAGCGGATCAGGCCGGTTATCGCCGTCTCGATCGGCTATAAGGACAAGACGCATTACAAGCTCAATCGCACGCGCGATTATACGCCGTTTCACTTTCCAACCGGCGGCTATGGAAAGGAATTTCAGCGCGTCTCAGGCGGCGGCGATGCTTTCCTGAAGGTGATAAAGAACGAAATTGTTCCCTATATTGAGGAAAATTTCGCCGCTTCATCCAAAAACAGAACGCTTGTCGGGCATTCCTATGGCGGTCTTTTTGCGGTCAACACATGGATTGAAGACCCGTCAATCTTTGAAAATTATGTCGTCGTTTCGCCTTCGCTCTGGTATGCGGACGGCGCTGAACTGAAGCGCGCAGGCGAGACTTGCGAGAAGGCGAAATCCGGACATGCTTCAAGCTTCGTTCTGGAGGTCGGTTCGTGGGAAGAACAGCCTGAAAACGGCGCCGCCATGGTCAGCGATCTTGAGACGTTCAACAATCTCCTCGTCAAATGCAAGATGAGGAAGGCTGAAACCTATCTGCGCGTCTTTGAGGATGAAACGCATGCCAGCATTTTCCCCGCAGCGCTCTCCACAGGACTTCGAAAACTGTTTGGCGGGAATTAAAAAAGGGACGCTCCACGGGGAGCGTCCCTGAAAGAGTTCAGTTGCGGTTCGTCTACTGGACGGAGACGCTGCCGCCTGAGGAGGTTTCCTTGCTTACTTTTTCCGGCTGTCCGAATACGCGCACTGAGCCGCCGGAAGAGGCTTCGCCTGTTACCGATTCTGAAGCGTAAATCCTGGCGCTGCCGCCCGAAGAGGCATCCGCATTGGCGGAGCGGCATTGAAGGGCGCGCGCATCAATTGAACCGCCCGATGAAACATCGACGCTAAGGTCGTCGCATTTTCCTTCCGCATCGATCGAACCGCCCGATGAGGCGTCGATTGAAAAATCGCCGGCGTCGACATTTTTTGCGTCAATTGCGGCGCCTGATGAAACGTCTAGCGATTTGAGAGAGGGAAGGCTTACCGTTACTTGAACCTTGTCGCTGCGTCTCCAACGGAAATTGTGGTTGGTGCGCTTGATGCGCAATTCGCCATCGACGACTTTTACTTCAAGGCGTTCAAGCCCATCGTCGGAGCTCTCCGCCTTGACCGAATAATCGCCGCCGACATTGATATCGACGCTAATGCCGGTTGCAGCCGAGACGCCTGTAAAATCGCTAAGCGCGTAGGTTTTTTGCGCGGCCAGCGAAGGTGTTGCGGCGAATGCAGCAAGTGCCGTTGCGATGAGGATATGTTTGTTCACGATGCGCCCCTTCTGTCGGATCTGACGTTGATTGGACCATGACGCACGGCTCCCCGCCGCACAAGCCTTGTGCGACAGGGCGACAGCATCATGCGGCGGATGATGGGCGAGCCTTAAGCGGCCATCGCCTTTTTGAAGTTCTCATCGATCTTGTCGAGGAACATGTCGGTCGTCAGCCATTTTTGCTCCGCGCCAATCAGGAGCGCGAGATCTTTCGTCATCCAGCCCGATTCCACCGTTCTGATGATCGTTTTTTCGAGCAACTCGGCGAACTTCGTCACTTCCGGCGTGCCGTCGAGTTTGCCGCGATGAGACAGGCCGCGCGTCCACGCGAAAATCGAAGCGATCGGATTGGTCGATGTCGCTTCGCCGCGTTGATGGGCGCGATAGTGACGCGTGACGGTGCCGTGCGCCGCTTCCGCCTCGACCGTCTTGCCATCCGGCGACAGAAGAACCGACGTCATAAGACCGAGCGAGCCAAAACCTTGCGCAACGGTGTCGGACTGAACGTCGCCATCATAATTCTTGCACGCCCAGACATAGCCGCCGGACCATTTAAGACAGGCCGCAACCATGTCGTCGATGAGGCGATGCTCATAGGTTCCGTTGAATGACGCGAATTTTTCCTGGAATTCAGTTTCCCAAAGCTCCTGGAAAATATCCTTGAAGCGCCCGTCATACTTTTTGAGGATCGTGTTCTTCGTCGAAAGGTAAAGCGGATATTGGCGCTGCAAGGCGTAATTGAAGCAGGCGCGGGCAAAATCGCGAATCGAATCGTCGAGATTGTACATCCCCATATAGATGCCCGATCCCGGAGCCTCGAACACGTCGCGCTCGATCACTTCGCCATTCTCGCCTTCCCATTTGATGCTGAGCTTGCCCTTGCCGGGGAACAGCATGTCGGTTGCGCGATACTGGTCGCCGAACGCGTGGCGGCCGATAATGATCGGCTGCGTCCAGCCGGGAACGAGGCGCGGCACGTTTGAAAGGATGATCGGCTCGCGAAAAACAACGCCGCCGAGGATGTTGCGGATCGTGCCGTTTGGCGAGCGCCACATTTCTTTCAGGTTGAATTCTTTCACCCGCGCTTCGTCGGGCGTGATTGTCGCGCATTTGACTGCGACGCCGTATTTTTTGGTCGCTTCGGCTGCATCGATCGTGATCTGGTCGTCCGTGTCGTCACGCTTTTCAATTCCAAGATCGAAATATTTAAGATCGATATCGAGATAAGGATGGATGAATTTGTCCTTGATCTTCTGCCAGATGATCCGGGTCATCTCATCGCCGTCCATTTCGACGACCGGGTTTGCAACCTTGATTTTGCTCATGAACTTTTCCTGGCGGCGGTGTGATTGGGAGGTTTGCGGCGGAGCGCGGCGTGCCTATAGCATTCCCGGCGGCCAGCGCAAAGGCGGGCGGACTGACGAAGGAATGGCGATGTCGGCGAAACCGGAACGTTCAGCCAAGATCAGGCTCAAGGGCGATGGCGGCGCGGAAAGCCCAGGTCCGGCGATCGTTCTCGTTGAACCGCAACTGGGCGAGAATATCGGCGCGGTGGCGCGCGTCATGCTGAATTTCGGGCTTCATTCGCTTCGTATCGTCAATCCTCGCGATGGATGGCCGAATGAAAAAGCGATTGCGATGTCATCGGGCGCAGCAGTGATCGATAAAGCGGAAATTTTTGATAGCGCCGCTTCGGCCATTAGAGATTGCTCATATGCGTTGGCGATGACGGCGCGGCCGAGAGAATCGCTGATTCCGGTTTTCGCGCCTGAAGAGGCGGCGAAAGAAATCAAACAGCGCATCGACGCCGGCGCTCGATGCGCTGTGCTGCTCGGGCCGGAACGTTCAGGCCTCGCCAATGAAGACGTGATGAGGGCCGACGGAATTATTTCTATTCCGGTCAATCCAGCTTTTGCGTCTTTGAACCTTGCCCAGGCGGCCGCTGTATTCGCCTATGAATGGGCGCAGGCGAGTGCGCTCGCTATTTCGCCGAGCGATCTTGATGTCGCCCTTGCCGCACCGCGCGAGGCTTTCGAAGGCTTTCTCGCGCATTTGTTCGGTGATCTTGAGGCGGCTCGGTATTTTTATCCGCCAGACAAGCGCGATGCGATGGAGCGGAAGATCCGCAATGCGTTGACCCGCGCCGAGTTCACCGAAGGCGAGGTCCGCATGTTTCGGGGGATCATCAAGGCGCTCAGCAGAGGCGCCACGGAAAGCTGACGGGCCCCATGAATTGGCGTAGCGTCCCTGTCTTCAGCTGAAGGGGCGATTCATGACCGGACTGAAACAACTCGCCGTCATCGGGGCGATCGGCGCTATGGCGCTCATCGCCGGATGCGGAAAAAGCGAAACCTATGACGCGATTATTCGCGGCGGAACCGTTTATGACGGATCCGGAGCGCCGGGTGTTGAAGCCGATGTCGCCATCAAGGGCGACCGGATCGCGAAAATCGGCGATCTTTCGAAAGCCAAAGCCGATCTCGTGATCGACGCGCAAGGAAAGGCGGTCGCGCCGGGGTTCATCAATATGCTTTCATGGGCGGTCGATGATCTCATCGAAGACGGCCGCAGTCTCGGCGACATAAGCCAGGGCGTCACGCTCGAAGTCTTCGGCGAAGGAATGTCCTGGGGCCCGCTCAATGACGACATGAAAAAGGGTCTGAAGGAGCGTCAAGGCGATTTCAAATACGAGATCGAATGGACGACGCTCGGCGAGTATCTTGAATATCTGGAAAAGAAAGGCGTCTCGCCCAACGTCGCGTCATTCATCGGCGCGACGAGCGCGCGCATCCATGAAGTCGGTTTCGACAACCGGGCGGCGGATGCGGAAGAGCTCGCCCGGATGCAGGACCTTGTCCGGCGGGCGATGAAAGAAGGTGCGATGGGCGTCGGTTCATCGCTCATCTATGCGCCGGCGAATTTCGCCTCAACAGACGAATTGACGGCGCTCGTCGCGGCGGCTGCGGAATATGACGGCATGTATATTTCGCATATCCGATCAGAGTCGGGAAAGTTCCTCGAAGCGGTCGATGAAATCATCGGGATCGCGCGCGCGACCGGCGCGCCGGCGGAAATCTATCATTTCAAGGCGAGCGGCCGGCCGAACTGGGGAAAGCTCGACGAAGCGATCTCCAAAGTCGAAGTCGCGCGCGCCGAAGGTCTGGCGATCACGACCGACATGTACGCTTACGCTGCGAGCTCAACCGGCCTCGACGCGGCGATGCCGCTCTGGGTTCAGGAAGGCGGGCATGACGCCTGGGTCGCGCGCCTGAAAGACCCGGAAATCAGGGCGCGCGTCGCGGAAGAAATGCGTTCTCCGTCCGTCGATTTTGAAAACCGCATCGAACATGCGGGCGGTCCCGAGGGCGTTCTCCTCGTCGGTTTCAAGAATCCGGCGCTTCGGAAATATCAGGGCAAGACGCTCGGAGAGGTTTCGCGCGAGCGGCACGGCCGGAAGAAACGGCGATTGACCTCGTCATTGAAGACGGCAGCCGCGTTCAGGTCATCTATTTCGTCATGTCGGAAGACAATGTCGTCGAGAAGATCAAACTGCCTTTCATGAGCTTCGGCTCCCGATGGCGGATCGATGGCGGAAGGCGTTTTCCTTGAACAGAGCACGCATCCGCGCGCCTATGGAAATTTCGCGCGTGCTCGCCAAATATGTGCGCGATGAAAAGTCATCACGCTGAGGATGCGATCCATCGCCTGTCAAACCTGCCGGCGACAAACTTGAAGCTGAAAGATCGCGGAAAACTCGCTGAAGGTTATTTCGCAGACGTCGTCGTTTTGATCCGGTAACGATTCAGGATCATGCGACTTTTGAAAAGCCGCACCAGCTTTCAACCGGCGTCGAAGACGTTTTCGTCAATGGCGTTTGACGATCCATGACGGCGCGCATACGGGCGCCACGGGAGGACGCGTCGTGCGCGGGCCCGGCGCTGGACCGGGTGGGGCGAGGACGCCGCCCACCCATGGTGGTCGAGAAGATTGATCTCGCGCGGCGGACCTCTCGGCGCACAGGTTTCGTTTTTACGACTTCATGATGGCGGCGACCTGTGTCGTCATCGTCTGTTCCAACATCATCGGCGCGGGAAAAAGTTGCGGAATTCACACTGCCGTTTGGTGATCATCCTTTTTGTCTTCAATTTCGTAGCCGGTGTGTTGTTCTTTCCGCTTTCCTATGTCGCGGGCGACGTTTTGACGGAAGTCTACGGCTATGCTCGGGCGCGGCGCGTCATCTGGGCGGGCTTCGCCGCCGCCGCCTTCGCCGCCGGCATGGCGGCGTTCATCAGCTGGATTCCGCCGGCGCCGGAATGGAATGTCGATGTCGGCGGCCTGACGAAACAGGACGCCTTCGCGCTCAATTTCGGCCAGGCGCCGCGCATCGTTGCGGCGTCCTGCTTTGCGATCTGGGCGGGGGAACTGACCAACTCCTTCGTCATGGCGAAGATGAAAGTCGCATCGGGCGGAAAGCATCTTTGGCGGCGCACGATCGGATCAACTGCGGTCGGCCAGATGGTCGACAAGATCATATTCTATCCGCTCGCATTCGCTGGAATCTGGAAGCCGGACCTCATCCTTGCCGTCATGGTGACTAATTACGCGTTGCAAGTTGCGTGGGAGGCTGCGTTGACGCCGGTTACCTACCGCATCGTCGGTTTCCTGAAGCGCGCCGAAGGGGTTGACGTTTACGACAAGGAGACGGACTTCACGCCCTTCTCCTTGAAATCGTAAAGACGAAACCAATTTAAGCGGCGCTAGTTAGCCGATTGCAGGATTTTTTCGATCCGATCGACGGCGATAGGGTGATAATAGAGTTTTGATTTTTCGAAGACCCGCTCTGCGAATGCGGCCTCGCCATTCTCCTTCAATTCCTCATAGAGCGGATAGATGAACTTGCCGCGGCCGACGCGCGTCAGGAAGCCTTCAACGGCAGGAAGCGCCGGACGGTAATTCGCCTTGATCGACTTTCGATACCAGGCGAACGCAATTTCCGCATTCGGACTGTTTGAAAGATCGAGCGCGATATCGAGATCTTTCATCTGTTCCGATGAAATATCGGCGGGGAGGGTGTTGATGAAATGCAGCCATTCCTGCGTCGACCATTCGGCTGATTTGATCTTTCCAGCAGACCCCGGGGAGGCGAGCCAGCGGGCCTGTTCCGCATCGACTTTTTCAAAGAGGTGCGACACCGGATGCGGTGTCGTCGCGGGCAGTCCTTCGCCGAACAGCCATTCGTCTATTTCGGCGGGGGTCGCCTTGCCCGGATGTTTTTCAACGAGATTGTCAAAGAGATAGGTGCGGAAATCCGCCGTAGTGACGGCCTTGAAGGCGAAATTCTCGAAATAGGATTTCAGGAACGGGTCAAAAACCTCGCGTCCATAGCGGCCTTCAAGGAATTTCAAAAAGAGCGCGCCCTTGTCATAGGCGACGGATGAGAAACCGTCATCGGGATCCTTGAGGTCGGCGGGCAGTTGAAGCCGCGTCATCTTCGGATCGTCGAGATCGGCGATTTCTTCTTTCAGCCCTTCGAGTGAAAGCGACAATTCCATCGTGGCGCGTTCCTCGCCGTAAACGTCTTCGACGATGCGGTTCTCGACATAGGTCGTTACGCCTTCATTGAGCCAGGCGTCGCTCCATGTCGCGTTGGTTACAAGGTTTCCGGACCAGGAATGCGCAAGCTCATGAGCGACCGTGCCCGTAAGGCTCTTGTCGCCGACAATCAGCGTCGGCGTCAGGAAAGTGAGGCGCGGGTTTTCCATGCCGCCGAACGGGAAGGAAGGGGGAAGGACCAGAATGTCGTAACGGCCCCAACGGTAAGGCCCGTATAAGGCGGAAACCGCTTTTTCCATTTCCGGCGTGTCTGCGAATTCATTCGCGGCGGCGTCCGCCACCGATGGTTCGGCGTAGACGCCTATCGTGTCGTTGATCGGTTTGAAGGCGATGTCGCCGACCGCAATCGCCAGAAGATAAGGCGCAATCTTTTGCGGCATGTCGAATTGGTAATCGCCATCGACCGGACCATCGTCCTGCGCCGCGCTCATAATGGCGCGCAATTCCGGCGGCGTTGTCACATGCGCGGAATAGGTCATCCGGATTTCAGGCGTATCCTGCAGCGGCGCCATCGATCGCGCATTGATCGACTGGTTCTGGCTGTACATGAACGGATGTTCCTTGCCGGCGGTCTGGGCGGCGTCTAGCCATTGCAGACCGGCGGCGTTCGGATTGGTCCGATAGGCGATGCGCACCTTGTCGGCGTCTTGCGGCAGCGCGATCGATAGTTTTGCGCCGCGAACGGGGTCTGCCTCTCCGAGTGTAAATTTGACTGGGGCGAATTTGCCGCCATGGCCCGCTTCAACCGACTTGATGTCAAGGCCGTTCGTGTCGAGATCAAGCTCGGCCGCCGCCGGGTCGATGCGATCGAAAGAAAGAGTGGCGACGCCATCGATGATCTTCTTGGCGAACTCGACATTGAGATCGAGATCGGCATGGCTCACCCGCACTTCATTGTAGTTTGCATTGGTGAACCGGTCCTCGGTCACGGGCGGAATGGTTTGTGTCGGCGCCGGCGCTTCCTCGGTTGTCGCTACGACCTCAGCGGGGTCGGTCGCTGGCGGCTTTGCGGGCTGTTTATCGTTCGAGCCACCGCAGGCGGAAACGGCCAGAAGCGCAATTGGGAGGAGGGCGACACGACCAAGAACCATTAGGCGAACTCCTAGGTATCGACGCGAAAAGGGGCAATTTCCGCGTGTTAAGCATGAAACGGCGCCTAAATAAGGCGGCAACTAGCGACCCGTTTGCAAGGGCCTTTCATTTTAACCATGAATGTTTTGTTGCATGGCAACAATTCACTTGTGGATAATCTGGTAAGGGATTATTTACCGGATCGTTGGCGGCCATAAAGACCGCTTTGTTGCGTCCTTGGGGGACAGTATGAAACTGGTCAAACTCGCCGGTATCTTGGCGTCTGGCCTCGTCGCATTCACTGCGTCGGCGACTTCAGCCTCTGCAAACGTCATAACGATCGGCGGCACGGCTGCGACGATTACCTGCATGCCGGACTGTCAGGCGATTGTCGGCGGCAGCATCACCGACCAGAACGGACCCGGCCTGACCGGCACGCCCGGATCGCTCTCATCGATGGCGGCGAACCTTTATTCTTTCAGCCCGTCTAATGACGTCGAGGAGGCCTTGGCCCTTAACGCGCTCGGCGGCACGAACTTTTCCTCGGGCGCTCAGACTAATACTGGAAGCGCCAATAATTTCTCGTTTTCCAGCGCCGCGACCTGGGTCGCATTGAAGATCGGCAATCTGCATTTTGTTGTTTTCAACCCGACGTCGGGGTCAATTTCCTACAGCTACGCCAAAAACGGCGCCAAGGCGGGCGGTCTCAGCCACTACACCGAATTCGGGCAGGTCGTGCCGGTTCCGGCCTCCATCTGGCTTATGGTGTCCGCTCTCGCCGGGCTTGGTTTTTCGTCCAGCCTTGGCCGCCGGCGCGATCGCTAGCGGCAATCCAAAGCCTGCGGCTCACGGCTCCTGAGGCCCGCTTCGGCGGGCCCTTTTCGGTTTCCGGCGGCGGGCTTTTCCGCTGAATTGACTTGGCGGCGCCCCGCCGGTAAGAGGCGCGCCTTCATGACGGGCAGGTGCGCAGACCGCCGTTGAAATCGCCGCGGGGATAGGCCCCGCAGCCGGAGCGCGCCGAAGCGAGGAAATCGTGACTAAACGCATCAGAGCGAAGCACAAACTTGACCGCCGCGTCGGTGAAAACGTCTGGGGCCGGCCGAAATCGCCGATCAACCGCCGCGAATCCGGACCGGGCATGCACGGCGCGGCCCGCAAATCAAAAACATCCGACTATGGCCTTCAGCTCCGCGCCAAGCAGAAGCTCAAAGGCTATTACGCCAATATCAACGAACGCCAGTTCGAGAAGATTTATCTCGAAGCGCTTCGTGTGCGCGGCAACACGGCGGAAAATCTCATCGGCCTTCTTGAAAGCCGCCTCGACGCTATCGTCTATCGCGCGAAATTCGTGCCGACGGTTTTCGCCGCGCGCCAGTTCATCAACCACGGCCATGTCAAAGTGAACGGCCGCCGGACGAACATTCCTTCATTCCGCTGCAAACCGGGCGATGTTGTAGAGATCAAGGACAAGTCGAAAAACATGGCGCTTGTTCTCGAAGCGCTGCAAAGCCCGGAACGCGACATTCCCGATTATGTCGAAGTCGATCCGAAGAAAATGACTGCGACCTATATGCGCGTGCCGGAGCTTGCCGAAGTTCCTTACGCCGCAAAAATGGAACCGAACCTCGTCGTCGAATTCTATTCTTCGTAAGTGCGATAAGTTTCCCGAAAAAGCCGCCCGGTATGGGCGGCTTTTTATTGGCCGGTTTTCGCTTTCAAATCGGCGATCAAGGCGTCGATCCCTTTCGCGCCGCCTCCATTATTGGCGATGACCGATTTGAATTGGCTTTGCTGCTCGATCGCCAGCCAGACGCCTTGCGCGCCCGCATCAATAACGGTCTGTTCGCCTTCCGGCGTTCTGTAGACGCGCCAGTGAACGACAAGATCGGCATATTGATCGCCGGGTTTTGCTCCGGTCACTTTGGAATCGACGATGATGTCGCGTGAACTGCGGTCGGTGCTTCCCGTCACAGCAAGTTTCTGGCCCGTATAGTCCTCCAGCATGCCCTGATAAACGCCGGTCGCGTAATCATGGAACAGCGGCTTGAATTCCGCCATTTGTTCCGCGCTCGCCTGGCGCGCATATTGACCGAGCGTAAAACGCGCAACGCGGTTCCAGTCGACATATTTATCGACAAGCGCCTCGATTGCGGCGTCCTGTTCGCTCCGGTCCGTCTTTTCGAAAGCGGCGTTTGCTTCATCAAGAACGCCGCTGATGAACGTCTCGGCTTTTTCGTCTGCGAGGGCGGCCGTGGCGCAAAGCGATGATGCGATTACGCCAAGCGAAAGCGCGCGAAGTGGAAGGGGCAGGTTACGCATATCGTTGGCTCCGTCGGGCCTAGTTAATGTCGTCGAATTCTTCATATTCGCCGATGTCGGGGAGGTCGCTGTAATCGGTCTTGCCGTTGGCGATTTCGCGTTTTCTCGCCTGCAGATAAAAACTTCGGAGCGACGCATAATAGTCGAGAGATTTTGCTTCGATCTCGGCGAGCGGATCGAGGAATTGCTCGCGCGTTGCAATGCCGCTGACGCCGGAAATGGAATAATTGGCGATGCGCGCCGGATCTGTGCGAACATAGACAAGCGGATTGAAGGCGATTTGCACGCCGGAACCGAAGCCATCGCGCACGGTTGACGGGCCGAGCAAGGGCAGCACTAAATAAGGACCTGAATCAACGCCCCATACGGCGAGCGTCTGGCCGAAATCCTCGCCATGATAGGGAACGCCGAGTTCAGCGGCCGGGTCGGCGAACCCGCCAGCGCCGATCGTGCTATTGATGACGAAACGCGAAAGCGTCTGGCCGGCGCGCCCGAATTCGCCTTGCAGAATATCGTTTACGAAAACGCCTGGCGTTCTCAGATTGCGAAAGAAACGGCGCAGGCTGCGTCTTCCGACTTTTGGCGTCGTTGCGCGATAGGTCTTTGCAGCGGGGGTGAAGAAATAGCGATCAATGAAGATGTTCGTTCTGAACATCTTGCGATTGAACCCCTCCCAGGGGTCCGGCGTTCCTTGAACGCTATCGCCTGAGACGGCGTTGTCGATGTCGGACTGAGCAACGCCATCATCCGATGACGCAGCCGATTGCGCAAACGCCCCGGATGCGGCGCCCAATCCCGCGCCAAACGCCAATACAACCGCCGCCAATTGGCCGATACCAAGCTTAATCATTGGCGCACAAACTCCCTTTCCCGGCGATAGCCATTGTGCGGCGCCGGGACGAACCTCTTCCCAGCAAGCTTGGCCGGATTGGCGGCGCCTGTCCATTGCCCTTGGAAGGCGCGTGGAATGCCGCTTGCTTAGGATATAAAGATATGTTTATATTTAATGCCATAGGCGTCAGATGAAACTCGATAACCTTCTCAATATCTTCCGGGCGATCGGGGAGGAAACACGCCTCCGGATCATGGCGCTGTTGCTGCGCGGCGAGCTCACTGTAAGCGAAATCACGCAGATTTTGGGGCAAAGCCAGCCACGGGTCAGCCGGCATCTCAAGATTTTGACCGATGCCGGGCTTGTCGACAAATTCCGGGAAGGCTCCTGGATGTTCTATCGCGTGGTGACCCCGACGCCCGATGTCGAGGATGCGATCTTGGGCGCAGTGCGGGCGTTGAACGAGTCTTCCGACCGGGTCATCGCGCGCGATAGCGACCGCTTCGTGCAAAGCCGTCAGGCGCGCGCCGCCGCCGCCGCCGCCTATTTTGAGGCCAACGCCGATGAATGGGACACGGTGCGCGGCCTCCAGATTGAGGAGTCAGCCGTCGAAGCCGAAATGCTCAGCCTGCTCGGCGGGAATAAATCCGAGCTTTTTGTTGACCTCGGCACTGGCACCGGGCGGATGCTGACCCTGTTCGCCGATTCTTTCGAAAGCGGCGTGGGGTTCGATCTTTCACGCGAAATGCTTGCTATCGCGCGCACCAATCTTGAACGCGCCGAAGTAACGAATGCGCAGGTAAGGCTGGGCGATCTTTTTTCATTACCGCTTGAAACCGCAGCGGCGGATGTCGTTTGCATTCATCAGGTTCTGCACTTTCTGGCGGAGCCGGCTGCGGCCGTGAAGGAAGCTGCGAGGCTGTTGAAGCCCGGCGGCAAATTGATCATTTCCGATTTCGCGCCGCACGAACTGGAATTCCTGCGCAATGATCATGCGCATCGCCGGCTTGGTTTTCCTGACGAAGAGGTGGCCGGATGGTTTGCCGCGTCTGATCTTGAACTCGTAGAAACGAAAACATTGCCGCCCGCCCGCATGAAGGGCGATGCGCTCACCGTGAAAATCTGGCTGGCGCGCGCGCCGGAAAATATTCGCAAAATGAAAAAACGCGTAGCCTGAGGGGATTGGTTTTGTCAGACCTCCATGTCTCATTTGAATTCTTCCCACCAAAAACGGAAGCGATGCAGGCCAAGCTCTGGGGCGCAGTTGAAAAGCTCGCGCCGCTTGAGCCTGAATTCGTTTCGGTTACTTATGGCGCCGGCGGTTCAACACGCGAACGCACGCATGAAACCGTGTCGCGCATTATCAAGGAAACGGCCTTGCCAGTCGCAGCGCACCTCACTTGCGTTGCTGCGACGAAGGAAGAGGTCGACGCCGTCTTGAAAACCTATTGGGAAAGCGGTGTTCGGCATATCGTCGCGTTGCGTGGCGACCCGCCAGGCGGTCCTGGCGAGCGTTATACGGCCCATCCCGGCGGCTATGGAAATGCGGCTGAGCTAGCCGCTGGCGCGCAAGCCATTGCACCATTTGAAATTACGGTCGGATGCTATCCGGAAAAGCATCCAGACAGCGCTTCGATGGCGTCCGACATTGAAATGCTGAAGCGCAAGGTCGACGCCGGCGCAACGCGCGGCATCACGCAGTTTTTTTATAATAATGACGTCTATTTTCAGTATCTCGACCGCGTGCGCGATGCCGGGATCGATATTCCTATCGTGCCCGGCATTATGCCGGTGACGAATTTCACAGGTGTGCGGCGCATGGCCGACACTTGCGGGGCGACAATCCCGGGCCGGCTCGTCAAACTGTTTCAAAATCTCGATGACGATCCGACGACGCGCCAGCTCATTGCAGCGACCGTCGCCGCTGAGCAATGCCTTGCTCTTGCTGAGCAAGGCGTCAAGCATTTTCATTTCTACACGCTGAACCGCGACGACATGGCGTTTGCGCTTTGCACAATGCTTGGCCTTCGTCCAAAGCCCGGACAGAAAAAGGCGGACGCCGCCGCATGACCCTGCCGACATTCATCAATATTGGCGAGCGGACAAACGTCACCGGCTCGGCGAAATTTCGCAAGCTGATCAAGGAAGATCGCTACGAAGAAGCGCTCGCGGTCGCGCGCCAGCAAGTCGAAAACGGCGCGCAAGCGATCGATGTCAATATGGACGAGGGAATGCTCGATGGCGTCGCCGCCATGCGGCGATTCCTGCGGCTTATTGCGTCGGAACCCGACATTTCGCGCGTGCCGGTGATGGTCGATTCATCGAAATGGGAAGTGATCGAGGAGGGCCTCAAAAATGTTCAGGGAAAGGCGATCGTCAATTCGATTTCGCTGAAGGAAGGCGAGGAGGCTTTTGTCGATCACGCAAAACGCGTCATGCGATATGGGGCCGCCGTCGTCGTCATGGCGTTTGATGAAAAAGGGCAGGCGGACACCGCGGCGCGCAAGAAGGAAATCTGCAAGCGTTCCTACGACATTCTGGTCAACAAGCTTGGATTTCCAGCCGACGACATCATTTTCGACCCGAACATCTTCGCGGTCGCGACCGGTATTGAAGAACACAATAATTACGCGGTCGATTTCATAGAGGCGGCGCGCTGGATTAAAGAAAATTTGCCGGGCGCGCGCGTCTCGGGCGGCGTATCGAATATCTCCTTTTCCTTCCGCGGCAATGAGCCGGTCCGTGAAGCGATGCATTCGGTCTTTTTGTATCACGCGATCCGCGCCGGCATGGATATGGGGATCGTTAACGCCGGCCAGCTTGCGATTTATGATGAGATACCGGCTACGCTGCGCGATCCGGTGGAAGATGTCATCTTAAACAGACGCCCGGATGCAACGGAGCGCCTTCTTGAGGTCGCTGAGCGCTATCGCGGCGAAGCGGGAAAGAAAACGGAGATTGACCTTTCCTGGCGGGAAGCAAGCGTTGAAGAACGCCTCAAACACGCGCTCGTCAAAGGAATTTCGGAATTCATAACCGAAGATGCCGAGGAGGCGCGGGTCAAGCTTGGCCGTCCGCTCTATGTCATTGAAGGACCGCTGATGGACGGCATGAATGTCGTCGGCGATCTCTTCGGTGCTGGAAAGATGTTCCTGCCGCAAGTCGTCAAGTCGGCGCGCGTCATGAAACAGGCTGTGGCTTATCTGACGCCGTTCATGGAAAAGGAAAAGGAAGAGCAGGGCCTTGAACAGGGTAAGTCGAACGGCGTCATTTTGCTCGCGACCGTAAAAGGCGATGTCCACGATATCGGCAAGAATATTGTTGGCGTCGTTCTTCAATGTAACAATTACGACGTCGTCGATCTTGGCGTCATGGTTCCGGCGGACAAAATTCTCGACGCCGCCAAAAAGCACAGCGCCGATATTATCGGTCTCTCCGGCCTCATCACGCCAAGCCTTGATGAGATGCGCCATGTCGCTGCGGAAATGAAGCGGCGCGGGCTTGAAACGCCATTGCTGATCGGCGGCGCGACGACGAGCCGTGCGCACACCGCCGTCAAGATTTCCCCGAATTATGACAAGGGCGTCGTCTATGTGACAGACGCGAGTCGCGCGGTGGGCGTCGCCGGCGCCTTGCTCGATGATGCCCGGCGCGGACCTTATCTCTCCGATATCAACAATGAATATGAGCGCATTCGCGAAAGTCATTCGAAAGGCGCGCAGCGAAGCAAGCGAATTTCAATCGAAGAAGCGCGCGCGAATAGAGCGGCGATCGACTGGAAGACATATGAGCCGCCGAAGCCGTCATTCATTGGCGTCCGGGCATTCGATAATGTCGATCTTGGCGAATTGGCGAAATTCATCGACTGGACGCCTTTCTTTGCGACATGGGAATTGACCGGAAAATACCCACGAATTCTTGACGACGATATTGTCGGCGAAGCGGCGCGGTCGCTCTTTGACGACTCGCAAAAGATGCTTTCGTCAATTGTCACGGGCAAGAAGCTGACGGCGCGCGGCGTTTGCGGCTTCTGGCCGGCCAATGCGGTTGGCGATGATGTCGTTCTCTATGAGAATGAAGACCGCAAGAAAATCCTCGCGACGCTGCACGGGCTTCGCCAGCAAATCGCCAAGCGCGATGGCGGAACGCCGAATTACTGCCTCTCGGATTTTGTCGCGCCGGTCGAAAGCGGCAAGGCCGATTATGTCGGCGCGTTCGCCGTCACTGCCGGCATCGGCGAAAACGAATTATCGTCAGCCTTCGACAAGACCAATGACAATTATTCAGCGATCATGGCGAAAGCGCTCGCTGACCGGCTCGCTGAAGCATTCGCCGAATATCTTCATATGAAAGTGCGACGCGAGCTTTGGGGATACGCCAGGGATGAAAGCAGCGATATCGGGGATCTTATTGCTGAAAAATATCGGGGCATTCGCCCGGCGCCTGGTTATCCCGCTCAACCAGATCATACGGAAAAGAAAACACTCTTCGCATTGCTTGATGCTGAGAAGAACGCAGGCATGGAGCTGACGGAGAATTTTGCGATGATGCCAGGCGCGTCGGTGTCAGGGCTATATTTTTCGCATCCCGAAGCGGTTTATTTCGGCGTTGGCCATATCGCCAAGGATCAAGTGACGGATTACGCCCACCGCAAGGGACGGCCAGTTCAGGAAATGGAGCGATGGCTCGCGCCAATCCTCGGCTATGATCCCTAAAATCGGAAAGCGCCGATAAGCGCCAATGCGAGCAACATGAACGCCGCCCCGCACAAAAACCCGCCGCCGACAACACGCAACTGATCAAACAGAGCACCCATGACCCCAGCTCCTAATTGGTCAGCTTCTTTCAACGGCAAAACAATGAATGCCCGCCCGGGCTGTGGAAAGTGTGTCGTCCATGTGACGGGCGCACGCATTGCTCAGAAGGGTTCCTAACTTAGCCTGCCCGTTCATGAATATTTTTTTCCCCAATTTCCTTAGCCTTTCGGAAAATTGGCACACTGTGCGCTTCTCGGCGCGGGAGGCTGGCGCTCATTTGGCTTGGCGGCTATTGGCGGGTTCATGAACAACAGAAAGAAGATCTGGGACCGGATCGGCGCCGCTTTCGAAGAGGCGGGAAGCCGCACGCTTGGCGCGGTCCTCGGCAGACTCGCGACCATCAAGGCGAAGCGGGATGAATCGACCTTTTCAATCGCGCTCATCGCGCTTTCCGCAAAGATCGCCAAGGCCGACGGGTTTGTAACCGACTCTGAGATTGCGGCATTTCGAAACTTTTTTGATTTTCCGGAAAGCGAAGCATCGAAAGTCCGGATGATCTACGACCTTGCCAAGCAGGATGTCGCCGGATTCTCGCATTACGCCTCGCAAGTCGCGCGGCTTTTCGATGACGACAAAGCTGTCCTTGAAGATGTTCTCGATTGCCTGTTGCATATCGCGCTGGCCGACGGCGTCGTTCATCCGCAGGAGATGGCGTTGCTCGACGGCGCGGCGGAAACGTTTGGTCTTTCAAAAGATACATGGCGCCGGCTGAAAGCGGCGCATCTCGGCGCCGGCGAGGACGATCCCTATCTCATTCTCGGCATCGCTCATGAGTGCGATGACGCCGCGCTGCGCGACCGCTATCGCAATTTAATGCGTGAAAATCACCCTGATGCGCTGATGGCGCGCGGCGTGCCGGCCGGCCTCGTCAAGATCGCCGAAAAGCGAACCGCCGCCATTAATGCTGCCTATGAGCGGATTCTGGCCGAACGGGCCGGCTGAACGGCCTGATCTTCGCCATAAAGACCGCTTAACCTGATGGCGTTAGGGTCCGCAAAAGCAGCCGTAAGGCGCGGGTGGACGGCGCGCTCATAGTGCGCCTAGACTGTGAGTTGCGTGAGGTTAGGCGGGTGTGATGGGTAAGGAAGTTGAAGGATTGCAGGCGAACGCGGCCATGCGCGACGGGCAGGGCGCCGCCATGAATTTCTTTCGCTTGCTCGACATTATAGTCCTGTTCGCCGTTCTTTGTTGTTCCGCAATAATTGTCGCCGCCATCGCCATCGCGGCGCCGGCAGCGCTTGCTCTTTCAGCGCTTGCGAGCGCCATTCGCGCGCGCCTTCCGGGCGAGCGCCGCGCAAAAGGCGGTTGGCGGCTAACCGGACTCGCGTAAATTCGTCATTCGCGAATTGAAGGATCAGAGCGCCAATGACCGCGCCGAAAATTGAACGGCCTTCGCCGAATTACGACGATCGCGGCCGCAGCATCGATACGATCATTCTTCATTATACGGGCATGGAAAGCGCCGCCGAGGCGATCGAACGGTTGTGCGATCCCGAAGCGAAAGTTTCCAGCCACTATGTCGTCGATGAAGACGGCGCGATTTATGCGTTGGTGCCGGAAGCAAAACGCGCCTGGCACGCTGGCGTTTCAAGCTGGAAGGGCGAGACCGACACGAATGCGCGCTCCATTGGAATTGAAATCGTCAATCCGGGCCATGAATTTGGTTATCGCGAATTTCCCAAGCGTCAGGCTGACATGGTCGCAGCGCTGGTGGCCGATATAAAAACACGCCACGCCGTGCCGCTGACGCGCGTTCTAGGGCATGCCGATGTCGCGCCGCAAAGGAAGGAAGATCCGGGCGAATTGTTTCCATGGAAGCGTCTCGCCGATGAGGGGCTAGCGATTGGTCCTTATAATGGCGCGCCGGATGGTTCGGTCAGCTATGAAGAAGCGCTCTCGCTGTTGCGGGCGATCGGCTATGACGCGCCGCAAGGGTCGCATGCGGCTGCGCTTGTCGCCTTCCAGCGCCGGTTTTGTCCGGCCGCGCTCGCGCAAGGGTTTAATCCGCTGACCAAGGCCGCGCTTAAATACGCTGCAAAACAATTCACAGACTGACGGTTTAATTTTGGGCGTCGCCGCCTTCGCTTTTGAGCCGCGCTTTAGTGCGTCCTTCATGCGCGTGCGCTGTTGCCGGATCGGCCGGCCAGTCATGTTTTGGATAACGCCCGCGCATATCCTTCGCCATGTCCTGATAGCCGCCGCTCCAGAAAGCGGGCAGGTCTTTCGTCAGGGCAATCTGCCGGCGTGCGGGCGAAAGAAGTGAAACTGAAAGCGCGACTCGTCCGCCGGCGATGGCGGGATGAACGCCAAGGCCGTAAAATTCCTGCACCCTTGCTTCGACGAGCGGGCCGGCTTCGGCGAGATAATCGATTTCGATTTTTCTTCCCGCCGGCGTTTCAATCGAAAGCGGCGCCAATTCGGCGAGTTTGCTCTGTAATGACCAATCGAGACGTGCGGCGAGGCCGCGCCTCACCTGATCCATCGTCGGATTTTTGAGCGACGGCGGCGTTCCAAAAAGCGGCGCCAGCCATTCATCCGTACATCCAAGCAAATCATCCGCTGACCAATCAGGCCATTCATCCCCGAAATGCTTCCGCAAAAGCGCAAGTCGCTTAATCGTTTCGGCGACCGCGGCGCCGGCCGCCAGTAATTCAAATCCATTTTCCTGGACGGCCCTAATCAATGCGTCTCGTTGTAATTCGGTTGCGGGTGCGGGCAAGGGTGTTTCATTAAGAATGATAGCGCCGAGACGTTTCACGCGGCGCGCGCGAAAACTTTTGGAGAGCAAATCGAATTCAGCGATTTCCTCTTCGTGCAGCCCGCCAAATTGCAACGCGTCTTTTTCGTCGATCGGCGTTGCCGCAATGATGCGCGCCGATGCGGCGGCGCCGACAAGATCGGCGACAGCGAGCCATTCCGCGCCAGCGAGCGGATCGCTCGCGTCGAGTATTGCGCTTCTTCCGCTTGCAAGTTGAAAAGCGCCAGCCGGTCCTTTTCGCTTTGCAATGAGATGCGGAAAGGCCGCTGCGATAATGGCGCCGGAATCTTCCAAACTGGCGGGCTGTGCGCCTCCGGCCCAACGTGCGGCTTGTGCAGCGAGCGTTTTTGCACGCGGAGAATTGTCGTGGCGAAAGCGTTCAATCCGGTCACGGATGTCGATGCTTCTTCCGCCTAGTCCGCGCTCGCCGACAAGGGCGGCGATTTCTGCTGCAAGCGCGCGCGAGCGTTGAGTGTCCGCACCCGCAATCATCGCCGCAAGCCGCGGCTCAAGCGGCAACGCAGCCATGGCGCGGCCCTTCATTGTCAGACCGTCGCCATCATCGAGCGCGCCGAGTGTGCGCAGTTCGCTGAAGGCAAACTCCATGCGGCGCGTCGGCGGCGGATCGATCCATGAAAGCCGCCGCCAGTCCTTCTCGCCCCATTCGGCGAGCGCCAGCGCAAGGCCGGAAAGGCTTGGCGTTCAATATTTCAGGCGCGGCGCGGCGGCGAGGCCGCGATCTCCTTCGTCCCACAAGGGTAGCAGGCGCCGGGTCCGAGGCGGTTGGCGCGCCCGCGGCGGTTGATCCGCGCTCGCCCGGCTTGCTCGCCGCGTGTCGAGAATAGCGCCGCCGGCGGCCGGGTCATAAACAGGAATGCGCGCGAGGCCTGCATCAATAACGGTTGAGACGCCTTCAATCGTCAAGGCGCTCTCAGCAATGTCGGTCGCGAGCACAATCTTGCGTTTTCCCTTCGGGGCAGGCGAGACAGCCATGTCCTGCTCATTTGGAGACAACGCGCCGTAGAGCGGCGCCACCACAACATCGCCCGGCAAATCGCCGTCTATGCGTTCTGCCGTCCGCCGAATTTCGCCCATGCCGGGGAGGAATACGAGGATCGAGCCATCCTGTTCAGCGAGCGCCTTTCTGATAGCGCGGGCGGTCTGGTCCTCGATGCGTTCGCTTGTTCTGCCGAGATAAAATGTCTCTACAGGAAACGCTTTGCCTTCGCTGGTAATCACTGCTGCATTTAATGCGTCCGAGATTTTTTCTACGTCGAGCGTCGCCGACATGAGGATGAGGCGCAGATCGGCCCGAAGCGCCTGTTGAGCATCGCGCGCCAGCGCCAGACCAAGATCGAGATTTAGCGACCGCTCGTGAAATTCGTCAAAAAGCACCGCGCCGACATCTTCTAGCGCCGGATCGGCGAGAATGCGCCGCGTAAAAAGGCCGTCGGTAATAACTTCAATGCGTGTCGCCGCAGAGGTTCTCCGGTCAACGCGTGTTGTAAGGCCGATGCGACCGCCGACTTTCTCCCCGATGCTCGACGCCATACGTTCGGCCGCCATGCGCGCGGCAATCCGGCGCGGCTCAAGAAGAAGGATGCGCCGGCCGCCAAGCGAGCCTTCATCCATCAGCACAAGCGGTGTACGGGTCGTTTTACCGGCTCCCGGCGGCGCTGCGAGCACCAGCCGGCTGGCGCCGGCGAGCGCCGCTTTGATTTCAGGAATGACCTCGTCGATCGGCAGCGCCGTCACGGGAGCGCTCACTCATTCAGCGGCAAATGCCAGGAGATGGCATGGAGCGGAGCAAATTCAACTATGTCAAAATTGAGCATGAAGGTTTTAAATAGCTGATACCGTTGAACGAAACGACGTTTATGTATGCACCGGTACTGAAATTTTTAAAACGGCGCAGGCACGAATTAGTAACATATCAGACGTTCCGGGCAATTCCTCGATGGATGATCCCATAATTTTTGCGGCGTGCTCGGGAATGTTTCCGAGTATCGGAGATGGCGGGTGCGCTTGGATTCACGCAAGATCCAAAGAGTTATATTTTGTGGCTCGAATTAGACGATGCGATGCGATGTGGGCCCGGCTTTTCTAGGGCTTCGAGCCGGAAAGTTGACGGTTACAACAAGACCTGGGGCGGCGTCGTTGAGTGAAATTTTTGCACTGTGATGATCAGCGATTGCTTTGACGAGCGCCATACCAAGCCCTGAGCCAGGCGTCGTCCGGCTTTTCTCGGCCCTATAGAAGCGTTCAAAGATGTTATCACGGTCCCCTGGCGCTACGCCCGGGCCGTTGTCTTCAACGATGAGCGTTTCGCTATTATTCGGTTGCCTTTCAATGCGCACTTCGATGGATACGCCCTGCGGTGTGTGCCGGATCGCATTTTCAATGAGGTTGACGATCATTTGCGTTAGCAGCCGACGGTCTCCGAAGACTACATGCGGCTCGGCTGGTTTCGTAACCAACTTCAAGCTCTGCTCCTTGTCCGATGCGATCGGCTCATAGGTCTCAATCAGGGATTTGCAAATTGTGACGAGATCGACCGGCTCCGACGGCGGCGCCTCCGGACTGTTTTCGATCCGTGCAAGATTGAGGATCGAATCAAACAACGCAACGATCGATTGGGTCTGCTCGGCCGCTTCACTAAGCTTTGCGCTATATGGATTGTCGGCCCCGTTCTCCTCAGCGAAAGATTGCAGATCGAGATATAGGTGCGATAGAGGCGTTTTGAGATCGTGGGCGATATCGGCGCCAATCGAACGGAACGCAGCCATCAACCGTTCGATGCGGTCTAGCTTTTCATTGATTTGTATCGCGAGCGCATCGATATCGTCATGGCTTCCGGTTATGTCGATCCGCGCTGCCGTGTCTCCTTCGGCAAAGCGGTCTATCTGAGCTGTCATCCGTCTGAGCCGCGCTGCTGTGGCGGATCCAATGATGCCGCCAATCAGGATTGCCAGTGGGATAATTGCAATTGACGCCCAAACAAGTGTTGTCGACAACATTGCGCTCGTACGATCGAAAATGTCGGTTTCGAAGGCGATTATTACCCTGTAGCCATCGACGCGCCGAGATAGCGCTATGTAGCGATGAGTTTTCTTGAGACCGAATTGCGCCGGCGTGAGGTCCTTGTATCCGTCAAATTCCGGCGTTGTGGAAATGTTGCCGGCGATGATTTTGTCCGCCGGAGATAAGACAGCATAGACCCGGTGTTCGTCTGAATAGGCGCGAGCGGCGTTGTTGAGTTCACGCTTTAGTCCGTCAAGACCATCGGCGGCGTATCGCTGTGTTAGAACGCTATATTCGTCAGAAAGGAGTTGTTTAATGCGCGCGCGCGATAGTTGGTGAAAATTATGATAGATAATGAGAGCGGTAAGGAGGACAAGAAGCGAAGAGGAGGCAGCATTTAGAATTGCAATCTTGAACGGTGTGCTGTTCCAGATTTTAGGAGGACGCATCGATCTTGTATCCTACTCCTCTTACCGTGTGGAGAATCTGCCGGCCGAAATCCTTGTCTATTTTCGCGCGCAGCCGGCTAATATGTGTTTCAACGACGCTCGTTTGTGGATCGAAGTTGAAGTCCCAGACCTTCTCCAAAAGCATGGTCTTGGTCATGATCCGTCCAGCGTTACGCATAAGCACTTCCAGGAGCAGGAATTCTTTGTTCTGTAGATTGATCGTCTTGCCTGCTCGCAATGCGCGGCGCATCAGGAGGTCGAGTTCCAGATCGCCCACTTTAAGCGTTGTCGGTTGCGGCCGTGTTGGCGGACGGCGCAACAAGGCATCGATACGTGCTTTCAATTCTGAAAAGGCGAACGGCTTGGCGAGGTAGTCGTCGGCGCCGGCCTGAAGCCCTTCCACGCGGTCATCGACTGCGTTCAGGGCGCTTAAAAACAAAACAGGCGTCTTTTCGCCGCTGGCTCTCACCGCTTTCACGGCGGAAATGCCGTCGAGCCCCGGGAGCATACGGTCTACGATGGCGATGTCATAATCGCCACGGAGTGCAGCGGCGACAGCGTTGCGTCCGTCATTGATGACATCGCAGACAGCGCCAATTTCTTCCATTCCGCGCTTTACATAAGCTGCGGTCTTTTCGTCATCCTCGACAATTAGAATTTTCATTGTTCTCCCCGGTCACGTATATACACCCTAAAAAGGGGGTTCGCCAATAGGCTGTGCGCTAAACACTCAATTGAGCAGGTGGAGAAAAACAAAAGGGCAGCGACCGAAAGGCCCGCCTGCCGTGTTACTTTATTCTAAGACGGGGAAATTTGGATCCTTTCAAAAATACCAAACTTTCGTTCTATTTACTTTTCATCTCACCATTATTTCTTTCTTGGCGTTAGCTTTACTTAAAATACAGATTCAATAATTTGCGTAGCGGCTCGCCAAGGCGATTGGCCTTGCCGGCGGTTATAGCGTGGTTGGCGTTTCACGATTTACTAATTTGTAAAGTAGCAACAAGGCCAGCGCTGGAGAGACGCTGTGAAGTTGAAAGGTGATTTTTAGAGTGTTGACCAGGACCAAATTATTTTGCTTGTCGGGTTCTTGCTAATCGCATTAGGCTTGGCAGCCGCCGCGTTTCCCTTGGCGGCTGGAGTATCTGCTGACGCATTTTTCGGCGTAATCCTTATATTGGCTGCGTCCGCGATCCTCGTTGGCGCGGCCCTTTCAAATTCTCCCTTGATCTACATTCATGGCGCCACCGCGTTAATACATTTAGCGCTCGGCGTCTTGCTCGTCTGGTTTCCAAAAGTGGGGTTTTTATCGATCGCACTTGTTATCGGTATCGGATTTTACTTGCAGGGCATGCTGCAGATTGCTTTCGCAATGTCGAATTCGTTGACGCGCGGTCGCTCTTTGCTCGGACTAAGCGGCGTTGTCGGCGTGGTTGTCGGCGGTGCAGTCCTTTATTGTTGGCCATTCGATTCAGCATGGGAGTTTGGCGGCCTTTTCGGGTCGGATCTCGTTTTTGTCGGGCTGGCAGTCCTGTCGCTATGTTAAGAGCGCCCAACAATACTCACCAAGGGTATATAAGTCGGCTGGGTCGTTCGACCCGCCATCTGAAGCGTTTATGGATACGAGCGAGATCGAGAACGCAAGAGGGCGTTTCCACATTAGCATTTGAGTGCAGAAAATGAAAATCGAACATATGCATCTCGCCTCTGGAATTCGGAATTACACACATAAAACGAGTGATCCATGCAGGCATCTCAAAAATGCATTTAGTCGTTTTGCTACCGGCGTGGCCATTGCCGCTTGCAGGCGGGGTGATCATTCGTTTGCAGTAATGACCGTAAATTCTTTTACATCAGTTTCACTTAAACCGCCGCTCGTTCTTTGGTGCCTTAAAAAAGGCGCCTCGTCTTTCAAAAACTTCTTGGAGGCGGACAGTTACGCGATCAGCACTTTGAACTGCGACCAACAAAAAATTTCGCAGCGTTTCGCCAGCAATTGCGGACGCTCGTTACAATCCGAGGAGGTGGAAATTTGGGAGACTGGGGCTCCGCTCCTTAAGGAACGGCTTGCGGGTTTCGATTGCCGAATGGTTAGCCGGCATGAGGCTGGAGACCATGTCGTGTTGATTGGCGAGGTCGTTCAATTCGACGCTAAGCCCGGAGCGCCGCTTCTCTATTTTGCGAGTGAGTATGCAAAGGGGCCGCACAAGGACTGACAACATTGTCGTCCAATGTTCAGGCAACGCTCGCAGATTTAAAGCCGGGATATTATATGCCTGTTAGGCGCGTTTAATCTGGTCGCCATCGCTATTTGTCAAAAATTTCGTGTTGGCTCGAATTAGCGTTTCCACCGGAGCGGCGAAGGCCACGTGTTACAACATAGCGACCTCGACATTCAGGCAGTTTGCAAATTTGTATAGGAAGCGCAAGGCGTGGGCGGAGACGCCCTGCAACACATGCCGCCAGTTGTTTATTTTGTCGGTTAAACACCATCTGGCGGGCGCCTCTATGATTGTGAGCTATCGGAATCTCGAACAGGTCGAACCAATGTTCGATCCATTGCGTCAGAAATTGAAGTGTTTTCAAACGCGGGCTGCGCAACAGGATTCCAAAAATAATTTGAATGCAAATTGCCGACTATCGCCCTTGGAAAATCTGTGAGGAATAACTGAGCATGTCCGCGTATTTAAAAGATAACCGGGAAGCTTCGTTTTTTTTGTGGGAATTATTCAAGGTCGACAAAGAATTCATAGGCATTCCGCCATTCGATCAGGTTAGCCGCGAGGATTGCGAAAATTTATGGCGCAACTCAGAGGCGCATGCCTCGCGGTTATCCTCTGCATGGCATGCGGGTGACGAAAATCCTGCATATCTTGATGGCGACGGAAAAGTCGTCATTCCGAAGGTTTATCATGACCTTTGGGACGAACATTTGCGGGACTGGTTCTGGATGCGATACCAGGGAGAGACGGTTTCCTTAGGCGAAGAGCGCCCAGTTCGTTATCCTCACCTTTTGCTGCAGCTGATCAGCGAACAGTTCGGCGGTTCGAACGCTTCCTTCATGACGTATTGCGGCTTTACGCCAGGCGCTTACAATCTCATTCGTGTTCGTGGGACTGATTTGCAGCGTGAAGTTTTCTGTGATCCGCTTCGATCAGTTCGGTGGGACGCTTGTTTTTGCGCGACAGAATCGGAGGCGGGTAGCGAATTGACCGCCATAAGGACGAACGCAGAGCACATTGAAGGCGAAATATATTCTGTTCAGGGAGAGAAGTGCTACATCACTGCAGGCTCTCATGAGCTGACAGAAAATACCGTCTATCTCGTATTAGGCCGGATAAAAGGCGCACGCGCCAATTCCATGTCTCTGTCCTGCTTTATTGTTCCTCGTTATTGGCCGGGCGAGGGCGGGGAGTTGTTAGACAATAACGTCTCTTGCACGCATGTAGAACGCAAGATGGGCCTCAGTGGGTGCGCAAATACAAGGCTCGCCTTTGGCGCTGATGGCGTAACGCGCGGTTATCTGTTGGGCGATAGGCCTAATGTAGCATTGCTGCAGCTCGCGATGTTAATGCGCAAGGCGAGAATAGGCACGGGTAGTCTGGCGCTTGCGCTCGCGTCGAGCGCTTATCTTCGCAGTTTGACCTACGCGCGCGCGCGCATTCAGGGAGCGCCATTCGACCAGGCGTCCAATTCATCAGCTGTAAGGGTGCCAATAATTGAACACCGGGACGTTCAGCGCATGTTGCTTGAGATGCGCTCGAAAGTGGAGGGCTGTAGAACGCTGATTGGGGCGATCTCTTTTCATTCATCGAAAATGGCGATTGAACTGGCGAAGGACTCGCCAGATCGCGAGGTTGTTAGCCGCCATAGCCGTCTTGCAATGCTCTATTCTCCGATTGCAAAAGCCTATATTTCTGATCAGGCGTGGCGAATTACCGAACTCGCAATACAGGTGCATGGCGCTGTCGGTTATTTCCGCGATCTTCCACTTGAACAGTATGCGCGCGATGTGAAGATTCTCTCAATCTGGGAAGGCACAAACTATATTCAATCGCAAGACCTTGTGCGCGATAAACTCGGGTTCGGTCGTAAATCCATTGTAATGCGCGAGTTTGAAGAAGATATTCGCGATTTCCTTTCCAGCGCTGATAGTTACCCAAGTTTGCAATCGGAATTCACTGCCCTCACAAGTGCGCTTGATGCGCTGCTAGGCGCAATGGAAGCTATTGCCGGTCACGCAGATGAAAAAAGGCTGCTGCTAGTCAGCCAATATTGCACGCGCATCCTCGAGATGTTTGGCGAAATCATGGTGGGTTGGGGACTTTTGCGTGCAGCTGTCGTCGCGAGCGAGCGTCTAAATTGTGCCGATTGCACCGAATGCGACTTGGCGTTTTACCGCGGCAAAGTGAAGACCACCCAATTCTTCATACGCAATATATTGCCTGGCGTTCATACCAAAGCGAACCTCATAGCTAACGCAGTGCACGGCTATGTTGAGCTAGAGAGTGGCGAATTCGGATTTTTGAATTCAGGATTTTCGGTGAAATCGCCATCCGGCCCTGCAACTTCAATAGAAGTGTAATTCGATTATGCAATTTGCAACGATCGCTCAATTTGTCGAAGAAACGGCCTCTCGGACACCGGATGCGATAGCGCTGATAGATGGCCGGAAGCGGATCACTTATTCTACGCTGTTCGATATGATCAGGAATTTGGCCTCGGCGCTTGTAGAGAAGGGGCTTTGCCGCCATGACCGTGTCGCTGTTATTCTCGACAACAGCGTAGAGGCGGCGATCACAATACTTGCGGTGACGAGCGCCGGACTAATTGCTGTTCCCGTTAATACTAAACTGAAGCTACAGCAGTTGCATTACATTATTGACCATTGCGGTGCCGCGGCTCTCGTGACGTCAGCCTTTCGTTATCGGCAATTATCGGAGGCTGGCGATGTTGAACATTTGCAGCTCATTTTGACTACGGGCGAAACCCCGAGCATGCCGATCGTCGGGCCCTTTAGTCTGTTCTGGGAGCTCGTACACCGACCGTCGGCTGAGCCGGCCTATCATCGCTGCATTGATATCGATCCCGCGGCTATTCTCTACACGTCAGGTTCGACCGGGATGCCAAAAGGAGTAACCCTTTCGCATCGCAATCTTGTGTCAAGCGCTCAATCGGTAAACGCGTATTTCAAAACGCAATCATGCGACGTCATTTTATGCCTGTTGCCGCTGTATTTTGACGCGGGCCTTAGTCAGTTGACAAGTGGATTGGCTGCTGGCGCGTCAATTGTGTTGCATTCCTACATCCGGCCTGCCGAAGTGGTAACACTTTGTGAGCGGGAAAAAGTTTCCATTATTACGGGCGTGCCGCCGCTATGGCATCAATTGATGTCCGCACGGTGGAGCGATGCAGCATCGCAGTCAGTTCGAACCGTCGCAAATACGGGCGGTCATATGTATGGCTCTCTATTGGCGAAAATTCGTCACGCTTTCCCGGAAGCGAAGCCGCTTTTAATGTACGGACTGACCGAGGCGTTTCGATCAACGTATCTAGACCCGAGCGAGATCGATAAACGTCCAGGTTCTATCGGCAAGGCGCTTCCAAATGTTGAGGTTTTGCTGCTTAACGAAGACGGAGAGCCGTGCCAACCCGATGAACCCGGCGAACTCGTTCACCGTGGAAGTCTCGTCGCTCTCGGATATTGGAATGACCCTGAGAAGACAGCAAAACGTTTTCGTCCGTTAAACCTATCGCCAGCGAAAGGGCTTTTAACCGAAATAGCGGTTTGGTCTGGCGACATCATAAAAAAAGACGCGGAAGGGTTTCTCTACTTCATCGGACGTAATGATGAACTATTAAAGTCATCTGGATTCCGGATTAGTCCGACAGAAGTTGAAACAATTTTATTGGCGGCGCCGAATGTGCAGGAGGCGGTTGTTTTCGGATTGCCTGACAAAATACTTGGCCAAAAAATTATAGCAGCTGTTTCATTGTCTGGCGGGCCTGCTGCTGCGAAGGAGGTTCGAGCCTACTGTGTTCAGAACATGCCGTCATATATGGTGCCTGAGATATTTCCCCTCCAATCTTTGCCGCGGTTAGGTAATGGAAAAATAGACCGCAGCAGTCTGCCGGCGCTTTATCTGAATGATCTTGATGCGAAGGCGAGCTGATGAATAAGCGGGAAACGTTTGATATCTCGAAAATCACGCCTGCAATTGAGCTGGCCGATCTTGTCGTCGAGGTGCGAGACAAAACAATCGAAGTCCATAATTGGTCCGTCGCGCGCGGCGGCAGCGTCGCCCTAATCGGCCCGAACGGATCAGGGAAAACAACTATAATCGAGACAATTCTCGGTCTGCGTAAAGCCGCCTCGCTAAAAGGAAATGTTCTCGGGACGAAACTGCAGTCTTGGAACAAAAGTGCAGATTTGCGGCGAACGCTTGGCGTGCAATTGCAGGGCATGGCCTTGCCGTTCGGATTGTATATCCGAGATCTAATGAAACTTCACAAAGACCTTTATGGAGATGGTTCGGAATCGGTCGCCCGAGGACTTGGAATGTACGATCTTGCCGAAAAGATCTACGAACGATTGTCTCGTGGGGAAATGCAAAGGGTCGAACTTTACTTGGCGCTCGCGCATTCGCCGGAACTTATCATACTTGATGAGCCTTTTACTGGCCTCGATCAACAATTCGCCCAGGCGACATCGCAATTGCTGCGCGACTCCCTGAATCGGGGCTGCACTCTGCTAATGGCGTGCCATAGCCCGCCCGAACTCGCGTTAGCCAATAAGATTGCATGGATTAATGACGGAAAAATTCTTCACTATATGGAGCCTGATCAACTGCGGATGGAATTGCTAGGAGAGGCGCGGCTTCATGCAAATTTTGCCTCACCCGTCGCTGCAGAAAAATTTTTAAAGGATGTTACAGCGACAGTATCTTTAAAATTCTGCCGCGCCGTTTCTGATACGGAGTGTGTGCTTTTTGCAGACAAAGCGCTGATGGATTTTGCAAAAGACCTAGTTGAAAACGAAAGCATCGTCTCGCTTGAAGTGGGACGAACGACGCCAACAGACCTTCTGCTCCGCTGTGCTCAGGATGAACGCAATGTTTAAAGTTTTTTATGTGCTGTTTTTGACCGAGCTCAGAACGATATTGAGCGCTCGCTTAACTATTTTTTGGGTCGTATTATTTCCATTCTTTTTTCTAATTATGATGATGGCTTCTTACGGCGGCGCGCGCGGTGGGGCGGGAGCACTAACCATCGAGGCCGTAGACCTAGACCATTCACCAGAAAGTGCGCGCTACGTAGATCTAGTAAAACAGGCTTTCCAGTCCGGCGATACTATTGACGCGACTGTTGTAACAGTGCCTTCGTCGGCGCCCGTTCCCGACAACCGTGTTCGCTTTGTGTTGCCTGCCGGCTTTGGAGCTTCAGTTTCGAAGGGAGCCTCGGCTCCGGTCAAACTCTACTATAATTTTGCTGGCGGCATGACGCAGGATATCGCCGTCAAAGTTTTCTCCGCGATTACTGTCAGATTTAATGCACTATTGTTCGACGCACCTATGGCTGCGAGTGTGGAAGTTTTCAATTCCGGAGGCCTGAAACCGGTCGGCTTTGCCCAATATATGTTAACGGGTGTTTTGATAATGTCGATAATGTCTTCCGGCATGAGCTCGACATGCGTCGGTATCGCAGAACGCCGGGAACGGCATACGTTTAAATTTATGTCTTGCTTACCGATGAGTCCCGGCACTTATTTGATCGCCATGCTTGCGGCCCGAACGGTCGTGCTTTTTGGGGCGTCGATACTGCTTTTGCTCGGGGCGCGGTTCATATTCGGGATACATGTGGATTTGTCGCCGGAACGACTTTTGAACGCAAGTATTGTAATATGCCTTGGCGGGGTGACGCTACTTTCTTTGGGTATCTTAATGTCGTCTCGGGTGACGTCCGTTCCCAATGCAATTTTTCTTTCGAATATGGTGTATCTGGCTCTGCTTTTCCTGAGCAATCTGACGATGCCCTTCAGTGCGTTTCCTGACAATGTGCGAAAGGTGCTGTCCAATTTGCCGACAGCGCAATTTGCGACTGCCTTGAGGGGCGTTCTGATTCAAGGAACGCCGTTGGTTTCCGAGTGGCGGGCTCTCGCTGTTTTGGCGGCCTGGTCTTTAGGCTTCATGGTGGTGGGCCGGCTCGCCTTTCATTGGCACAAAGTCTGACATAGCGACAGAAGACAAAAATAATGATTACAGAATCGCGACTTTCATCTGCTCTCGGAATAGTCTTGACCGGTTCGCCGGAGGATTTAGCCCGTCTCGAACCAGACTGTCTAGCGTCGCATTTGAAAGAAGCCGGCGCTGTTGTCTTGCGCGGCTTTAACGCCAGCGTGGAGGAGTTCGAAGAACTGACAAAAGAGATTTCCCCTGAATTTCTGGTGCACCATGACCTTGGTCGGCTCTTCATTAGCGCAGACGGCACCACGCAAACAGTAGTGCCGGGAACTGAACCGCTGCTAGCCCATATAGAGCGGGGCTATACTGCGCCAATTCCAGGAACGATATTTTTCTATTGTGACCGCCCTGCAGCTAGCGACGGTGAGACAACGCTTTATGACGGGTTTTCGATGTTTAATAAACTCGCTCCAGAGACGAAACGATTTTACTTGTCCCGAAGGTTGAGATTCAAGCTGCGAATAAGCCGCGAATTGTGGGAGCGCACGCTAAAAACCGATGACATGGCGGAGGCGTTATCGATCGTCGATGAACAGCTAAATCGCGTAATCGACAAAGCGCGAGGCGAAGAAGTCATCTGCCGGGTTAACAACGAGGCCATCGAGCTGGACTTTCTAACCCCAGCAACACGAAGATCGCCACGGTGCGATGGAGAGGCGTTCTCTAATTCAGCTTTATCGTTCGTGCGTGCGCAAAAGGTAGGCGAGAAAGGCGTTTTGGCGTTAGCGAGTATTGACCTTCTTCAGGAGGACAATTCCGAATTCCCGCAAACTATCTTGGATGACACGCTTGCTGCGGCCAGCAATGTTGAAATCAAGTTGAAATGGAGCCATGGCGACATGGCTTTTGTTGACAATCGGACTGTTTTGCATGGGCGTGCGGCGTTTACCGATCCGGAACGGAATATTTTCGTTCGCATTGGTATGGGAACTGTTTAGTTAGAGACAAAGATGTCAGGTAGCTTTAGTGTTCAAGCTTCGTTTGCAAGGCTATCGCCTGAATTTTGCGCCGATGACGAAGCCGGACTTCTGACGTCCGAAGAGCGTCGAACGGCCGATCGCTTTTATTTTTCTCATGATCGCGATGCCTATGTTGCCGCACATGCACTGCTGCATATGGCGTTGCGGGCGGTGACCGGGAGATCGAACTGTTCGGTGTGTTATGATGATATGGGCAAGCCGGTTGCCTGCTGTGACGGGGTGGGACTGCCTGTTTCTGTCAGCCTCTCTCATACTCGTGGAATGGCCGCTTGCGCTGTTTCGTCGAATGGAAATGTCGGGATTGATGTTGAAGCGGTAAGGCAGGAGGTCGCATTTGAGGACTTGGCGCGCCGGTATTTTTCTCAAAGCGAGCATGCTCAAATAGAGGCGGCAGACGAAACAGCGCGACGTGAACTCTTCTTTCGAACATGGACATTAAAGGAGGCGGTCGTAAAGGCGCTAGGCAAAGGGCTGAGAATAGCTTTGAATGAGTTTGATGTTTTAGCTGATCCGTCTACAGTTCGTTTTAATCCTTCGATGAAAGAGGAAGGACAACACTGGCTTATTGAGAGCCGCTGCCTCTCCGGATATTTCGCAAGCGCCGCACTCCGCCAGTCAGATCAAGCGTGCGCACTGGCGGAGATCGATTGGAATGAGATCAAATTTTTGTCTCGAGCGCCGGAGCATGCGCGATCTTGGCGTGTGGCATGACTTATCTTTACGACATTGGAATTTCCAGAGGTCAGAGGCTGCCAATCTCAACGGCGATTGACGCAGACTCTGACTCGATTGGCGAGCTGCTAACGGCTGAAGGCTTTCAGCATTATGTCGAGACTGACAAACCGTTGGCGGATTTGGCGGCGGAATCGATACGAAGAACTTTGGAGTCCAGCGCAACCAATGCTGAAGATGTAGATGCGATCTTTCTTATCACTGAGAGCTTCTGGGATAATGAGATACCGAAATATACAGACCAATTCGATTCAACAATCTCGTTGCGGCACTCACTATTGGGTATGATGTCGGATGTTGGACTTTCCCACGCCCAACCTTATGGAGTTTGGATGTCCGCTTGCGCAAATTTCGGTGCAGCGCTTGGTTTGGCGAATTCAGTTGTCTCAACGGGTCATCATCACAACGCACTGATTGTCGCTGCTGATAAACTTGCCCCAGAAGTGCCGCGGCTTATGCACAATAATGCAGCTGTGTGGAGCGATATCAGCGCAAGCTGTCTTATCGGCTCTGAAGCGCGCGGATTTAAGATCCGTGAATCAATTACAGTTTCTGCGCCTAAAGTCGCTTCATTCAATTTCCTGAACCGCTCGGAATTACCGAAGATACTTAGTGCGACAATCCGGGCTGTAAAGAGATTGGACGCTGCATTCGAAAAGCGCGTCGGTCGGCCAGTTCGTGAATTCGAATTTATTGTCGTCAATCATTTCCACCGCCAGTCGTTGCGCATTCTGACTGACATCCTCAAAATTCCCGGAGAACGGTTGCGTAGGGACGCGCTTGCCGACTATGCGCATGGTTATGCTGCTGACAACATGCTGACATTGTCAAAATTGGAGTCTGATCAGGATGTGCCAAGCGGTCAGGAAATTGTGTTGTTTAATTCGTCGATCTGGACCTGGAGCTTGAGCTTGGTTGAGAAAGTCGAGGTGACGAAAGATTGAGTTTTGGTATTCCCGAAAAGCTCGTTTTCTGCGGGGTGATGCTGTTGATAACAGCTATACGACCCCGCGTCCCAAGGTCAAAGCGAATACGGCCAGCACTGCCAGAGACGCAATAACAAGTAGTGGAGAAAACCGGAGTAGCGTCGTGATCGGCAAGACGGCTGTGACGTTTGTCGAAATATTTGGCCGGTTAATCCGCAACAGTCCCAAGGACGACACGCCGATCTCAAGCAGCCCTTGTAGAGCGGCGGCTAAAGGCGTTGCGGAGTTGAGTGCGCAAGCGAGGAAAATTGCTGCGGTTCCTGCTATGTAGGGCGCGCGTATCATACGGGTGAAGCCAGCACTCGTCCGCATGCGCCTATCAATGCGGGTCGCTTGCGAAGCGATTCCCCAGACGGTGAAAACATAAAGAAGAGCGCCGGACACGACGGCGCCAATGCGCCAATTTGCGGGAGCGCCGATGTCTCTCGCTGCCGCAGACCAGTCATCAATATTCAACAGTCCTGAATAGATCAGAGATCCAGCGCCAAGTAACAAATTGAAACTGGCGAGCATGAGGAGAAAGAGCGCCATTGCTGTACTTTTTGCGCGGCCCAAGCTCAATACTGCCAGTGCAATCGCGCCAAGAACAAGATTAGCTGTCGGGCCCGAGGCATTAATAATTGCATTATCAGCGTCACAACGAAAGAATGCCGCACTTAATGTTGTGACTTTTCCGCCGCTGACGATGCATGCGATTGAGTGCCCAAGAACTTCGTGTGTTGTTTGCGTGATGCATGCCGCCAGAATGCCAATGGCCGCAAGCGAGAACAAATTGTCCATTCCGGATGTCGGGCGCTTTGTCATCTCTGTATGATCGACTCAACCGCTTTATGGGCGAACTTTTGGCGCCTCAATGATATTCGTAGTGCTTGCGTCAAGCTGGTGAGCGCATATCGTCCCACGCCTCCTCGACAAAAGCGAGACATTCTTCTCTGGCGCCCTCTTTGCCGCATGATTGCCAGCCGTCTGGTATGGCCTTTTTCGCCGGCCAAATTGAATATTGACCTTCGGCGTTTACAAGCACCTTTGACTGGTTCTGGTTTTCGGCGTTGTTCATGAACGGCCTCTTCATAAAATTTGGTTCAGACGAGATATGGCAATATGTAATTTGAGACAACTGCGGCTAAATGCGGGCTACGTATGCATGACAGCTAAACTACCATCAAAATTCGATATTTCGTAGCTATACATTTTTTTGATCTGCAAGAAATCCGGCGGCAAACAGGAATGTGCTCTAATACCTCATCGCCGATGAAGCGGCGATCGCCATGGACATATGCGGCTATTCAGGAGATCGAAGAGATGGGGAATCATCAGGACACGGCGACGGACCAAAAGATACAAGAAGAGCTTCTTGACATCCTGATAAAGGTGAAACCGGATCTTAAACGTGATGAAATCCAAAACGATACGCGCCTTGAAACACTGGGCGTTGACTCGCTTGATCTTGTAGAAATCATTTTCGGCGTTGAAGAGAAGTACGACATCTCGGTTCCGTTCAATGCAAACGCCGGAAGTGGTGATGCGGAAATGTTTTCGACATTCGGCAATGTTGTAGAGGCTGTTCGAGATCTGATCAGTGAACAGAATCATGGGGTGGATGGGCAGCTCGCCAACTCCGTTTCTTAAAATTTATTATCGTCAGCCGCGGGCCGTCAGCTTTACCCAAACTAAAAGGATTTGCCGTGTCGCGCGTCGTTGTAACTGGGCTCGGAATAATTTGCTCCCTTGGAGACAATGTTGAGCAAGTGGGGCAAGCGCTTCGCGATGGTCGTAGCGGGATTCAGCCACTAGCCAATATTCCAACGGAAATTTTAACAATCAAAGTCGGCGCAGAAGTGAAGGGTTTCGAGCCAGGCGCGCATTTTCAATCGTCGCAAATTCCGCTTTATGATCGAACGACCCAACTTGCGCTCTATGCAGCCCGGGCCGCCATCGCCGATGCGGGCTTAAAACCGCAAGAAGATTTTGGGAATCGATCGGCAACAATCTTGGGCACCGGCACTGGCAGCGCGCATGCGATCGAAGAATGTTACCATAGCCTCTATGTAGAGAATCGCCGCCGCCCGCATCCATTTACGGTGCCGCGTGTGATGAACAATGCGCCAGTAAGCCATATTAGCATGGATTTTGGAATTACTGGGCCGAGTTTTATGGTTTCGAGCGCATGTGCATCCGCAAATCATGCAATTTGTCTTGCCTATCAATTAATCAAGGCAGGCGTCGCTGATATTGTTGTCACCGGAGGCGCCGAGGCTTGCATAACTCCTGGCTGCATGAAGGGATGGGAGGCGCTGCGCGTGATGTCGCCTGACACTTGCCGCCCCTTCTCAAAGGGGCGCAAAGGACTCGTCATCGGTGAGGGTGCGGGTGTGTTTGTTTTTGAGTCTCTCCAACACGCAAAGATGCGAGATGCGAACATTCACGCTGAAATTGCCGGGGTCGGCATGACATCTGATGCAGGGAATATCGTCGTGCCGACGCTGGAAGGACCGGTCAATGCGATGCGTGCAGCCTTGGCGGAGGCGCGCGTCAACCCTGAGGACGTAGGATATATCAACGCCCACGGAACCGGCACGAGCACGAATGACACTACCGAGACAAATGCGATCAAGGGCACATTTGGCGACCATGCGCGCCGGTTAATGGTGTCATCCACAAAATCGATGCACGGTCATGCGCTCGGCGGCGCCGGAGCGATTGAGTTGCTTTGTTCGGTTCTGGCGCTACGGGACGGTTTTATTCCGCCAACAATGAACTTCGAAGAACCGGATCCGGAATGCGATCTGGACTATGTACCGAATGAGGCGCGTGATGCGAAGGCCTATCTAGCGCTATCAAATTCATTTGCCTTCGGCGGGCATAATGCCGTCGTCGCCCTTGGGCGTTTTTGAAGCTCGTTGAAACCATAAGCCAGATTAAATTTATGGAGCCAATGGACTGAGCCATCTCTGCGGGCTGCTATTCCGGTGTTTGCTGAACAGAAATCGTACCGGCCCTGCAGGTGATTTAATGCGCGACGTCTGCTGGGGAATGTAATCTCCTTTGACTATCGTATAGTTTAAACATGGCGCCATTGTGCGCCGAATATTCATTCAGCGCATAGGTTAGAAAACACATGACGAAAGTCATGTAAGAAGTGCTTATTGGAACTAGGGTTTGATCGATGATTAAGTCTGAATAAGTTGAGAAAAGTATTTTTTACAAAGATTTATAGCTATCGCAAAACCTCAGAAAGCCCCAACGCCAATCACATGAAGATAGGAATTGCAGGTCGATTCCAGCAACAAGCCGTAGGTCAACTTATGTTTCCATCCGACTTTAATAGTAAAATATCGGTGCGGAACAAAAATGAAAACGCATGTTTTTGTTCCGCGCTCAAAAGTCTTAATTTACATGGCGGGCGGGATTTCGATCTGGGAATGCCAATAGCTTCGAGGCATGCGGCATCCGCGATCCGCGGAAATTTGCCAGGTTTAATGTTGATAGCGTCATGAACACACAGAACGCGCCGGCGCTTAAACTCGAAAATGTGACGAAGATATATAAGACCGGTGCAATTGGCGTTACGGCAATCCAGTCGGTTAACCTGACTATCCCCCGTAGTAAGTTCACAATGCTTGTCGGGCCGTCGGGTAGCGGAAAGACTACACTTTTGAATTTGATTGGCTGCATCGATACGCCCACAAGCGGGGCAGTGTGGATCGACGGCGTCGACGCCAGTAAAATGAAGGAAAGGCATCTCACCGACCTTCGTGCGCGGAAGATCGGCTTCATATTTCAGAATTTCAATTTGATACCCGTTTTGTCGGCGCTTGAAAATGTCGAGTTCGGCTTGGCCCGTAAGGCTTTGTCGTCTGCAAAACGCCGCCGCGCCGCCGAAGAAAGTCTCGAAGCGGTCGGCCTTCAGGACCGGCGCAGTCAGAGGCCGAACCAGTTGAGCGGCGGAGAAAAGCAACGTGTCGCAATAGCCAGGGCGTTGGTGAAGCAACCTTCACTAGTTTTAGCCGATGAGCCGACCGCCAATCTCGACACCCATACGGGCGCCGCTGTCGTCGATCTCATGCGTAAGATGCAAGAAGAGATACAAACGACCTTCGTCTTCTCCACACATGACACGCACTTAATCGAAAGAGCGGATGAGTTGGTGTCGATCCGAGATGGAATGTTGGTCGAGAACTCTGATGCTTCGCCGGAAGGAATGCTGGCATGATGGGGTTGCGCGTCGCTTTTCGAAGCGTGTTCCGGAACGGTCGGCGTTCCACAATGACAATGTTGACTGTTGCGGTCGGCGGGATTGCAATTCTGCTTATTGGCGCGCTGATAAGCCATATAATGCTTGATTTCCAAACGTCGATTGTTCGTCGTTCCGGTCATCTAACAATCTATAAAGCTGGATATTTTGATTTTGGATCCGGCAATCCTGCAATTTACGGCATTGATGATTACAAAAAGACGATTCAGATGATCTCTGATGATCCTGTGCTGAGCAGGATGGTCTCTGTCGTGACGCCGATCCAGCTGTTTTTCGGTATCGCCGGCAACGAACAGGCTGATACATCGAAAACCATTTTTGGGCAGGGCGTTGTGCCCAGCGAACGCGGTCGCATGCGCCGGTGGAATGATTACGGTGTATCGCCGCTGGATCCGCGCGATCGGCCATTGCCCGATGATGAGGTTGATGTCGGAATCATCGGGCGAGGCCTGGCGAAGATTCTCGGAATGTGCGCTGATCTTCAATTACCCGATTGTCCAGAGCACCCGGCCGACGCATCACACGCGCCGCCGAACCCGGACGTATCGGCCCTGCCGGAGCGTGACTTTAGTAATCTAACTGCGCAAGCCGACGCGCAAGATGCGGTCAAGCCCGATGCGCTTCATCAGGGATTTCCAAGGCTCGACATCCTGTCAGCTACTGCTTCGGGCGCGCCGAATGTTGTCAATTTTTATGTGCATCATGCCGAGGGGCAGGGGATCAAGGATTACGACGACAGCTTTGTCATTATGAATCTCAAGCTCGCGCAAAATCTCGTCTATGGCCGCGGCGCTCACGGCGCGACAGGGATTGTGCTGCAATTGACACACACGAATCAGCTTGATGCGGCGCGCGACCGCCTGATCTCACTCTTCAAACAAAACAAACTAGACCTTGAAGTTCATGACTATCGCGAGTTGACGCCGCTTTACCGGCAGGTGGAGGGATTTTTCGGCTTTCTGTTTTCATTTGTCGCTTTGATTATCGGCATCGTCGCATTGTTTACGATTATCAATACAATGACGATGAATGTCATGGAGCGCACAACGGAAATCGGCGCCATGCGCGCGCTCGGGGCGACGCGCGAAAGCGTTCGCCGGCAATTCGTCTATGAGGGCGCCTTGCTTGGCGTGTTCGGTGCAACGCTCGGCATTGCTTTGGCGATGTTAATCGTATTCGCCATCAACCATTCAGGAATGACCTGGACGCCGCCGACTGCGGCCGGACGCATTCCGCTGCAGCTTTATCTTCTTGGAAATTTGAAAATGCTTGTCGGGGTGTGGCTGGGTCTTGTGGCGCTTGCGGCGATTGCTTCGCTCGCGCCAGCAAACCGCGCGGCCAAAATGCCAATCATCGATGCATTGCGTCACGTGTGAGCCGGGTTGGAATGATTGTAATGAGGGAATTGGCGACTTTGGGATTTGTTTTTGCGTTGGTGGCGATTTCTCAACCAGCCGCTGCGGAGACAGCCCAGTCAATTCTTCAGCAAACAGATAAAGTCAGGAATCCGGGCGCGCCATTCACGGTTCTCGATACGCTCGTCGAATACAAATCCGGTAAACCGACCGCCAAGACCGTCCTTCGCGTCTATGCGAAACTGGATCAGGAAATAGGCCAATATAAGAATCTCGTCCGCTATGTTGAGCCTGCCGATGATGCCGGCAAATCTTTACTTATGAGCGGAAACATCATGTGGTTTTATGATCCGAATTCCGCCGCCACAATCCGGATTTCGCCGCAGCAAAGGCTGCTCGGACAGGCGTCGAACGGCGACGTGCTTTCTGTCAATCTGAGCGGCGACTATATAGCGGCGCTTTCCGGCGAAGAAGCGGTCGAGAGCGCAGAACATAAATCGCTAGATTGTTGGCGTCTTGATTTGTCGGCTGCAAAGCCGTCCGCTGTTTACGGACGAATTGAATATTGGGTGGAGAAAGGAACTTATCACCCGGTCAAGGCGCGATTTTACGCTGATAGCGGTCGGCTATTGAAGGTGGCGTTTTACGCTGGTTATCAGTCTGCTCTGGGAGGCGAGCGGCCCACCGAAGTCTTCATTGTCGATGAACTCGATAAATCGCTCGTCACGACCATGTCTTTCACGGGCTATGCTTCTGTTGATATTCCGGATGCCTGGTATCAGCGCTCTTTCCTTCCGCACTTGCCGAATGAATGAGAGTGATGCGCCAGTTTCTATACATGCTGGCAATCTTGGTCTCGGCGACGCCGAAGGCTTTCGCGCAGGAAGACGCTCTCGACAGAATTCCGACGATCGCGCCTCTGACGCAAGAAAAACCAGCGCGTGCAAGAGTTTTAAGCGGCTCGGCATATGCGGGAAACGCCGTAGAGTACTTTTCCACGCGAGACAGTCTTCCCGTCAATCTTCCGGTAAGCGCAACGCCTGACTGGCTAGACAAGGCCTTCCTCGATGGGCGCGCTTCTGTGCGCATAAACACACGGCTTCGGGTAGTCGTCAGCGATCGATTTTCAGCAATCGCGCAATTGCACGAGAAGCTGCCGGTGGATGGCGACTACCGCAACGACCTGCGTGAAGCTTATGTTGAATGGCGACCGGCGCCGAGCCTCGCGTTTGAAGCTGGTAGAGTCAATGTGCGTTACGGCGTTGGTTACGCCTTTGCGCCTACAGATTTTTTAAGGTCGCGGGCGATTGCCGATACATTATCGTCTGATCCTTCGGCTCAGCGAACGGATCGGCTAGGCGTGTTTATGCTGCGAGGCGAGTATTTCTTCTCGCGCGGCGCTGTGGATGTCCTCTATGCGCCAAAGCTGGCCGACCCGACGCCGCTGCTCACATCTGCTTCAACTTTCAATCTCGGTGCGGGAAGGACGAACGGCGCCGACCGGGTGATCGCCTCGGCGCATTATTCGATTGCGCGAGATTTCGATCCTCAATTCGTCGCTTATTACGATGGCAACCGTTGGAGCGGAGGCGTCAGCATCACGCATGCACTCGGCGACAATATCACTTTATATGCGGAATGGGCAGGAGGAAAAGCCGCCTCGCTTTTCAGCCGCGCCTTTTCGTTTGGTGTTGATACTGGAACCTTTCCGGATAGCGTTTTGCAATTGTCGGTTGGTAACGACGATACGACATTTCGTAATGCTGTTTCCGCGGGCTTTTCCTATCAAACAGCAAATAAGATCAACCTAATTGTTGAGTATAATTATTATGGAGGCGGCTTCTCCTCATATGACTGGGCGCAATGGTTCGCCTCAGGAATGCAAACGAACCTGAATGGCGAACTCTGGTATGTGCGCGATTTTGCGCGCGACCAGACGATTCCGTTATCGCGCAATCGCGTTTTTATTAGGCTCGCACGCGACGACGCGTTTTTAAAAAATATAACGCTCTCGGCTTTTGCATTGGTCAATGCAGGAGATGGATCAGTCGTCGGGCAATTTGAAGCGGATTACAAATTCTCACAAAAATGGTCCGCAACATTTATCGCCCAGACATACACAGGCGCAACGCATTCCGAATATGGCAGTCTGCCAATCGCATCCAGCGCTATCTTAAGCCTGCAGCGAAGCTTTTAGGAGAAGACGATGCAAGCTGATCATATAGATTGTTATGTGGCGAAAGACGAGGTCAGGATTCGTTTCTACCAATGGGGGAAAGGCGATCCAGACGTTTTGTTTATTCACGGACTTGGCGACGGGGCCTATGTTTGGAATGTCGTCATTGGCGCTTTGCATGGAAACTCTTGCGTTGCGGCGGTCGACCTTCGCGGGCATGGCGATTCTGATTGGTCGGCAAATGGTAAGTATTCGATCGACACTTTTCTGGCTGATGTTGAAGGCGTGCTCGAAAGCCGCTTCCGTTTAGGCGCGACGATCGTGGGCCATTCGCTCGGCGGCGACATCGCCATTCGCCTAGCCGTCCGCCGTCCTGACCTTGTTCGGAAGATCGCTATTCTGGATTTCAGCCCCGAACCCGACCCGAGAGTTTTGAATCGAGTGAGAGACGATTTGCGGATGAGAGACCGCAAGTACCGGACCCGGGACGAATATGCATCGATCTTATTGACTCAGCGCCCATTTTTGACGGCGCAAGAAGCCGCTCGTCTGAGCAAACATGCTTTGGACGGATGTGTTGAACAAGGATTTACGCTTAAGAGCGATCCGTCGCTAAGCGAATATCGCCGTCAAAAAGCAGACGCGCCTTCGCAAGAGGAAATGTGGACGCTGATCAAGTCTGTTCGCTGCGAGAATATTATTCTGCGCGGCGTTAGTTCATCGGTTTTGTCGGCCCCAATTGCAAGGCGGATGTCTGAGCTGCTTGGAAATTCGCGTTATACGCCAATTTCCAACTGCGGACATGGACTGGTGACTGAAAATCCGTTCGCCGTAGCTGCTGCGCTTGAGGAATTTCAATTGTCAAATTGGCCAATGGAAGCCGCGTAACGCGTTCGCGGATGTTAGGCCGCGCGACATGGTCCGTATCTCGAAGGAAATTGAAGGACGCTGGAATATGGAAAAAGACCCTCGAACGATTGATCTCACTTCGGTATCCATTGGGGCGTGTATCGTTTCTGTTTTGAACAGGCTTTTGAAACGGAACGATATTTCCATAAATGATAATTTTCTCGAAGCTGGCGGACAGTCGCTTCATGCGATGACTGTGATTGATGAACTGCGTGATCGGTTCGGCATCGAGATCTCGCCAGTTCTTATATTTGAATGCGCCACAATTGCTGAAATCGCTGATCGGTGCCTGACCGAAGAGGAGGAGTTTTCGGTCTGATGCAAATTGCGCCTCACGAAGAAAATGCGACGGAATTATTGGCCAGGCTTCGCAGCGCTGGGGTCTCGATCTGGGCCAAGGATGGCGATGTGCGCGTGCGTGCGCCCAAAGGGTTGCTGAATGAAACCGATCGCCGCGCACTAAAAAAATGGCGTAGTGAACTCCTTCTAACAATTGACGCAGAGGAGTTTACGCCAAAAGCCAGACAAGCGCGGAAAGCGCCTATTTTGGAGCCGCGGCGAAGCTCTGGGCCGGCGCCTCTTTCCATGGAGCAGGAACGCCTATGGGTTCTTGATCAGCTTAGTACTGCCGGTTCGGCTTATAATGTCCCGGCGACGGTGCGGATTGAGGGCGATCTTGACCTTGGCGCCCTTGCTGACTGTTTTGCAGAAATTGTTCGCAGGCATGAGATTCTAAGAACAAGGTTCGTGGCGCACGATGGATCGCCTGAACAAATTATCGACCCTCCCGGCGGAATTTCGATAGAGCTGCTTGATTTGAGTGCAATGCCGGAAGCCGAACGTCAGTCAGCTTCACGAAAGGCTGTCGCTACGGTCGCGCGAAAGCGGTTTGATTTATCGAAAGAGACCCCGATACGCGTCGGCGTCATCCGTCACTCTGCAAGCGAGCATGTGATGGTCTTGACCATCCATCATATTGCAACGGACGGCTGGTCGACCGGCGTTTTGTTGCGCGAAGTGGCGATGCTTTACGGCGCCTTTGTCGAAGGGGCGGGTTCGCCATTGCCGGACCTGCCGGTGCAATATGCTGATTACGCGCAATGGCAGCGCGACTGGCTGCGCGGCGCGGCGCTCGATCGCCAGCTCGATTACTGGCGGCGGCAGCGAAGGCGCGCCGACGTCGCTCAGCCTGCCAACGGACCGTCCCCGCCCGGCGGTTCAGACCTATCGCGAGCGCAGCCTTGCGCTGCATCTTCCCGCCGATCTCAGCGCGGCGGTGAATGCGCTGGCGAAGCGCGAAGGACTGACGCCGTTCATGGTGCTGCTGGCCGCCCTGCAATTCGTGCTGGCGCGGTTCAGCGGCAAAGCAGGATGTGGTCGTTGGAACCTCGGTTGCGGGCCGCCAGCATGCAGCAGTGGAAGGACTGATCGGGTTTTTGTAAACATGCTGCCTGCGCGCGGACCTTTCGGGCGATCCGACGGTGCGCGTCTTTCTGGCGCAACGAAAGAGACGGCGCTGGGGGCTTACGCCCATCAGGACCTGCCGTTCGAAAAACTCGTCGCCGAATTGCAGCCGGCGCGAGACCTGTCCCGCCAGCCGATAGTGCAATCGCTATTTGTATTGCAGAACACGCCGCGCGAATCCGGATTGAACCTTGCCGGTTTGAAGCTGACTGCAGAAGGCTCCAACAAGGCGACTTCGACGAAATCCGTTTCGCTTTACGGAACATCGACATCTAAATTTGATGTTTCTCTTTACCTGACGCCTGGGGATGATGGTTTTGAGGGATTTTGGGAATATGCAACGGACCTTTTCGATGCGTCGAGCATTGAAGACATCAGCCGCAACTATGTTGAATCCTGAAAGGCTTTACGGCGGCGCCGGACGCCCGCTTGTCCGAACTTTCGCTTGTTGACGAGGCGCAGCGTCGCCGGCTTGAGGACTGGAACGATACGGCGGCGGCGTTTCCGCGGGAGGCGACGCTCGCCAGTCTTGTCGCAGCGCAGGCGCGCACGCCCGAAGCGGTCGCGGTGCGCTTTGAAGGGCGCAGCCTGACTTACCGCGCGCTTGAGGAACAGGCTGAGGCGCTGGCGCGTTATCTGCGCGACAAGGCGTGGGCGCCGACGAGCCGGTCGGGGTGTGCCTTGAGCGGTCGCCGGAAATGGTGGTTGCGCTTCTCGCCGTTCTCAAGGCGGGCGGGGCGTATTTGCCGATCATCCGGCCTATCCCGCCGCGCGGCGGCTCTACATGCTCGAAGACGCCGCGCGCGCCTGGTGATCTGCCGGCGGGCGCTGGCCGGCATGCTTCCCGCCGCCGTTACGGCGGTGTGTCTCGATGAGGATCTGCCGGAACCGGCCGCGCCGCCGGACCCCGACTGCAAAGCAACGCCCGCAAGCCTCGCCTATGTCATCTACACGTCAGGGTCGACAGGAAACCCAAAGGCGTCGCAATTACAAATCAGGCGATCGTCAATCGTCTGCATTGGATGCAAGAACGCTATCAGCTTACGGCTGATGACAAAGTTCTGCAAAAGACGCCGTTCGGTTTTGACGTTTCAGTTTGGGAGTTTTTCTGGCCGCTAATGACGGGCGCGTGTCTTGTCGTTGCGCGACCCGGCGGGCACAGCGAGCCGAGCTATCTTGCGAAACTCATCGCTGATGAGGGCGTAACGATAGCCCACTTCGTGCCATCCATGCTGCAGGTATTTTTGCAGACGGCCGATCTCTCTCAGTGCGCAAGCTTGCGGGATGTTGTTTGCAGTGGAGAGGCGTTGCCGGTCGATGTGCAAAACGCTTTCCTTTCATCGCTCTCATGTCGCCTTCATAATCTTTACGGTCCAACCGAAGCGGCTGTTGACGTAAGTGCGTGGGAATGTGCGCCATTGGACAATCAAATCAGCGTCCCTCTCGGCCGGCCGATCAACAATATTACGCTTCACGTGCTTGATGAAAATTTCTCTCTTCAACCGCCTGGCGCGATTGGTGAATTGTTTATCGGCGGCGTTGGTCTTGCGCGCGGTTATCTGGGGCGGCCGGGCCTGACGGCGGAACGGTTTGTCGCCGATCCGTTCGGCTCCGGCGGACGCCTTTATAGAACCGGCGATCTGGCGCGCTGGCGCAGCGACGGACAACTTGAATATCTCGGACGCCAGGATCACCAGGTGAAAATCCGCGGGTTCCGGATCGAACTTGGGGAAATCGAAGCGGCGCTTCGGCGCAATCCGACCGTCAAGGATGCGGCCGTCATCGCCCGCGAAGACACGCCAGGCGTCAAACGTCTTGTCGCCTATGTCGTCGCTAAAGATGCAGTTAATGTCGATTTGCAGCGCAGTGACCTTTCCAGTCACCTTCCTGAGTACATGGTTCCTTACGCCTTTGTAGCTCTGGACGCTTTGCCCGTAACCTCGAATGGCAAGCTGGACCGAACAGCCTTGCCGGAGCCGCTGCAGCAACGCGCCGTCAAAGATCGTCAGCAACCACGAAACGACAGTGAAAGGCGCATGGCGGCGCTGTGGAGCGAGCTTCTCGGCGTCGATTCTGTCGCTGTTGATGAGAATTTTTTCGAACTCGGCGGTCATTCCTTGTTGGCGATGCAATTGATTGCGCGGTTGCGCGACGCATTCGGCGTAGAGATTTCACCGCGCGCGGTCTTTGAAGCGCCGACAATTGCGCAATTATGCGAAAGACTTGCTCAACACGGGCTGGAACTCGATGCGTTGCCGCCGTTGAATAGAAGGCTTCCTGGACAGGAACCGACATTATCTTATGCCCAGGAACGGCTATGGGTCCTTGAACAGCTCGAAGGGTTGGGGGGAGCTTACAACCTCCCTGCAGTAGCGCGGTTGCAAGGACGTCTTGATGTCCATGCGCTTGAAAGTGCGTTCGATGAAGTCGTGCGGCGCCACGACGCTTTGCGCACTTGTTTCCTTTCGCGAGACGGCGAGCCTTTAGTGAGGATAACGCCTTCATCTGTATTTAAATTGCGTCAAACAGATTTGTCCGGACTAAGCGACGAGGCGCGTGCGAGGCGTGTTCGGTCGCAGATAGATGAGGAGATCAATCGGCCTTTCGCACTAGATTGCGGGCCGTTGCTGCGCGTTAGCCTTATTAAACTGGCGGCGGACGAGCATGTGCTCGTCGCCGTGATGCATCATATCGTCAGCGACGGCTGGTCGATTGGCGTTTTGTTGCGCGAAGTGGCGATGCTTTACGGCGCCTTTGTCGAAGGGGCGGGTTCGCCATTGCCGGACCTGCCGGTGCAATATGCTGATTACGCGCAATGGCAGCGCGACTGGCTGCGCGGCGCGGCGCTCGATCGCCAGCTCGATTACTGGCGGCGGCGCCTTGAAGGCGCGCCGACGTCGCTCAGCCTGCCAACGGACCGTCCCCGCCCGGCGGTTCAGACCTATCGCGGCGCCAGCCTTGCGCTGCATCTTCCCGCCGATCTCAGCGCGGCGGTGAATGCGCTGGCGAAGCGCGAAGGACTGACGCCGTTCATGGTGCTGCTGGCCGCCCTGCAATTCGTGCTGGCGCGGTTCAGCGGCCAGCAGGATGTGGTCGTTGGGTCGCCTGTTGCGGGCCGCCGGCATGCGGCGGTGGAAGGACTGATCGGGTTTTTTGTAAACATGCTGCCCCTGCGCGCGGACCTTTCGGGCGATCCGACGGTGCGCGCCTTTCTGGCCGCAACGAAAGAGACGGCGCTGGGGGCTTACGCCCATCAGGACCTGCCGTTCGAAAAACTCGTCGCCGAATTGCAGCCGGCGCGAGACCTGTCCCGCCAGCCGGTGTTCCAGGCCATGCTGGCTCTTCAGAATGAAACGCGGCGGCCTCTCGACATGTTACCCGGACTGCAGATCAGTCGCGTTTCGGGTGAGGCATCGACATCTAAATTTGATGTTTCTCTTTACCTGACGCCTGGGGATGATGGTTTTGAGGGATTTTGGGAATATGCAACGGACCTTTTCGATGCGTCGAGCATTGAAGACATCAGCCGCAGCTATGTTGAGATCCTGAAAGGCTTTACGGCGGCGCCGGACGCCCGCTTGTCCGAACTTTCGCTTGTTGACGAGGCGCAGCGTCGCCGGCTTGAGGACTGGAACGATACGGCGGCGGCGTTTCCGCGGGAGGCGACGCTCGCCAGTCTTGTCGCAGCGCAGGCGGCGCGCACGCCCGAAGCGGTCGCGGTGCGCTTTGAAGGGCGCAGCCTGACTTACCGCGCGCTTGAGGAACAGGCTGAGGCGCTGGCGCGTTATCTGCGCGGGCAAGGCGTGGGCGCCGACGAGCCGGTCGGGGTGTGCCTTGAGCGGTCGCCGGAAATGGTGGTTGCGCTTCTCGCCGTTCTCAAGGCGGGCGGGGCGTATTTGCCGATCGATCCGGCCTATCCCGCCGCGCGGCGGCTCTACATGCTCGAAGACGCCGGCGCGCGCCTGGTGATCTGCCGGCGGGCGCTGGCCGGCATGCTTCCCGCCGCCGTTACGGCGGTGTGTCTCGATGAGGATCTGCCGGAACCGGCCGCGCCGCCGGACCCCGACTGCAAAGCAACGCCCGCAAGCCTCGCCTATGTCATCTACACGTCAGGGTCGACAGGAAACCCAAAAGGCGTCGCAATTACAAATGAGAACGTCGTCGGATTTCTGTCGTGGGCTCATAGTGTATTTTCGGCTGAGGATCTGGCCTGTGTTCTCGGTTCAACATCGATCTGCTTTGATTTGTCGGTATTCGAAATTTTTGCGCCGCTGACAGCAGGCGGCAGCGTGCTGATTGCGCGCAATGCGCTTGAACTGCCGGAATTACCGGATGCGGACGAAATTACCCTTATAAATACAGTGCCGTCGGCGATGCGCGAACTGATCAGGGTCGAGTGTGAAATGAGCTCCGTCCGAGTCGTCAACCTTGCCGGTGAAGCGCTGGCGTCTGATCTGGCTTTAGCCGTGCATGAAGCCTTGCCGCATGCGCGCTTGTTCAATCTTTATGGGCCTTCGGAGGATACGACCTATTCGACCTATTATGAAGTTAAAAACGGGTTTGAACGTTCTCCTGCGATCGGTCGGCCGATCGCTAACAGCCAAGCTTACGTCGTTTCCCCGGATTTCTCTCTTCAACCGCCTGGCGCGATTGGTGAATTGTTTATCGGCGGCGTTGGTCTTGCGCGCGGTTATCTGGGGCGGCCGGGCCTGACGGCGGAACGGTTTGTCGCCGATCCGTTCGGCTCCGGCGGACGCCTTTATAGAACCGGCGATCTGGCGCGCTGGCGCAGCGACGGACAACTTGAATATCTCGGACGCCAGGATCACCAGGTGAAAATCCGCGGGTTCCGGATCGAACGCGGGAAATCGAAGCGGCGCTTCGGCGCAATCCGACCGTCAAGGATGCGGCCGTCATCGCCCGCGAAGACACGCCAGGCGTCAAACGTCTTGTCGCCTATGTCGTCGCTAAAGAGTCGGAAGCACAATTCGACGAAGGGCGGATACGCACACGATTAAAGGCGAGACTTCCTGATTATATGATCCCTTCGGTATTTGTTGTCATGGAAGCGCTCCCGCTTACGCCCAACGGCAAACTAGACCGCAAATCGTTACCGATGCCGGGGCGTCGTCTCGAGCAGACCGAATATACTCCGCCGCGAAACGCTGCTGAAGTTTTGGCGGCGGGCTTGTTCGCCGAAGCGCTCGGCGTCGATCGGGTGGGGATCAACGATAATTTTTTCGAACTCGGCGGTCATTCCTTGTTGGCGCTTCGGCTCGTCGACAAGCTGAGCGGGGCGCTAGGACGAAAGGTCTCGCTTCCGCAATTCCTGACGCACGCTACCGTCGCGGGAATTGTCGAATGGTCGCGCAGTAACGCCTCTGAAAGCGCATCGACTCAACAGATTGTCTTGCGTTCGCGACCTGACGCGAAACAAGCCTTGTTGTTCATGCCGACTATGCTGGGGCTGGGCTCCACTTACGGGAAACTTGCTCAGAAGCTGGAATTTCCCGGAGAAGTCCTAAGCTGCAGGTTGCCTGGCGTTGAACCCGGTGAGGCGGCGCTCGACCGAATAGAAGATATCGCTGAATATTGCCGGCATAGCCTGATCAAGCCGGAACACGATGAATGGTCCTTAATCGGTTGGTCCTTCGGCGGTGTGGTTGCCTATGACGTTGCACGTCAGATGCAGGACGCCGGACTAAATGTTCGCCAAGTCATTCTTGTTGATTCTCTTCTTCCAAAGACGGCGGCGGATCTCAGTTCATTGACCGAGGAAGATTTTGATTTGGCCTTGCGGCTAGAGCTTGGATCTGAACTCGTCGACAATTTAAACATAAGAGCGATCCTGCCGATGTTCCGCGCCCACCACGCAGCCATGACCCGATATTTGGGCGGCGGGTATTGCGGCGAGGTGACCGAAATCCGCACTGGCGCCAGCGAGAAGCGTCTTGGGCGAGCGGGTGCTTCAGCATTGCGGCCCGTTCACGACGGGGAGATTAACTTAGTTCGCCTTGCCGGGGATCACTACTCGATACTTGCGAGAGAAAATCTCGACGTGCTCGCCGGCGCAATCGACGAAATCTTGTCGAAGCCGAAAATTGAGCGAGCGCCACAATCTGGAGAAAGCAGGAGATCAATGTCATGAAAGTTTCGCTCTTCTACGAGATGCAGATCGAAGATCCGACACGTGCGAGGGAAAGAGAATTCTTCCAGAACTGTGCGGCGCAGGCGCAACTTGCTGATGAGCTCGGATATCATTGTCTCTGGGCCGTCGAGCACCATGGGCTTTATGAATATTCTCACTCCTCTGCACCCGAGGTTTTTCTTTCTTATGTTGCCGGTTGCACCAAGCGAATACGGCTAGGGCACGGCGTGTCGCTAACGCCATATCGCTTCAATCATCCAATTCGCGTCGCCGAGCGCGTTGCCACGCTCGATATCTTGTCGAACGGCCGGGTGAGCTGGGGATCGGGCAAGAGCTCAAGCAATGTCGAAGCCGATATTTTCGAAATCAATCGCCTCGAACTCAATCCTCAGTGGGAAGAGGCGTTGCAAATGATACCACGCATTTGGCAGGACGACATATTTCAATGGGAAGGCAATTATTATCACGTTCCGCCGACTCATATTGTCCCAAAGCCGGTGCAGCGACCTCACCCGCCGATTTTCATCTCCGGTTCTTATTCAAAGGAATCACTGGTGCGAATCGGCGGCCTCGGTGTCGGCGTTTTGAATTTCAGTGTTGGCAGTTATGAAGATCTCTTGCAAAAGGTGAAGCTTTACAAATCGACCGTTGCAAAATCTTCTCCTGAAGGCTGGCAAAAAAACGACCACTTTGCATTGACGGCCAATACATGCGTGTTGCCGGATGATGATGAAGCCTGGCGCCATGGCTTTCGAGGCGCCCGTTATTTTCGAAGCGCATTCGACCGGTACTATGCGTCAAAGGAGCGTCCGTCTCTCGGTCCTCTTGGCGCGCCAGTCGATGATGTGTCCGACGAAATGCTGGGATTGGCTAAAAAAATGCGCATGAATGACAACTCCTATTTGCTTTCGATAATAGGCGATCCGTCAATAGCCCGAGAAAAAGTGGAAATGTTTAAAGAGGCCGGCGTCGATGAGCTTATGCTTATCATGCAGCTTGGCACCATTCCTCATGACGTAATCTGTCGGTCTATGAAGTGCTTTGCCGAGAACGTTCTTCCATACGCATAAGTAACGAGTTTTTGGCTATACGCGCCAAATTCTATCACGATTCGCGTTGCAGCATTGCGCAGGCAATGCTGTTAGCTTTGTTAAATAGTATGTATACAGAAAAATATGAGAACTTTTGAACCAGGCGCGGATTTTTAAAAAAAATACAATTTCGAGATAGGGTCACGAAAGGCCGCTTACATAGCTAGATGAACAAGGGCAAGAGAGAAACGCCCCCAATTCGTTCGCCGGATCGGAATCAAACATCGCGCCTGCAAAGTGACGTTGCATGAGCCATTTGGCGTCAAGGAAAGAGGCAGAAATGCAAAATACTGAAACGCTGGATCTGTTGTCGCAGGAAGTGGCGAAAATTCTCGGCCAAGAGTCAATTGATCCGGATATCAGCGTAAGCGAGCTTGGCGTTGATTCCTTAAAAGTAGTCGAACTCATGTTGGTTTGCGATCAGCTCTATCCAAACAAGATAGATCCGGAAAAGATTGAAATCGATCAATCAACGACTTTGCGCGGTATGGATCAACAGTTCCTGGCCATGAATTGATCGCACTGAAGCGGGATGATGCGGCTGGCCTGCCGCTTATTGGCAAAATTATCGCCAGGATCTAGCGAAGAAAGGAAATGTCTGTGTCTGGCAACGTTCATGTTAAAGAGCATCCAGCGCCTTCTCGCTATGAGGACTTAGAGTCTTTTGATACTCCGTGCTATCTCTTCAATCCCGCTACGGTCATATCCGATTATTTAAAATTAAAAAATGCACTAGGAACGCCGCTTATCGTTTCTCTAAAGGCCAACCCTAATATTGATCTTTTTGTGCGTTGCGCCCATATCTTTGAAGACGGGGTTGAACTCGCAAGCCTTGGCGAACTTGTTTTGATGAGCGGCCGCGCCGGCGTGCCGAAAATCGTAAATACTCCTGCGCTTGACGCTCAACTTCTCGCCGCAACTCTTGCCTCGCGCAACGCCACGGTCATTCTCGATAATCCCGATCAGGTCGACCTTCTGCTCTCCCTGAAGGCACCTTCAAAGAGAGTGACGGTCGGGTTGAGATTGAATGCTTGCAGTTTCCTCGATTGCGTTGTGAAACCAGCGCATGAAGATCATTTTGGCGTCGATCTTGAATCATTGTGTGCGATGGCTTCAAGATTGCAGGATGCGGATATCGACGTTTCCGGCATTCACGTTTATGGCGGCCCGCTCACCTTTGAAAATTATGGTCTTCCGCTCGCCGAGAAAGCGCCCGCGATCATAAATGAGGTTACTTCGGCGACCGGTAAGGGAATCGAATTTCTCAATCTCGGTGGCGGGTTTTCAGCCGATTGGGACGTAAATTCTGAATATTTCCGACAATACCGAGAGGCGATTGAGCCGCTAAAGAAGGACGTCGTTCTCTGGCATGAAGCCGGACGGGCGATATTTCGGCGGGGCGGTTCGTTTTTCACGAAAGTCTTGGCCGTGAAACGTTTGAACGGACGTCATGTTGCAATTTGCGATGGCGGTATGGCGCAAGCTTTCCTCTTGGCTCAAACTGAAAATTTTCTTCGAAGACCAAGCAAACCTGTTCTTATTCCAAAAGAGGCTGAAGGCCGACCCTCTCTTGATGCGCCGGTTGTCATCGCAGGCAGCAGCTGTAATCGGGCGGATATTATTGGTGAGTTGACGGAGGGACTTACACCGAAAGCTGGCGACATTTTGCGATTTGATGATTGCGGCGCCTATCACACCTACTCGCCCGTCGGCTTCCTGAACCTGAAGCAGTCAAATTTTTATATAATGTCATGATTAGCCTTGACCTTGCTTCTCTTGAAAAGGCGGCGGCGCAGATCGTACAAACAAAGAGCGCTGGGGTTTGCCTTTGGGGAAGCCTGGAGGAATCTCCTTTCGCCGGCACGCCCTACAAAGGAATCCTGACGACCTTACCGCTTCGGAGCGTGCATGAATTCGCAGTAGCCTCAGATGTTGAAAAAGCGTCGACTGTCCCAGTGCGTATCTCGGCTGCCCAAAGATATGCTTTGCTTACGGAAATACTCGCAGCGGCGCGTGCGAATATGCCAAATTTGAGCGTTATGCTTGTGCGGCTTTGCGGGCCTGATTTTCAGGTGCAGTTGCCGGCGGAATTGCTCGCCAAGGATGTGCTCCTGACTTACGATCCTTATGCGATGGTTCCGCGTTTGTCGCGCGCGGGACGTAAAGGCATTTTGACCGTTTGGCAGGATCTTCGCGTAGACCGCGTCGACATTGGAATGAACCGTGTCTCCGTTGCTGTCCATGACGCCGATTCCGTACCCGGCTTTTTAAAGTTCGTTAGTGCCAGCCGGACGATCTTATCACTATCGAATGTTGAGTTGGTTGCGCCTGACCATGGTGTTGGCGCGCCTGCAAAGGAGAGGCGACAATGAACGTGTCTTCTCTCTGCGTAGGTGAGGCCCCATCGCTGCATGCAGTAACGCATTGGCGTGTAGAATCGGCATTTGCGGCTGAATGCGAGTCACTAGTCGAGAGAATTGGCTTACTTGGTCATTTTATAGCGGCTTGTGTTCAATCTGTTGCGGGCGAAGAAGATATTCACGAATACGACGTCATTTTATGCTCGACCTATCTGTCTCAATATTTGTTCGTGGATGAGAAAAATTATGAGGCGCTTTGTGCAGGAATATTTGATGGCTGCGGTATTCGGCCATTAACATTTTTGCATGCGTATGAATGCGCGGGTTGGGGATATGCATTGCAGTTTCTCGCCAGTCAAGCGGCGTCGAAACGCGCGATTATCGCCATTGCTGATATAGACCTTGTGAATTTTGAATGCTTTCGTACGCACCCTTTAATTGGGCGGTCGGGGTTTGGAATTTCGGCTCTACGTTTTGAGCTGCCGGATTGTCAGTCGCAAGACATCGCGATTACCGACGGCCCCTATCCTGAAAGCGGGTTTCGCGAATTTCTTCATGTCGTCCGTGATCATGTAAAGCAGGGCGATGATACGATGTGCTTTCTTCCGTATCTGCGCGAAGACCTCTCAGCGATCGCGCGCCGACTGGTCGGAGCGCAATCCGTAGGCGAAGATCGCGCCGCGCAATATGGCCATTGTTTCGGATCGGATGCTTGGATTGGATTAATTGAATGGCTCGAGGCTTCGAATATCCGGGAAGCGAAAACAGTAACGGCGACGTCCCTCGCTTATAATGGCTATATGACGGTTTGTCCGGTTTCCGTAACTCCCGAAACGGCGTTCGAGTTTCAAATTGTTTCTGGAAAAATCGAAGATCTCCATCAATTAATCGCAAGCAATCAATCCCGGCATGGCGCAATGGATACGTCGGCGCTCGAAAGGATGAGCGCATGACCGGGGGGATGAAACGCGGCGCGGGGACACTGCATGCAAGACCGGAATTGCTCGCTGCAGTTTTTTGGCAAATCCTGCCGCCATTCGCGCCCGAATGCGGCGGTTTAGACGCTCAATCAGAATTGCTTGGCCGCTGCATTGGCGCGCAAGCCGACATGATTTATCGAGCTTTACCAGAGGCTCGAAACTGTCCTTATGCAGTATCAAGCACGGTCCTTCCGGCAGAAATTGGTGATCCGCCGCAGCGTCTAGAGCGCTTGTTTGACATCATTGAGGAAGGTGGCGGCTCCAGGCCTGAAGCGCTCATTCATGCCTATATGTGTGCAGGATGGGGATACGCATTAGAATATTATCTGCACAACACTTGCGAACGGTATTTGATGCTGACGATCGCCGATGTCGATCCCTATGATTTTCGATTTCATACTTATCATCCTGCGATCGGTTCTCAAGGCTTCGGAGTTAGTACAGTCCTGTTTTCTCTTCCCGAAAAGCGGGAAGGGCTTGTCGTTACCGGATCGCCCCCGAGAACTAGCGTCTTTACCGATTTTGTCCGGGCGGTTCGTTCTCACAAAGACCAGATGGGGCCGACCAGGATTTTTATGCCTTTCTTGCGCGCAGACCTTTTGCGGATAGCGGAGAGCGTCCTTGGCGAAGATCTTATGGCGCCGAACAAGGCATCTAAATACGCACATTGCTTCGGATCTGATCCGTTCATCGGAATCATTGAATGGTTGCAAGAGGGCGCCGTCGAAAATGAGGCGTGCGCCCTTGCAGGCGGGCTTGCATTTAACGGCTACTATTCCTTTAGCGCACTGACAGTCTCCTCCGATACTATGGTGTCGCTTTGCAGCATCAACGGTGACGAGAAATCTCTACGTCGGGCTGTGCGCGACGCCGCCGATGAAAAATTGATAAGCGCCCGGTTGCAAGTGGCGCGTGCAACCGAGGTCGTCGAAAAGCCGTTCGCGGTCCGACCGGATCTGCAAACAGAGGTTCGGCAATGATAAAAGAACAGGCAGAGAAGCTGGATACTGATCAACATGGCTGGCGCGCCGGACCGAACAGGCACTGGTTGACGACAGAGATCGATGTCGTCGTCGATCAATCGCACGCCTCGGAATGGAAGACCCTGAAAGATCTCTATGTGAAAGCCGGGCGTTCTCAATGGGACCCCGATCAGGATGTCGACTGGAGCTACGAACTCGATCCGGAAAATCCGCTCTCGATGCCAGACGCTTCAATCGCAATTGCGGGCACCGATTTATGGCCGCGCCTTTCTAGTAAAGAGAAGGCGGCGTTGCGTCGCGAAATGCAGGGTTGGCACATCTCCCAGATTCTACACGGCGAGAAAGCATCGCAGCTTTGTGCGGCTAAATTGATGCTGTCCTCTGACAGCTCGGCCGTGAAGGACTGCGCGGCAATTCAGGCCGTTGATGAAGCGCGCCATATCGAGGTTTTCAGCCGATTGCAGTCAAAAATAGGGACGAGCTATCCACTTTCGAAAAGTCTCGGCCGACTGCTCTATGACGTGCTTGAAGATTCCGACCCGGACATTACCGCTTTAGGAATGCAGATTTTGATCGAAGGCCTTGCGCTTTCCTTTTTCAAGAGTCTTCAGCTCTATTCGAGCGAGCCCCTGGTTAAAAAGCTGCTGGCGCTCGTCATTCGCGATGAAGCCAGACACTTTGCTGGTGGTCAGATCGCGCTCGCCGAACGTCATCGCGAGCTTGACAGCCGTGAATTATCTCGGCGCGAGGAGTTTGTTGTTCAATCCTTCTCGCTGCTTCAGGATTACTTGTTCGCAGATGAAATATGGGAGCCGGCGGGTTTGCCAAAGAACAAATGTTCCGAACTTGTGCGTAATTCAGAATCCGCCGCCACCATGCAACGTGTCTTATTTCGTCAGCTTGTTCCCGCAGTTCGCACAATCGGGCTGCTTGGAGACAAGACGAAGCAGGCTTTCGAGAAAATGAAGATTTTGGACTACGCCGCTCTGCCGGCATTTGATGTCGGTTAGATTAGGCGTCAACATACGAAATGAGGACAAGATGCTCCGCGATTACTGGTATATAGCGTGTGCGGGCTCGCAACTCGGTAAGGAACCGAAGGCGGTGCGGGTCCTTGACAAGGACATAGTCGTTTTTCGCGATGCGGAAGGCGTTGCGCATGCGCTACTTGACCGATGCTGTCATCGCGGCGTCAAGCTCTCGAGAGGAAAAGTTCAAGAGAACGGCAAGATCGCGTGCGGCTATCACGGTTGGCAATATGACGGCGCAACTGGCCGATGCATTCATGTTCCTTCAATGCATCCGGATGCCAACGTTCCTGAGAATTTTGTCGTGCCGTCGTTTCCTGTAGCCGAGCAGGACAGCTACGTCTGGGTTTGGATGGGAGAGGGAGCGCCTGAGCCGGCGCGTCCGCCAGTGATCGACGGCTTTAACGATCATGGCTGGATGCAAGGCGTCACCGAATTCAACTGCAACCACGTGATGGTGATAGAAAATCAATTCGATTCCTGTCACCCGGCCTATACGCATGTAGGCACGCATCCCGCATATCTTTTTTTGAAAGCGCGCGGGGCGCGGGAGAGCACAATCGAGCTGCGTTTGACTGAAAGCGGGTTCATGTCTTTCATGCCGCCGGCCAAAACAGATGACGAACGGGTTCCAGAAAAAACGGTGATGTTCGCCACTTTCGACTTGCCGGGCCGCGTGTTTCTTCGGCAGCGGGCGGCAATGATCGATTTTCAGATATTCTTGCACGTCGTGCCCACAGGTCCTTCAAGCTGCCGCATGGAATGGCTTCAGAGAACGAAATCAGCGGGTCATTCCATTCAATATGTGGAGGAAGATCCTGTTATCAATGTTGAGGATCGGATTGTCCTTGAAAGCTCGCAGCCTTGGTACGATCAGTGTGGAAATGAATTCGAGAGGCACGTCGAGGCGGACCAATCGACAATGATGGTTAGAAAAGTAATCGCGTCTGCTGAAACCGGAAAATGGAATGAAGCACGCGCAAATATGAAGCAGCGCCGGCTAATCACATTTAGAAGCTGAATACGAACATAGGAGGGTTTAATTATGACCGTCGGTGGCACCTGGGAAATTTCGATGTCAACGCCGCTTGGCGACAGAAAATTCGTGCTCGCTTGTAAAGAGGAGGAAGGAGGGCTCACTGGAACATTGCAGGGTACGGTCGCGCCGCGCGATATTTTTGACGGCAAAGTCGAGGGCGACAAGGTGACGTGGAAGGCCAAGCTGGAGCAGCCGATGCGGCTGACAGCCTCCTTTTCAAGCGTCGTAAACGGCGACGATATGGCGGGAAAGGTTAAATTCGGCATGTTCCATAATGCTGAATTTGTCGGAAAACGCGTCGCTGCCTGAGAGACGATCTCACGAGATGCTTGATCTTGGTTTGAATGATGAAGATCGATGGCTGAGGCTTTGCGTTAGAGGTCTTAAGCCGAATGGAAGCGCTTGTAAGGCGGCAAACAGATGAGGAGGAATCCTTGGTTGCGCTAAGTAAGGAGATTCTCGAATTTGCCGCGTCGTCTGATCCCGATCAGACGTTGATGAAGCATATCGCCGCCGCCGCCGCGGCTGCGGTCCAGCGTTCTGATGAAATCGGCGCGGATCGCCCGATAAATCTTTTGCTTGCGGGCTATTTCGGCGCCGGCAATGTCGGCTCGGATATGCGCGCTAATGAGATTGTCCGGCAGATTTCTTATCTGCTTGGAGACGACATGGTGACGTATTCCGCGTTAGCGCTTACCGATCGTATGCCGTCAGATGTTCTCGGTGCTGTAAAGTGCTTGCCGGTTGATGACTATGTGCCGAAGGCGCTTTCCCGCGCCGTGTTTGACCATGATGGGGTCATCGCATGCGAAGGCTCCATGTTCAAATCTAAGTTCTCAAATGTTCTTTCTGCAGTAATGGCTGGTGCTTTGGGCATTGCGTCGCGCAGCGGAAAGCTTTCGATTGGGTATGGCGCTGAAGTCGCGGCGATGGATAATTCTTTATCCTCCTTTGTTTCCGAGCACGCGTCTGGCGCTTTGATAATGTGCCGTAACGAAGCGTCACGACGCGCCGCTGATGCGATCGGATTGCGCGCAACGCCGGGCGCAGATACGGCATGGACCTTTGATGCTGCGCCAAAAGAAAAAGCGGCGGCGATGCTACGCAAACTTGGCTGGAACGGTTCGGACGAGATCGTCACAATTTGTCCCAGCAACCCATTCTGGTGGCCCGTGCGGGCAAACCCCGTAATGGCGCTTGAAATGCAAAAGACCGGCCGACATCGAGAATTGTCTTATGGCTCGGTGTTCTTTCACGCAGAATCCGACGAGATCGCCGGCAAATACAATCGCTATATTCAAAACCTCGCTTTCGCGATGAACGAGTTGCGGCGGCGCATGAACGCTTTCCCATTGCTAGTAGGCATGGAGCGGGTTGACGAGGTCGCCTGTCGTGACCTGGCCGAACGTATGGATGGAGACCCGGTCATACTGATGGGGTATCAGCATCCGGTAAGGGATGTTGTCGGCCTTCTGCGGCTCAGCTCCGTTTTGATCAGTTCGCGCTTTCATGCGCTTGTCGGTGCGATGCCCGGTTGCGTGCGCTCGATCGGGATCGCGATTGACGAACGCGTGCAAAATCTTCTTGGTGATGCTGATCAATCCGGGCGGATCGTTGCGCCCGACGACGACGCGCTCGGGGATAAAATCATTGAGATCGCGTTGGCGATGGACGCGGATGATGTTGCCCGGGCCTCAGCCAAGACTGTCGGCGATGCTGTTGTGTCAATTGGCGAGATGGGTATCGCATTCACGGATGAAATAATAAAAACCTGTCCCGATTTTCCGGTTCCGTCGCGGCCGCGAACCTGGGAAAGCCATATTCCGCCGTTGCCGCATGCGATCAGTGAACTACTGAATTAGGCGATAGACGGAATATGAAACTCACGAGTGCTTATAATGTAAACACAAACTGGTGCCGAGCGATTGTAGACTCGCTTGTACGTCTTGGCGTTCGTGATGCGGTGGTCTCGCCTGGTACGCGCTCGGCGGCGATGGTTTCCGCTCTCCGTGAGTGCGGCGCAATTCGGCTTTTCATCTTGACGGATGAACGCAGCGCCGGCTTTTTTGCTCTCGGTCTTGCGCGTAGCACCGGGCGTCCGGCTGTGACTTGCGTAACGTCGGGCAGCGCGGTTGCAAATCTTCTTCCAGCTCTGACTGAAGCACATTCCGTCAGAGCGCCGCTCGTAATTCTTTCCTGCGACCGTCCAAAACGTTTGCGGGGAGCAGGTCTGCCGCAAACGACGTTGCAGGCGGAGTTTTGCCGGCCCCTGGTGGCGAAGCTAGTCGATCTGGAAGACCCGACGCACGAGGAATCGGATATAGATGACCTGCAAGCTCGCTTGGCGGAGCTTTCACGATATCTCAATGCCGGCCCTGATCGCGGACCTGTCCAGATTAACGCGCCACAAGACGGTAAACTAACTTCTGTGGACGGGATTCACGGCTGGAGCGACAAACCGAATGAGCCGCCCCCGGTAAAAGATGAGGTTACCGTGGCGGTGCAGCACGGGGCGCCGCCAGATCTGGACGCTCTTTCGGACCGGCTCTCGTTACGGCCGGGAATGAAAGGGCTGATCGTCGCCGGCCCGGACGGACTAGTCGATGAAGATCTTATTCGTTTGCTGAGTGAAGAAACCGGTTTCCCTCTGCTGGCTGACGCTGCAGGGTCAGTACGGGGGTTCGGCATTCCCTCGACAATTGCTGAAGGCGATATTCTCATTTCGCAGCGCGAATTCATGTTCGCAAAACCTGACATGATCATCCGTCTCGGTTCAGCACCGGTTTCAAGCAGTTTGCAGCAATTTTTGACCGCGTCCTCCTCGCCCGTCATTCGAATAGACACCAGGCCTGTCGCAGCCGACTTCACTGCGTCCAGTTTCGAGCTCATTGTTGCGCCTGATCGCGCAACGATCGCCGGTCTCGCTGAGCGGCTGAAGGATGGCGACGGGCGTTGGCGCGCCCAATGGCTCTCAGCAGCGAATAAGTGCCGCGAATATCTGCCGCGTATTGTTGACGAGATTGGCTGGTGCGAGGTCCAGGCTGTTGTTGACGCCTTGCACGGGCCTGCTGGAGATTTTGTTCACGTATCGAATTCACTCGCCTTGCGCCTTGTGAACTTGTTGCTCCCTGTCGATGATGCGCACCGGCAAATATTCGCCAATCGCGGCGTGTCCGGCATTGACGGCACTTATGGAACATTCTTTGGCGAAGCGGCGGGCCTTGGCGTGCGCGGGCTCTTGATCCTTGGCGATCTCGCTGCTCTGCACGACATCCCAGCGCTCGAAGCCTGTATCCGCGGCGGCTTTCGCGGACAGATCGTCATTTTAAATAATGGCGGCGGCGGTCTGTTCGACCTGCTGCCGGTTCGCACATTGCCGGATTATGAGCCGCTCATCCGCAATCGCAACGAGGTTGACTTCAGCGCGGTGGCGCGCGCGTTCGGCGTTGCCCACACTCTTTGCCGCAATCGAACAGAGATGGCCTCCGCACTGCACGACCCGACTTCTCAGGAGGGTATTCATATAATCGAAGCGGCGATGCCGCCGGGATCGGCGTCCCAATCGGTGCCCCAATTGTTGAAACACATGGCTCAGGCGCAACAATGAAACGAATTCTCATCCTCGAGCGTGAATCTCTGACCGGCTACAAGGACATCAAGGGTCAGTCTATTCTGGATTTGCCGGAAACTGAGGTTGTGCTTTTCGCCGAGCGGCGCCGCACGGGACAGGTTGCAGGCATCGCAAACGTGACAGTTGAGGGGTTCACCTGGAAACAGTTTGCAGACGGAGCCTCGTTGCGTGAGAAAGCAGAATTCCATCATCGGCAAAAGCCATTCGACGCGGTCGCTACGCTTGATGAATTGTTGATTGAAGTCGCTGCTGGACTTCGCGAGGCTCTGGGGATCGCCGGACTTTCTCCGGCGCAAGCGCGGCGTTATCGCGACAAGGTCGAGATGAAGCGTATTGTCGGCGATAGCGCCATACGCGTGCCGGAGTTTTCACCGGCAATAGAGCGTAATCGCGTCGAGATGCTGCTCGAGACCCACGGCAAACTCGTCTTGAAGCCATGCAGCGAAGCCGGGTCGCGTCATGTTGCATTCATCGACACGAAAGAAGCTCTTGCAGACTGGTATTCTTCGACTCGCGATCCCGGACGGTTCGAGGCGGAGGAATTCATCGAGGGAACGCTTTATCATCTGGATTCTGTGGTGAGAGACGGCCAGATTTGTATGACAGCATGTGCTGAATATGTGCCGGGCATGGGCAATATCGATTTCACGGATGGAACCCCGTTCACAAGCTACATACTCAATGACTCTGCGCTCCGGCGCCGGTTTGAAAAATATGCAAGTGAGGTGATAGGCGCACTCGAATTCGAGAACGGCGTCACGCACCTTGAATGTTTTCTCACTGAGTCCGGCGAAATCGTATTCTGCGAAATTGGCATTCGTCCTGGCGGTGGCGGAATTGTCGGCATGACTGAGGCGCAGTATGGCGTCAATCTCTCACGTGCTGCGCTTTTGCTTGAACTCGGCATGGACAACGAAGCGCTTGCCGATATCCATGAGCGCAAGGATGTCACATTCGGGCTTGCGGGGCTCCGCGACGCAAAGGGCGGATTTGTTCGCGTCGTTCCGGAATTGTCTGATTTTAGCGATCCCTGGATCGAGAATGCGTCAATCCTAGTCAATCAAGGTGATTTCCGGCCGCCATGCGAGCATTGTACTGATTTTGTCGCGCGGTTTATTTTTACCGCTGAGGACCGCGACGACTATTTGCACAAGCTCGACGTTCTGGAACAGCGTTTTCGGAGTGGCCTGGAGATCGAGGCCCTTTAATCTCGTGAGGAGAAAACATGAGTACTATTCCATTAGAGAATTGCAATCACTCTATAAAAGCCGAAGATGCCGATCTTTCGAATAGCGTATTTTCGCAGACATTACTTGTTGAAAGCGATTTCAGCGAGGTTTCATTCGCAAACGCGCAGTTCGTTCAGTCTGATTTTAGCAAAGCGAAGATAATGTTTTCGCGGTTTGCCGGCGTTCAACTAAAGAACTGCGATTATGACGGCATGACTATTGAGGATGTACCTGTCGTTGAGCTCTTGAGAGTTTATCGCGAGTCTCGGGCTGCGGCGTCTGAATCATGATAGGCGGCCGAGGGCGTTGAGGCGGGCGCGCTCAAAATTACTGCAAACTGGGCTCGCAAAGTCTGGTAAGCGCGCGCCGCTTTTTTCCAAACTAGAGATCCCATAGGAACTCTGTTTCGCAATGCACACGCTCAAGATTCAATTTTAGAGTGATTTCAACCTAACCCTATTCGTAAACCAGACCAAAAAATTTCCTGTCCCGGTCTGAAAGCGCGGTCGCGTAATCAAGCCCGGCCGGTTCTCCCGTCTGGGCAACGTAATTGCAGGGCGAGTTCACGCCGCCCTTCAGTAGGAAACCAGGAAGTCCGTAAAGCATAACGGAAGCCTGATCGACCGAACGAGTCGCTAAGGTTGAAAACTCCTCATCGCGACCGGTGACCGAAGCCAAAAGCGCTTCAGACCGTTCAAAAAATGTTTTGGAATCGAGATTAAATGCGATTGTTTTAGGGTCCCAGTTGTTTGGCGGTCCGGCGAAGTAAAGATTGACGCCAGGCGATCGGCCTTTTTTGTCTGGCGCATATGTTTTGTAGTGGTCAAACGTCGGAGCATAGCCGTCGTCCGCTTCGAACTTCATGTCGGACTGGCATTGTGGGTGGAAATGTTCGTGGGCGAGGCCGAGAGCGTGACCGAACTCATGGAGAATCGTCGAGTGGGCGTATGTAAGGCGCCATTCGGGTGTATCGTACTTGCCGTGAAATTTCATAAGTTCCGTGACGAAACCTTCAAAGTTCATTGTCGGCTCGTTTGCAGGAAAATAACGGCTCATGGTTCCGAGATAAGACCAGTAGCCTCCCCATTCTTGTCCGCTACGGAACGAGATTCGGATGTCTGCAGCCGGCGTCGCATCCGTAATGCTCCATTTACGGAATTTTCCGTCGGATGTATGGAAATCAAAATCGAAAAATGCAGCGTCGCGCGTCCACTCCTTGGCGGTCAGCTCGATTAGCTCATAGAGTTCGTCCGAGCCGCCGTTAAAGGCGACCGTTACAATTGCTCGATTTGACCAAAACAGGTCAGCTGCGCCGATATGCTCCGAGCCCTCATTTTCAGACATTGCGGTGAGGGCTGCATCGAATTTTTCAATCATCGGCGGCGGCATACGATCAAACTTGGCATAGGAGCGCGCTGCTGGTGAAGACGTTGTCGAATTGGTGACGCAGCCCAAGATGCATAGCGCCGGCAGCGCCGTTACAATAGTTCGCAATGTTGTTGACATAATGTTCGTATCCCTCTTCCTGTGCGCCTAATCCTGATCGTCGGAATCATTGATTTTTTCGTCAGCGATAAATTTTTCCAGCGCCTCTTCGTAGCTTTGACGCGCCTTCAGCGTTTCGACATATTTGTCGTAAAGCTTAGCATCCTCGTCGGCAGCGGAGAGTTTGTCTGTCGTGGTTTTCAGGCGCAGTGTTGTTAGTTCACCGATTTGCGATACCGCTCCGCTAATAATTCTGGACGGGATGCCAATGATCGCAGCCCCCTCGCTTGGTCGCGTGTAATCGAGCATGGTGAGCATGCCGTTCTGAAAGGTCGTCTTATAGATCTGCGCCGTGGTTGAGCTTGCATCAAAGCTTACGACATCTATGGGCGCGCCATTTGGCAGCAAGATGACTTGTGAATCGACCGGTGCGAAATCGGTTACCTTTGGCGTCTTGGCGGCGCCCTTGTTCTTGTAGTGTAGGTCTTTGAGCTCCTTGAAGGTTTTTATGCCGCCAAGATGCTTGCTAAGTACCACCGTGTAAGGAATTTGTCTGCGATATGCGAGCCCGCGGCTCACGACATTCTCGGTAAGCTTGGGAGCAGCCGATGTCATGGCTGGCGCTGCGATCTCGATGTGAAACGCAGAACAAATATTAGCGAGCGCGTCCTCCAAGTTTACCCGGTCCGCCATCATTGCCGGATCGACGTGGAATTCTACGTGGTAGCTCACAAGGCAGCCGTCTGATGTTGCACCCTCCGCGCCGTCCGCGCCTGCCAAAGACTTAGGCAATCCTGGCAATGTCGCGGCGCCTACGATCGGGCCAGTGCCGCCGAAAGCCTGAATTGCAAGTTTCCCGGCCTCAACCAGAATGTCGTCCAGCTTGCCGTCTGGGTCTGCGTTGGCGGATTGCAAGAGGCCTGCATCGGTTGTTGTGATCGCCCATTTGTCACTACGCGCCCAACTATGATTGAGTTCAGCGACAAAGCGGTGGCGCGTATCCGGTAAATAGGGTGAGATTTCAACCTTGATGGTTTCCTGATAGCTTTCCGTTTCGCTTTTGTTTTTTGCATTCGCTGCGATTGCGTCATGCAATCTTTCCGACGCCGCCGCAGCCGGCGCACGTCGTTCTTCGACGATTCTCATTGCGACCCGTTCATTGTATTTCGCCGTAGCGACGGCGGCCTTCAATGGATTTAGCGCGCCATCCGCCAGGCCGACTTCTTCAGCCGCTTTGAGTTGCAACTCTGCGGTTTTGAGTAGCGCTTTCTTGGTTTTAAGATCATTTTCCGCTTCAACAAGCGCAGCGCGAGCAGCGCCCGCTTGCGCTTCGAGCCGGGCTATTTCGGCAGTTGTCACTGGCTTTCGGTCAAGCGTGATTTTCAGTTCACGTTTCGGCAGAAAATAGGAGATGCCAAGCCCAGTGTCGTCGGCGTTAGCCATCGAGCGGGTCGATAGCGGCGACACGCACGCAGTCAGCGTCGTGCTAAGAAGTAGACCGATGCAAAGTTTTTTCATTTTATTCCCCAGAGCTGGCATCAGCGGCATTGAAAATCGTTTCGTTCTTTTGGCGTCAGCAGATTGTTAGCGCACCCTTCGGCTAAGAGCACATCAATGTCTTCATCCGTTGAAAACTTGATGGTCTTTCCTGCAATTGTGTTTATTTCAATCGGAGCGGACGGGCCCGCCTGGCAAAGGGTGGATGTAATTTGTTTTTTGTCCTGAACGGCGCCGATTCGATAAACCTGCACTCTCCCATTGATGGTTCTGACGCGGACCGTATTGTTCGAGATGCAGCCTGACGGCAGGTTGTCGGTGAGCGTCTTGCGCAGACGCCGTGCGGCGGCGCCTTCAACGAAATCTAAGGAGCCCTGCACTTCAATGACTGCCGACCGAAGGCTCACCATACGAACTATGTCAAGGCGTTTGTCGCCTGTGATCTGGCCGTTAAAGTTAGGTTCAAATGCGGATGCATATTCGAGCCGCAACGCCAGAGCGTCGGGGTCGAACGGTTCTGTTCCTCTCATTGAGCCTGCGAGCGCCAGGGCGAAAGAAACCAGCGGCGCTGCGAAAGATGTGCCCGAGGATTTTACTATTCCAAACTTGCGGTTTTCTGCGTTCCCCGTTCCGACATAATTCTTACCCGAGTCAAACTGCGGCGCTCTGAGGGTATCAAGATCGCAGCCGGGAGCCGCAATATCGATAATCGCCGCACCGCGATTGGAAAATGAAGCGAGGGTAAGATTACCCGGCTCGCCCGGTCCATGGGCTGCAACGGCGATCAAGCGGTTT
>JAWKVJ010000005.1:0-99412 GCA_041398085.1 Parvularculaceae bacterium
CGGATTGAACGGCGGGATGTTTGCAGCAGATCCTTTAAAGACGGCAAGCGCCATGATGACGAGGAGCGGCAGGATTTTGACGATCGTCATGACGAGCTGAACGATCGCCGCCGTTCCAACGCCGCGAAGATTGACGAGGGCGACGATCCAGATAAGCGCTGTCGCAACGGCGCCCTGCGCGATCATGTTATTGTGCAAAGCGGGAAACAGAACGCCAGCATAGCCCGCAAAAGCGACGGCGATCGCCGCGATGGCGAAAACGATGCCCGCCCAATAGCTCCAGCCGATGATGAAGCCGGTAAGATCGCCAAACGCGTCATGGGCGTAAACCGGCATGCCGCCGGTTCTTTCGGTCCGGCCGGCAAGACGGGCGAGCGTCAGGGCGACAAAGATCGCGCCGATGCTCGACAAGATCCAGCCAAGAAAGCTAACCGACCCATATGGCGCCAGCACCGCCGGCAACAGGAAAACGCCTGAACCGATCATCACGCCCGCCGAAAAAGACCAGCAGCGCCAGAAGCCCATCGGCTTTGCAGATGTCGTCTTCTTCATGCCGCGCGCCACCTCAATGACATGCAGGAAAGCCCCGCGTCGATCTTTGAAATTTCTTCTGTTTGCAATGGAATGACCGAATATCCTTCACTGGCGAGTTTTTCGATTGTGTGCGGAAATTGCGCGCCGACCAAAAGATTTTCATTGATGCGAAGCGCGTTCGCCGCAGCCTCTTCGCTGTCTTCGGTTAAAATAACGCGAAAACCGTCAAAGACGCCCGATGCTGCAAGGCGCTTTGTCGCCAGCACCGTTTCTTCGTCAAGCGCTGAACAGTCAGATTTGAAATGCAGAACATCTTTCGGCGTTTCAACGATGCGCCCCTTGCGCGACAAAGACTGAAGCGCCCGCAAAAGCGCTTCAGCGCCTTGCTTGTTGGTGCGCGCAGAAAGGCCGACCATGACGATATCGCCGATCGCTAGCACGTCGCCGCCATCGGCATGGCCTTCGGCGAGCGGCAGGACGACGTCAAAATTCTTGCGAAGAACGGGCGCAATTTCAGCCGCCTCGCCGGCGCGCGATGTGGCGCCGGAATTAAGGATGACCGCCCCTTCGGTGAAGACGAGCGCCGGATCTTCAACGAAGACTGAATCGGGGAAAGCTTCCAGAGCGGGAAGCTCTGTTACGCGCAATTGAGCCGCCCGCAACGCGCCGACATAGGCCTCATGCTCGGCGAGGATCGCCTCATAATCGGGATCGGGCCCGCCGCCGGCGCGCAAGCCTTTGACGACCGAACGCGCCGGCCGACGGACAATCGCATCGGTGAACTCAAAAACGCCGCCCATGGCCTACCTCGGCAAAAGAGGCGGGATGGGGGCATTATTGGCCGCGCCGCGCAAGAGCGAATCTTAGCGCCGCGCGAAACATGCCCTCATCTTCCCACAAATGCCGGCGCGTTGACGATCAGGTGCTGGCCAGAGGGCAATTCCCGGCCTAGCATCGCCCCGCAAATTTCCGGGGAGGATTTGATGCGTTCTTTCTTGATATCCGGCCTTGCGGCGGCGCTTTCTTTCGCCGGCCTTTCCGCCTGCAAACACGACGAGACAGGGGCAGCTGCGGCCAACATCGCTGCGCCGGCGCAAACTGCGCCAGCTGAATATTCTGCGGGCGGCAATGAGCCGGGCTGGTCGCTCAAAATTTCAGCAGACCGGATGTCGCTCGACTACGCCTATGGCGAGAAGAAAGCGACGACGCCCCTTCCCGCCATGACAGAGGAAGACGGCGTCAGGCGCTATCATGCAATAACCGAAGCGAATGACCTTGATGTGGCGATTGCGCAAGGCCCTTGCGCCGACAGCGCAACCGGTAAGCCTTATCCCGACAAGGTGACGATCATGATCAATGGCGAAACGCTTGAAGGCTGCGGCGGCGATCCGAAATCCCTCCTCGTTGGCGGCAAATGGATCGTTGAAGATCTCGAAAACAAAGGCGTCATGGACGACGTCCAATCCTTCATCGCTTTTTCGGTCCAGGGCGCGACGGCGGGAAACGGCGGCTGCAATCGTTTTCGCGGCCGTTATGAGATCACCGGCGAAGGCATCCGCTTTTCGAAAGTGGTGTCGACCGAACGCGCCTGCGTTCTGGCGGTGATGGATCAGGAAACGCGGTTTTTCGACATTCTGGCGGAAGTTACGCAATTCGAGATCGCCGAGGATGGCGCGCTCGTTTTAACGGCGTCTGATGGGCGGCGCATTCTTGCCCGTCGCGAGCAATAAGGCGCCCTTGCCTTCGAAGAAGGCCAAAGGCATTTGTCGGGAAATGAAGCTCATCGACATTTCACCGGCGCTCGACGCATCCTCGCCAGTCTTCCCGGGCGATACGCCATTTCGTGCAGCGCGCGTTGCAGCGCTTGATGGCGAATGCCCGGTCAATGTCTCAAAGGTCGAAACGACGGTTCATATCGGCGCGCATGCAGACGCCCCGCTTCATTATGATAAAGGCGGGGCGCCGATCGATGAAGTATCACTTGAAGCTTATATAGGCCCCGCAAGCGTTATTCACGCCATCGGATGCGACGCCGTTTCAGCGGAATTGATTGCGGCAAAAGCAAAAGCGCGCGCGCTGGCGCCGCGCGTCCTCATTCGCACATTCAAAAGCACGCCGACTGACCGCTGGGAGGAGAATTTTGCGCCGATTGAACCGGGCGCAATCGACACGCTCGCCGCCATGGGCGTTATCCTGATCGGCGTCGACACGCCCTCTCTCGATCCGGCATCGTCGAAAACAATGGATGCGCATCGCCGCGTTTTTGCAAACGACATGCGCATTCTTGAAGGCCTCGTCCTCGATCATGTCGATGAGGGGGATTATGAACTGATCGCCCCACCCTTGAAACTCAAAGGCCTTGACGCCGCGCCTTGCCGCGCGCTGTTGAGGATGCGCTGACATGGATGCGCCGATGGACGCCGCAGCGCTTGATCGCGCCGATCCGTTGCGCGCGCTCCGCGAGGAATTCGATCTTCCAGAAGGCGTCATCTATCTTGACGGCAATTCGCTCGGGCCGCCGCCGAGCCGCGCGCTTGAACGATTGACGAGAACCGCGGCGCGCGAGTGGAAAGAGGGCCTCATCCGTTCGTGGAATGATGCAGGCTGGATCGATTTGCCCATGAGCGCCGGCGCGAAAGTTGCGCGGCTGATCGGCGCGGAAGACGACGAGGTCATCGTCGCTGACAGCGTGACCGTCAATCTTTTCAAACTCGCCTCTGCGTTGATCGAAATGCGGCCCAGAAAATCGCTTTGCGTTGAGGCAGATGAATTTCCGACCGATCAATATGTCATGAGCGCGCTGTCGAAAATTCACGGCGCGCCGTTACGGCGCATTGATGGCGACGCTATTCCCGACGATGCCGGCGTCGTTGTCAGATCGCTGGCGCATTACAAGACGGCGGCGATCGCCGACATGGCGGAGGCGGAAGAAAAAGCGGCGCGCATTGGCGCGGCAATCATCTGGGATCTCAGCCACGCCGCCGGGCTCCTCGCCATCGACGTCAAACGCAACGGCGCGAAATTCGCGGTCGGCTGCGGCTATAAATATTTAAATGGCGGACCCGGCGCGCCAGCCTTTCTTTATGCGTCGCGCGATGAGGCGCAAAAACTAAACCAGCCGATCGCCGGCTGGATGGGCCACGCCTCGCCCTTCGATTTTGCGCCCGATTACAGACCCGCAGACGGCGCCAGGCGTTTCGCCGCCGGCACGCCGCCGATCCTGTCGCTCGCCGCGCTCGACGCCGCCCTCGACCTTTTTGACGAGCTCGACATGCGCCTGCTTGAGGAAAAGGCGCGCTCCCTCGGCGCGCTGTTCCTTGAGCGCACTGCTGCGCTTGGATTTCCCGTTCTCGACACTAAGGGCGCGCGCGGCGGTCATGTCTGTCTTCATTCGGAAAACGGCTATCAGATCATGCAGGCGCTAATCGCCAAAGGCGTCATCGGCGACTTCAGGCCGCCCGGATTGATGCGGTTCGGATTCTCGCCGCTGTTCTTGAGCTTTGCCGAGATTGACCGCGCCGCGTCGATCCTCAGCGACATCATCAAAACTGAAGACTGGCGCCGGCCGGAATATTCGAAACGATCGAAAGTGACCTGATTTATTGCGGCGGCGCCGGTTGTTGCGAAAAACTTTTCGCCGTTTTTCGCGCTTCGCTCTTATAGCTTCCGCATGGCTGCGGAGATGCGCGTCGCTTCAGCAAGCGGCGGCAATGAGTTTAAAGAATCCTGCATCAACGCCAGCCCGCGATCGCGGTCGCCTTTTGCAAGAGCGATGAGGCCGCGGCCCAACAGCGCTTCGTAATTATCAGGCGTATAAGCGAGAAGACGGCGAAGATCGGCGTCAGCGGAATCAAGATCGCCCTTTGCAGCCTTGCAATAGGCGAGATCGACCATCGCATCGAGCGCCCAGGCGTCAGCCGAAAGGCGCGCTTTCGCGCCTTCGCAGGCGCCGACATCAAAATTGCGTCCCAGAATGTCTTGCGCTGTGCCGGTTATGTCGAATTTCGGCTCATAGGCGGCTTTGAATTTTTCGATCTCGGCGCCGAGATCTGACCGAAGCTCAACCTTTGGCGGCGCACTCGTCTTTCCACCGTCATCAGGCGTCAGCCGCACAGGCGCTTCAAAACCACGGAGGTTGAGTTCTCCCTTTTCCGGTCCATCGCGCAAATGGGGACTGGGCGCCAGCACCGCCGCGCCCAGAAACGGAATGTCATCGCGATTGGTTTGAACCTCTTTTTGTGGCGCGGGCGCACCGGTTTCGACAGCTTTCGCCGCATCCTCCCGCAAGACCGGGCGCGGCGCGGGCGCCGCCGGCGCCTTCTTATGCGATGTCGAAAAACGTAATTCGATACACGGCGCCGCGCCGGTCTCGGAGCGGCATTCAATAACGCGCGCCTCATTAATGTCCGCAGCCGCGGTCAAACGCAGCATGCTGCCGCCAGCGACCGGGCTTATGACGAGCCGCGAGGCGAGCCTGCTGCGTTTCGTCAGATCAATGTCGAATGCCGCATCGACCCCACTGATCATGAAGGTCGCGCCCGGCTCCGGCGCAATCACGCATTCATCATTACAGATGAGCGCGATGCGCATCACATTGCCGGCCTCGCCGATCTGCACATCCTCAAGACGCAATTCATCGCCGCCAGCAGCGGCCATGGCCGTGACCGCCGCTATTGCAGCTGACGACAAAACAAACTCACGAATGCGCATGGGGCCGATCGCCTTTTCGGCTTTAAAATCAACCGCGGACCCTTGGAGTGTTCGCGCCATGCGTCAACGCGGTCAGCTCGACCGGAGCGCGGCAATAACGTCGAAACAGCGCTCATTGTCTTGACCGGCGAACCTATTGAATGTCGCAAATTATGACTGCGCGCGCGCCTTACACATTTTTAGAGTTTTTCGCCGGCGGCGGCATGGCGCGCCTCGGCCTCGGGCAGCGCTGGCGCTGCCTTTTCGCTAATGATTTCGACGCCGAAAAGCGCTTAGCCTATGGCGCTAATTTCGGGCTCGATCATTATCGCGGCGGCGACATTCATTCGTTAAGTCTCGCCGACTTCCCAAAAGAACAAGCCGATCTCGCCTGGGCCTCCTCGCCTTGCCAGGATTTAAGCTTGGCGGGCGCGCGCGCCGGGCTTAAAGGCGCGAGAAGCGGCGCCTTTTTCGGCTTCTGGCGCCTGATGGAAGTTCTCGACGACGCCGGGCACCCTCCGCGTTCGATCGTTATTGAGAATGTTGCGGGGCTTTTAACCTCTCATGACGGCGGCGACTTCGCCGAGATCGCCCGCCTTTTTGTTGAGCGCGGTTACGCGCCGTCAGCCTTTCTCCTCAACGCCGACGGTTTCGCGCCGCAATCGCGCCCCCGGCTCTTCATCCTTGGCGTCAAGGACGCCGCACCGATCCCTGCCTGCGAAATTGCAGATGAAAGAATCGCTGCCGCTGTCGCCCGCATGCCGCGCAAGGTCGCTTCGCGCTGGCGCTGGATCTCGCTGCCGCCGGCGCGCGGACGCAATCGCGATCTCATCGACATATTGGAAAATGACGCACCGCTTGATCCCGTCGCCCGGACGCGAAAGCTGCTTGCGGAGATGACGCCCTTGCAGCGCCGGCGGATCGACGCGCTCGCCCGAAGCGGCGGCGCTCACGCGGGCGCCGCCTTCCGCCGCATCCGTATTGAAAACGGCGAACGAAAACCGCGGATCGAAGCCCGCTTTGACGGGCTCGCCGGCTGCATCCGCACGCCCGCTGGCGGGTCGTCGCGGCAAATCATTTTCCTCATTGAAAACGGCAAAATCCGTTCGCGCCTGATGACGCCTCGCGAGGCGGCGCGCGCCATGGGTCTTGGCGATGATTACACTCTTCCGGAAGGATCGACCGCAGCGCTCAAGCTCATCGGCGACGGCGTCGCGCCGCCCGTTGTCCGTCATCTCGCCGAATACGCGATTGAACCGTCTCTTTCGAAGGCGCGCGCTGCGGCGTAGCTTCGCGGCGATGACCTCAAAGAAAAAAACTAAAAAGAAGCGCAGCGACATATTCACGCCGGAAAAGCGCTCGGAGATCATGCGCGCCGTCAAGTCGCGCGACACCAAGCCGGAAATCGCGCTTCGAAAAGCGCTGCACGCGAAAGGCTTTCGTTACCGGCCGAACGCGCGCGATCTGCCCGGCGCGCCGGACATCGTCTTGCCGCGCTATCGCGCCATTATATTCGTGCACGGATGTTTTTGGCACGGCCATGACTGCCCGCGCGGGAGGCGACAGCCGAAATCCAACGCCGCCTATTGGCGCAATAAGATCGCCCGGAATGTCGAGCGCGACGCCGAAACGATCGCCGCACTGCAGCATCTTGGATGGCGTGTGAAAATTTCATGGGAATGTGACTTGAAAGATGCGCCAAGAGAGGCGAACAAGATGGCGGGGTGGCTGTTGAGTTTGGAAGCAGGAGATGATGATGAGCCCCGCCGCAGGCTTGTTCGACAAAGACGTAATAAATCAACGAAACGACGCTCGAAAAAAAGACTCTGACTCTATTCGACATACCGAAAAAGAAAATCGCGGACGCTATTGGGTCGACACCAATGCCGGCGAGGCGGAGCTCACCTATTCAGCGCCGAAAGCGGATCATATCATCATCCATTCGACGTTCGTGCCGATTGAAGCGCGCGGCGGCGGCGTGGCGGCCGCGCTCGTAAAACGCGCCATTGACGACGCGCGCGCGGCGGGCCGCAAAATCACCTCGCGCTGCAATTATGTCGACCGTTTGTTCGCCCGCCATCCTGAATGGCGCGACCTTCTGGCCAACAGTTAAATTTTCAAAGCGCGCCGGCGCGAATGAGCGCGGCTCTGGCGTCGCCGCCTGCAACATGCTCGGCGCGCATGCCGGCTGCGCGCGCCGCCTCGACATTCGCTATCGTGTCGTCAAGGAACAAAATTCGTTCCGGCGCGAGACCCATCGCATCGGCTGCGGTGCAATAAATGCGCGCCTCAGGCTTTCGCATGCCCATTTCGTGCGAAAGAAACTGCGTGTCGAAAAGTTCATCGACGCCGATCTCCTGGCAGCGCGCCCAATGCACAGGATTGATATTGGAAAGGCAGGCGACACGACGGTCGCGCTGAAGCGAACTGACTAGCGCATCGACCCCGTCGAACAGACCGACGACCCAGCTTGCGTAAATTTGCAGAAATTCCTCCCGCGAGAGCGGTGCCGGGATCGCGTCGAGCACCGCACCGGCGAAAGCGTCCGGGCTGATCTCGCCGCGCTCGAAGGCGTGCAGCGCGTCGAGCCCGCCCCATAGCGCCTCGGGGGCGTCCAGGCCCGAAATACTGGCGGCGAGGCGGCGCACGCCCTCGTCGCCGCGATAATCGACGATCACCCCGCCAAGATCGAACAGGATGACCTCTGGCGTGTTTTTGCCGTTGTTAACCAAGCTCTATTCTCCTTGCCCGACGATAGGCTGTTGGAACAACGCGGCAGGCGTCGCATAAGGGCGCGAAATCAATCCCCCTATCCCGCTGCGTCCTCCTCCGGCGCAAGAGGCGGCGGGCGATAAATTGCAAATGACAGGGCATGACGGCCAGATTTTGGACAGAAAGAGAACCGGGGACAGCGTAATGAGCATGACCGATTTCGGTTTCATGCTGGCGCGAACGGCGCCGGTCTTCAATTATTCGCCGCGCGATCTCAAAGGCCGCGCGACGATGATCGCGCGCGCGCTGAAATCGCCCGAAGCCGTCGCCGCGATCCGCGAAGCGCCGGGTGATTCGACGCTCGCGAGAACGCTTGAAGACCGCCCGCAAATGATCGGCGCTTTTTCGTGGCCTTTCATGTGCGCGGCCTGGGAGCCGGAAGAGCGCTGGGCGCGCATCGTCAATCACTGCGCCGCTGTCGATCAGATGGCGCCGGTTTACAGAATGCGCGTTCCAGAATGCGCGGCGATTGCCGATTTTTCCGATATCGAACCGGGGCTTTCAATCGTTCTCGATCGCCCGAAATGGTTCATGCGGGAAGGCCTGTTGACGCTCAACATGTTCCTTGGCGACTTTCGCGCCTTCTCATTGTCCTTTTCTTTTTTCACCGAAGCGGATGCATCGCTCACCGCCTATGTCGGCGCCATACAGGGGCGCAATCGTGACAATATTCTGGACGCGTACCGGCGGTTGACGAAATCGTTTTTCGGCCTTCGCCCGCGCGATTTCCTGTTTGAAACATTTCGCGCGCTTTGCCGTCATGCAGGCGCGGCGCGCATTCTCGCCGTCTCCGACGCTTCGCGTCATCATCGCCATCCGTATTTCAAGGCCGAGAAGGTCGATTACACGACAAATTACGACGAGGCATGGGCCGATCGCGGCGGCGTCCGCACCGCCGATACGCATTGGGAGATCGATATTTCGCCGGCGCGAAAGGACCTCTCGGAGGTAAAACCCAACAAGCGCTCGATGTATCGCAAGCGTTTTGAGTTTCTTGACGCCCTCGATCAGCGTATCACGGACGGGCTCGAAAAGGCGCAGCCGGTTGCGGCGACGGCCGACGGGGATCTTTGATGGAATTTACCCGGCGCGGAACGAAACTCATTGAAAACCTTCATGCGCTTCGCCATGCAAAGGCCAATGGCGGCGCGCTTGCGCCTATCGAAATTTTCGTTCGCAAATTGCGCCACAAGATTTTGAGCATGATGACCGCGTCCGACATCGACATAGACGCGGATATCGCGAAGGACGTTCGCCTTCCGCACCCGAATGGCGTTGTCATTCATGGCCGCGCCGTGGTCGGCGAAGGCTCGGTCATCATGCAGCAGGTGACGCTCGGCACCATCCGCGAGGGATTGGCGCCGCGCCTTGGCGCGCGCGTTTATGTCGGCGCCGGCGCAAAAATTCTCGGCGGCGTTGCGATCGGCGATGAAGCGAAAATCGGCGCCAACGCCGTCGTCGTCAAAGACGTGCCGGCTGGCGCAACCGCCACCGGCATTCCGGCGATGGTTACGCTGAAAGGTGACGAGCGCGAGAAACCGCGATTAGAAAGCCTCGGCTGATAGCGTCATCAGAGGCTCGGCGCCTGTCTTCAGCTTGGCGAGATGCGACTTTGTTTCCGGCAAAATGCGTGCGAGGAAGAATTTCCCTGTCGCCAGCTTGTTCGCATAAAATGGATCCGACGCGTCTTCCTTTTGCTTTTCAACCGCTGACTTTGCAAGCATCGCCCAGCTGAAGGAAAGGCAAAGGAGCGAGAAGAGATGTAGAAAATCCATCGATCCCGCACCGGCGTTATCCGGATTGGAAAAAGCATTCTGCATCAGCCAGCCGGTCGCATCGGCGACATCTTCTTTCGCCGAGGCAAGACCATCGAGAAACGGCTTTAATTCGTCCACGCCCTTATTATCGGCGATCAACTGGTCGATATCGGCGAAGAATGCCTGCAAGGCGCGGCCACCGTCTTTCGGCAATTTGCGGCCGACAAGATCGAGCGCCTGAATGCCGTTTGCGCCTTCATAGATGAGCGCAATGCGCGCATCGCGCACGAACTGCTCCATGCCCCATTCTTCGATATAGCCGTGACCGCCGAGAACCTGCTGCGCATTGGTTGCATGCCAATAGCCTTTCTCGGTGAGATAGGCTTTGAGCGCCGGCGTCATCAGGCCGAGATAGTCGTCCGCACGCTGACGCTCCGCCTCATCGGCGGATTTGTGATGCAGATCGGCCTGCAGCGCCGACCAGTACATCCAGGCTCTTGCGCCTTCGATCGTCGCCTTTTGCTCAAGCAGCATGCGGCGAACGTCAGGATGAACGATGATCGGATCGGCTGGTTTTTCAGGGTCTTTCGGGCCCGTCAGCGCCCGCCCTTGCAAACGGTCTTTGGCGTAAGACGCGCCGTTCTGATAGGAGACTTCCGAAATGGCGAGCCCTTGCATCCCAACGCCAAGGCGCGCTTCGTTCATCATCGTGAACATGGCGCGAAGGCCTTTGTCTTTTTCGCCGAGCAGATAGCCGGTCGCTTCGTCGTAATTCATCACGCAAGTCGAATTGGCGTGAATGCCCATCTTCTCTTCTATCTTGCCACAGGAAACGCCGTTGCGTTCGCCAAGGCTTCCATCCTCATTGACGAGGAATTTCGGCACGATGAAAAGCGAAATGCCTTTGACGCCTTCCGGCGCGCCTTCAATCCGGGCGAGTACGAGGTGGATGATGTTTTCGGTGAGATCATGCTCGCCGGCCGAGATAAAAATTTTCTGGCCGCTGATCTTGTAGGAGCCGTCGCCTTGCGGAACCGCCTTTGAGCGCAAGAGCCCGAGATCCGTGCCGCAATGGGGCTCGGTGAGATTCATCGTGCCGCCCCAGTCGCCGGCGATGATTTTCGGCAGATAGGTTTCTTTCTGCGCGTCCGTGCCATGGGCGTGGATGGCGTCCGCCGCGCCGCGGGCAAGGCCCGGATACATGCCGAACGCCATATTCGCGGCGGAGAACATTTCCGTCACCGCAACCGCGACGACAGATGGAAGCCCCTGACCGCCATAAGCGGGGTCGGCGCCGAGCCCCTGCCAGCCGCCCTCGCGATATTGCTCATAGGCTTCCTTGAAGCCTTTGGGCGTCGTCACCGAGCCGTCTTCGTGGCGCACGCACCCCTCGCGGTCGCCTGACTGGTTCAGCGGGTGGAGGACATTCGAGGCGAGTTTGCCGCCCTCTTCGAGGATGGCGTCGATGACATCAGGGGTCGCATCCGCAAATCCCGGCAGATTTGAGTATTTTGCAACGCCGAGGACATCGTGGAGCACGAACTGCATGTCGCGGAGCGGCGGGGCGTAGGCGGTCATGGGATTCCTTCCGGTTGGAACGCGTCAATACTGGGCCCGGCTTAGGCCCTTCCGGCTTGAAAGCGCTACCTAAATGTAGGCGTCAACCAGCCTCCGTAAAGGAAACACATCAGATGTTCTGCAGTTCAGGGCTTCAGACGATTGCATCTTTGCGGGCCCCTGGAGGCAGGCTGTGGAAAGCTTTAAGCTTTCATTAACCCTCTTGCGCGCCACTGGAAGGCGGAATCGGCCTTTAACCCTTTGCGCATGCGGCGAAACAGCTTAGCCAAAACTGAATCGGCTGGGGCGATGCGCCTTGATTATGGGCGGGGCCGCGGACCGAATTGGGGGAACACGCCCCCTCGAAACAGCGGTGGGCCAAGGCCATGAAATCAAACGTTCCCTGGAGCGTAAAGGGAATTGAGCGAGACGCCCGCGAGACGGCGAAAGCCGCGGCGCATCGTGAAGGCATGACCGTCGGGGAATGGCTTAATCAGGTCATTTATACGGCTGGCGATCCAAACGCCGAGCCGACCGAGGGCGCGATCGAAGGCCTCAGAGCCCGCGATCTTGCTTCCGCCATCGAGCATCTTTCCAAGCGCATTTCGACCGCTGAAGCCAAAAGCACGGACGCGGTCGACAATCTCGCCCGCAGCCTTGGCGGCGCGGTTGAGCGGCTCCAGCGCCTTGAGCGCTCGCCGGCGAGCGAGGGAGCCGCTGAATTCTCCCAGCGTCTTGAAACGCTTGAAGCAAAATCCGCCGACCGTCAGCGCATCGACGCGCTGCGCGCGCTCGAAAAAGCGGTCAGCCAGGTCGCTGTCCAGTTTTCGCAGACCCAGGAGACAACCGGCGCCCGTCTCGACACAGCGGAAAAACGCCTGCAGGCGCTCGCCGACAAGCTTGATGCCGGCGCCTCATCCGAAGGCGTCAGCGCCGATACGGTGCGCGAAGCATTCGATTCAATGGCTGAACGGATCGATCGCGCTGAGAAGATCGCCCGAGAGGCGGCGGCGTTGAAAGCCGAGGCAAGCGGCTCGGCCGACGCCGATTTTGTGCAGAAAACCGGCATACGCCTGCGCATTCTCGGCGACGAGATAAAACGCAGCGGCGACCAGATCAAGACGCTCGAAGGAACAATCGCGCGGCTCGGCGACCAGATCGACGCCGCCGAGCGCAGAAGCGCGGAAGGCGTTCAGAAAGTCGCCGAAACAATCGCCGACCTTCGCACGCAATTTGCAAGCGGCGATGCGCCGGGCGACGCGTCGGCGCGCGCCGAGATTGAAGCGGCGATCGCCGACATCACCGAGCGCACCGAAGGACGTATTGAAGCGCTGCAGCAGTCCTTCGATGCGATGGTCCGCCGCCTCGACAATTCTGCGGCGGAACCGGAACGCTCGACCGCGATGCGCGCCGCTGAACGCGCGGCGCCCGCAGCCATTCAATCGCTGCAAATCGCCCCTGAACCGGCTCTGGATACGCCGTCCGACTTTGACTTCGAAGCGAAAAATCAAACCGCCGAGGCGCCGTCCGAAATCGATTTCGACGCCGAGCTGGAAGAAGCTTTCGGCGCGCTCGACGCCCCGCAGGACGAAGCGGAAAGCACGGACGAAGACGCCGCGACGCTGGAATTCGAGGAGGAGCCGGCGCCAGCGCCGCAGCCGATCGAAACTGAAGACGACGATTTCAGCTTCGACCTTGACGACGCACCAGCTGCAAAGTCTGACGAGCCCGAACTCGACAATGAGACGAACGAGGTTCTCTCTGAAATTCGCGAAGCGTTCGGCATCGACGCCGCGCCAGAGATAAAAGAGCCAGAGCCCCAGGAAGAGGAATCCGAAGACGAAGCGCGCGCTGAAACGGTTGAAGCGGCGAGCGATGAGCCCCCGCCTGTAATCGCCGATGCGGCACCTGCGGAGACCGAAGCCCAACCGCAAAGCCAGGGCGACTATCTCAAAGCGGCCCGCCAGGCCGCGCGCGAAGCTGCGGCCAAGGCGGCCGCCGAAGCCGATAGCGGCGGTCGCCGCAAGCTGACGCCGAAACAGCGGGCAATTCTTGCCGCGCGCGTCAAGCGCCGCCGCATGGAGGAGGAGCAGCAGCGCCTTGCTGTAGCGGCAAGCGTTGAAGAAGCCGCAGCGGTCTCCGCCGACGAGGAAGAAGACGAAGAAAAGCCGTCAATGAAGGCGCGCGTTCTCGCCGCCGTTGCTCGTATGAAATCGCGCGGCAAAAAGGACGAGGACGACGCGCAAATATCAGGCGAGCCGTCGCTTGACGCCGACGAAGATGAGGAAAAGCCCTCCAATCCGAACATTATGAGCAGCGCGGCGGCGGCGTTGAATGGCGTAGGCGGCACATCGGTCTCGCGCGGCGTGCTCATCATTGGCGCAATTATTTTGCTGCTCGGCGCAGCGCTGTTCTTTTTTGCAAAGGATCTTCTGATCCGTTCAGCGCCGAAGCGTCCGGCCCGCGCGCCAGCTGAACAATCAGCGCCCGTCAATCCGCAACCGGCCGCTGCTGACGCGGCGATCGCGGACACGGCCGTCGCAGATACGACAATTGCAGACCCGACAAGCGCTGCAACAGCGCCCGCTGTTCGCGACGGCGCCAACGCGTCGGCGGCGACAGACACCCTCATCCGCCCGCGCGAACTCTATCTCGACAATATCGAGGCGCTCAAAACCGCCCAAACGGACGCACAGGCGAGAGCCGCGCTTGCAAAGATCGAACAGGCCGCAGCGCTCGGTCATCCGCCCGCGCAATTGCAGATCGGCGAACTTTACAAGATCGGCCAGATCTATCCGAAGGATCTTTCAAAGGCCCGGCTATGGTTTGAACGCGCAGCCAATGGCGGCAATGTTCTCGCAATGCACCGTCTCGGCGTCATGGCGGCGCGCGGCGAAGGCGGCCCGGTCAGCCCGGAAACATCAATCTCCTGGTTCGAAAAAGCGGCTTCTTATGGCCTTGTCGACAGCGAATATAATCTCGGCGCGACCTATCACCCGACGCCGGACGGCGCGTCGAACGGCGTCCAGAACGCGGCGCTCGCCTATTACTGGTATTCAATCGCTGCAAAGAACGGCGACGCACAGGCCGCGGAAATGGCGGCCGGCATCGCCAATTCGCTGACGCCTGCCGAAAAGGCGGATAAAGACGCAGAAATCGCCGCCTGGGCTCCGCAAACGCCGGACCCTCTCGCCAATGAGAACTCGCCGGCGCAGTAAAAAGCACCGGCGCCGCCTAAAATCCCGCCTTTTGATTTCCGGGTCTTTTACCCGCCTCGCCGTTTGCGCTAGCCTTCATCCCTCAATCAATTCGGGGGGATTGGATGCCGCGAAATCAGGAAAAGGTGACGCGCCTCGCCCTTTACGGGGTTGCGCCCTTTGTCTTCACCGCCGCTGTGATGTGGCTGGCGCCTTTTCTCGTGCCGCAATGGGTGGCGCTCAATCTCCATTCCCTCATTCTCGCCTATGCCGGAATCCTTGCAGCGTTCATCGCCGGCGTCGGCATGAATGCGAGCGGACAGTTTGCGGCGAGCATCATCGCTGCGCTCCTTTGCTGGTTCGCAATCTGGCCTTCGGGATTTCTTACGTTCTCAATCAGTCCGGTCTGGCGATATTTTTTGCTGATCGGCGTGTTCCTGTGGTTGATGGCGCGCGATCTTGGCGCTGCGGCGCAGAATAATTATCCACGCTGGTACGGACCTTTGCGCATTCGCATCACGGTCTGGATTTGTGTTGCGCTCGTCATCATTGCGAGCCGTCTTATAACCTGGGGTTATTACTGACATGAACGCAAACTCCTTCATCGTCCACCTCCTCGTCGCGGCAGTCCTTTCCTTCGCCATTTCGATCGGCGCATGGGCGTTCCTGCATGTTTTCGTGCTGGTTCCCTTTCTGGTCGTCTCGACCGGCGTCGCCGTGCTCGCCGCCGCAGCGGGCTATATGTTCGGCAAGCGGCTCTGGGCGACGGCGATCCTCGCCATCGTCATGCGCCTTGCGGTGCTCTATCTGGCGCTCAACCCGTAGATTTCGCCGCCGATCTGCGCCCGCCCCTTCGCCTCGGCGCTTCATCGTCCTAAAGTCATGAAGATGCATGAAGGAAGATGGCGATGAGCTTTGACGTAAAAATCTCCGGCGGTCTCGTTTTCGACGGCGATGGCGGCGAGCCCATCAGGGCCAATATCGGCGTCAAGAACGGCGTCATTACCGAGATTGGCCCGTGCGTCGCCGAAGCTGCGCGCGAGATCGATGCTGAGGGCGCCATCGTCACGCCGGGCTTTGTCGACCTTCACACCCATTATGACGGGCAGATTTCCTGGGATGAGGAGATGCGCCCGTCAGTCAATTTCGGCGTCACGACGCTGTTGATGGGTAATTGCGGCGTCGGTTTTGCGCCAGTGCGCGAAGCCGACCACGACCGGCTCATTCGCCTGATGGAGGGCGTTGAGGACATTCCGGGCACCGCCCTTCATGAAGGCATCGACTGGGGCTGGGAGAGCTTCGGCGACTATCTCGACAAGATCGACGCCAAGCCCCACACGATCGATTTCGCGGCGATGATCGGCCACGACCCGATCCGCGTATTCGCCATGGGCGAGCGCGCGGTCGCCGGCGAGAAAGCGACCGACGAAGACATGAAGCTGATGCGCGCGCTATTGAACGACGCGATGGATGCGGGCGCGGCCGGTTTTTCAATCGGCCGCACCGACATTCACCGCACCGCCGACGGCGAATGGACGCCGTCATCGGAAGCCGACCGCGAAGAACTTGTCGCGCTCGCAAGTTGTCTGAAGGGGCGCGCCCAAGGCGTCTTGCAGATCGTCAATGATTTCAATCTGGAAAGACCGGGCGACGCTTTTGCTGAGGAGTTCTCGCTCGTTGAAGCTTTCGTGCGCGCTGGAGGCCGGCCCGCTTCAATCTCACTCATGCAGCGCGACTTCGCGCCGGATCAATGGCTGCGCATCCTGAAAGAAACCGAACGCCTCAACGCTGACGGCGTTGATTTCCGCGTGCAGGCGGCGCCGCGCGGCATCGGCGTTTTCAACGGGCTTCAATGCACCATGCATCCCTTGATGGCGCAGCCGCTTTATCGCGAAATCAAGGACAAGCCATTGGAAGAGCGCGTCGCCATTATGCGCGATCCGGATTTCAAGCGCCGCTGCCTCGCCGATGCGCCGGTGAAGCTTGCAGGGCCCGGCTCATCCGTGCCGCCGATCGTCGACACGTTGATCGCGGCGATCGAAATGGTCGCCAGCAAATTCTATCGCCTAGGCGAGGAGCCCGATTACGATCAGGGCGCTGAAGGGTCGCTTGGCGCCGAGGCGCGGCGCGAAGGCGTTCCGGTGATGGACAAGCTCTATGACGTGCTCTTGGAGCTCGACGGCAAGCAGCTCATCTATTTCCCGATCTACAATTACACCGAGTTCTCCTACGACAATGTCCACAAGATGCTGACGCATCCAAACGCGATGCTGGGACTTTCCGACGGCGGCGCGCATGTCGGCACGATTTGCGACGCGTCGTTTCCCGCCTATTTTCTTTCCTACTGGACGAGGGACCGCGCCGATCATCGCATACCCCTGTCGCGCGCCGTGCAGATGCTGACCGCCGATGGCGCAGATTATCTTGGCCTCGCCGACCGCGGGCGGCTCAAAGTCGGCAAGAAAGCCGATATCAACGTCATTGATTACGACCATCTGACGTTGAAAGCGCCGCGCATGGTGAAAGACCTTCCAGCCGGCGGGCAACGCCTCTTGCAAGACGTAAAAGGCTTCCGCTCAACGCTCGTTTCCGGCGTCGAGGTCGTCCACAATGATCAGGTGACGGATGAGAGGCCGGGACGGCTGGTGAGGTTTAATTGATCCGCACGATCAAGAAACTGCTCAAGCCGTCGAAAGCCCACAGGCTCGGGCTTGATTATTCGGCGGAAGCTGAAGCGATGTTTCGCCGCATAGCAAGCGATTTGGGATTGGAAATCGTAAAAGAGCCGAGTGACCCTGTTGAACTCTCAATGACGATCCCGCAACAAGAAAATCTCTCATCGCCAATTTGGGTGTGCCTACAAAATTTGGATGAACTTTGGTTCGCGGCAGACGGCTTCACATACAGCCGATTTCCATTCGAAGAAGTCAAAGACGAGTTTGAAACTGTCCTACGCCGATTTCTATTAGGCGAATGTCGCGTGCTGAAGCACGTCAGACAAAAAGACAAGAAGCCATTCAAATTTATTCTGCAATATCACAAGAACGGCAACTGGCAATCCATGTATGAATACAATCGCATGATCAGCCTGTTTCCTATTCGCAATTTTGCTATCATCGATGAATATCCAAATCGTCAATCGCCAACCGGTGAGCTGCGTTGATGAACTTCACCTTTCGCACTGTTCCGCAGATTATTTTCGAAACCGGCGCCGCCTCGCGTCTCGGCGAGATTGCAAAGCCGCGCATGAATCGGCCGGTCATCGTCACCGATAAGGGCATTGTGAAGGCCAGCCTCATCGACGCGGCGCTGAAAAGCCTCGAAAAAGAGGGCTTGGATTACCACCTTTTCGACGGCATCGAGGCGGACCCGCCGGCGAGGATCGTCAAGCAGTCGGTCGAGATTGCACGCCAGCACAAGGCCGACGGCGTCATCGGTTTCGGCGGCGGCTCGTCGATGGACACGGCGAAAATCATCGCTGTCCTTTTGAACTCTTCGCAGACGCTCGAAGAAATTTACGGCATCGGCAATATCAAGAGCGCGCGCAGCCCCCTCATTCTCCTGCCGACCACCGCAGGCACGGGCAGCGAAGTGACCGACATCGCCATCGTCACCTCCGACGACGACCAGAAGATCGGCGTGCTTGGCGATCAGATGTTCGCGGATGTCGCGTTGCTCGACCCCGCCCTCACCTACGGCCTCCCCCGCCACGTCACAGCCGCGACCGGCGTTGACGCCATGGTGCATGCGATTGAAGCCTATACGACGCGCTGGAAGAAAAACCCGATTTCCGATGCGCTCGCGCGCGAGGCGTTGACGCTTTTATCCTCGTCGATTGTCGAGGCGTGTGAGAACCCGTCGAACGAAGAAGCGCGCGGAAAAATGCTGCTGGGTTCGATGCTCGCCGGGCAAGCCTTCTCCAATGCGCCCTGCGCGGCGGTGCACGCCATGGCTTACCCTTTGGGCGCGCTTTTTCACATTCCGCACGGGCTTTCCAATTCGCTAATGCTTGAGCCTGTCTTGCGCTTTAACGCCGACGCCGCCTCGCATCATTACGCTGAACTGGGCGACATTATCGGCGCTGAAGCGACAGGCGGTTTCGCCGAACGCACCGACGCCTTCATCGCCAAACTGATGGAAATCGTCGCCGCGACCGGCGTTGAACGAAAGCTCTCCAATTGCGGCGTGTCGCATAACGACCTGCCGCGCCTTGCCGAAGACGCAATCAAGGTCGAGCGGCTGATGCGCAACAACCCGCGCGAGGTTCGCTATGACGACGCGCTCGCCATGTATACGGAAGTGTTGTGAGCGCGGCCGGCTATTCCGGAACGCCGCTACTGAAGAAACTCGGCGTCAAGGACGGCATGCGCGCGCTTCTGGTCAATGCGCCGGCTGGCCTCGACGCGCTCAACAAGTTCAGTGGCTGGAAATCGGCAAAACGCGCCAAGACAATGAAAGGCGCCGGCGCCGGACCATACGATTACATTCATTATTTCTCGAACGATCTAAATGACTACAAAGCTGCGGCGCCCGCCTTCAAAAAGCTTCTTGAACCGGCGGGCATGGTCTGGATTTCATGGCCGAAGAAATCATCAGGCGTTGCAACGACGCTTGGCGAGGCGGATGTCCGCGCGCTCGGCCTTAAAGCGGGTCTCGTCGATATAAAGATCTGCGCTGTCGACGAGACATGGTCGGGCCTTAAATTCGTCATCCCCGTGAAGGACCGAAAGAAATGAGCGAGCAATCATCACGCGCCGATTACAAACACCTCCTGCCGCTGCAAACGCGCTGGATGGACAACGACATATACGGCCATGTCAATAATGTCGTCTATTACAGCTATTTCGACACGATCGTGAATGAATACCTGATTGCCGCCAGCGCGCTCGATATCCATGACGGCGGTGTTATCGGTCTCGTCGTTGAAACGGGTTGCAAATATTTCGCGCCGATTGAGTTTCCACAAAAACTTGAAGGAGCGCTGCGTGTTGCGCGGATCGGCAATTCTTCGGTGCGTTATGAACTGGCGATTTTCAAGGACGGCGATAATGCGCCCGCCGCCGAGGGGCATTTCATTCATGTTTATGTCGACCGCGCAACGAGACGGCCGACGTCCTTGCCGGATGACTTCCGCAAAACGCTCGAAAAAATCGCTGTCTAGTTCTTACTCTCCTGCTGTCGCCTCGGCGGCGACCGCGGCGAGCAAGGCGGACATTTTTGAAAGCACCGGCGCATCGGCGCTAATCCCGTGCCGGCGAGCAATATAACCGGGGTCATTGTAGACAAGCTTCGTTTCGCCGCCTTCCTCATAGACGAGCGCCTTCATCGGCAAGTCGATCCCCGCTGTTCGCTCGGCCAACATTAATTGCGTGCCGGCGGCCGGGTTTCCGAAAATGACAAGCATCGTCGGCGGCAATTGCAATCCGGCGCCCGCGGCGTTCGCCGCGTGATCGATCTTCGCCATCACCTTGACGCCGCGCTTGGCGAGCGCGGCTTCAAGCCGAGAAACAGTTTCGTCAACGCCGTAATTGCTTGAAACGGCGACAAGGCCGTCTTCAGCCGTTGCGACTTGCGGCGCGGCGGGCGCCTCGGCATGCGCGCAGGCTGTAACTGCGGCGATCATCAAGGCGGCAATAAGGGACCTCATTTCATTTCTCCGTCACCGGCCGCTCGATAACAGCATTGACGATGAAGTGGTTCAAATCACAAAGGCGTCCGCTCGCCGATTGTCGTGCGGTGCAAAAGCCGCGCGTGACCTTCATATCCGCCGCTGGCGCGATGGAGCACCGAGCGATTGTCCCAAATGACGAGCATGTTCTCGCGCCATTGGCGCCGGTGCTGGAATTCTTCGCGCGTCTGCCACAGTAATAACTCGCCAAGCAGCGCCGTTGAGGCTTCCTCATCCAGCCCCTCAAAGCCGACAATATAGCCGGCGCAGCTGAATATGCCGAGACGGCCCGTTTCAGGATGGGCGCGGATGATTGGATGCAGCTGCTCGGCATGGGCGTCGTCTGACGCGCGAATATCCATCGAACGCGTTTCGCGATCTTTCTCGCCATAAACGCCTTCCTTCGCATAGGGCGCTCGGGCTGAATGAATCGCATTCTTCCCTTCCAGCCTGGTGCGCAATTCAGCCGGCATTTTTTCCAGCGCCAGATGCTGGTTGGCGAAATAGGTGTCGCCGCCAATTGGCGGAATCCTGATGCCGTAAAGACAGGTGCCCGCCGGCGGCGTCTGTTGAAAACTCCAGTCGGTGTGCCAGTTCTCTGCGAAGATCGAACTTTTCTCATCCGCCTCGCGTTTGATGGCGACGATGTGCTTGCGTCCTGCAATCGGCGCGATGAACGGGTCGTCGCCAAACGGACCGAATGAGAGCGTGAACCGTTCAAGATCATCATCGCTCATTTTCTGATCCGGGAAAGCGAGCACGTGGCGTTCAAGCCATGCCGTGCGAATGTCGGCGACGATGCTTTCCGAAATAGGCTTTGAAAGATCAACGCCGTAGATTTCAGCGCCGCAGGCTTCGCCCGAGGGTAAGATTTCAATGGCCATGCGCCAAATCCTAGCCCACCCCGGCTGAGACAGAAATCAGTCGTTGCAGCCCGGCGCCAAGATCGCCGATCTTGAGACAGTCCGGCGCGGTCTGACGGCTTCAGCGGCGTTAGGCGGCGCCCGGCGTTTCCTTCCGCCCCCTCGCTCTGCTAGACCCTTCATTAATCAGGGAAAACAAGAAGCGCCCATGCCCGTCATCCAATCCAAGATCAATGTCCGCTCCGAAGAGTTCGCCGCCAATGAGGCGGCGATGCGCAAGCTCGTTGAAGAGTTGAAATCCAATACGGCGACGGTCGCAGAAGGGGGCGGCGCCCGTTACGCCGATCGCCACAAAGCCCGCGGCAAGCTGCTCGCCCGCGAGCGCATCGAACGGCTTGTCGATCCGGGAGCGCCTTTCCTTGAGCTTGGCGGGTTTGCGGCCTGGGAGATGTATTCAGGCGATGTTCATGGCGCGGGGCTCGTCACCGGCATTGCGCGCATCGCCGGGACCGAATGCATGATCGTCGCCAACGATCCGACCGTCAAAGGCGGCACCTATCATCCACTGACGGTGAAGAAGCATTTGCGCGCGCAGGAGATCGCACAGGAAAATCGATTGCCGTGTATCTATCTTGTCGAGTCGGGCGGCGCCTTCCTCCCCATGCAGGACGAGGTTTTTCCGGACAAGGACGATTTCGGCCGCATCTTCTATAATCAGGCCGTCATGTCCTCGATGGGCATTCCGCAAATCGCCGTCGTGCATGGCAGCTGCACCGCCGGCGGCGCCTATGTGCCGGCGATGTCGGACGAGGCGATCATCGTCAGGAAGCAGGGAACGATTTTCCTCGCCGGCCCGCCCCTCGTTAAAGCGGCGACCGGCGAAGTCGTCTCGGCGGAAGAGCTTGGCGGCGGCGATGTGCACACGCGCACGTCCGGCGTCGCCGATCATCTCGCCGAGGACGACGATCACGCGCTCGGCCTCGCCCGCCAGATCGTATCGCGCCTGAACTGGACAAAAAAAGGCGCGCTCAAAATGAGCGAACCCTCTGCGCCCGCCTTTGATCCGCATGAAATCTACGGCGTTATCGAGCGCGACATCAGGAAGCCTTATGATGCGCGCGAGTTGATTGCGCGCATTGTCGACGGCTCCGTCTTCGACGAGTTCAAACCGCTTTACGGTTCAACGCTCGTCACCGGTTTTGCGAGCATTCATGGATTTCCGGTCGGCATTCTCGCCAATAACGGCATTCTCTTTTCTGAAAGCGCCATGAAAGGCGCTCATTTCATCGAGCTTTGCAGCCAGCGGAAAATTCCGCTCGTCTTTTTGCAGAACATTACCGGCTTCATGGTCGGCCAATCGGCCGAAGCCGGCGGCATCGCCAAGGACGGCGCCAAGCTTGTCACGGCGGTCGCCACCGCGCGCGTTCCAAAATTCACGGTGATTGTCGGCGGCTCCTACGGCGCCGGCAATTACGGCATGTGCGGGCGCGGCTATTCCCCGCGTTTCCTTTTCATGTGGCCCAATGCGCGCATCTCGGTCATGGGGGGCGAGCAGGCGGCGAGCGTTCTGGCGACCGTTCGCCGTGACGGCCTCCGCAAAGGGGAAGACTGGAGCGCGGCGGAAGAAGATGACTTCAAGAACAAGATTCGCGCCGATTACGACCGTCAGGGCTCGCCCTATTATTCTTCGGCGCGGCTTTGGGATGACGGCATTATCGACCCGGCGCAAACGCGCAACGTGTTAGGGCTTTGCATTTCCGCGAGTTTGAATGCGCCGGTCGAGGATACGAAATTCGGCGTCTTCAGGATGTAACAGGAGCTAAATTGCATGGCTTATCAATATCTCCTCACCGAACTTGACGCGCGCGGCGTGGCGCGTATTACGCTCAACCGCCCCGAGATCAAGAACGCGTTTAACGAACTTCTGATCTCCGAAATCGAACAGGCGGTGAAAACCTTCGGCGCGGACGACAAAGTGCGCGCGATCGTCATTACCGGCGCGGGCGACGCGTTTTCCGCCGGGGCCGATCTCGCCATGATGAAGCAAGCCGGCAAGGATAGCGCCAGCGCCAACAAGCAGGGCGGAAGACATCTCGGGCACATGCTGAATGCGATCGACGATTGCGCAAAACCGGTCATCGCGCTCGTCAATGGCCCGGCGATGGGCGGCGGCGTCGGCCTTGTCTCCGCGGCCGATATTGCGATCGCAGCGGAGGAAGCCTTTTTCGCGCTTTCTGAAACGCGCCTTGGCATCATCCCCGCCGTCATCTCGCCTTTCGTCGTGCGCGCCATCGGCGTCCGGCAGGCGAGCCGCTTTTTCCTCACCGCCGAACGCTTCGATGCAATGAAGGCGCGCGAAATCGGCCTCGTCCACATGGTCGCCATGGGCGCGCAATTGGAAGCAACGCTGGACGGCGTCTTGAAAAACATCCTCTCCTGCGGACCGAAGGCGCTTGGCGAGGCGAAGGAGCTCATTCGCCGCGTCGCCTATCGCCCGATTGACGACAGCGTCCTGGAAGAAACCGCAGGCCTTATCGCGCGCCTTCGCGCCAGCGACGAAGGTCAAGAAGGCATCTCGGCGTTCCTTGAAAAACGCAAACCGGCATGGGTCGCGGCGGCGAAAAAGGACGACGCATGAGCGAGATCTTCAATGAACGAATGGCCGCTGAAATTGAAGGCGATTTCGTCGTCTTCCTCATCGGCATGCGCGTTAACAAGCCTTGGAAGATCGGCACATGGCTGCCGGTCGCACGCGCCATGCCGCGCATGATCGCCGAATTAATGCAGAAACCAGAACTCGGGCTTCTTCACGCGCGATCGCATTTCGGTTTTCCGAATGTGATGGTCATTCAATATTGGCGGAGCTTCGAGCACCTCCATAATTATGCGACGAGTCCGGAAGCCGAACACCTTCCCGCCTGGCGCGATTTCAATCGCAAGATCGCCTCTAATGGCGATGTCGGCATCTGGCATGAAACGTATCTCGTGCCGGCAGGGCGCTATGAGTCTGTTTACGGGAACATGCCGCGTTACGGCCTCGCCATGGCGGGCGAGCATGTTCCCGCCAGCGGACAGCGCAAATCGGCGCGCGGCAGGCTCGGACAAACTGACGGCGCCGATCAACCCTTGACGCCAGACGGCGAGGCGCAAGCGTGATGCAAGCGCATGACAGACATCATCATCACGCCCCTGCGCACGGCGCCCTGCGCGTGCGCGAGGCGGAAGAAGATGATCGCGCGCACATCATCGCGATTATCCGCGACGCCTTCGGCGGCGATGAAGAAGTGCAGATTATGGAACGGCTCTGGGCCGATGACGCCGCGGCGCTTGAGCTTGTCGGCGAGATTGACGGTGAAATCGTCGGCCATTGCGCATTTTCAGTCGTGACGGCGGAGCCTGCTGCTCGCTGGCGCGGCGCTCGGCCTTGCGCCCGTTGCGGTCACTCCCAGCCATCGACGAAGCGGCGTCGGCTCGGCGATAATAGAGACCGGCATCGACTATTGCCGCTCGCGCGGCGCCAGCCTTCTCGTCGTGCTTGGCGAGCCCGATTATTATTCGCGTTTCGGTTTTGAACCTGCGTCAAAACTCAACATGAGGTGGGCGGTTCTCGATGCTGGCGACGCCTTTCAGGCGATCGACTTCGCCGGCATTGACGCCAAACCCCCGCGCAAAATTCACTATCACCGCGCTTTTGACGCCGCCTGAACGGATGATCTGATGTTTCGCAAAATCCTTATCGCCAATCGCGGAGAAATCGCCGTCCGGGTCGCCAGAACCGCGCGCCGCCTCAGCATCTCGACTGTCGCCGTTTATTCGGACGCTGACGCCGGCGCGCCGCATGTGAAAGCCTGCGATGAAGCAGTGCACATTGGCGGCGCGGCGCCTGCCGATAGCTATTTGAATATCGACCGCATCATTGAGGCCGCGCAAAAAACCGGCGCTGAAGCGGTGCATCCGGGATACGGTTTCCTGTCCGAGAACGAGAAATTCGCCGATGCGCTCGACGCAGCAGGCATTGTTTTTATCGGCCCGACGGCGGCGACCATCCGCGCCATGGGATCGAAATCGGCGGCGAAAGACCTGATGGAAAAGGCCGGCGTTCCGACGACGCCCGGCTATCAGGGCGAAGACCAGTCGTTCGAAATTTTCAAAAAGGAATGTAAGAAGATCGGCTATCCGGTCTTGCTGAAGGCGACAGCGGGCGGCGGCGGCAAGGGCATGAAAGTCGTCGAAGCCGAAAAAGACTTGGCCGACGCGCTCGCTTCCGCACAGCGCGAGGGCAAGAATTCATTCGGCGACGACCGGGTGCTCGTTGAGAAATACATTCCGCGCGCGCGTCATCTCGAGGTGCAGATTGTCGGCGACGGCAAGGGCGCGGTCGTGCATTTTTTCGAGCGGGATTGCTCGGTGCAGCGGCGCCACCAGAAAATCATCGAGGAAGCCCCGGCGCCTGGCCTTTCTGACAAGCTGCGCGCCAAGCTCCACGCAATCGGCGTCAATGCCGGCAAGGCGGTCGATTACCGCGGCGTCGGCACGGTTGAATGTCTCTATGACGGCGCCGATGGCATTTACTTCATGGAGATGAATACGCGCCTTCAGGTTGAGCACCCGGTGACGGAGGAAATTACCGGCGTCGACCTTGTTGAATGGCAATTGCGCGTCGCCGCTGGCGAACGCCTGCCGCTGAAACAGGATGAGATCCACGCAAATGGCTGGGCGTTCGAGGCGCGGCTTTATGCGGAGAACCCTCAAAATAATTTTTCCCCGTCAATTGGCGCGCTGACAACGCTGAAAATGCCGCGCGAGGGCCGCACCGATTCAGGCGTTGAAGAAGGGCAGACCATTACGCCCTTTTACGATCCGATGATCGCCAAGATCATCCGTCATGGCGCCACGCGTGAGGAAGCGCTGGCGCGGCTTCGAAGCGCGCTTGAAGAAGTGCGCGTCGCCGGGCTGGAAACCAATGCGCGTTTCCTTCATGCGCTGGCGAGCGAGCCCGATTTCATAAAAGGCGACGTTTCAACGCGCTTTATCGAAGAGCATGAAGAGACATTGTTCGCACAACACCCGCTCGACAATCATGTTATCGCCGCAGCGTTGATGCAGCGTCATGTCGATGTAACGTCGAAAAACGGCAGCGACCCGTGGGAAGCGCTCACCGGTTTTCGCCTCAACAAGCCTGCAAAAGCTGTCGCGTGGATTGAGCTTGACGGCGCGCCGGCGCTGGCGCGCGTGACGCGCAGTGCGGGCGGCGCTGAAGTTGAAATCGACCCCAACGCATCAGCTGCGGGCCGCCGCGCCGGGGACGCCGCGAAAGCCGGATTCAAATTTTCATTCGCCGCTGCGCCTGCAGAAGACGGTTTTCGTCTCAGCGTCGATGGCAGCGATTATTGCGCGAGCGTTGTCGATCACAGCGCCGGCAAACGGGTCTTCATTGGCGCCGACCATTGGGACATTCCCTTCCCCGACCCGCTCTCTGGCGCGCTTGGCGGCCATTCCGCCGAAGGCTCGCTCAACGCGCCGATGCCGGGCGTCGTGACGCTGTTGAAAGCAAAGCCCGGCGACAAATTGGACGCCGGCGCCGTATTGATGGTGATGGAAGCGATGAAAATGGAGCACGCGATCAAAGCGCCGCATGACGGCGTCTTGAAGAGCTTCAATTTCAAACCCGGCGATCAGGTGAAGGAAGGCGATTTGCTGGCGGAGTTCCGGGAAAAGGATTAGATTTGAACCGGAATGAGTTATTTGTATCATCTGATGGTATGCTGTTGAATTTTCAGAAGTAAAATAGCGAAGGGGGAAATGCGAATGTTGAGGCTTCCTGCGAAGGCATTGTTTGTTACGGTAACAATTCTACTTGCTGGCACTCCGGCCACAGCAAGCGAAGCAACGAATGGAGATTTGACAGACTGGCGCAAAGATCTCATGGCGTCCAGAAAGTATGAGAGAGCTTGCAAGCGATATAATCGCCCCAACTCCCAAAACGCCGCCGCGGCGGACAATGCAGCTCCCAAAGTCATTTGTCGGATCCCGCCTGTCTATCCGGAAAAATGCATGTCGACCGGTCATCGTCGGGATATTGTAAGTCTGGTTTATGATGTCACGCCGGATGGCTACGTTGAAAATGTCCGGGCGACGCATACGACCAATAAATGCCTTGTTCAGGCGGCGGCAGATTCAGTTTATCTCTACAAGTATGAGCAATCTGACAACGGAGCTGTCGATATTCCGACTAATGTAACTTTCCAGCTTCAATGAAAGAAAATGGGGTCGGCATTCCGTGTGTTTCTAACGTTGTGCGGCTAACTCGCTTATGACCAACCATATCAAAATCGTTGAAGTCGGCCCGCGCGACGGGCTGCAGAACGAGAAGCAGACTGTCGATGTCGCGACGAAAGTCGCGCTGGTTGAAAGGCTCGCGGCCGCCGGAAACTCAACCGTCGAAGCAGGCGCCTTTGTCAGCCCCAAATGGGTGCCGCAAATGGCGGCGTCAGACGAAGTGATGGCGAAAATCAAACGCGCATCCGGCGTTTCCTATCCCGTGCTGACGCCGAATATGAACGGCTATGAAGGCGCGAAGGCCGCGAAGGCCGATACGATCGCCGTATTCGGCGCGGCGTCGGAAAGCTTCAGCCAGAAGAATATCAATTGCTCGATCGAGGAAAGCCTTGAACGCTTTCGTCCCGTCATTGAGGCGGCGAAAGCGGACGGCGTCAAAGTGCGCGGCTATGTCTCCTGCGTGCTCGGCTGCCCCTATGAAGGCAAGGCGCCGCTCAAAAATGTCGTGAAAGTCTCTCGCGCGCTTTACGAGATGGGCTGCTATGAAATTTCGCTTGGCGATACGATCGGCGTCGGCACGCATGACGAAGCGCGCGCGATGGTTCGCGCTGTCGCGGACGAAATTCCGGTATCGGCGCTCGCCGGTCATTTTCACGACACTTATGGACAGGCGCTCTCAAATATCTGGGCGTCGATCGAGGAAGGCGTGCGTGTATTTGACTCTTCCGTTTCCGGTCTTGGCGGATGTCCCTATGCGAAAGGCGCATCCGGCAATGTCGCGTCGGAAGACGTCGTCTATGCGCTGCATGGGTCGGGTTTTGAAACCGGCGTCGATCTTGATGCGCTGATCGAGATTAGCCGCTGGATCTCGGGCGTGCTTGGCCGCGCGCCGGGCTCGAAGGTGACGCTCGCTAAGAGCGGCGCGTGAAGGCGCGGCTTGAAAACATTCAGGCGTTGCGCGGGCTCGCCGCCCTTATGGTGCTCTTCGCCCATGTGAAGGAGGCTGAAAGCCCCGCCGATTACGGCGGCGTCGGCACGCTGCTGCCGGACTGGCTTTATATGGGCGTCACCGGCGTTGATCTTTTCTTCCTGATCAGCGGCTTTGTGATGGTGCATGTCGCAAGCGCCGCGCCGCGGGGCGGCCCGGCGGCGCGGCGTTTCCTCTTCAATCGCGGCGCGCGCATCTATCCGGTCTACTGGTTCGTCACCTTGCTGTTGATGGCGCTTTACGCCGGCAAGCTCGCGCTCTTCGCCGAGGCGACGCCGTTTCCAAACCCGCTGGAAACATTCCTGCTGATCCCGGACGGGGATTACCCGCTCGTTCCGGTCGGGTGGACGCTTGTCCACGAGGTTTACTTTTATCTCGTCTTTTCAATTTTTATTTTTACGCCGCGCTTCAATGCGCTCGCCTTTCTTGGCGTCTGGGCGGCGATCGTCGCGGGCGGCAATGCGTTCGGCTTCTTCAAGCTCAACGCCTGGACGAAAGTCTATTTCAACCCGCTGACCTTTGAATTCATTCTGGGTGCGCTCATCGCTCTTGCGCTTCAGCGGGGTGTCACGCATTTCGCAAAACCGGCGCTCATTCTCGGCGTTCTAATATTTGCGGGCGAAACAGCATTCTTTCATGAAGCGTTATATCCGCATGTCATGGGCAGGTTCGCCGAGCGCGTCATGTGGTTCGCCCCGCCCTATGCGCTCATTCTTTACGGCGCAGCGGCGCTGGAGCGTGAAAAGGGAACATTATTGCCGGGTTTTCTCCGCAAGGCGGGCGACGCTTCCTATTCAATCTACCTCATCCATGTGCCGGTCTTCCTCGTCGTCGGCAAGACAATCAGCGTCATCCTTCAAGACCGCGGATTGCTCGACAACGCGGTCCTGATCCCCGCTTTCTTTGCAAGCGCGCTCGCCGCCGGATTTGCGCTGCATGCACTTGTTGAAAAACCAATGCTGAAGATCACAAAGCGCTGGGGAGACGGTGTTTTCCTGCGCCGTCAGCAGGATAAAGTCAGTCAGGAAAAAGCCTGGTGACGATTAGGCTCTGGGGAAATTGAAACACGATCTTCTTCGACAGCCCTAAGCGGCGTTCGCTTTGCCGGCGCGTTCGCGCCGATAAGCTTCGATCCGGTCAAGCTGGGTAAGGATCGCCGGTTCTTCTGCAACAATCTCAGTTGCAGCGGCTTCGTCCGCCGCAATAGCGGGACGCGCATCATTTCGCGAAAGCGGCGCCTCAATCGGCAGGCACACTTCGGCGGTTAGCCCTTCGCCGGGCGCTGATGCAAGTTTCACAGCGCCGCCATGCAATTCGGCAAGACGCATCGCGAGCGACAGGCCAAGTCCGGCGCCGCCTTGCCCGCGAACGCCGGCGCCTTGCGCGCGCGTGAAACGCGCGCCGATTTTTGAAAGCGCCTCGGCGCTCATGCCGACGCCGTCATCCTTGACGATGAAAACGACATTGTCGCCATCGCGGCGCAACGTCAGCGCGATCTCTCCGGCTTCGGTAAATTTCACAGCGTTGGAAAGAAGGTTGAGAAGGATCTGACGCACGGCGCGGGGGTCGAGACGGCACTCGCCGCAATCAGACGCAATATCAAGACGCAAGCGAAGGCCCGCGGCTTGCGCTGAATGCGAGATGATGCCGGCGCATTCATTGGCGATCGCCGCCGGATCAACGGTGACGCGCTGTAATTTGTAGCGGTCAGCCTCAATTCTGGAGAGATCGAGAACAGCGTTCACAAGATCAAGGAGGTGCCGGCCCGCCATGCGGATATGTTCGGCGTATTGCGCGTAATTTTCGTGCCCGACCGGACCGAAAGTCTGTTGCTCGATGGTTTCGGCAAACCCGATAACGGCGTTCAATGGGGTCCGCATCTCGTGGGAGAGATCAGCGAGCATCGCCGCCTCGCCGAGATCGGCGCCGCGGCTGCGTTCGGCCTCAAGGGCGCGCGCGTCAGCGGCGCGCTTTTCCGCCGTCCGGTCAAGCATCAGGACCGATGTCGCGCCATCCGGCCGGCGTTCGAAATGAATTTCGAAGGTCCCGGCCGAGCCGCCCGGGCGGCGGGCACGGGCTTCGATCCGGCGCACGGCGCGCGAGCGCAAGGCGCTGGCGACGGCGGCGCGATCCTCGCCCATGAAGATCGAGGCGAAATCCTTGGCGGCGGCAGCCTCGGCGAGATGGGCGGAAGCCCCCGGGCCGAGCTTAATGAGCCGGCCGTCAGCAGCTACAAGCGCCGTCGCCGCAGCCCCGGAACCGCGAAAATTCGCGCCGATCAAGGCGTCGCAGAGGCGGCGGCGGAGACTGTCGATGAGGCGGGAAAGCGCCATTGGGAGCCTTCTGGACCAGCTTTTGGGCCAATCTTCCGGCTGGTCGTCCGCCCCGGGAGGCGCGGCAGGGCCAACCAGCGCCAGGCCGGTTAACGAATTCCTGCCATTTGGGTCCGATACCGTTAACAAATGCTAAAGCCCTTGAAGCTCAAACGCCGTTACAAGGCCGAGACGATCATGATTCGCGTGACGGAAATGCGGCGCCTGCCAGACACGACCCATTCCAGATTCCCGGCTGAAATAGTCGGGATTCGTCTCGAATTTGCTTTGAATGTAGGTAGTATCGGCGAGCCGCGATTAAGCCGCGCGGGGTTAGGGTGCGCCGTCGCCAAGAATTTTCGAGGCTTGTGCGGCAATTAAGGGATGTGTCAGGTCTCGAAAGTCTTGGGAGCGGAAAATGTTGCGTTTTGAAGAGCGGGCCGCCGCGCGGCCAGCTTCCTTGTTTACTCATAGTTTCACCCTCAGCCCCAATCCGGGCGCGCGCCGGGCTGGAAGTTTGATCGCGGCGGCGGCCTCAGTGCTCGCCTTTGCAGCGACGAGCGGCGTCAGCGCCGAATCGCTCGCCCAGCCGCGCGACACAGCGCTTGAGCGCCAGGCGGCGGAATATGTTCGCTTCCGTGCGGATATCGCCGAAATCGAAAAGACCCCTTTCACCAACGCTAAAGTGACGCGCGAGGCGCACCGGCTTTTGTCGTCTCATGACAGCGAGGCTTTATCGTCCGGATGGGTCGCTTATGCGGCGCTCGTTGCGGCCGACACGCCGTCATTCCGCGAAGCGCTTGAAAAACAGGTCAAGAAATCCAAGCGCCGCAAGGATAGACTCACCGGCAAGGACGCGTTCTTCGCCGACCTTGCGCAGGACCCTTCATTGCCGCGCAAGCTCGACGGCGCTGAGGAGGCAATGTCACGCGTTCTCGCCATGACGATGGAAGATGCAACGCGTTTCAACAAACTTGGCGAATCCTTCAAGCAACAGGCTTACGCCATGCAGAAAACAAAGTGGGGCGTTGCGCGCCTGTCAAAAAGTTCGGCGCGGCTTTCAGAAGCCGACAGCTTTGCGCGCTCGCGCGGCCCCGCGACAACGCCGACATTTGCATCCGTAACGGATGACGGCCTGACTGCGCCGGCGCTTTCAAGCGCCGATTCGAGCTGGGACCCCAATTGGGGATCATCGGCCGGCAAGGGCGATCTTAAAGAGCCGAACGCGCAAGTCATCATGGACCGCGTTCTCAATCTTGCCGCGCGCTATTCATTCGGCCGCCTCAATGCAAAAACGGTCGAGGTCTATGCAAAGAACGACCGTTCCAACCAGTGTCTCCACTTTGCAAACATCACATTGAAGCAGTGCATTGCGGCGACGCGCACGCCCTATGAAGAAGCATTCTGCCTTGGTCAGCATGGCCTGAACGACACGGCCGGCTGCATCGGATGGGTCGCAGGGTTTGAACCTGCCGAATAAACACGCACGAAAACGAGACCGAAAAGGCCGCCGAGAGGCGGCCTTTTTGCTGCGCCCGTTTCAAGATAATATCATCGCTGTCAGACAGACAGGCGCGCAGGGAATCAATGGCGTTCAGATCTTCACAGGATGAAGGGCGCGGCGGCGGCGGCGAACAGAAAAACGTGCTCGGCGGCGCGCTCGCTACTTGCAGCAATGACCCGATGACCGGCTTTTACCGCACCGGTTGCTGTCATACCGGCCCGCAAGATCGCGGCGTTCATACCGTATGCGTGGTTATGACGAATGACTTTCTCGCCTTTTCAAAATCCCGCGGTAACGACCTTTCAACGCCCATGCCGGAATTCGGATTTCCGGGACTAAAGGAAGGCGACAGGTGGTGCCTGTGCGCCGCACGCTGGCTAGAAGCTTATGAAGCGGGAATGGCGCCGAAAGTCGTCCTCAACGCCACTAATGCGCGCACGCTGACCATTGCGCCTCTGGAAGCGCTCAAAGAATTCGCGATCGATCTCAATTAAGCGGATCACTTCGCCGGCGGATAAAGCACCAGCAAGGCGCGCGCAAAACCCGCCGCAAACGATGTTGCGTGGTTGACGCCGCCTTTCAGCACTTCGCTCCTTAGTTCAAGGCCGCCATAGTCACGCGAGCGCAAACGCACCGCAAAGGCTTGCGCGTCATTGACCATGTTTACGCGCTTCAAGCCCCCTTTCGGACTTTCGAGATCGCCAACAGCAATGAAGACGCGCGCTGCAAGATCTGAATGAGCCTTCGAATAACCATCTTCCAGATTGGCGATCGCATTGCCGCCAAACCAGAGAGCCGGACTTATGATTATATAATCCGAGAATAATCCGGGATGTTCAAAGAGCGCATAGGCCGCGAATGTTGCGCCGAGCGAATGGCCGGCGATGGCCCGGCGGTTTGAGTCAATGCGGTAACGTTCTTCTACGAAGGGAATAATGCTGTTCTTTAAAAAATCGAGATACCTGCCGGCGCCGCCAGTTTCATTTTTGAACGACGCGTCCTTGGCCGGCGTATAATCAAGCTGCCGGCTCGCGATTGCATCTTCGCCTTTTGCGTAAGAAATGCCGACAATGATCACTGGCGCGGCAGCCTTATTGTAATAAGGCAACAATGTTTCACCCGCCGCCGTCATGAAATGAAGGTCGCCATCGTTGAGATATATGACAGGATAGGCGCGCCCGCTCTCCTCGGTTCTGTCATAACCGGGGGGCGTCTTGATATAGAGCTTATAGGTCCGCGCCGGGTCAGCCGTTCCAACCTCAAACACAGCCGTATCCGGCGCCATATAGGGAACGGACGGCGCCGTCGCAGACGCCAGCGCGAAGATTGCCACAATTAAATGCACCATTAATCCATTCCCTGCTTCAACCAGCGTTTGGGCCGTCGTGACGGTCCGAGACGCCCCCCTAAACCACTTTAGGCTGGCGCGCTTGCGGGGGCGAGCCTGCTCCACTATCTGACACGCCATGACCGAATTTGACGCAATCGCTGACGACTTCGCCTTCCTCGACGACTGGGATGATCGCTACAAATATTTGATCGACCTCGGGCGCAATCTCGCGCCTTATGACGACGAAAAACGCGATGAGGCGCACAAGGTGAAAGGCTGCGCCAGCCAGGTTTGGCTCGACACGGAAAAGCGCGACGGCAAGCTCTTTTTCACCGGCGATTCCGACGCCCATATCGTCAAAGGACTTGTCGCGCTTCTGATCTCGCTTTTTTCAGGAAAGGCGCCAAAAGAGATCCTGGCTGTCGATGCAGAAGAGCAGCTCCGCCCGCTTGATCTTGCGGCGCATTTAACGCCGCAACGCTCGAACGGACTTGCCTCCATGCTGGCGCGCATCAAGTCGATCGCCGAAGCGGAAATTTGAAACGCCAATAATGCGTCAGGTAACGGGCGACAAGGTTCTGCTGAATTCTTCGCAGCGAAGCTGGCAGGACAAGAGTCGCGACAAGCTCGAACTCATGCGATAAGAGAAAGACTTTTCGTCTCCAGCCGTCCGCCAAGTTGCAGCGCTTCATCGATAATCTCTCGCACCGAGTCGCGCAGCCGCGCTTCGAGATATTCAATCTGCTTGTCATATAACGGGCAATCGCGGCGGTCTTCGATCGCATGGCAGGCATGCGAGACAGTCGTGCGATCGCGCCCGAACGCCGCAGCGACGTCACGCAGCGACATATCACCGACAACATGACACAGATACATTGCGAGCTGTCTTGCAAAAGCGACTTTGGCGGCGCGCGTATTCGTTGTCAGCCGCCTTGGCGATACGCCGCATGCTTCAGATGAGATTTTAAGCGCTGCGGCAACCAGGTTCTTGGAATAGAAAGATGAAAGGCCCCCGCCCCACTTCATCTTCTTCATTAGTCGCTCCCTCATCACAGCGCCGATGCCTGGCGCCACGCTCGACCAATTTAAAGCTTGTATCAAAGTGTAGGATAACTTTGCCCACACGAGTTAGAATCTGGTTAGTATTCATGGTTAAATTCCTAAGATGGGAATTTCGTGTCGAAATTTTCTGTAAATTGCCAATTAACCGTCGTTCGTACGGTCTTGCGCGGCGAAAAAACGCCTCGGTCTACGCCGTGAAGACGACGATCAGAACAAGCGCGAGAATGATCGCGACCGCAAGCGCCATGAATCCTGTCGGCCATGAGCGCGCCATGGCGCCTTCCGGACCATGGACAGCGTAAATGCGATTCATCGCCGCCGTGAAACGCTGATCGACGATAGACCAGGCGTAATTCCAGACGCCGCGCGTCGCGCCCGCAATCCATGTCACGAGATTTCGACCGGGCACGCGATAAAACCAGTCGGTATCAAGGTTCGTTGACGCAATCTCGGCCGGATACCATTTGATGATGATCAGCACCGCGAAGGCGAGCACGGCCCACAAAAGAAGCTGAAGCTGCTCGACGACATGCGCGGCCTCATAAGGGTGATAGTCGGCAACAGCAGACGGATAGGGAAGAAGCGCATACAGAGGTTCAGGATGAACGCCGATGGCGATGCAAAGAAACGCCGAAATTCCCATCGCCAGCAACATTTCCGGCGGCGCTTCTTTCGGCCGCTTGCCGGAATCGTGCGCGAAGAAGGTGAAATAGGGGATCTTGATGCCGGCATGTTCAAGAACGCCGGCGGACGCAAATAACAGCGCAAGCCAGATCCAGAATGCGTGCGCGCCGCCTGCAGCGTCGACGATAAGGCCTTTTGTGACAAAGCCTGCAAAACCCGGAAATGCGGAAATCGACAACGCGCCGATGATCGTAAAGGCCATCGTCATGGGCATGGTGCGATAAAGACCGCCGAGCTCGGTCGCTTTCGACGTTCCCGTCCGGTAGATCGCCGCGCCGACGCCCATGAACAGAAGACTTTCGAAAATAATGTTGGTGAAGGCGTATCCGACCGCGCCATTCATCGACGCAGCCGTGCCAAAACCGATACCGACGATCATAAAACCGACCTGGTTGTTGATCGAATAGCAAAGCACTTTTTTGAGGTCGTTCTCGATGAGCGCGAAGAATATCGGGAACATCGTCATGACGATGCCGATCGGAACAAGCTCCGGCGTCCCCGGGAAAGCGCGCGCGATCGATGCGACGGCGAGCTTGGTCGTGAAGACGGACAAAACGATCGTGCCTGCAAAATCCGCCTTCGGATAGGAATCCTGCACCCAATTATGGAGCAGCGGAAAAGCCGATTTTATGCCGAACGCCAACAGAATAACGAGGCCGGAGAATTTGATTGCGCCGTCGGCGTCTCTGAGGCCGATTTCCCCGAAGGCGAGCGATCCCGTTTCGCGAAACACCATCACGACGCCGGCGAGCAGCATGACGCCTGAAAGGATCTGGATCGTCAGATAGCGCATGCCGGCGAGGTAGGTAGTGCGGCCGCCAGGCGCCCAGACAAGAAAGACCGAAGTTATCGCTGCAATCTCCCACCACACGAACAGAGTGACGAGATCGCCGGCGAGAACGCCGCCAAGCGCCGAGGCGGGATAAGCGAGCGTTGCAAAATCCTGAAGCCGGTCTTTCGAGCGGAAATTGTAGATAAGATTGAGCGCGGCGGCGACGTGAAAAACAATTGCGAAAAGGCGCGCCAGCGGATCGATGCGCAGCATGATCACCGGATTGCCGAAAATTTCCAGATGGCCGTAATTGCCAAGGCCCAGCCGGTTTAGCTCAAACGCCGATACGCCGACAAAGACCAGCATGAAAAGACGGCGAAGTCCGTTCGGCAAGAATACGCCAAGAGCGGCGCCGATCATCAAGATGATGGCGGGATTAATCGCAAGCGCTGAAAGAAGGCTGTTGGCGTCCATGCCTATTCCCGCTCCTCATAATAGGTTTCCTTGCGGGCGACGAGCTTTCTCAAATGCTGGCCGGCGAGCACAATGAACATGAAGGCGGCGAATCCATAAAGCGCGAAAAAGGCGCCGAATTTTTCAATCTCGAAATGCGGGTGCTCTTTGCGAAACGTAGGAATAAAGCCGGCGATTGCCGCACCGAGCGCCGCCAGAACGAGAATGGCGAGAAAGGCGTTCCGAAAGCTTTTTTTGTCAGCCCAGCCATCATTCGAGTGTTGATCGCTCATAACGCCTCCCTCACTCTGCGCCCGCAATAGGCGCGAGGTAATTGAACAGGGGGTTCGCGAAGATGAAAAGGAGGATAGCGCCGATCGCTGTCATGACCGGCGGGGCGACGCAAAGAAAAGGCGCTTCCTTCAAATTTCGCCAGTCGATTGGCGCCAGCGCCTCTCCTTCCTGCGGCGCCAGGAAAAACGCCTGCGCCGGTATCGACAACAGATAGGCGACATTGAGCAAGGACGAGACAATCAGGACGCCAATCACCGCACGCTCGCCCGCATCGGCGGCGCCGAGCATCAACAGGAATTTCGGCCATGAGCCGCCGAGCGGCGGCAGACCGACAATCGACATCGCGCCAATGAAAAAAGCGATGAAGGTAATCGGCATTTTGCGCCCCAAACCCTTCAACTCTGAAACGAGCGTCTTGTGGGCTGCAACGTAAATCGCGCCCGCGCACATGAAGAGCGTCATCTTGCCGAAAGCGTGCGTGACGATCTGCAAGGCGCCGCCCATGACGCCCATGGAGTTGGCGAGCATCGCGCCGAGCGTCACATAGGAGAGCTGCGAGACAGTCGAATAGGCGAGCCGCGCTTTCAGATTATCCTTCCGCATGGCGATCATCGACGCGAGCAGGATCGAAAAACAGGCGACCCAGACAAAGGGTTCAGCAGCGCCGCTTGCATCCAGAAAACGCTCGCCGAAAATGTAGATCGAAATTTTCAGTATCGAAAAAACGCCGGCCTTGACGACTGCGACCGCGTGGAGAAAAGCCGATACGGGCGTCGGCGCGACCATGGCGTTCGGAAGCCATGAATGAACGGGCATGAGGGCGGCCTTGGCGACGCCAAAAGCGAACAACCCGAGCAGGAGCGCAGGCAAAAGCCCCGCACTCGCCAAAGGCGCCGGCAAAATACCGCCGAGCGCGAAGTCGGTCGTTCCGGCGATCGTATAGACCCAGACAATCGCCGGCAGGAACAAGCCTATCGACGTTCCCATCAAGACGCCAAGGTAAACGCGTCCGCCGCGGCGCGCCGCATCATCGTCCTTATGGGTGACGAGCGGAAAGGTCGAAAGCGTCAAAACTTCATAGAAAATGAAAAGCGTAAAGAGGTTGCCGGCATAGGCGACGCCCATCGCAGCAGCAATGGCGACCGCGAAAGACATGTAAAAGCGCGTTTGATGCTTTTCATTATGACCGCGCATATAGCCGATCGAGTAAAGCGAATTGACGACCCAGAGCACGCTCGCGAGCAAGGCGAAGACAGCGCCGAGCGGCTCGACGGAAAAGTCGATCTTCAAACCGCCGATGACGGTGATTACGGAAATCGAGGGCCTTGCGCCAGCGCCGACCGCAAGAAAGATCGAAAGCGTCAGCGCGACAAGGATTGCGCCCGTTGCAAGCGTCGCCGCCTCGCGCAAATTGGGCGCACGATCGAGAAGCCATATCGCGACGAGTCCAATGAGCGGAACGCCCATGGAGAGGAGAATTGCAGTTTCCGGTGCGATCATGGTCCGCCCCCGATAAGTGCGGCGGCGGCGCGTTCTGCAAGATTGACAGTCAATTGCGTATTGAGGCCGAAATAGATGTTGGCGGCGGCGAGCACCCACAATGGCGCCAGCATCGACAATGGCGCTTCCTTTAGTTCGCCTTCCGGCGCAGGGCGAAGGATCATCAACTCAATCACTCGCCCGATATAAACGACGGCAAGAAGCGACGAAGCCACAATCAAAAAACCGGCCCAGGGGCGGCCGGAGTCAAACGCTGCTGAAAGCAGCTGCCATTTGGAAATGAACCCCACCGTCAGAGGAACGCCGATAAGGGAGAGCCCGGCGATGATGAACGCTGCAGCGGTGAACGGCATCTTTCGTGCGAGACCTTCAAACGCGGAAATTTTGTGCGACCCGGTTCGAAGGACGACCGCGGCGACCGCCATGAAGAGCGCGCCTTTCATAAGGCCGTGATTGAAGAGATGCACAAGACTTGCTGAGAGGCCCTGCTCGGTGCCGAATGAAATCCCTAAAAGCATGTATCCGATTTGTCCGACAGACGAATAGGCGAGCATGCGCTTTACATCCGCCTGGAAGATCGCAACGATCGAAGCGAAAAACATGCCTGCCACCGCAAGCGGCGTCAGCACATAGGCGAACGCCGCCGAGGCAAAATCAAAATCAGCGCCGATCACCGAATAGATGAAACGGATGATGACGTAGACGGCGACCTTGGTGGACGTCGAGGCGAGAAACGCCGACACGGCCGACGGCGCATAGGTGTAGGCGTTCGGCATCCACAGATGCATCGGAAACATCGCCGCTTTCAGCCCCATGCCGACAAGAATGAAAGCAAACCCCGCCTCGACCATGCGGTTATTATTGCCGGCCAGATGGAGTTTCAGGTCCGCCATATTGAGCGTGCCGGTCGCCTGATAGAGGAGACCGAGGCCAATGACGAAAAAGGTTGCGCCGATTGTGCCCATTACGAGGTAATTGAATGACGCCGTCAGGGCGCGCCGGTCGCGTCGCGCGCCAAGCGCCACAAGCGCATAGGTCGAGAGCGAGGAAATTTCGAGGAATACGAAAACGTTGAACGCATCGCCCGTGATGGTAACGCCGAGAAGGCCGACCATGCAGATGAGCGAGGCTGCGTAAAATAACGGCATCTGTCGCTCATCGATTTCAGTACGGATCGATGCAAAGGAAAATGGAATGACCGCAGCGGCGATGCCGGAAACAAGGGTCAAGACAAGCGCATTGGCGAGGTCGATACGATATTCAATGCCGATCGGCGGCGCCCAGTCGCCCATGTGATAGGAAATGACGCCTGCGGTCGCGACGTCACGCAATAGGAGCGCGCAGGCTGCGAACACGATCCATGAAATCGCCGTCGCCCATAGATGCGCGAGACGCCCGTTCGGGAGCAGGATGGCGATCGGCGCCGCCAGAAGCGGCGTTATGACCGGAATGATCGGCAGCTGGTGAGCAAGGCTCATGCACGCGCCCCATCGCCAGATTCCACGCCGAATTCCGCAACAACGTCCACAGCTTCAAGTTCGCCCTCTTCGATCGACCCATAGGCTTCGCGAATGCGAACGACGAGCGCAAGACCGACCGCCGTCGTGGCGACGCCGACAACAATTGCAGTGAGGATGAGAACATGAGGAAGCGGGTTTGAATATATAACGTTCGATGCCGCATGCGCTGCGTCAGCCGCCGCGGCGGCATGATCATTCACTGTAAGCGCCGGTGACGACAGAAGATCGTTCGCAGCGCCCGGAACTGAATGCAGCGCTTCAGCCGGCGGCGCTGAATGCGGCGCCTTTGTCAGCTCTTCGAGCGAGTTGCCGGCGGATGCAAAGTCGCCGCCCGTTGTATGAAGCCCGCCTTCGCCGAGCGCATCTTTTCCGGGCAACGCCGCAGCATCATGACCGCCGGCGCGCGCTTCCATATCTGCGCTTGTATAGATCGGCGCCGTGCCGCCGGTAATCTTGCCGATAGAGATATAGTAGATGAACACCGAGGTCTGAAAAACGTTAAGGCCGATCAGCTTCTTGATGAGATTGCCGCGTGCGATAACCGTGTAAAGACCGATCATCATCAGGACGATGAAGATCCAGTAATTGTAGCGTTCAATGACAAAAGTGATGAAATCCACAGCGTCACCAATCCTCGTCGCGGATTTCTGGCTCGCGGCCGGCAAAATGATAGAAGATCACCAGCATCGTCGCAGCGACCGCCATACCGACGCCGAATTCCACCAGCAAAATTCCAAGATGCTGTCCGCCATGATGCGCCGAATTCGGATCGAGCGCATCATAACCTAGTAGATTTCCGCCAAGCAGCACGGTCACCGCGCCTGTGCCGGCATAAAAAAGAAATCCGACGACCATCATCAGTTTCAGCACGCCGAGCGGCAGGACGCGCTTGATTTCATCAAGCCCTGCGACAAGGCCATGAAGAATAAAGGCGACTGCGAAAATGACGCCGGCCTGAAAGCCCCCGCCAGGACCGAAATCGCCATGAAACTGCACGTAAAGCGCGAACAGCAAGATTGGCGCGAACAGGATCTTGATGACGACCCGCAAGATAAGGTGCTCATCAATCACGCGGCGTCATCCTTTTTTTCTTCGACATCGCGAACGGCGCGCCCGCCGCGCGCGCTGCCAGCGCCGAGAAGGAGCATTACGCCAAGGCCGGCGGTGAAAATCACCATTGTTTCACCGAGCGTATCGAAACCGCGATAGCTCGCCAGCACCGCGGTCACGATATTAGGGACTGCAATTTCCTTGGCCGTGCGTTCAACATACACCTCGCCGATATAGCTGTTGGCGGGCGATGTCGCCGAGCCGTAGGGCGGCATATCGATTGTTGCGTAGACGAGCGCCGCTCCGACAACGAACACGACCAGCAGCGAAACGCCTGAGCGTCCGGGGCGTAAAGTCTTTTCACGACGTACCGTCAACAACATCGCGCCAAGCATCAGGACGGTTGAAATGCCGGCGCCGACCGCCGCTTCGGTAAAGGCGACGTCAACGGCGTCAAGAGAAACAAAAAACGCCGCCGACAACAGGCTGTAAATGCCCGACAGCATGACAATTGCAAAAAGCTGACGCGAACGCAGCATTGTCAGCGCCACAAGGACAAGCATCGTCAAAAGCGCGAGATCGAGAATAAGGTCGACAAAAGAAGCGAGAAGCGAGTGGTTCATGGCGCCTCTCCGTCTCGTTTAAGCTCCGGGCCAATCATCGGGCGCAGGCCGACGACCCAAGCCGCATGGGCGATTGCATGCGTTGAGACGGGACTGGTCATAAACAGAAAGAATGCAACAAAGCCAAGCTTTGCAACGACTAGCCAGGTCGGCGCCTGCAGCATCATGCCGAGGATAATGAGATCAGCGCCCGCTGTGTCTGTGATGCCGGCCGCGTGAAGGCGCGTGTAGAAATCCGGAAATCTGAGAACGCCAATTGCGCCGGTCAACACCGCCGCGCCGCCGATTGCGAACAGGACGAATGTCGCTGCGTCGCGCATGAACTCTATCGACATTATGCGTCATGCTCCAGAAATTGAGGCCGGTCGGAGCCAGCTTCCAATGGCGACGACAAAGTCCGGTAACGGAAGAATTTCAATATTGCGATGGTCGAGGCGAAATTGATCAGCGCATAGAGAACCGCGATATCGAGAAAGTCCGGGCGGCCCGCAAGAAACCCCATCAAGCCGATCAGAAGAACCGTTTTCGTCCCGAATGAGTTACCCGCCAGAACACGGTCATAGAGGGTGGGCCCCGCAAAGGCGCGCGCCAACACACGCAGCATGCCGATAACGACCGCGGCAATGGCGACCGCATACATCATTTCGACGCTCCATGCTCCACAGCGGCGACGCGCCGCCCCATGTCGCAAATAGCAGCTTCATCGGCCAGCGCATCCGTCAGAGCATGAACAAGAATATGGTCTGGTTCGAGATCGATTGAGACTGTGCCGGGCGTCAGCGTGATTGAATTGGCGAATGCCGCAAGACCCGCATTCGTTTTTGTCGGGATGCCAATTTTGATCAGCCGGGGCGACAATTTCGGCTCGATCGCCAGTGCTTGCCGGGCGACGGCGATATTGGCCTTGCCAATCTCAATCGTCAGCCAAAAGAGATAGATGAAAACGCCCGGCATGATCGGCGTCGGCATGCCTTCCTCGTCGAGCATGCCCGCCCGCCAAGCAAGCGCCACGCATAGCGCGACTGACGCAGCACCAAAAATCAAAAGCTGCACATTATGAAAATAGCCTGAGAGAAGGAGCCAAAGCATGCTGAGCGCTAAAAACAGCAAGATTGCGCGCAGCACCATCGAGCCCTCCTCCTCTTGGCGCATTTCATTTCTGCGCCTTGCTTACATTGCGCCCCGGTCGGGCCGCATGCAATACGCGCAGCCGCTAGTCAGCGCGGAACGCCTTGCCGACCTTTGCGAATTTTCTAAGGAAATCAACCCCCGGCGCCGAGCCGGTTACACGACGGCTAGGCGCCGCCCTCGTCTTCTGCGTCGCCGGAATTCGAATCACCGGCAGGCGTCAGGCCTTGCATCTTTGCAAAGCATGCGCAGCCGCCGAGACTTTCGACACCGCGCGCGTCGAGATATTCTTCAATAGCATCCGCCATTATTTCTTGGGCGGAAAGACCGAGTTCGCTCGCACCGAGCGACAGGCGCATGAATTCGCGCGCATTGAGTTGAACCGTGACGCCAGCGCGAACTGGTTCAGTTGTTGCTGCGACCGGGGGCACGCTCGCGCCGGCCCATGGTCCCTGCGCCAGCTCGGCGCCCAATTCATCATCGAATCCGTCGTCGAATTCATCATCAGCAGCGTCTGCTTGCCCGGTCTCGGCATTATCCGTCTCTTCCGGCAGAGCGGCTTCGGGATTTCCAAGGAACTCAGACTTCTCAAGCGCCGCGTCGTCCGAACTGCCGAAATTCTCGAAATAGGAAACAACCTCGTCAGCTTCGGCCTCAAGCGCGGCGATTTCTTCAGGGCTTGGATTGTCCGGATAGCCAGCCTCAACGCTTCTCTCGTTGATGACCTTCATCGCAACGGGTTCGGGCGCTTTTTTTACCTGTTCTTTTTTTGACAGTTCGAGCGCCGGCGCCGGTTGCAGCTTCACATTTGGCGCTAGCGATTTCTTTTGTTCCGGTTGCGCTGCTTCGCGCTTTGCCTGTTGCGTCGCGGGCTTCGGCGGCGTCTGCTCTTTCTTCGGCGCAGGTGTTTCAGTTTTCGGTTTGGGCGCGAGCTTGCGCGCAATCAACGCATCGTCGAGCGAATAAGCGTCCGTTTCTTCCGCTGCATCGGCGACTGGAGAATTTGACGGCGCAGCCTGACCCTTGCGGGCGAGAAGGCCTCCCGTCAGCGCGGCAAAACGGCTTTCGACCTTGGAAGCAACGTCTCGAGAACCCGCATTGCGTTTCATCGCTAACATCTCGCTGCGCGGGCGCCCCTATTGCGCCGCACGGCGGCCGAATACGCGGTTCTGCTGTGCGGCGAGCGACGCTGCGCCTTGGTCGTCCGTTACCTTGTAGCCGCCTTCCTGACGCTTTAAACGGCTGTCGAGATATTGCCAGAGTTCACTCACTTCCTGCGCGGACTTACAGTAAGGATCGATCTCCATGACGGTGCGGCCGTCAATCATCGATGCAGCATAATCAACACGGTGATGGATGACGGTCGGTGCGACCGTTCCATGTTGAGAGAGCGCGATAGCCGCTTCCGATGTAATCCGCGATTTCGGCGTCGCGCCATTGACGACAAATACGAGCGGCTTGTTCCGCGCCTGCGCAATATCAACGGTCGGACCGACGGCGCGCAAATCATGCGGCGACGGACGCGTCGGCGCGACAACCAGATCTGCAAAGCCGACGACTTCGGAGATCGCCCGCGTCACCGCTGGCGGCGTATCGATGACGACAAGACGAAAGCCTTCATCGCGCGCCCGGTCGAGATCGTGAAAAAGGTTGGAAAAGACGGACTGGATAAAGGCCGGCTGCGGGTCCTGGCGGACGTTCCACCATTTCGCGAGCGAGCCCTGTGGGTCCGTATCGATCAGCGCGACGGGGCCCGCCCCGGCACGGCCGGCTTCGACCGCAATGTGGCCCGACAAAGTAGTTTTGCCGGAACCCCCCTTTTGCGACGCGAAGACTATTACACGCATCGACGCCAGCATGCGTCCTCCAAAAACACTGCCTGTGAGGCCGATCGCCCCTTGCGTATCATTGCGCACACCCTGTTAAAGCGCGGCTTTGAACGCGCCTCGAATTAAAAGAAAAATTATCTAAAATGCGCGTATCGGCGGAAACCAGGAAAAAAGAAACGCCGGAAGCAACCTAGATACGCAAGGCCGCGACCGACGCTCATATCATCCTGACACAGAACGATTAAAACGCCGTTACGAGAGGCCGAAATTAACCGATATCGTCGTCAAGCCCTAGCAGGCGCGTGATGTGCGCGATACGCGGATTGCCGTCCCAATCCCAATAGCGCAGCACCGCGCGGGCGTAATCGCGCGCTATACTGTCAAAGACGCTAAGCAATTCTTCGGCGCGCTCAGGCGAGAAGGGATTGTCCGCGTCCTGGCGAGAAACCAGGGTAAAAAATTCTCCGCGCGGCATGCCGAGACTTTTACACAAGACTGCAAATGGCTCTGCTCCGGGGTCGCGCAGGACGCGAGCCACGAGCTCACGCGAAACGCCGGCAATCATGCCGACCGCCATGATGATTTCCTGTGCGGGATATTTTCGCGCTGCAGCCAATGTCTTGATGACGACATCCATGCCGACGGGCTCGCCATTGATGCCGCGCGGGCGGTGGCGGCGGTCAAGCATCACAAGAATGTCCTTGACCAGCGGATCGCCAGCATCGCCGCGAAAGACGAGTTGATAAAGATCCTGGACCGAATCCTGAATTAGCGTCCGGTCAAGCGCAAAGCGCGTAAGGATCCGTTGCCTTTGCTCAGGCCCAACCCACCAGAACATCATGAAGCCATGCGCCGGTTCGATTTCCCTTCGGCGCAATAGCAATGCCTGCATTTCCTGATCCTGCGTTGACAGGCTGACCAGAAGATCAATCGCGTTAGGCGAAAATACAAACTCATCACGCCGTAAAAGGAGTTTTGCGACTTCCGGCTCATTATAGCTCAGGATGACGTCAGCGAGCGACGTCGTCAGATCGAGCCGGCGGGCGATTAATTCGCGGTGCGCGGTCGTTCCCTGATTCGCGCACTCGATCAGGAGCGCCTCCGGCACCGTGTCAATCCGCCGAATGATGGGTTCAGCGATTTCCGGCTCGTCCAGCAGCAGCACCCGCAGCAACGTTGACGGCGCTTCAGGGACGCGCGCGATTCGCTTGGCGACCTCGAGGCGAAGATCGTCATCCACCTTGTCGAGCACCTGAAGCATGATATCGGCGACCAGCGAGCGCTCATTTGCTGTGATATGGGCAGCTGGCAGTACGACGATATCGAGCATCTTCTTGATCAGCGTCGAACGCGGCGTATAGCCGGGCGCCGGCGTCAGACCGGTGCAGTCAAGCTCGATCTCAGTCGCGGAATCTGGGGTCTGCATGCAGGCGAGAACCTTGAATTTTCGGACGAGCGATATTGGCGCAACACTGTTAACGGGGGATTAGGCCACAGCCGAATTGGGGCGAGACGCGGCCCCTAACGCCTGCTAGGCTCCCTGAAACCGTATTCCGTTGGTCTGCTCTGTGGGGTCCCGCCATGCTGAAACTCGTCATTCCGGCCGCTTTGACGGTCATTCTCACGGCCTGCGCCACAGATTCGGGGCTCCAGGACGAACCCGGATATGTGGCTGGCTATGGCGATGGCTGCTCGACCGCCCAGGAAGAAGACAAGAGCTTTTCGACCAAGCGCTATCGCGATGCAGATGCGTTTGAGAGCGACCGGGCCTACAGGGCCGGCTGGCGGCAGGGTTACCAGCAATGCAAGGCGCCGAACGGCAAGCCGAACGATGGCGGGCTCATCCTCGGCGATGACGACCGGAACCGGTTCTAGGCCTAACATCGACAGACGGAATAATTAGAACCAGAAGCGAATGCCGGCAAGCACCGAAAAGGCGCGCGGGTCGGTGCCATTTAACCGCTGAATGCGCGCTGTTGACGATCCCGCCGTCCGCCATTCAAAACCGACATAAGGGGCGAATTGACGGCTGAATTCATAGCGAAGACGGGCGCCAAGCTCAGCGGAGGTTAATCCCGAACCAATCTCCAACTCGGGAATGTCTTGAGCGGAAAGATTAAGCTCGACGCGCGGCTGCAGGATCAGCCGCTGCGTGAATAGGAGTTCGTATTCGGCTTCTATCCTCGCCGTCGCCTCACCATGACCGCTGACAAAAATCGCAGCATCAGTCTCAAAAAGATATGGCGCCAACCCTTTAATGCCGAAGACGCCCCAGGTGCGATTAACGCCATTGGCGAAGTCGCGGCGGACGCCCGTCTGGATATCCCAAAAGGCGCGGACGGCGCGTGAATAGAGAACCTGCAATTCAGCCTGTTCAAACTCCGAGCCGTTAAACTCATATTCGCCTTCAGTCTTCAGCCAGAGTTTATTTCGGTCGCCGCCCCACAAGGCTTCGCCCTCGAACACAAGCGCGGGATCACCGTCATTCGACTGATATTCGAGACGCTCGCCGAAAATCTTCCAAGCTGTCATGCCGCCATGGTGTGACTGCATGTGATGGCGCATCGCCGCAGTCGCTTCAGGATCAATGATTGTCTGAGCCGCAGCGCGCGCGACTAAACACTCCGCTCCGATGATAGCGGCAAGGACTAACAGCCATCTCATCCGTTGGCGTCCTTATCCGCCGCAGCGCTCGAATGCATGCCGTGATGATCACCATGGTGATCCATTTTCATTGGCGGCGCCGGATCCTTCATCGCCATTTGGTCAATTTTCACGGTCTGCATCATCCCGGCCATCATGTGATAGAGGAGATGGCAATGAAACGCCCATTCGCCGGGCGCGTCGGCAGTGACGTCAAAGGAGACCTTGTCGCCCGGCTTGACGATGACTGTATGTTTGCGCGGCTTGTTGGCGTGCTCGCCCGTGACCAGTTCGAAAAACATGCCATGCAGATGAATCGGATGGTTCATCATCGTGTCGTTGACAAGCGTCACCCGGACGCGCTCGCCATGACGAAAATTGATCGGCTTTGTCACTTCAGAAAATTTGACGCCGTCGAATGACCACATGTAACGGGCCATATTGCCGGTAAGATGTATCTCAATATCGCGGTCAGGCGCGCGCAAATCAGGATTGGGCGACAGGCTTGATAATTGCGCATAGGTAAGCACGCGGTGAGATACATCATTGAGTCCGGTGCCGCGCTCTGCAAGACGCGTCGATGGCGCTGCGGCCAGCATATCAACACCGACGCCGCGTTTCACAACCGACTTTTCAACGTCTGCGGCAGAAAGGTCATGCATCTTCGAATGGTTCACCGCCCCATGGTTCATTGACCCGTGATCCATTTTTCCATGGTCCATTGCGCCATGGTCCATTTCTTCGCTGTCCATCGCGCCATGGCTCATAGCGCCATGGCTCATCGCCATATCTTTCATGGTGAGGGTTGGACGCGGGCGCAGGGCCGGAATTGCGGCCGTCATGCCCGGCGCTTCAGCGAGCGTCGCACGCGCAAAGCCTGACCTGTCGATCGTCTCGGCGAAAATCGTATACGCGCCTTTTTCCGGCGCAACGATCACGTCATAGGTTTCCGCGACGCCAATCTGGAATTCATCCGTTTCAACGGGCGAGACATTCTGGCCGTCCGCCGCAACGATTGTCAGCGGCAAGCCCGGAATACGGACATTGAAGATTGTCATCGCCGAAGCGTTGACAAATCGCAGACGAACTCTTTCGCCGGACTCAAACAATCCGGTCCAGTTGTCGTCCGGCCCGCACCCGTTGACGACATAGCTGTATGCCGCGCCTGTCACATCCGCGATGTCTGTCGGATCCATGCGCATCGCGCCCCACATCGCCCGGCGCGAAAAGGCGTTATCAACGCCCTTATCGCCGATGTCGGCGAAGAAATCGCCAAGCGTTCGATGTTGATAATTGAAGACCTCACTAGATTTTTTCAGCTTCCGGAACAAATTCGTGGGCTTCATATAGGTCCAGTCACCCAGGACAATGACATGCTCGCGGTCAAACCGAACCGGGTCAGGTTTTTCAGGATCAATGATGATGGCGCCGTAAAGCCCAACTTGCTCCTGAAACCCGGAATGGCTATGATACCAGTAGGTGCCGGCTTGCCTCACCGGAAACCGGTATTGAAAAGTTTCACCGGGCCGAATGCCCGGAAAGGAAATACCGGGCACGCCGTCCATGCCGGCCGGAAGAAGAACGCCATGCCAATGGATTGAGGTGTCTTCACTCAAACCGTTGGAGACATTGAGAGTTACCTCCTCGCCTTCGCGCCAACGCAGCAGCGGCCCTGGAAACGACTGGTTCACCAGTGTAGCGCCTGAAATTTTTCCATCGACCGCAATTCGTTCGGCTGAAATTCCAAGGTCGAACCTGTTTCCGGACAAGCCTTGCGCGCGCGGCGCTGTGGCCCGCGCAAATGGCGGGTGAAGCGCGCCTGCGAAAGCGGCGACGCCGATAAGGGCGGTGTCGTTTAGAAACGCGCGTCTTGTTTTCATGACGCGATTATTATACCCCCATGGGGTATTTAGCAATTCACAATTCGAGACGAAGATGAGCGTGAAATCGCCAGTCCAGACGCCCCAGCCGCATAAGCTTATTGACCGGCAACCGGTTATCAATCGGCTGAATCGCATCGCCGGTCAGGTTTCCGGCGTCGCGCGCATGATGTCGGAGAAGCGTTATTGCATCGATATTTTAACACAGTTGCAGGCGGTCAAGGCGGCCCTGTCAAAAGTCGAAGACGAGGTTTTGAAAGAACACGCCGCCCATTGCCTCAATGACGCGATCGCCTCAGGGAGCGCCGCCGATCAAAGAGAAAAATTCTCCGAACTTGTCGAACTGGTCAGCAAGGTAAAGCGCTAATCCGCGATCAGGCGCATCCTTGCAGAAAGCGCGACGTTTTTTCCCGGCCGATACTGTATTTCCAGATATAACCGTCGTCCCCGGCTTCAAAATACGCCGTGACGCCATCTCCGAGATCAACGACAAGGTCAATGTCCTTCGATATGAAATAATTCGGCTGGCGTGCAGCGTCCGGATAAAGCTTTTCCACCTGATCGAGTTTCATGCCGACTTTTGCGCCTTTCTGCGTGGCGATGGACGGCGTCGTAATATCGATCCGTTCAAACTCGTCACCGACAAACATGAGCGCAACACCAACACGGTTTGTGGCGGAATAGAGGTAGTGGCACTCGGTTGTTTCAGCCGCTCTTGAATTGGTTGCGAGCGATGAGGTGAGCCGGCCATGAAACGCCGATCTGGCTTCATTTTCCGATGCGCCGAACGACACGCCGCAAAAACCCGTTTCGGTAATGACCCAGCAGGAATCGTGTGATGCTTCAGCGCGTCGTCCAGCCGCAGCGGCGTCAGTTGGCGCGCCAACAAACATTCCGCAGAAAATAATTGCCGCTACTGCTGCAAGCCGGAAACCAGATTGAATCATTGAGGCTTTTGTCCGTTCAGTCCACCAGTTTCAGTCTTTGTCGGTCAAAGACCTTCAAAACTTGTGAAAGCTCATGGCCGCGCTTCAAAATTTGCCCGGTCATCGAGATTACCGAATAGGCGCCCTGGCGCGACGCAAGCGCAGGGCGTTTTTCAATTCTGTAGAGCGGCGTTTCCGCCGATCGGCGGAAAATAGAGAAAATCGCGGTTTCTTTAAGGTGATCCACCGCATAATCGCGCCATTCGCCGGCGGCGACGAATTGCCCGTAAAGGGACAGTATCCGCGACAACTCCTCGCGTGTGAAAACAACGGCTTCCTGGCGATTGCGCGGGCTCGCTCGATCGTGGGCTACAAACATCAATTCGGATTTTTGATCGACTTGCGCTCAAGGGCAAGGCCGCCAATTGCCCCGGTCAAATCCGCGTTAACCATCTTTCGGTCGCAATTCGCCCACCATCGCGCCCCAATTTTCCTCAAAATCGGCAAGGGTCGGACAGGTGGGACCGAAAGTGATTCCGGTTCTTTTATCGCCCCCAGCCCCCGGGAGATCGAACGGCGCCCCCTGTCCGGCCGCTATCATTCCCCAAATCACCAATAATTAGGTTCTGGCCAACTTCCCTGCATTTGGCGGATTGGGCGGGGCGCACTAGGCTCGCCCCCGGAGGGGGCCATGACGACGCGAAGATCGCTCCTGAAAGCCGGTGCGGGCTTCATTCTGGTCTCCGGGGCCGGGATCAGCGCCTATTCGCTGACGCGATCGCCGGCGAAAGCGATCGAACCCTGGCGGCGCGCCGGTCAAAGTTTCGGAGATTCCCGGCTCGATGCCTTGAGCTACGCAATCCTTGCTCCCAACCCGCACAATATGCAGCCTTGGCGCGTCGAACTTGAGGGGACGAACGCGCTCACGATTTACGCCGATCTGGCGCGCCTCCTTCCTGAAACTGATCCGCCAAACCGACAAATCACTATCGGCTTTGGCTGTTTCCTTGAATTGTTGCGGCAGGCGGCGGCGGACAAGGGATTGGCGTGCAACGTAACGCCCTTTCCGGAAGGCGAGCCGCATCCCGTTTTGGATGAGCGCCCGATTGCACATGTAAAATTCATGCCGAACGCCGCTGAGGCCGATCCGCTTTTTTCGACAACGCTTGAACGGCGCACAAACCGCGCAACGTTTACAAGTCGCGCGATCGAGCCGGAAAAGATGGGCGAAATCCTCGCCGCAAGCATTCCAGGCGTCGATGCGGCCGGCGCAATCTCAGGCGACATGATCGATACGCTTCGCGCACTGGCGAGCGAGGCGTGGAAAATCGAATGGGACCTTAAACGAACGCGCGATGAATCAATCCGCGTAACGCGCATTGGCAAAGCCGAAATCAACGATGCGCCATGGGGCCTTGCGCTCTCAAACGTTATGATGAACGCTCTTCATGATGCTAGCGTCTTGACGCGCGAGAAAATGGACAAGCCCGGCGATTCGGCATTTAGCCAATCGAGGGAATTCTATTTAAGACTTTGCGAGAGCGCGGCCGGCTTTGTCTGGACCACCACCGCCGAAAACACCCGCCGCGACCAACTTGCCGCCGGCGCGGCGTGGGTCCGTATGAATCAGACAGCAACGCAAGCAGGCCTTGCTTTCCACCCGCTAAGCCAGGCCTTGCAGGAGTTTCCCGAAATGGCGGCGCCGTATGCGCGCATTCACGCCTTGCTCGCGCGCAATTCCGGCGCAACTGTTCAAATGCTGGCGCGGATTGGTTACGCGAAGACGCCGCCGCCGTCCCCGCGCGAGCCGCTTGAAGCAAAGCTCATCCCTGTATGACAAATGATGAAAGCGAAAAAATAAATTGGCCGCCGCGATTTGAACCCGGCGTTGCGCCCATTCATGTCCGCAATGAGCTCGACATGACGGCGCAACCTGAAAATGTTTTCGCCTGGCTGATTGATGCGGCGGGTTGGCCGAGCTGGTATCCAAACGCTGCGGATGTTCGATTTACCGACCGCGGCGTAGAGAAACTTCAGCCGGGCGCGCGCTTTCGCTGGAAGACATTCGGCGTTTCTATCGTTTCACGCATCGCAGAATTTAAACACAATGAACGCATCGCCTGGGACGGCCGCGCGATCGGCGTCGACGTCTATCACGCCTGGCTGATCATCCCGTCCCGAAGGGGCGCCCATGTGATTACCGAGGAGACCCAATATGGCGTCTTTGCGCGGACGGCTGCAGCTTTATGGCCGAGCCGGATGCACCGCTTTCACCAGATCTGGCTTGAAAACCTTGCCGAAAAAGCCGCGTCGGGCCTGCCGTCCGCCCGCTAAGACTATTTGCAGATCGCAGCGTCTGGCATGATTTTCGGCTTCTTTAATTCCTTCGAAGCCACCCGGATTTTCGACGCATAGGTCTCATAGGCTGCACGCTTCCAGTCCGGCAGATCGGCGCCGCCAAGCGCATTGATCATCGAGGTTTCCGCCTCGCTGATCGCGGCCGCCGCTTTGGCTTCATTTTCCGGAAAGCCCCAGCCGTTCTGATACATCAAAGCGACATGATAAAGGGAGACCGGATCGCCGCGCTCGACCGCCGCATTACAAATCGTCTCGCGCGCTTCCGAATTCGTGAGGAGCGGCACGGGCGCTTCGCCTTTTGCTTCTTTCATGCGAATGACCGCGCCCTGAGTCGTCGGCCCGAAATCATTGTCCGGCCCGTTCATGAAGGAAACATAGCCGAGCGATTCAAGCGCGAATTGCAAAGCAGTCGTGAGCGATGACGAATTCTCAGCGGCGGCGTCCAGAATGCCGCCCGCCGCCATTCTTTTCGGTACGGAGAAATCGGCAAGGCGCGCCAGCGCAAGATTTGATTCGTAGAGTTTCGCCTTGCCTTCAATCGCCGCCAGATTCTCCGGATCGGTGCGCATAAGCCTCGATTGTTCGGCGACCGCAGCGCTTCGTTCCTTGGCGCTGAGCGCATCAAACTTTTCCGAGGCAATCTTCTTCATGTCGTGGTCGGGACCAGCAGCGGCGCCATAGACGCCGGTTTCCATCGCGTCCGACCAGGCCTCTGACGCCGCGCTCCAAGCCGCTGCTTCAAAAACATTGTCAGCGCCGAATGATTGGCACGACGAAATTTCCGCAAGGCGCAGGGCGCCGACCGGACCCATGCGCGAGAGGGAATCGGCTATTTCACCCCGCGCCGCCGCCTTTTCATCTTCATTTGCCTGTGCGTTCAATCGATCGAGCCGGTCGCGCAAGAGCGCCATTTGCTCTTTGCGATACTCCATGAAGTCGCGTTCGCGCCAATTTGTCTTTTCGTTTTTTTGCATGCCGCCAAACCGGCGAAACGAAATATCGGCATTGGATTTCAGATTGCGAAGACGGCGGTCACGGCGATTATGCGCCGGCGATTGATCGGCGTCACAAGTAGCAATGATGTTCCATTTGAGCGCATAAAGACGCTGCGCAGACGACATCTTTTCAAAACGCGCCTTGCCGCCATCGGGATAGGAACATTCGGCAAGCGCCATTTGCGCATGCGGGTCGCCGCCAAAAGCGGCAGCCTCCAACAATGCGCTATCTTCCAGCGAATATCGCTCGGCGCAAATCTGCGTTTCGTTCGCCGCCGCTTGTCCTGCAAAAATCAACACAACTGAAGCAGCCGATGCCGCCGCTCCAAACGCCACTTTTCGCACGCCTTGCCCCTCTTCAATTCCATCGCCACTCCAACTGGCTGGAATGGCTTGGAGCGCGAAGCGCGCCCCGAATGGAGATTAAGGACTGAATGGCGCGCCGCCAATAAAAAATTATTGAAGAAACGCGTTGAAATTCAAATGTTTTTGCAGTTGCGAAAACGCATCACCGGGCAATTTCCCGCTATACGTCAAGCTCAGCGGTCAGCGCGTTCTCCTGAATGAATTCCCGCCGCGGCTCCACAATGTCGCCCATAAGCTTGGAGAATATCTCGTCAGCGTCATCTGCTTCCTTGATCCTGACCTGCAGCAAGGTGCGCGCCGCCGGATCGAGCGTCGTTTCCCAAAGCTGGTTCGGGTTCATTTCGCCAAGACCCTTGTAACGCTGGATTGACATGCCCTTCTCGCCAGCCGCGCGTGCAGCCCGCAAAAGACTGTTCGGCCCCGTCGCGCGCTCGCGCTGGTCTTTGCGGACAAAAGTTGCCGGTCTGTCAAAAATCTCGGCAAGATCCTTCATCAATTCCTGCGTCCGGCGCGCATCGGCGCTGACCAGAACGTCGCGCGATAAGTGATGACGCTCAGAAACGCCGCGCAATTCGCGCTCGAACACAAACCCGCCCTCGCCGTCCGGCGCGCCGGTCCAGCCGCGTTCGAATTCATCGGCGATAAGGTCGAGCCTCTCGGCGGTTTTATCCGCAAGCGCCTGCGCTTCACCGGCGTCGCCTGGCGCCTCACGGAGCGCTTTTGCCAGCGCCGCCTGAACAATGATGTCGCGCGAATAACGCTGCGGGAATTCGTCAATCGCCTCGCGCACGCGCCGCGCCTTGGCGATAATATCGGCAAGATCAGCGCCGGTAATCGTTTCTCCGCTCGACAGCACGAGTTGCGCGTCGGCTGCGCCCTCGGCGTAGAGATAGTCCTCGAGCCCCTTATCGTCGAGCACATATTGCTCCGACTTGCCGCGCATGATTTTGTAGAGCGGCGGCTGGGCGATGTAGAGACAGCCGCGAGAGATAATTTCAGGCATCTGCCGGAAGAAGAACGTCAACAGAAGCGTTCTGATATGCGCGCCGTCGACATCGGCGTCGGTCATGATGACGATCTTGTGGTAGCGCAATTTGTCAACATTGAAATCTTCACGCCCGATGCCGGTGCCGAGCGCAGTAATCAGCGTGCCGATCTCCTGGCTTGAAAGCATCTTGTCAAAGCGCGCGCGTTCGACATTGAGGATCTTGCCGCGTAGCGGCAGCACCGCCTGATTTTCGCGGTTGCGCGCCTGTTTCGCCGAACCGCCTGCCGAATCGCCCTCGACAATGAAGAGTTCCGATTTTGAAGGATCGCGCTCCTGGCAGTCTGCGAGCTTTCCGGGCAAAGAGGAGACGTCGAGCGCCGATTTGCGGCGTGTCAATTCGCGCGCCTTTCGCGCTGCTTCGCGCGCCATCGCGGCCTCGACGATCTTGCCGACGACCTTGCGCGCATCTCCCGGGTTTTCTTCAAACCACTCGCCAAGTTTTTCTGCAACAATGCCCTCGACAACCGGGCGCACTTCGGATGAGACAAGCTTGTCCTTTGTTTGCGAAGAAAATTTGGGGTCAGGGACTTTCACCGACAATATCGCGGTCAATCCCTCGCGGGCGTCATCGCCAGTCAGGGATATTTTTTCTTTCTTCGCGATGCCCGAATTGGCTGCGTAATTATTGATAATACGCGTCAGCGCCGCGCGAAAACCCGCAAGGTGCGTGCCACCATCGCGCTGGGGGATATTATTTGTGAAGCAAAGAACGCGCTCGTGATAGCTGTCATTCCACCACATGGCGACATCGACCGTTACGCCATCGCGTTCGAAGGTGAAAGAGATCGGGTCGTCGATCAACGGCGTCTTCGTCTTGTCGAGATAACGCGCAAAAGCGACAAGGCCGCCTTCGTAATAGAGCTTTTCCTCCACCACTTCGACATGGCGCGCGTCCCGCAGCGTTATCGACACGCCGGAATTCAAAAAGGCCAATTCGCGAAGGCGATGCTCAAGCGTGTCAAAATCAAATTCTGTCTGCGAGAATATTTTTGGTGAAGGAAGGAAAGTCACTTCCGTTCCTTTGCCGTCCGTATCGCCGACAACTTTCAGTTCGTCTTCGCGAACACCCATACGGAAACGCATGTAATGTTCCTTGCCGCCGCGCTTGATCCTGAGATCGAGCCATTCTGAAAGCGCATTGACCACCGAAACGCCGACGCCGTGCAGCCCCCCCGACACTTTGTAGGAATTCTGATCGAATTTTCCGCCGGCATGGAGCTGCGTCATGATGACTTCAGCCGCCGAGACGCCTTCGGTCGGGTGAATGTCAGTCGGAATGCCGCGGCCATTATCGCGGATCGTCGCCGATCCGTCTTCGTTGAGCATCACCTCGACATTATCGCAATGGCCGGCGAGCGCTTCGTCAATCGCGTTATCGACGACTTCGTAAATCATGTGATGAAGGCCGGAGCCGTCATCGGTATCGCCGATATACATGCCCGGGCGCTTGCGGACCGCGTCGAGGCCTTTCAGAACCTTGATCGAACCGGCGCCATAGCTGTCATCGCCGCCGCTCACCGGAACCGGCGCTTGCGCTGCGTCGTCTTTATGATTTCTTGCGGCGTCGTTCGCCATATCGTTCAATTCCTGAAGTTACTGCAATTCGACGGCTGCGCCGTCTTTCAATTCAAATCCCTGCGCGCGCGAACCCCACGCCTCGAACAATGACGCGTCCGTGCCCGTCATGAAGCAATGAAAGCCAAGCTCATCGAGAATATCGAAGAGAGCTGCGCGGCGCGCCTCATCGAGATGGGCTGCGATTTCATCAAGAAGCAGGATCAAGGGCGCAGCCCCTGATCGCATTGAGAGCGCGCGCGCATTGGCGAGAATGAGCCCGATCAGCAACGCCTTTTGCTCGCCCGTCGAGCATAGTCGCGCGGCGCGGCCTTTCGCCCGATGGGTTACGAGAAGGTCGGAGCGATGCGGCCCCGACAAGGCGCGTCCGGCTTCGGCGTCAACGCGCCTGTTCTTGCGTAAGAGACCCGCATATTCATCCTCGACATCGGCCGCCGGCGCATTGGCGAGCAACGCTTCAAGGACGCCCTCAAGCGCTATTTCAGCGGCCGGAAAGGCGCCGCCATCTTCGCTGACGCCAGCGGCGGTGAGCGCGCTCGCCATTTCCCGGCGCGCAGCGGCGAGCGCGACGCCCGCCTCAGCCATCTTCAGTTCAAGCGCAGCGAGCCATGCCTCATCGCGGCTTCGTTCATCAAGCAAACGCTGGCGCTGACGCATGGCGGTTTCATAGGCGTTCGCCGCCTCCCCATGCGCCGGGTCATGCGCCAGCGTCATTCGGTCAAGAAAGCGCCGACGCTCACTTGCGCCTTCCATGAAGAGGCGATCCTGGGCGGGCGTCAGCCACAGAAAACGCAAATGATCCGCGAAGGCCGACGGCCCGGAGGAGGCTGCGCCGTCAATCCGGCAAACACGTCGCGCCCGATCTGACGCAAGCGCGCCGACGCCAAGCGACTTTTCGCCGAGTTCATCTTCAAGCCGGGCTGCAACCGCCCATCCGCCAGCGCCGCCGATGCGCGGCAATTCGTCAAGACGCGCCGAACGCAACCCGCGCCCGGGCCCGATCAAGGAGATAGCTTCAAGGATATTGGTTTTGCCCGCGCCGTTGCGCCCGGATAGCGCAATAGGCCGTCCGTCAAACTCGATATCCAATCTTTCATAAGACCGGAAATCGGAAAGCGTCAGCCGGCGAATGCGCGCCCGCACGCGCGCCGTTCCCACAGGGCGCGCGTCACAGTCTTCCAGTTTTCGCAGGCTCGCGTCTCTCGCCATTTCGTCGCCGTCAAACTCTGAGCGGCATAAGCACGTAAAGCGCGTTCGGATCTTCATCATCGCAAACAACGCTTGGACTTGAGGGATCGGCAAGGCGGAACGTGATCATCTCGCCGTCGATTTCGCTTGCAATATCGAGAAGGTAGCGCGCATTAAAGCCAACCTCGATCGGATCGCCATTATAATCGACCGACAATTCCTCAAGGGCGCTGCCCGCTTCAGGATTGTTTACGGTCAGACGGAGCCGGTCGGAGTCAATCGCCATTTTAATCGAACGCGTCCGGTCGGCTGAAATCGTCGCGACGCGATCTACAGCTTGTGCGAAGTCTTTTGTCTCAACACGCAGAATGTTCGAGTTGCTTTTCGGAATAACGCGCTCGTAATCCGGAAACGATCCGTCGATGAGTTTCGACGTCAGATGGCCAGCGCCGAAGCCGAAACGGATCTTGGTTTCTGAAACCGCGAGTTCCACCGTTTCGTCAGCGTCGGACAGCAACCGCCCGAGCTCGCCGACAGCCTTTCGCGGCACGATGACGCCCGGCATCTTGGCGGCGCCGGCTGGAAGCTCTGAATCGAGGCGCGCGAGACGGTGACCGTCAGTCGCCGCAGCCCGCAGCAATTTCTGTGACCCGTCAGCAAAAGCATGAAGATATACGCCGTTCAAATAATAGCGCGTTTCTTCCTGCGACATAGCAAAACGGGTTTTTTCAAATAACCGCACGAGATCCGCTGTCGCCATGGAAAAGCGGACATCAAATTCGCCGGTCGCGAGCGCCGGAAATTCCTCTTCCGGCAATACCGCCAGCGAAAATTGCGAGCGCCCAGCAGAAACCTGCAATCGCCCCTCGTCGCTGTGCAGCTCAAGGCGAATTTGCGCCCCTTCCGGAAGCCGGCGAACAATTTCGTATAGCGTCAGCGCCGATGCGGTCGTCGCGCCCTTGCGCGCAACATCGGCGACTGTCGTTTCGGAAATCTCGATATCAAGATCCGTCGCCGTCAGCGACAGCGCGCCGCCATCGGCTTGCAGCAGCACATTCGACAAAATGGGAATCGTATTGCGCCGCTCAACGACGCTTTGGACATGGCCGAGCGCCTTTACGAGGGCGGATCGTTCGATAGTGACCTTCATTATCCGGCGTTCTTTCCGACGAGACGGCGGCGGAAACATCGCGCGCATTCATGCGCCCGGCGCTCCGCCGCCAGATGCGAGGAGCGGGCCGCAACCAGCCGATTTCAGTCGATCTGAAACCCCTTGATCCGGGCCCGCAAAACGAGGGTTTATTATACCCCTAATCCGCCGTGAAACGCCAGCGTGCGAGGCCCGAAAATGACCGACGTCAAGCGCTAGGAAGCCTTTGAAGGAAGGAGCTTTTCCGGCTCGAATTCCGCTCCGATCGAGACCTTGATTGCGCCGACGCCGGCGGCGAACGCCTTGTCGCGCGGCATCAGGGCTTCAGCGCGCCGCATGGACGATATGGCGGTCGTATGATCGCGCCCGAGAGCCCGGCCGATTCTGGGAAAACTTTCAAAGAGCACCGTGCGCGCGACATAAACAAACGCGTGCCTTGCACGAACGATTCGCTGCGGCTGAGACCGGCCAAGCAGCTCTTCGGCATTTATGCCAAAGGCGTCAGCGGCGGCGCTCAGCGTCTCTTCAAGAGTCGCCTTGCGGCGGCGCTCATTCAGCCGGCTTTGCAACTCGCTGAGAGCCTCAGCCGGACCAATCACGCCCGGCCGGGTGCGGCAACGCAAGGCCAAAGTCTTGAATGCGCCGATCGAGTCGCGCATCGACGCCGAGAACAACCGCGCCGTCAGAGAAATCGTCTCATCGGTGATGCGGTCATCAAGCCCTGCAGCGGCGCGATGCTTCATGAGGACTTCAGCCCTCAGCTTTTCGCTTGCAGGCGAGATGCGAACAGAAAGTCCGCCAGCAAGCCGATCCGCAAGCCTTTCCGGGAATCCCGATTCCACGAGCTTTCCTGGCGACATGCCGCCGGCGATGATGACCTGGCGTCCGGCGCTGACGATCGAATTGACGAGGTTAACAAGTTCGTCAAGCGTTCCCTTCTTGCCCGCGAGCATGTGGATATCGTCGATCATGACGAGATCGTTGGCGAGCACATCGCGGTGAAAGCTCATGGTCGAACTTGAAAGGAGCGCGCCAACGCACCCGTTCTGAATATTGTTGTGAGTCACATAGACCGCGCGGCCCATTGGATAACGCGCCATCCACTCATTGCCGCATGCATGAAGCAGATGCGACTTGCCCGTAGCCGAGGGACCGTGAAAATAGATGATTTCGCGCGGCGCTTCTTCATTGAAGATCTGGCGCGCAGCGGCGACAGCGACTTCGTTCGAGGCGTCGACGGCGAATGTATCGAATGTCAGGCGCTGATCGAGCGCCGTCGCGATCTCGGAGACGCGCGGCGCCCGGCGAGCCGGCGAGCCGGACTTTCCCTCGCCACGATCAAATCCGTTCACGATGACACCGAGATGAGCGCCATCCGCCGCGGATTCGCGTTGCGGCGCGAGGGCGTTAACCCGCGCCGCATTCGAACTGAGATTAGCCCGTTTAATGATTGTAACGCGGCGGATCGGATAAACATTGTCCGACCAAGCGCTCATCAGGCCCGGCTTGTATTGCTGATCAAGCCTGTCTCGGCGCAAATCGGACTCGGTCGAAAGGATAATGGCGTCGCCGCCGCAATCATCAAGCCGCAAGTCTGAAAACCAAAGTTTGAAAACCGAATTGCCGTACCGGCGCCGCAGCGTATCGCAGAACAATGAAAAGCACTTCTCGGCGGAGCCGACGTCATTATCTTCCATTTGTGGGGAGTCCCAAGTCCTGAAACGAAATCCATCAACCGACATGAGGCGACGATGCCGCCTGCCGGAGTTGCCCTAGACGGAGAGGAAGAGATGCTTTTGGCGTCTTCCGCTCAAAATTTACAGATGTCAGTTCGCCGCAATATGGCGTTTGAGAAAAACAGAAACTGATTTGGGAAAACGGCCGCCATGACTACTCATTGAAATATCATATCGGCCCATGTTCCGCCCCTTTTGTTTCGGCGCCCGCCAGCGCTTCGTTTTCCGCAACCCCGCCTGACACGGGGAATGATCATGAATTTACGCTCAAACTTTGAAGCGACAACAAAAAATCAAAATTGATCCGTAGTCGTCGTATTTCTTAACGATGATATGTCCGCAAACCTGTTTTTGTCCAGCGATTGATTCGCTTTTTTTGGGAATTTTTTGTCGCGCTTACACGTTGACAAAACGCAATGGATGAAAAAACAAACGCTTAAGAAAATTACTTGCCGTGACTGGACAAAAATACATGAAAGCGCACACACGGCGTCAGGCAACAATTGCGCTTTACTCGCCAGACGTCGCACATCGAAACGCAAATGAAAAGCCCCGCATCGCAGCCGGCGATACGGGGCTCAATTTTTGAAATTCCAAGAACGAGTTAGGCTGAAATCGCCTTCACGCGCGCGGCCAGACGCGAAATCTTGCGGGCCACAGTGTTTTTATGCGCAACGCCCTTCGTAACAGAACGGTGAAGTTCCGGTTGCGCAGCTTTGAATGCATTCACGGCGGCATCCTTGTCGCCGGAAGCGATGGCTTCTTCGACCTTGCGAATAAAAGTTCTGACGCGCGAGCGCCGCTGCTTGTTTACCGCAGTGCGGCGCGCGATCTTGCGCACCATTTTTTTCGCCGACGACGTGTTCGCCATGGGTATTCAATCCCGTCTGTCGCGGAAAGCTGGTCCGCGCCGTTAAAAATTGTCCGGAACGCGCCCGCCGGGGGCGCGAGAGGCGTGGCTTATAGCGACGGGCCTGCCCGGCGTCAACGACCCTGCAACCGATTGTTTTTTCGTCCCTAACGCTGGCAATTAGAGCAAGCGAACGTTGACCGGCCGGCCTGATTGTACCGCTTGATTGAGGCGCCGCAGGCCGGACATGGGCGGCCTTCGCGATCATAGACTTTAAAGCTGTGCTGGAAATAGCCGAGGGACCCGTCCGAGGCCGCAAAATCCTTAAGGCTTGAACCGCCAGCCTCGATCGCCTCTTCAAGGACCTGCCGGATCGCCCCATGGAGCCGCGCCGCGCGAAGGCCGCCTATAGTTCCCGCCTTGCGGCGCGGAGAAATACCGGCCCTGAACAGCGCCTCACAGACATAGATATTGCCGAGGCCGGCGACGATCCGTTGATCGAGGAGCGCCGATTTTGCCGGCGCGGCTTTGCCCTTGAGAGACGCCTCCAAGATTTCGGCCGTAAATTTCTCGTCCAACGGCTCGGGGCCCAGGCCGACAAGATGCAGCGAGGTCGCCAGTTCTGCCGTTGGCGCAAGGTCCATGAAGCCAAACCGGCGCGGGTCATTATAGTCGATAGTGGCCTTACCCATTGGTCCGGAGACGACGAAACTCACATGATCATGGCGCGGATCGGCGCCGCAATCGGCTTGAAACCGGCCGGGGCGAGCACCTTTGACAGTGAACCGGCCGGACATGCCGAGATGCATGATCAATGTCTCGCCGGTCGATAATTCGCAGAGCAGGTATTTTGCGCGCCGACGCAGCGACAGCACCTCCGCGCCCTTCAAGCGGCGCTCAAATTCCGGCGGCAACGGGAATCTGAGATCAGGCCGCCGCGCTATGGCGCCCGTAATGACAGCGCCAACCATCGCGGGCTCAAGCCCGCGACGCACGGTTTCAACTTCAGGCAATTCAGGCAATTTGGACCTATTCAAATTTGGCCGGCTGGCGCTTTCTCTTTACCGCGGCGGTCAATAGACTTCGCCTTGAGAGCTGGAAATTGGGCGCAAGGCAATTGGGCGACGGCAAGAAGTACCGGGCTTTTATAAGTTACAGCCATGCTGACGAAGAATGGGGCGGCTGGCTGCAGCGGCGGCTTGAGCGCTATCGCGCGCCGGGCGCGCTTGGGCAGGCGCTGATGAAGGAGCAGGGCGCATCGGCCCGCCTGTCGCCGGTATTCCGTGACCGCGACGATTTGCCCGCCGGTGACGACCTTAACCAGGCGATCCAGCAGGCGCTCGCCGAAAGCGAATTCCAGATCGTCCTCTGCTCGCCGCGCGCGGCGAAATCGCGTTGGGTCAACGAGGAAGCAAAACTATTTTACAAACTGCACGGACCGGGCCGGACTCTTGCAATCATCGTCGACGGGGAGCCCGGCGCATCCGCGACGCCGGGGCGGGAGGACGAAGAATGCCTGCCACCCGCGCTTCGATTCCGTCTCGACGCAGACGGGAACCTCACCGATGAACCCGCCGAACCGATCGCCGCGGATGCGCGCGAAAGCGGCGATGGCAAGAACAACGCCTTCCTGAAAATCGCCGCCGGCATGTTCGGCGTCGGCCTCGACGATCTGATCCGCCGAGACCAGCGCCGCCGAGCCCGCATTGTTCAAATCGCGGCGGCAAGCGCCCTAAGCATTATCGCGGCGCTATCGGCCACGACCTATTTCGCACACGATCAGCGCAAACTGGCCATAACGCGTCAGAACGAGGCGGAAGGTCTTATCAAATTCATGCTTACAGATTTGCGCGACAAGCTAGAACCGCTCGGTAAGCTCGACGTCCTCGAATCTGTCGGCGACAAAGTGCTTGATTATTACTCGCATCAGGACCTGAATTCACTCAGCGATGATGCGCAGAGCCGGCGAGCGACGGCGCTAATACAACTCGGGCAGATCGAGCAAAGCCGGGGCGATTACGAAAAGGCGCGCAAATCATATGAAGCAGCCTTTGAATCGACGGCGCGCTTGCTAGCGCGCAACCCGAATAATCCCCAACGCATTTTCGATCATGCCCAAAGTGTCTTTTATATTGGAGACCTAGCGCGAATATCGGGAGATAATGACGAATCTGCAAAGCGATTCAAAGACTATTACCGCATGGCGGAACAATTGGTCGGCTTTGACCCGACGAACAAAAAATGGCTCCTCGAAGAATCATACGCCCTCAGCAATCTTGGGATTAACGAGTATGAGCGCGGTAATTTTGACGCCGCAAATCCTTACTTCGAGCGGTCAATTAAGAACAGAAAGCGCCTCCTTGACGATACCCCGGATGATAAATCGATGGCGCTCTCTTACGCTTATGCATTGTCGTGGCTTGCCCTCAATGAACTAAGAGCGGGGCGTTACACATCGGCCTCCAACATCTACGATACGCAAATTGGCGTATACGAAAGCCTCCTTTCCATAAACCCGGATGACCATGGCGTGCTTTTTACATTGATGCTGGCCAATCAGCGCGAAGGAATGGCAAAATTGTTTTTGGGAGATACTTCATCCGCGCTAACCGCGCTCGGCGACGCCGAAAGTAAAGCAACTCGGTTATTGATGCGCGACCCAACAAACCAACTTTATCGGTCAAACGCCTCCTTTATCGCAACCTACCGATCATATGTCGATGAAATGGAGAATAGATTTGACGATGAGCTCTTACACGCACGGCGCGCATTAGAATATGTCGAAAATGACCGCACGAATGTCAGCGCCGATTACGCCTACGGCATTGCATTGGCGGCGCATTTGCGAGCGAGCATAAACCTTGGACGAGAAGATGAACTCATTCCGGAGGCAAAGCATTTTATTGCTTTGGCCGGAACCAATGAAGGTAGTGAAAAAAGAATAAGGCGCGCGATTGCTGAAGTGGCGCTCGCTCTCGGTCAATATCATGAAGCGCATGGCAACCACGACCTTGCGCAATCGGAATTCGAGGTCGGCCTGTCTTCATTTGCCGGTGAGGACGACACGCGATCTGAACTACGCCTCCTGAAGGCGCGACTAAATGCTGAACTTGGAAATATTGCAGAGGCCAGGCGGCTCGCGTCAGATCTGGGCGAACTAAGCCCCAGATACCCGGAATATGTGTCGCTATTAAATCGTTTGCAATCTGGGACCGAACAATGAAATCCTAATATTCGCTCGAAATTTCGGTGGGAGAATCTTATGGCTCAAAACAACCAGTCCGATGCGACAGTAAATGTTTCTGTGAAAGTTGCGGCTGACGGCGGCGCTTACACATTTACCTATAGTGATCCGAGCGGATTGTTCGACAGCGAAGGCAATTTCGATTTCAGAAAACCAGGTGCAAAGGGCAAACCGGTCACGATCAAATTTTCGATCGACAATTCATCCGTCGCCGGCATCAAATTCCAGAAGCAAGGGCCGAATGCGTTCTGGATAGCGCTGAAATCTGAAGTCGGCGACAATGGGTGCCCAACAGGGCCCTATGTCGGCTCTCAATTTCATGGATTCAGAACGGAGCCGGATCAAAGGACGCTAACGGTACTTGATCATAACAATGACGGAAAACCCTATCGCTACGCGTTGCGTTTCGATCTGAATGGCGACCTCGTCATGCACGATCCTGACGGAAACAACGGCGAAGGCGGCTAGCGGTTGGCGTGCTAAGTTTTTTCTTGAGCGTCAACAACAAAAAACCCCGGCGGTCACCCGCCGGGGTTTTTCGTCTTTGAGGTCGTTAAGAAGTTTATTCCTTGTCCTGACCTTTCAGCGCCGCGCCGAGAATGTCGCCGAGCGAGGCGCCGGAATCGGCCGAACCATATTGTTCGACGGCTTCTTTTTCCTCCGCCACTTCGCGCGCCTTGATGGAGAGCGAAATGCGGCGCGAGACCTTGTCGAACCCGGTGACGCGGGCGTCGATCTTGTCGCCGACCGCAAAGCGCTCGGGGCGCTGTTCGTTGCGGTCCTTTGAAAGGTCCGACTTGCGGATGAAGGCTTTCGGGCCGCCTTCGCCGCCGACCTGAACCTCGATGCCGCCGGTTTCAATCGCCGTGACGGTGCAGGTGACATCGTCGCCGCGATTGATCTCGCCGACCGATTCCATCGGATCGGAGCCGACCTGTTTCACGCCGAGCGAGATGCGTTCCTTCTCAGGATCAACGTCGAGCACCTTGGCTTTGACCATGTCGCCCTTGTTGTAATCCTTGATCGCTTCCTCGCCCGTACGGTTCCAGTCGAGGTCGGAGAGGTGGACCATGCCGTCCATCTCGTCGGTGAGACCGACGAACAGGCCGAACTCGGTGATGTTCTTGACTTCGCCTTCGATGACCGAGCCGATCGGGTGCTCTTCTGCGAAGCGCTCCCACGGATTGTCGAGGCACTGTTTCAGGCCGAGAGAAATGCGGCGCTTTGATTCATCGACTTCAAGCACCATCACTTCGACTTCCTGGCTGGTCGAGACGACCTTGCCCGGATGCACGTTCTTCTTCACCCAGCTCATTTCCGAGACGTGGACGAGACCTTCAATGCCTTCTTCCAGTTCGACAAACGCGCCGTAATCAGTGATGTTGGTGACGCGGCCGGTGAATTTGGCGCTGATCGGATATTTCGCGGCGACGCCCTGCCAGGGATCCGGCTGGAGCTGCTTGATGCCGAGGGAAATGCGGTGCGTGTCCGGATTGATCTTGATGATCTTGACGCGAACCGTGTCGTTGACGCCGAGAACTTCGGACGGGTGATTGACGCGGCTCCACGACATGTCGGTGACATGGAGAAGACCGTCAACGCCCAGCGCCAGCTCAACGAACGCGCCGTAATCGGTGATGTTCTTCACAACGCCTTCGCGCTCGTCGCCTTCGTTCAATTCGCGGACGACTTCCTGGCGGTGTTCGGCGCGATCCTCTTCAAGGATCGAACGGCGCGAGACGACGATATTGCCGCGGCGCTTGTCCATTTTCAGGATGCGGAAAGGCTGCGGAATATTCATGAGCGGACCGGCGTCGCGAACCGGGCGGATATCGACCTGGCTGCCCGGCAGGAACGCCACGGCGCCGCCGAGATCGACGGTGAAGCCGCCCTTGACGCGATTGAAGATGACGCCTTCGACGCGCGCTTCGCCTTTGAACTGGTCTTCGAGACGATCCCAGGCTTCCTCGCGGCGCGCCTTGTCGCGGCTGATGACCGCTTCGCCATTGGCGTTTTCGATACGCTCGACATAGACCTCAACCTCGTCGCCGACTTTGAGGCTGCCCGGCTGCCCGGCGGCGCCGAATTCCTTCAGCGGCACGCGGCCTTCGGTCTTCAGTCCGACATCGATGACGGCGACGTCTTTTTCGATCGCGGTGACAACGCCAGTGACGACGCTTTCTTCAAAATCCTGCCTGTCGAGGAGCGAGGCCTCGAGCATTTCCGCGAAATCGTCGCGCGAGGGGTTGAGCGTTTCAGTTTGAGACATAAGTCCGTTCAGTCCTTTTCATTCCAAGCTTTTCTTGCCGACCGGTTCGTCCGGCGGTCTTCCTCGGCGCGCCACAAAGGCGCGCAAAGGCGGGCAAAGCCTTTTCATAAGTGAGATAAAGCGGCGCAATTCGCGGGGGACGGACACAAAAGAACGTTTCCGAAATCGCCCGCTGAGAACATAACCTGGATTTGGGGATATGGTTTTGAAACCTTGGCCCCGGTCAGCCCTCGCAGCGCCTGAAAACGCCGTCGATCACGCGGCGCGCCGCCGCGAAGGCCGCTCCTATATCCAAATGAGTCGTATCTAGCAACTCCGCATCGGCGGCGGCGACCATCGGGGCGTCGGGGCGGCCGGCGTCGCGGGCGTCGCGTTCGGCAAGGTCGGCGCGGACATCGTCTTCAGTAAGCCCCGGCCGGGTGGTTTTCAGTTCCAGCCAGCGCCGGTGCGCACGAACGTCCGGGCTCGCCTGAACGAAGAATTTAACGGTCGCTTCGGGGCAAACGACCGTGCCGATATCCCGGCCGTCGAGGATCGCCCCCCGCGCACCGCCGGGCGGATTTTCGGCAAATCCACGCTGAAAGTCCAAAAGCGCCTTACGGACCCGCGGCTCAGCGGCGACGACAGACGCGGCTGCCCCAACTTCGCGCGTGCGTATGTCAGCGCCTTCAATCGCAGAGAGTGAGAACCGCCGGGCCGCCGCTTCAGCGACATCCGGGTCATACGGGTCAGACCCTTCGTTCAACAACATCCACGCGACGCCGCGGTAAAGGGAGCCCGTATCGAGATAGGCGAAGCCGTAATAATCGGCGAGCGCCCGACCGAGCGTTCCCTTGCCGGACGCCGCGGGCCCATCCAGTGCGATGACGAAGGGCTTCTCCATAGCCGTCGCATAACGGGATCAACGGAAAAGAGGCAAGCCGGGAAAGGCAATTTGGGCGGCCAACTGGGATTTTTCGCAGCGCGAAACGGATATTTACCGCCCGCAGAGGTCTCGCCCTTTAAATTCGGTCCGCACCGGCGCCATATCGGATCAGAGCCGGGCAGCGCCGGCAATCCGCCGACCGAGAAAACGCCGATCGCCTCAATGGACATATTTTCGTTAGCGCCTTCCCATGAAGAGATCGCCGCCTTTCTTCAGGTCGTCCTCATTGACCTGACGCTTGCCGGCGACAATGCGGTCGTCATCGGTCTCGCCGCAGCGGGCGTGCCTCGTGAAAAGCGCGGCCGCGCAATCGCGATCGGCATATTTGCGGCGACGATATTGCGTATCGTCTTCGCAATTTTGACGACGACACTGCTTTCGATTGTCGGTCTCTTGTTTGCCGGCGGGGTCTTGCTGCTTTGGGTCTGTTGGAAAATGTGGCGCGAACTCGCCGCTGCAAGACATGCGCATGACACAAGCGGACCCGGTAAAGATGCTCACGCGGAACCAAAACCCAAGACGCTCGCAGCCGCCATCACCCAGATTGTCATTGCAGACATTTCAATGTCGCTTGACAATGTGCTCGCCGTCGCCGGAGCCGCGCATGAACATCCTACCGTTCTGGTGTTTGGTCTCGGCCTCTCCGTCATGCTGATGGGATTCGCCGCAACCTTTATCGCACGTCTGCTCGAGCGCCATCGCTGGATCGCCTATATCGGGCTTGCAATAATTTTCTTTGTCGCTTGCGAAATGATGTGGCGCGGCGGGCTCGAAATCTGGTCAGCCGGCGGCGCTGACATCGTGCAGAACAGTTTCTGATCGGACAAAGGCCGAAATTTTACTGCGTGCAGATGTCGCCGCCGAGCGACCTGATCGTCGCGGCGAAACCTGGATAACTAGTCGCGATCATTGACGCATCGTCGATTGATACCGGCTTGGCGGACGCAAGCCCCATCACCAGAAAACTCATGGCGATCCGGTGATCGAGATGCGTTGCGACCTCGCCGCCGCCCTGCACGTCTCCGTCTTGCCCCGCCACGACTAGCCAGTCGTCACCGCTTTCAACGGCGACACCGTTTGCGTTCAACCCTGCTTTAATCGCAGACAACCTGTCGCTTTCCTTGACGCGCAATTCATTCAGTCCGCGCATGCGGGTTTCACCGCGTGCGAAGGCCGCGACAATCGATAGGACCGGATATTCGTCTATCATCGACGCCGAGCGGTTTGCCGGCACATCGACGCCGGTCAAATTTGAATGCCGCACTCTTATGTCGGCGACAGGTTCGCCTGATACCTCGCGCGTATTCTGAAACTCGACAGCGCCGCCCATTTCCTTGAGCGTTTCGTAAAAACCGGCGCGCAATGGATTAACGAGAACTTTTTTTATCAGAACATCCGAGCCGGGAGTAATCGCCGCCGCCGCCGCCAGAAAGGCGGCCGATGATGGATCACCAGGCACGTCGAGATGTTTTGCTTTAAGCCGTTGACCGCCGACTAGGCGAATGCGCCTGCCTATGTCGGCGGTCCCGAACTCCATTTTAGCGCCGAACGTCTGCAGCATTCGTTCAGTGTGGTCGCGTGATAGAACCGTTTCGGTGACTGTCGTTTCGCCTGATGCGCCAAGGGCGGCGAGCAAGATGGCGGATTTCACCTGCGCCGAGGCGACAGGCATCAGATAATCAATTGCGCGAAGCTTTCCGGCCGCTAGAGAAAGGGGCAGCGTTCCGGATGTGGACATCCTGACATCAGCGCCCATTTCGGCGAGCGGCGCTGAGACGCGCTTCATCGGCCGCGAACGCAGGCTCTGATCGCCATCAAAATCGGCGGCGACCCCCTGCCCCGCCGCCGCGCCCAACACAAGGCGGCAGCCAGTCCCCGAATTTCCGAAGTAGAGCGGACGCGCTGGAGCGGTCCATTTCGCACCCCGGATGCGCCAGATCCCGCCGCCACCGGCAAGGCGGTCGCGCTCGATACGGGCGCCGAGGGCCCGCATTGCGGCGGCTGTCCTTAATACGTCATGGCCTTCGAGAAGGCCCGCCGCTATGGTCTCGCCGTCGGCCAATGCGCCGAAAATCAGAGCCCTGTGGGAAATGGATTTGTCGCCAGGCGCCGCAGATTCTCCGGAAAGCGGGCCGCCGGCGCGCGCCGTCAAACCGCTAGACTTCCTCGCTCCCATTGCGCGTCGACCTTCCGCTAGTTGGCCGGGTTTTGACAGCGCCCGCCGGAAGTGGCAACAGACCGCGCCAATTGTCCCGTTCAGAGAGGAATTGACGGCCTGTGACCAAGCCAGAACTCGGCGTCAAGCGCGATTGCCCCGAATGCGGAGCGCGCTTTTATGATCTCAACAAGGAACCGGCGCATTGCCCGAAATGCGACCATGAATTCATCCCCGAGCCGCTCTTGAAGCCGCGCAAACCACGCCGCGAAGACGAACCGCAAGAGACGAGCAATGAGGCGGCTAAACCAGCAAGCGAAATGTCGCTCAAGGATGCGGAAAAAGAACAGAAGGCTCCGCAATCCAAGAAGAAGCCCGGACTCGATGACGAGGAGAGCGATGAAGACGACGAACTCGGGGATATTGAGGATATCGACATCGATATCGACGATGACGATGATGACGACGCGCTGCTAGACGACGACGATGATGATGACGTCGGCGGCATCGTCAGCGGCGGCGATGACGAAGACGAAGTCTGACGCACTTTTTTAGACTTGCCGCAGGGAGACGCGGCGGCTAGGTTCCGCGCTCCCAAAACGGGCCCGCCGCCCGGACGTCCCTACGGCGTAAAACGGCGGACCGCAGCTGGAACGGCGATCGGGGCTATAGCTCAGTTGGGAGAGCGCTTGAATGGCATTCAAGAGGTCAGGGGTTCGACTCCCCTTAGCTCCACCAGCTCGCCACAAACCCGCAACACAGCCGGAAACTTGATTTGCGCATTCTGCTGTTCGGACCAAATGGACAAGTCGGTCGCGAAATTCGTGCGATCGCAGGGCGTCATGAATTGCACGCACTGGCGCGTGAAGGTGCGGACCTTTCGCAGCCAGGCGATGCAGCAACCGCGATCATCAATCTTAGACCCGACGCGATTATAAACGCAGCCGCCTGGACGGCGGTCGACAAGGCGGAGGCCAAAAAAAGCGCCGCCCATCGCATCAATGCCGAAGCCGCGGGAGAAATCGCAATAGCGGCGCAGAAAACCGGTGCGCGCCTTGTCCACATTTCAACCGATTATGTTTTTTCGGGAAGCGCTGAAGAGCCGCTTGATGAAACGGCGCAAACGCGGCCGATCAACGTTTATGGCGCATCCAAACTGGAAGGCGAAAAGCTTGTAGCGGCTCACAGTGAAAATGCTGTGATCCTGCGAACGTCTTGGGTTTACGCCGCGCACGGCGCCAATTTTGTCAAAACTATGCTGAGGCTTTCTGAAACACGGGACGAAGTAAGCGTTGTTTCGGACCAGATAGGCGGGCCAACGCCTGCATCCGCTATCGCCGAGGTCTGCATCAAGGTCGCTGAAAACAAAACCGGACCAGCTGGAATTTATCATTTTCAAGGCGCGCCAAGCGCAAGCTGGGCGGAATTCGCCAAAACCATATTTTTGGCGGCTGGACGCAACATCGCCGTCAACAAAATTAAAACGTCCGATTACCCTACGCCCGCCAGGAGGCCGTTGAAGACAGTTCTCGATTGCAGAAAAATCTTGAAAGACTACGGCGTCCGCCAACCAGATTGGCGCGCCGATCTTTTGATCACGGCGCCGCAAATAATTTCCGGCGAACCCCAGTCGAGTTAAAATGAAGTGACCGGCGCGCAGTGGATGCGTCGCCGGCCAAAAGCATTCAAATCAATTTAGTTTTGCGGCGCTGCGTCTTCCATAGCGTCGGCCGCATCGTCCATCGCATCAGCGGCGTCGTCCATCGCGTCAGCCGCATCATCCATCGCATCAGCGGCGTCATCCGCAGCATCAGCGGCGTCAGCAGCCGCGTCCATCGCATCGGCATCGTCGCCGGCGACTGTTTCAGTCGACATGTCGAGCTTCACATCGTCCGCAGACGCATCAGCCGCAACCGGCGTCGCCTCAACGGCCACCTCATCCGTCATCGCAGCATCAGCGGTGACATCAGCGTTTTCAACAATCGCCGCGGATTCATCAGCGGCGGCCGCATCGGTTTCAACAGCGAGAGTCGCCGGCGCAGCAGCGTCCGCTGTTTCTGCGTTCGTCGCGCAGGCGGCAAGTCCAAAAGCGCTGGCGGCGGCAAGCAACAAAGTGATCTGGGTTTTCATGGCGATTAGCCCTTCTTCAAATGACCGGCTTTCACAAGCCGTTTCCATTAATCAGCACAAGGTGCAATCGTATTTTTTACAGAGAATTAACCGTAATGCGGCGGATTACATTGTGGTAATCAAGCGCCCCTTCCGGGAAAAGCGCGGAAATAATCGATTGTTTCCTCAATCGATTTGCTTGCAGCGTCATTCCAGTCTTCAGCAGACTTACGGTTTTGCAACTCCCCGCCGCCGGAGAGCACCAACACAGTCGGAGTGCCGCGTATTTCTGTAAAACCGAACCGTTTCGCGACGTCGAGGTTCTTGTCGCGGAAACCAACGTCCACCCAGACGACCTCATAGCGGTCAGCGATGATCTGCGCTAAACGCAAATCCTCGAATTTCATCGCCAGCGCCCGTGAATCGTGGCACCAGTTTCCGCCAAGGATAACGAGCACCAACCGGTTCTGGTTAGACGCCCTTACAAGCGCCGCATCGACATCAGCCATCGCATCCGCTGTTTCGTCAAACGGTTTTGGTTCACGCGCCGCCTTGGCGCCGCTTTCGGTCAAATCAACAACATGCAGGATGCGCGACCGCGCCAATGCGGGCGAAACGAAAGCAGCGCTGAAGACCAGCAAGGAAACTGTGAGGGGCCGGAGAATGATCATGAAAAATATCGTCTCAATCGATCGCCAGCTTCTTCGATGACTTCGCGTTTTTTGCAAAAACAAAACCGGGCGAACGATCTTGGCGCTTCAGCATCATCGCCATAGTAGAAAGCCGATAATGGAACCGCGGCGACGCCGGCCTTTTCAGTGATTTCACGGCAGAAAGCCATATCGTCCTTGCGGCCTACCGAAGTGATATCGGCATTGACAAAATAGGTTCCTTCACAGGCCAGCGCGTCAAAGCCCGCCTCTTCCAGAACCGTTTGCATAAGATCACGCTTTTGTTGCATTCCTGCGACAAATTCATCGTAATACTCGTCCGGGAAATCGAGACCCGCAGCGACTGCAACCTGCAAATGCGGAGCGCAGGTATAGGCGATGAATTGATGGGCTTTCATGATGCCCGCAATCAGCCGTTCCGGCCCGGTCAGATAGCCAATCCGCCACCCGGTCATTGAAAAGGTCTTTCCGGCGGAGCCGATGCGAACGCAGCGATCCGCCATGTCGGGCAATGTCATCAACGGAATATGCGACCTCCCGTCAAACAGGAGATGCTCGTAGACTTCATCGCATACCGCCACGAGGTCATGCTTGCGAACGATATCCGCGATCGTTTCAAGCTCTTCCCTTGCCAAGGCGCGGCCGGTCGGGTTGTGGGGCGAATTGACCGCAATGACGCGTGTTTTCGGCGTTATCGCGGCTTCGAGAGCAGCGCCGTCGATGCGCCAATCCGGCGGGTTTAAACGCACGATAACAGGGCGTGCGCCCGCGGCTTCAACCATCGGCGCGTAGCAATCGTAAAAGGGCGCCAGCAGGATCGCCTCGTCGCCGGGCCTTAACAGCGCCATGAAAGAAGCAGCGATTGCTTCCGTCGCCCCCGCCGTCACAAGCGTTTGCGTTTTCGCGTCAATGTCGAGTCCGTAAAATCGCTTATTCGCCCGCGCCAGCGCCTCGCGCAACGCCGGATGACCGCCGACCGGCGCATATTGGTTCGGGCCTTTTTCCATCGCCCTTGCGGCAATCGCGATCAGCGATGACGGCCCGTCCTCATCAGGAAACCCCTGGCCGAGATTCACCGCGCCGAATTTGTCAGCAAGCGCTGTCATCACAGCAAAGATGGTGACGGGCCGGTCGGCAAATACGGGATTGAGCGGCGTCATGAATTGATAATCGTTTCTTCACATCAAGCGTGAAACACGCCAGCCGATAAAAGGGAAGAAAATTCATCCCGCCAAAGCAAAAGGCCGCCCAGAAGGGCGGCCTTCGCTATTCCAATAAGCCAGGATGCTTACTGCGGATTGCTGTCGTCGCCTGACGCATCATCCATCGCGTCAGCAGCGTCGTTCATCGAGTCCGCAGCATCGTCCATCGCGTCAGCGGCGTCGCCCATCGCGTCACCGGCCGCGTCCATCGCATCACCAGCTGCGTCGTTCATCGCGTCACCAGCGGCGTCCATCGCATCGCCAGCCGAATCCATGGCGTCGCCTGCTGCGTCGCCAGCCGCATCCATGGCGTCACCGGCGGCGTCGCCAGCTGAATCCATCGCGTCGCCGGCCGCGTCCATCGCATCACCGGCCGCATCCGTCGCGGCGTCGGCTGCATCGTCGGCGGCTGCCGCAGCGTCGTCCGCGGCTTCAGCAGCTGAATCAGCTGCTGCATCTTTCTTTGCACAGGCCGTCATCGACATCGCGCCGAGCGACACTGCCAAAACAATCATCCACTTTTTGCTCATGATCCTTGCACCCCTGCTGGCGCCAGCCGTGAATTCGGCGGCGGAATCGGGGCCCTTCTGTCAGATTTTTGCCCGTGCGTCAAAGCGTTGGCGCGCGCCGCCGCATGTAATTTCAGTCAATTTCGACGTCGAATTGTTGAAAAAACACAGATTCGGCGCAGATGGCCCGCCCAAAATTACCGATAGGAAAGGTGCCGAAGCGGTCAGATCGCCTTGGGCCAAGAGCAAAGAGGCGCTAGCCTTGGGCGAAAGACGTCGCTCAAGGGAGAAGAGAGAATGCGCCAGAAATTATTGATCGCCGCCGCCGCCGCGATGGCCATGACGCTCGGAGCCGCGAAAGCGGAAAACGCCGACAGTGTGTGGCCGGAAGGCATGCCGAAACCGACGGCGAGCTATGAAGGCGAATATCAGATGACAGCGAATGGCGAGACGGACGCGATCACCATCAACAGCGCCGACGGCAAGCAGCGCATGACCTTTCCGGCAGGATCGAAACTCGCTGGCAAGAAATCGAAATTCGCGCGCGTCGCCGTGATCGAACCGAACGCCGGCTCGATGCTGATGTGGCCGGAAGGAAAAGGCGCGCCCAAAATTGCAATGACCATGAACCGCGCCGACGCTTCCAATATGGCCGCGGCCTTCGGCGTTGACGACGCGGCGCGAGTGACGGCGAAAAAAACGGGCGCCGACAAAGTGCTCGGCATCGATTGCGCCGTCTACGAACTCAAGACCGTTGGCGGCTCTTCCACGACATGCGTGACGCGCGACGGCATGGTTTTGCGGTCGAAGGATTCAAGCGGCTCGAGCATGGAGGCGACGTCGATCAAGCGAGGGGCCCAGGCGGCTTCGCTCTTTGCTCCGCCTACGGATTATGAAGTCGCCGACATGGGCGAATGCATGCGCCTCGCCGCCGATATGATGGCCGCCGCCCGCGCCGGCAAGCAGCCCGACATGGCGAAGATGCAAAAGTGCCAGGAGCTTGGCGAGAAGATGAAAGGCTTCGACCAGTAATCACTCGCTCCTTTGCGTCGCTGCAAGCCCGAGCCGTTCAATCGGGCTTTCACCTTTCGCACCTTTCTTGGCGAGTTCGCCGAACGGAACCGGCTTTTTCGGCTTTGCGACAAAATCAAGAACGCCGCCTTTCCCGAGGAAATCCGCAAAGGCCGTAATCAGCATCGGCGCCGGCGAGGAAGCCGCGCCGGCCCGCATCGCAAGCGCTGCGGCCGACCGCAGCGTATTTGGATCGACCTTGTCCGGATCAACGCCCGCCTTTTGCGCCTGCGCGGCGGCGGCCATTGCAAAGCCCTTGTCGATGACGCCCTCATCTTTAAGGCTCGACGTAAAGCCGGTCAGTTTCGCGCCAGCGAATTCAAGCAGCATGCCTTCAAAATCAACCTCGCCCGTTTTCTTGTCCTGATAGGCGGCGAGCGTTCGCATCGCCGGCATGGCGGCGCCAAGATTGAATTTCAGATCGCCAATGCCGTCGATTGTTGAATCGACGATTACGGAACTTGCGCCCGTCGCCGGCGCCCAGAGATAGTCGGCCGTGTAGGAAACATCATAGCGCGCAAGGCCGTAGCGTTTCAGATTATCGATCATCGCCGCCATGTCGGGTTGCGGCGCGTCGCCTTTCGCGACGGCGCTCGCCTCCGAAGCGAATTCCATCAGCGCGCCAATATCGTAAACGAAGTGATCGACCGACATGCTGACCGACGTCGGCATCAGCCATTCAAATTTTGTAAGATCGGTCACCGCCGATTTGACGGAATAAAACGGCAAGCCGTTCAGCGAATAACGCTCTCCCTCGGCGCGCCAGACGCCAAGGCTCAAAAGATTCTTCTCACGCGCCGGCGGCGTCTCGCCGCGCGACCAATAGTCGAAGAGCTTTGCAAGGCGCACATCGCTGATGCGGTAAAGATCGACGCCGCCCGCCATATCGAGCGCCGGCGTCTCGCCCCTCTTTGGCGCGGCCATTTCAAAGGTCAGGCCTTTGGAGACGGCCTCGTCGAAATCGCCGCGCTTCAATCCGCGATAGGCGGCGTAATCGAGCGCCATTTTCATCTTTTGCGCGCCGCCCTCGCCATAGACGAAGTCGATCTTCATATCGCGCGAGAGGAACCCGTCAGCGCTGACGGCGCGCGCGGCTTCCGCGTAAAGCTTGAACGCACCTGCAAGACCCTCGGGCTTTTCCGCGCTATCGGCAGCGGCGCCGACCGGATAAATCGTCAGATTGTCGGCGACGAGGCGCGCGGCCGAAATGGCGTAGGTCTCAACCGAGCCAAGCCCGGCGAGATCATTTTTCAACAGCGCCTTTTCTTTCTCCGCGCCGGTCTTGTCCGCCGCCTCTGCAAGCGCGCGAACATAGCCCGCCGTGAAATCCGCCATCAGTTTTTCCAGGCCGAAACTTTGAACGCCTTTCATGTCGATACGCGAGGCAAGCTTCTTTTCCGCGGCGCCGTCTTCGCCAAGCGAGGCCGCATCGACGCCGTAAAGGCGAAGCTCAGCGATTTTCAATCCCGCAAGATGCTTCGCGCCGAAAGTGAGCGTGACGCCGCGCGCGACAGCGCCCGCGCCTTCCGGCTTGAAGGAGGCGGCTTTCGCCGCGCCGACGCCTTCAAGCGCTGCAAAGACCGCGCGATAATCCGCCTCGCTGGCGAGCGCTGTTGCGGGCGCAGCCTCCAGCGTCGCGAAATAATCGCCTTGAGCCGCCCTGCTCGTTGTCGGCGGCGGCGCGCCCGGCGTAGCGCAGCTTGCAAGCGCGCCCGTAACGGCAAGCGCCGCCAGCAGGCTGAAAAATGCTCGTGAAGTCTTCATGGCCATCCCCCTCAAATAATTCGCGGCGCGACCATAGCCGGTTTGCAAACCTTTGGAACCGCCAGCGCCGGACAATCCGTGCCTTTGACCCCATAGGACGAAACGAGGTTTCATGCGGGGTTCAGCGCGTTTGTCCGCATAATCCGTAACGACGAGAGCGGCAGTTTTCCGCGCCATCTTCATCGCGGCTCCATCCGCCAGAAGACGCCGTCGGGAACAGGCTCGGCGCTCAGCGATTTCAGGAAGAGATAAAGGTCGTCTTTTTCCGCTGCCGTGAGCGTCTGATAGCGGTCGGGCGCGACGAGCCCCATCAGTTCAAGCTGGCGCTCGCCCATCGCAACGCCGGTCGTGATGAGTTTTTCAAAATCCTCGCGCAGGTAAGCCGCGACGATTGCAAGGTCGGGCGTCCAGTCGCCCTCGTAGAGAACCTGGCCGCGCAGATCGAGCCCGTGGCATTCATTGCACATCGTCATGGCGAGATATTCGCCATGCGCGCGGCGGGGCTCCGCTTCCGCATCGACGAACAACGCGGGCACGCGCGCCGCCCAATGCGCCATGTCGGTTTCCTCGCCCTTGATGATCGAAAGCCGCGTCTTCCAGCCGAGCGAGGCGCGCGGCAGTTTTGCTTTTCGACCGGCCGATTTCAAGAAGGCGATGAGCGCGGCCATGTCGTCATCGGCAAGGCGGCGGAAATTGTAGGACGGCATCGACCACAGCGCGCGGCCGTTTGCGCCGACGCCATGGCGGACCGCCGCTTCGATGACCGCCGCGTCATGGCGCTTGGCGTAATCGGCGAGATTGGGCGCGACGGCGCGGCCGACCCAGTCCCACTGGTCCTTGAAATCCTTGCCTTCAAGCTTTTGCCCGTGACAGCCGAAACAGCCGCGCGTGCGCGCAAGGCGCCGCCCGCGCTCGATCGAGGCGGCGTCTTCCGGGATCGGATGATCGAAGGCGGGCGGGCGCTTCGCTGAACGCAGCTTCGCCTCGCTCAGCACGAAAACGCCGCCATACCAGATAACGGGCGCGGCGAGCGCCGCAGCGATCAGTATCAAGACGATGCGCTTCACCGGCGCCCTCCCCATTCCTTGCCGCTTTCCAGCCTATGCGCGTTCTCGCCCATTTCCACCTTTCGATTTGCGCCGCGCCGCATGGATTGGCGCGCCGCGCGATGATTTCACGGTAAGCATCACGGGGAGCATGATAAGGGCGCCGCAGGGGGTGGGGGATAAGTATGGCAATTATATACTTGACTGAACACTGCTCACAACCTATGTTTGAATCATACGGAGCCAAGATCATGTCAGTGAACCTCAAAAACCCCATTTTCCTCAGCGAACAGGCCGCCCGCGAGCACCTTGAAAAGCTCCGTTGGGCAGACGGCGCTTATTGCCCTCGCTGTGAAGGCAAGGACGTGGTGAAGCTCTCCGGCAAGGCTGGCGAGATGGGCCAGTATAATTGCCGCTTCTGCCGCAAGAAGTTCACCGTGACTGTCGGAACGATCTTTGAGCGCTCCCACATTCCCCTCACCAAGTGGATGCTCGCTTTCCATCTCATGACCGCTTCAAAGAAGGGCATGAGCGCGCACCAACTCCACAGGATGTTAGACGTTACCTACAAATCCGCTTGGTTCATGGCGCACCGCATTCGCGAAGCCATGGCCCCTTCCAAGAAGGGTGCAAAGGAACCCCTAGGCGGCAAAGGAAAGATTGTTGAGGCCGACGAGACCTACATAGGCGGCAAGGACAAGAACAAGCACAGGAACAAGCGCCCCGCCAAAAATCGCGGCAAGGGCGGAGCCCTGAAGGAAACCGTGGTTTCCCTCGTCGAACGTGACGGCGCTGTGCGTTCCTTCCATGTCGCGAACGTCTCTGGCCAGAAGCTAAAACCGATCCTCTATTCGCAGATTGACCGCGCCTCGACGCTCATGACCGATGAAGCCGTTCACTACAAAGGCCTCGGCGGCGAGTTCTCCGGCCACTATTCCGTCAATCACAGCATCGGCGAATATGTGCGCGGCGGAGCGCATTCAAACACCGTGGAGAATTATTTCTCCATCCTGAAGCGCGGCATTACCGGAACCTATCACCATGTCTCAGAAGCGCACCTAAAGCGCTATCTAGCCGAGTTCGATTTCAGATATTCGAACCGCTCAGGGCTGGGCATCGAAGATACCGAACGCGCTGATCTCGCTCTAAAAGGCTCAACAGGAAAGAGGCTCACCTATCGGCGGCCTCGTTTTACCTACGTCCACTAAGCACAAGGCGAAGCGCTTCTTGCGCTGGCGCGCCCTAAAGGGACCAAAATAGACCTCGGCGCGCGGCGCGCGCAATATTGCACCGCGGCGCAGAAAATGATACCGGGGCGCATAATTCCTTAACGGCGCGCGCGGGCATCATGAACGCATTTGTTACTAGAGACGAGGTTTTCATAGCTGGTGGCCAGCCAACCATTACCTATGTGGATCGGCAAGAAGAGCATGTTGAGCGCTCATTCGCCCGAGCTATTGCTACGCCAAACCAGATCGTCTCTCTGTCCGGACCGTCCAAGACGGGTAAGACGGTTCTTTGCCGGAAAGTTTTGAGCAACCGCGAATACGTGTGGGTAGACGGCGGCCAGATTAGTGACGCAACCAGCTTTTGGAATGCGGTTTGCGCAGAACTGTCGATGCCTTCGGAAACAGAAACAACGCGATCTAATGAAACCGAGCTAGGCTTGGAAGGTAAGGTTCCTTTAGTTGCAACGGCAAAAGGATCGCAGCTCTTCGCTTCTTCTTTTACCGAGAAGAAGACCGTCGCAACGGTCGCCAATGCAATCGCGTACATGCTCAAACACAAAATCATTCTTGTGATTGACGATTTCCATTATATCGAAGGTGAAGTTGCTAAAGAGCTGATGCGAAACATAAAGGGCGCTGTTTTTAATGGCCTTAAAGCCGTTTTGCTTTCGGTCACCCATCGTGTTTTTGACGCTATCAAGGCTGAATCCGAACTTACTGGCCGTTTCATAGCTGTTACTCTTCCGCATTGGACCGAAGAAGACCTACGGCAAATCCCAATCAAAGGATTCAAAGCGCTCAACATACAATGTGACGACGCCATCCTCGATGTTCTCTGCAAAGAAGCGCAGGAAAGCCCCTTCCTAATGCAAAAATTCTGTTGGGAAATATGCTTCGAACTCGACATTGATAGGCAAGCTATTGTGCGATCTCATGTAATCCCCTCTGATTTCGACCTAAACGCCATGTTTAGATTGATCGCAAAAGATGCTGGTTTGCCAATCTATCAGAAGCTCGCCGCCGGCCCCCAGAGTCGAAAGGTCCGCGCAAAACGCCCACTCAAAGATGGCAGCGAAGTTGATATATATCAGGCAATTCTATTGGCTCTTGCAGAAACAGGCCCAAAGTCGGCTGTTCCTTATGATGAGCTGCGTGCATCATTGAATGACATCTTGAAAGAGATGGTCCCTCAGAAGCATGAGATTACATCGGCGCTAAAACACTTAGCGAAAATTTCGAAAGATATTGGCGCAGAGACCGCTGTTGATTGGGATGACGCCAAACGCGAGATTAATATCGCCGAGCCATATCTGCGTTTCTTTTTGCGGTGGCAGATAAAGAGAAACGGTTCACGGAAGGCCTGACACGCAACATATTTCAATCCTGCTTCTTGGTTTTCCGTTTCGTCGCCCTCTTCTTCGCTGGCGGCTTGTCGATCTTGGAGCCGTGTTTCTGCGGCTTCATTTGAAGGGCGCGCTTTAGCGCGGCGTCTCGTTTCTTGTCATCGGAGTCAGATTTCTTGCCAGAATTAGACATATATAGCCCGCTTGAGTTGGACGACGAGCTTTGCCGCCAACTCGGCATATTAACTGCCAGATGGTCCATGTTGGAAGAGGCGCTTTATCGCCTGTTAGGCCATCTCATCGGAGATGAGGACACGGCAAGGAAAATGTATTTCTCTCTCGGGGCGTTTCGACAACGCATCGAATTGATCAAAGCAGCCGCCGACGAACAAATCCTCATTGAGGGGGACTTTTTCACTTGCTCAGATTTGCTCACCAAAATCTATGATCTATTCAAGAAACGCAGCACGCTCATACATCGGGCATATTGCGTCGTGGTGCGACTAGATAATGGCCAGTCTGAACTCTGGAATGTTCTTTTTCACATTGACCAGATTAAACTCGAAAATGCAAAAAAGAGATACATAGGGATAATCGGCGAGGGCGACCCCAAAAGAATAAACAAGGCCACATTTTCTAGTCACAACAAGCGCGTCATTGAACTCATCGACAAAATCATCGAGATCAATTCTGCTCTCAATTGCGCTGGGATTCCCCTTCGACGTGATGAACAGAAAGACGCGCCATAGCCCTATAGACAGCCGTGGCGACAGCCTCATATGTTGACCTGAGCCCGTCAGGCCCCTCATCTAAAAATAGAACCCTTGCCCCCGCCTCGATCATCTCGGGCGTGACCTCAATTTTCGCCGGCCTGTCACCGGATTCGTATGCCTGATCCGTTTTGTTCATTCAAGTATATAATTGCCATAAGTATTTTTATTCCGAGCCCGAACAACGGACTATATGGTTAAACTCAACCTATTGGGATACGCGCTAATTTTGGCTGATGCAGCCATTGCGAGCAGCGCTGATCGTGGAATAGACGCGATTCTGTCATCCCGGGGCGGCGAAGCCGATCCCGGAGTCCATTTGCGCCCCACGCCGCATTTCTTGTCATTCCGGAATTCGCCAAAGGCGAATATCCGGAATCCATAATTGCAACGCTCAAAGAAAGAAGATGGATTCCGGGTTCTTCGCTTCGCGAAGCCCCGGAATGACAGGAAAAGTTTGCCGCGCGCCAAGTTTGTCATTCCGGGGCCGCCAAAGGCGGAACCCGGAATCCATTTGCGTCTTCAACAACTCGCCATGACCCATTACGCTTTGCAGGATGAAACAATACTACGTCTACATTCTCGCAAGCTGCCGCAACGGCACGCTTTATGTCGGCGTCACCAATAATATCGGCGAGCGCGCCTACGCCCACCGCGAAGGGCGCGGCTCAATGTTTACCAGCAAATATGATGTGAAGTTGCTCGTCTATTTCGAAGTATTCGACCGCATCGACGACGCCATCGCCCGCGAAAAAATCCTGAAGAAATGGAAACGGCGGTGGAAGATCGATCTCATCGAGAGCATGAATCCCGGCTGGAACGATCTTTATCTCACCCTGAATCATTAAGCGGCCTCAATTTGTCATTCCGGAATTCGCCAACGGCGAACATCCGGAATCCATTTTTCCAGCAGGAAAAGAAAGTAAGATGGATTCCGGGTTCCTCGCTCCGCTCGCCCCCGGAATGACAGGGAAGGTTGGGCGTAAAACTAACGATTGTCATTCCGGGGCGGCGAAGCCGAACCCGGGGTCCATGGCTCCTCCCGCCGCATTTCCTGTCATCCCGGAATTCGCTGCAAGCGAATATCCGGGATCCAAAAGCCCGTCTGAATTTTGCACCAATGCTCGAAGATGGATACCGGGTTCGGCGCTACGCGCCGCCCCGGAATGACAGGAGAGGTTGAGCGCAACACCAGTGTTGTCATTCCGGGACGCGACAAAGTCGCGGACCCGGAATCCATGCGCGATGATTCAATAAATGTAGCTTCTACCAATAGGCCTCAATAAATTCGACAACCTTTGCCTCAAATTCTCCGTCTGGTTTTCCAAAACGGAATACTCTTTCTGCGTCCACCTTACTCCTTATCGGAGTAGGCGTGTCTTTCTCACCTCGGGCATACTCGAACAATGTTTCGATATGTGCACGGAGTTCTTCGATTTCGAATGCGCGAAGGGCGTACGCTTTTTGGTCATTTATATTTCCAATATGGGATGCGGAGCTAACAGTGTCTATGGAGTTCTTGAGTCGTATGTGCGCGACTTGTAATTTATTCAATATTTCGGACGATGATTTCGATACATCGCCTTGCAAAGATTCCTCAACCGCGGACGCAAGCACTTCAATTGCTTTTCCTGGCAGGTTAGGCGCGGTTAACGATGGGGGAGAGTTTTTGTATTTCTCATAGTTGCAATAAATCAATTTGCAGATGGAGTATGACTCCAAGCAATAATCTACCAAATCACTCAACGCGAGCGGCAATCTCGCCCTGCTTGCGCGGTCTCTTCGTTCCTGTGCATCTAACCATTGGCGCTCTTGAATTTTGATCTGTCGCCGCAACACGCATACGGTTGCACCGGCACCAATCAGCGCCAAAACTCCTGCGACCAAGGCTTGCTCTTGGTGCATCCAATCCAAGATTACTGATAGCCAAGTCGGCAACCATTCAGGCTGCATCGATCAATTCCCCCTCAAAACCCCATTCGCCTTCTTCACAGCGTCGGCCTCAAGATAAAGCTCCCGGCCCATTTCTTTGTATTTCTCGCTCATCTCGGCCATGCCTTCTTTCGATAGGCGTTCGAGGTCTTTCTTCTCGTTGTCGGACAAGCCCGCCGCGTAGTCGCGGACGTCGGCGGTGATTTTCATCGAGCAGAATTTCGGCCCGCACATCGAACAAAAATGCGCGAGCTTGTGCGCTTCTTTGGGCAACGTCTGGTCGTGAAACGCTTGCGCGGTTTCGGGGTCGAGCGACAAATTAAACTGGTCCTCCCAGCGGAATTCAAACCGCGCGCGTGAAAGCGCGTCATCGCGCAGCTGCGCGGCCGGGTGGCCCTTGGCGAGGTCCGCCGCATGCGCGGCGAGCTTGTAGGTGATGACGCCGACCTTGACGTCGTCGCGGTCGGGGAGCCCCAGATGTTCCTTCGGCGTGACGTAACAAAGCATCGCCGTGCCGAACCAGCCGATCATCGCCGCGCCGATGCCGCTCGTGATGTGGTCGTAGCCGGGCGCAATGTCAGTAGTTAAGGGCCCCAGCGTATAGAACGGCGCCTCGCCGCATTCTTTCAGCTGCTTGTCCATGTTGATCTTGATCTTGTGCATTGGGACATGGCCCGGCCCTTCGATCATGACCTGCACGCCGTGTTTCCACGCGATTTTCGTCAGCTCGCCAAGCGTTTCGAGTTCGGCGAATTGCGCGCGGTCATTGGCGTCGGCGATGGAGCCGGGGCGGAGCCCGTCGCCAAGCGAGAACGACACGTCATAGGCCCGCATCAGTTCGCAGATTTCTTCAAAATGCGTGTAGAGGAAGCTTTCTTTGTGATGCGCGAGGCACCATTTCGCCATGATCGAGCCGCCGCGCGACACGATGCCGGTGACGCGGTTTGCGGTCAAATGAATGAACGGCAGGCGCACGCCGGCATGGACGGTGAAATAATCAACGCCTTGCTCCGCCTGCTCGATCAGCGTGTCGCGATAAACCTCCCATGACAAATCTTCCGCGACGCCGCCGACTTTTTCGAGCGCCTGATAGATCGGCACGGTGCCGATCGGCACGGGGCTGTTGCGGATGATCCATTCGCGCGTGTTGTGAATGTTGCGCCCGGTCGACAGGTCCATCACCGTGTCGGCGCCCCAGCGGATCGCCCACACCATCTTGTCGACTTCCTCCTCGACCGAGGAGGCGACGGCGGAATTGCCGATATTGGCGTTGATCTTCACGAGGAAATTGCGGCCGATGATCATCGGCTCCAGTTCGGCGTGGTTGATGTTCGCCGGGATGATCGCGCGGCCTTTGGCGATCTCGTCGCGCACGAATTCAGGCGTGATGAAAGCCGGGATTTCCGCGCCGAACGCTTCGCCCGCCGCGACCGCGGCTTGCGCGTTCTCAAGCATCATCTTGCGCCCCAAGTTTTCACGGATCGCCACATATTCCATTTCTTCGGTGATGATTCCGGCACGCGCGAATTCAAGCTGGGTCACCGGCTTGCCGGCGCCGCCCTTGAGCGGGCGATGCTTCACCGGGAAAGACCGCGCGAGATGCTTGCCCGCCGCGCCGCCATTATCCTCCGGCTTCACGTCGCGGCCTTGATAGTCTTCGACGTCGCTGCGGCGCTTCACCCAGTCGGTGCGCAGCCGCGCCAATCCCTTTTCAACGTCGATCGTCACTGCAGGATCGGTGTAAGGCCCCGTCGGATCGTAAACCGGCAGCGGCGGCTCATTCGCGCTCGGATGAAGATCAATCTCGCGCACGGGCACGCGGATGTCTTTGTGCTGATCGCCCTCGACATAGATCTTGCGGCTCGCGGGCAGCGGCCCGGTCGTCACTTCCGGCGTTTTGAATTCCGATTGCGGGATGTGTTTGTTCATGTCGCGCGCCTTCGCTGTTGCGACCGGGTCTTCGGGCGAGAAAGGAAAGCGTTTCGTTGCTCCGTCCCTACGCCGGTTCTAACCGATCAGGTTCAAAGGGTGCCTGCATGGGGAATGCAGTCTCAGCGGGTCGGCCCGCGCCCCTCGGAATGTGCAAGTAAATAGCAACCGCCAGAGGAATCTGCAAGGAAGGCTTGGAACTGCGCCCGGAGGAATAATGGCAGAGATAACTGATTATTTGCCGGTGACGGAAAAGACCGTCCAAGGCTTTTACGACCTCGCCTTTGCGCCGTCGGTGAAAGCGCTGGGGCTATGTGAATTTTCGGTCGCGGAGGGAAAGGCGGCCGCGAGACTTCCGCACTCACAAGATCACGTCATGTATTTCGGCGTCGTCTGCGGGCAGGCGATCATGGCGGCGATCGACACCGTGACGGTCATCGCCATGTCGACGACGGAACGCATGACCAAGGGGACGATTTATCAGCACACGCATTTCCTGCGGCCCGCGAAAGACGAGGACGTCGTCATCGAGACGGAGATCATCCGCTTCGGCAAGAACTCCGCCTATGCTGAAACCCGCGTCACTGACGCAAAAGGCGCGCTTGTCGCGCGGGCCTCATCCGAGTTTGCATTCTAAAGCCCCATTCAGAAATACTCGCCTCCTCGTTTTGTGAGCTTCATTCGGCGAGCGATGCCCTAAATATGGCCGACAGCCAGAGAGATTGCACAAAAGGAATTGCCGAAATGACCGACAATCAATGGACGCCGCCGAAAGTGTGGACCTGGGACAAGGAGAGCGGCGGACGCTTCGCCGCCATCAATCGCCCGGTCGCCGGCGCTACGCATGAAAAGGAATTGCCGCTTGGCGAGCACCCCTTCCAGCTTTACTCGCTGGCGACGCCGAACGGGGTCAAGGCAACCTTGATGTTCGAGGAGCTTTTGGCGCGCGGCTTCGAGGAAGCCGAGTATGACGCCTGGATCATCAATATTCAGGACGGCCAGCAATTCGGTTCCGGCTTTGTCGAGATCAATCCCAATTCGAAAATCCCCGCGCTCCTCGACCGCTCGGGACCAGAACCCATTCGCGTTTTTGAATCGGGCGCCATCCTTATCCATCTTGCCGAAAAATTCGGCGCGTTTCTTCCAACGAGCGGCAAGGCGCGCGCTGAAACCTTGTCATGGCTGATGTGGCAGATGGGGTCGGCGCCGTTTCTGGGCGGCGGCTTCGGGCATTTCTACGCCTATGCGCCGGAGAAATATGAATATCCGATCAACCGCTATGCGATGGAAGTGAAGCGCCAGCTCGACGTGCTCGACCGTCAGCTCAAGGACAATCAGTTTATTGCGGGCGACGAGTACACGATCGCCGACATGGCGATCTGGCCGTGGTATGGCGGCATGGCTTTGGGCGTGCTTTACGAAGCCGGCGAGTTTCTCGACGTCAAATCTTACAAGAGTTTGCAACGCTGGACCGCGGAAATCGCCGCGCGCCCGGCCGCCAAACGCGGGCGCATGGTCAACCGCGCCTGGGGCGAGCCGTCAGAGCAATTGCTCGAACGCCATGACGCATCGGATTTCGAGACGAAAACGATGGACAAGCTCGCCGCGAAAGTTTGACGTTTCACGTCATCCCGGACGCGCTGCGGCAAGTTTTATTTCCCGACAACGCCGACCATCGGCCCCATGGGAAGGCCGCCATCATTGCGGTCAAGCTCAGGCGCATAAAGCCGCGAGATCGAGCCGTCGAGGTAAAGCGCGTTCGGGCATTCAAGATCGTCGCGGAAGAAAGACGCGAAATCGAAAAGCGTCACCGGCGCGTCGGCGAGAACGAAGACGACGCTTCCATCGTCTTTGACGCCGACACCGTTGCGGCGCTTGCGGCTTGTCGAGTCTTTCAGGAATTTCGGATGGATCTCGCCGTCAATGACCAGCATCGGGCCTGATTGCGTTGCAAAGCGCGCTTCGGGTGCGGCTTTCTTGTAGGTTTCGGTCTCGGTAACATGAGCGGCGCCGTCTGCACCAATCCAGAAAACGCCGTTCGGTTTCAGGTGAAAATTTCCAGGCCCGTCGCGCGTTGAAAGCTTTCGCGCCTCTTCCCCTTCCTCGATGTAAAGACCCGCCGGCGAACGGTCCTTGCGATACATGCCGGCGTTCATGGCAAAAAGGAGCTTTTCGTTTTTCCCGCCGAGCACGGCCTCCAGCGAGGTGAAATCGCCATAGGGCGCGCCGTCAGCGCCGTTGAGAAACAGCCTTATGTCGTCGTTCTCCGGGTCGAACGCGCAAACCGCGTAACGCTGATCGTCCTTGACGGCTTCACGGCAGGCGGCGTTCGCAACACCGGAAGCAAGAAACGCTGCGCAGGCGAGAAAGAATACGGAAAATAATTTCATTCCGGAAATTCGGGCGGATCGATAGAAAAAACCATGTCTTCAATTTTAGCGGTCTCGCCGAAATGGTCGAGCGCCGCGTCGAGAAGCGCGCGCGCCAGCCCATGGCGGCTGACGCCTTCTTCCAAAGGCGCGCCCGCAAAACCCGACCAGATGCGCACATTGCCGCGATAGGCGTAAAGCGTCACCTTCATCGTCGGCGCGTCGCGCGGCGCGCCTTTTTTCGGGATGATGGCGATGGAAGGACGAACCGTGTCGCCCTTGATGCGGCCGGTCGGGTCAATCGGCACGCTTTGAAATTGCAGCGGCGATTTCGGCGGCAATTTCACCTTGGGCGACGGCTGGTCGAGCTTGATCGTGAACCGGATCGATTGATCGCCCGCCGCCTCGACGCGCCCCGCCGTGGCGAGTTTCTTTTTCAATTCGCCGCGCAGCATCGCCTCGATTTCCGAGCCGGCGTAATCGGGCGCTTCAAAAGGCGCATCCGCTGGCGCTGCGCCCGTTGAAAATGTCGTCACCCAACCGAGCGCCTTGTCGCCGGCAAGATCGGCCGCCGCCGCATGCGCCGGGAACAACGCTGCAATCAGAAACACCGGCGACAGACGAAACGCCATTTGAAAAACCCTCAATATTTTGCCCGCCTATTTGAACCAGACTTGCCAGACCGTCAAAATAACAACGCCGGCAATAGCGCCTGCAATTGCGCCAATGACAGGGCGGCGGCGCCAGAGGAGCCCGCCGAGAATTCCGCCCGCGAGAAGGCCCGGCCAGCCAATAACAATGGCGTATATCGCAAATTCCAGCGGCGATAATTTCAGCGAAATATCCGACATCTCACATTCGCGTCATTGCTGCGGTCAGACGCAAAATCTCGCACGGCGCTGCGTCAACCCGCAAGCTTGCGGGTCTCGCCCATGCGCCCCTATCATCCGCCCGACGCCAATTGAGGGAATATTCCATGCGCGCTGCGCTTTTTACGTCCGCCCTGCTGCTCGCCGCCGCCCCCGCGCTCGCGCAAGACATGCCGGCCGGGTTTCACGCCGGTAAGGAAATCACCGAATACGGCCCGGTCGCCAGCATCGATTATGATCTCGAGATTCCGAAAAATTTCGATTTCAAGATCCAGTTTGACGCGAAAGACGGCGCAGACGCCGGCGCGCTCAACAAGCAACTCGTTTCCGCCGCGCGCTTCATCAATATGAGCGTCGAGAACGGCGTGAAGATGAAAAACATTCATCTCGCCATCGTCGTGCATGGCGGCGCGACCTTGGACCTGCTTGGCGATGACGCCTACAAGACGCTGAAAAAAACCGACGTCGATAACGCCAATGCCGGTCTTGTCGCAGCGCTCCTCGACAAGGGCGTCAGGATTTACATCTGCGGCCAGAGCGCCGTCGCGCACGGCGCCAGGAAAGAAGACTTCCTGCCCGGCGTTCAGATGTCGTTGTCGGCGATGACCGCGCACGCGATCCTTTCCGAGGAAGGCTATTCCGCGGATTTGCGATGAGCGCAAAAGGGGGGAGCTGGTCGGCCTATCGCGCGAACTGGATTATCTCGCGCGGCGGCATGCTCTTCGGGACTCTCATTCTTGCCGCCCTTAAGATTCCGCATCTTGTTCCCGATAATTTGCGGGAGGCATATCACAATTGGTTTAATGCGCATGCTGTCCTCGGCGGCGCGTTGGTTTTCATACCGCTTGTAGTCACGGGAATTGCCACTTTGAACGTCATCAACTGGAAATGCCTGCGCTGCGGCGAATTCTTCGCTTACCCGTTTCCAAGAGGTGACTGCCAGAATTGCGGGCTGAAAAAATTTGCCGACCCGCAAAGCGGAGAGTGAACGAAGATCTTGCCGTCAAAAGGCCGGCGCGCCGTCCTGCGTCAGGCGATAGATGAGGATGGCGGCGCGCTCGGTCGCCTCGCGCACGGTCGGAAGGTCGAGCGATTCATTCGGCGTGTGGCCGCCTGAACCGATGGGGCCGAGCCCGTCCATCGAGGCTTCGACATAAGGCGCGGCGAATGAAATGTCGGCCGCGCCGCGCGCCGCCGGATCATTGCCGACGACCGGGCCATAACCGAGATCGCTCGTGACAGCGGAATAAAAGCCGAGCAACGCTTCATTGCCCTTGGTCGGCGACATCGCCGGATAGCTGTCCTCAAAGGTTATTTCCGCGCCTGTTTGCGGCAAATGTTTCGCGACGATCTTGCGCATTTTGGCGCGCGCTTTTTCCTTTTGTTCCTCGGAGATGAACCGCAAGCCGCCATCGACAACGAGCTTTTGCGCAACGACATTGGTCTTGCCGAACGCCTCGCCCTTATTGTCGTCCGGCGCATAGCCGACATCGCTGCCGCCGAGAATGACGCCCGGATTGAAGGTCAGATATTTTTCGCCGCGGACTTTTTCATAGAACTCGTCGAGAATGCGCGAGGCTTCGAAGATCGCCCCGGCGCCGGTGTCGTCGCTGAAGATGCCGCTTGAATGAGCGCGCTTGCCGCTTGTCGTCAAACGCCAGCCCGAGGCGCCGCGCCGCGAGGTGACGGCGACGCCGGGCTCGCCGCTTTCAAAATTGAGCGCCACATCGGCGCGCTTCGCCGCTTCCATGAGCGATTTTCTTGATACCTCCACCGGCTTGCCGGTCAGCTCTTCATCGCCTGTGAGAACGATTTCGATCGAAGCGCCGTCGAGTGCGCCAGCGTCGGCAAGCGCCTTCAACGCATAAAGCAAGACGACATCTCCGCCCTTCATGTCTTCAACGCCGGGCCCATAGGCCTTGTCGCCTTCGCGGCGGAAGGCGGCGGCGCCGTCGGCGGCTTCAAACACCGTATCGAGGTGGCCGAGCAGCAAAAGTTTTTTGCCGCGCGCGCCCTCGCGCACCGCGATCAGATGCCCGGCGCGATTGATCTCTGGCGGGAAAGTTTCCCAGCTTGTTTTAAAACCCAGTTCTGCAAGCGCTTCGGAAAACTCAGCCCCGACCGCGCGAACCCCGTCATGGCTCATCGTGCCGGAGCCGGTCGTGACGACTTTTTCAAGAAAGCCGACTGCTTCATCGGCGCTCGCCGAAACCGCGTCGCGGATTTCCTGTTCCTTCGGCGACAACGCCGCGGATGCGGGCGAGACCGCACTCATTGAGGCAAAGAAAACCGTCGCGGCGATTGGCAGGAATTTTTTCAATGTCAGACCCCGTCCTTTGATGCGCCGACAAAATAGCGCACGGCGGCTGACCAGGCAGCCGCGGCGGACAATGACGGCAGATTCGCGAAGTTTCAAATGCGGGGCGCAGACGCGCAAAACCACGCCGCCAATCGTAACGGCGCGGCAAGGCGCAATAATCCACTCAACAAATCGCCGTCCCCCTCGCCGTCGCAATTGCATTGGGCCTGGCGGCGAGGAAGCCGGCTATTTCCTCGTGTTAAATACGAATGTGCATTCGCACAGCGCATTCAAAACGAAGTCGTTCCGTCCCTTACGCCGGCATGACCCGGATCAGGTTCTAAGGGTCAATCTCAGTCCCTTACGCCCTTGCTCCCTGGCGCGCAGCGCTTTTCGTTCGTCTTTTGCGATTGCTTTGCATTTTACGCATAGCGCACGCAAAGTCCGGTCGAAGAGATGCGCGTCGCACGAGCCGTCGTCCATTGGCGACAGGCGGGACGCCCCTCGGAACAAATGGATGGTGACTCAGAAAATCGTGAGTGACAAGTGAATTCGACGCAACAGGCGCGAGACGGCGGTCAGCTTTTCTCAACCGCCAGCGGCGCGGCGGCGGCAGGATCGTCCGTATGCGATGCAATAGCAAGGGCGCGCGAGATCGCCGCCTTCATGGCTTTCTCGGAATAATTGATCGTCAAAATGTCGATTACCTCGCCGGTGTCGCGATCGACCAGCATGGTGAAGCCGGTTGCGCCTTTGGAGCGCTCATAGACTTCGCTGATGCCGGCCTCTTCCGCCGTCTCTTTCACGGCGGCGCGGTCGCCGAAAGTGAAATCGAGATCGACAAATTTTATCGGGTCGCCGGCGAATTGCGGAATAACCTTCTTAAGACGCGGCTCCAGAATCTTGCAGGAGGAGCACCAGGCTGAAGAGAACGTCGCCGCGACAATTTCCGGCTTGCCGGTATAAGGTTCGGCGCTTTCCGCCGGCGCACGCGTTGCGAGCGCGAGGGCGGCGACGCCGACAATGGCGAGAACCGGAATGACGAAACGGCGAAAACGCATGCGGCCAACTCCATTAAACGATCACGGCATTCTAACGGACTTTGCGCCAAATGCAGCTCACAAGACCGGCAGATCGGCGCGATGAGGGCCGCTATCGCATCACCGCCAAAATCGCGTAGAACGCGGTTAAGGCGCGTTAAGGAGAAGAAAATGGGGAAACTTCCAATATTCAAGGCGGTTGCCGCCACTTTCGCTTATCTCGCGCGCCACGGCGTCGAACTCTTCATGGCGCTATGGCTGCCGGCGCTATTGTTTACAGCCGCCAATGGCTGGTCGTCAGGCCAGATGTTCGACGCGCAGATCGCGCTTCACAATCTCGGCGATCATCCAAACCCGACCGAAGCAATGACCGCGATGGGGCCGGTCTTCAAGACGATGGCGCTGATGCTGGCGCTCATTTCAATTCTTTATCCGATGATGATCGTCGCAAGCTTGCGCCACGTAGTGCGCGGCGACCGGTTGAAGGCGCCGTTCTATTTGGGCTTTGGCGGCGATGAATTACGCATCATCGGCGCTTATCTGCTGATCGTGCTGATGGCGCTTGCGGCCTATTTCGTGCTCGCGCTCGGCATCGGCGTCCTCGCCGCAATATCCTCGCTTGCCGGGCCGGCCGGCGGGGTTATCGGCGTTGTCCTCGGCGTTGCCGGCTTCGCGGTTTTCTTCTGGTTCATGGTGCGCTTATCGCTCACCTTCCCCGCCTCCATCGCGACAAGAACGCTTGGGATCACGCAATCCTGGGCGGCGACAAAAGGCAATTCGATAAGGCTTGTGCTCTACGGCGTCATCATGATGGTGATCTTCGTAATGGTCTTCGCCGCGCTTGCGCTGCCATTCTTCGCTTCGATCATGCCGGCTTATAAGGAATTGTTCGCGGCCGGCGCCGATCCAGTCGCATCACAAGCCGCGCAACTCAAATTGCTGGAGGCCCAGCGCGCGCTTTACGACTGGTCGCGGCCGGGCTTCTGGCCGTTCATGGCGGCGATGTTCGCCTATACGGTCGTCAGCATGGCGTTTTTCAGCGTCGCAAGCGGCGTCGCCTGGCGCTATGTATCGGGCGATCGCGAGGCCTGACGGATTTGACGAAAATAACCGCAATGGAACCAACGCCTGACGGCGTCAGAGCCGCCGCTGAACGCATCAAGGGTTCGGCGGTCATCACGCCGCTTTTAGAAAATGAATGGCTCAATGAGCGCGCCGGCGGCCGCGTCCTGATGAAGGCTGAAACCTTGCAGCATGGCGGCTCGTTCAAATTTCGCGGCGCCATGAACCGGTTGACGAAACTAGGGCCCGAAGGCCGCGCCAGGGGCGTTCTCGCATGGTCGTCCGGCAATCACGCGCAGGGCGTTGCGCGCGCCGCGAAACTCTACGGCGTCAAAAGCGTCATCGTCATGCCGAAGGACGCGCCGGCGCTTAAAGTCGCGCAGGTCAAAGCCTATGGCGGCGAAGTCGTCTTTTTTGATCGCTATACGGAAAATCGCGAGGAGATCGGCGCGGCGATCGCCGAGCGCGAAGGCTATGCGATCGTTCCCTCATACGATCATGTCGACATCATCGAGGGACAAGGAACGCTCGCGCTTGAAGCGATTGAACAGGCAAAGCATCTTGGCGCGGAGCCGGATGCTTTCCTCATTTGTTGCGGCGGCGGCGGCATGACGTCTGGCTGTGCGACAATCCTTGAGGAAATTGCGCCGAACGTTGAAATCCACATTTCAGAGCCGGCCGGATTTGACGAAACCTGGGCTTCGATCAAAGCCGGCAAACGCATTTCGGCGGACGTTACGAAAAAAACGCTTTGCGACGCGCTCGCAACGCCTTTGCCCGGCGAAATCACTTTTCCCATTCTGAAACGGCGCGTCACCGGCGGCTATTCGGTTAGCGATGCTGAAGTCTCGGAAACGATGGCCTTTGCGTTCCGCTATCTGAAGCTGGTGATTGAGCCTGGCGGCGCAGCCGCGCTTGCCGCCCTTTACCATGGCAAATTCGATGCGCGCGGGCGCACCGTCGTCGTCACGCTTTCGGGAGGCAATGTCGATCCGGATCTGTTCGCCTCGATTCTGGCCCAGTTTGGGTAAATCGCGTCCGAAATCGCCTCTTTTTCATCATTGAAATGTTATAAAGTAGCCCTACCTGATAAGGGACGCCAAAGGTTCGGGGCCGTCATTGACGGTTTCGTAGGCCTTTCGGGGTCTGATGAATAAGGGCGGGACGGTTCCCGCTCCCCGAAATTCGGCAGGATGGAGAAGTCGGCCAATGGCCAAATGGGACGGGCAGAACATGCGCGATGAGATGGAAGAGACCCATCTGAGCGAGCGCGAGTTCGCCCAGCTTGGCGGCAAGAAGCTCGTCTATGTGCGCACGGTGCTCGCCCGCGAAGTCCTTGACGATCTCGTTGACGATGAAACGGGCGCGATCATCGACATCCCCGGCGACACGACCCTTTATTCCGTTCACTCCAATGACGGCCAGCGGATCGCGCTTGTCGGCGACCGGGCGCTCGCTTTCGCGGCGGCGCGCCAATATGAGATGAACCCGGTCAGCGTTCACTGACCGCTTCCAGGCTAAATTGAAGGACTAAGGTTAGGCGGCGTGCGAGCGTTCCGCGCCGGCGGCGATTGCGTAAAGCGCCTCGCTTGAATCGGCGCCGCGCAGCGCTTCGCGAACGTCTTCCTCACGGAGAAGCCGCGACACGCGGGCGAGCGCTTTTAAATGCGCCGCCGTCGCATCGGCGGGCGCCAGCAGCACGAAAACGAGATCGACCGGCTGATCGTCAACGGCTTCAAAATCGACCGGCTCTTCAAGCTTGGCGAGAAGACCGACAATGCGGTCGAGTCCTTCGATCTTGCCGTGCGGAATGGCGACGCCGCGGCCGACACCGGTCGAGCCGAGCTGCTCACGGTCCATTAGCGCCTGGCGGATCTCATCCGCGTCAGCGCCGGATATCTCAGCGGCGCGCTCAGCCAGGACAGCAAGCGCTTCGCGCTTGCAGCGTGCAGCGAGATTGAGGATCACGCCCTCGGGGGAAAGGAATTCTTGTAAGCCCATAATCTTCTCGTCCATCGCCAATGCAACAGTCAGGCCTGCCGGCGACAGTTCGATTTTTTTCTTTCCGGTCTAGAAACAGCCTATCAAGGGGCGGGGTCGATCCAGCCAATATGCCCGTCCCGGCGGCGATAAACCACGTTAAGGCGGCCATGGGCGGCGTTCTTGAACACGATCGCGGGGCTTTCCGCAAGGTCTAATTGCATGACGGCCGAACCGACGGTCATTTCCCGTAATGCGGTCTGCTTTTCGGCCACCACAACCGGGTTTATTTCAGCCAACGCGTCGTCGCCTTCCTCCTCCTCCGGGAGGGGCGCCAGGAGGTAATAGGCGGCGTTTTCAGCCGGCAAGGCGTCCCTGCCGTTAGCGTGGTGGTTCTTCAGCCGCCGCTTGTATCGTCGGACCCGTTTTTCAAGCTTTTCAAGCGCGGCCTCGAAAGCGGCATAGGCGTCTCCGCCCTCGCCATGGGCCGCCAGAAACACGCCGGAGGACAAATGGGCGGTCATTTCGCATTCGACAAGATGGCGCTCACGGGTGAAGGTGACGATGCCTTCGGCCCCATTGCCGAAATATTTCTCGACGCCGTCCGAAAGCCGGTCGGTCACATGGCCTTGAAGCGCATCGCCGAGGTCGATGTTCTTGCCGCTGACCTGAATTTCCATGGGGAAAGCCTCCAATTAAGCCGGCGGAAACATACCAGAAATATAGCCGGCCTGCCGACCTTATATCGGTCCTATCCCCCCGAATTAAAAGCCCTCGAAATGCTTCAAAAAGTCGTCAGATCGCCTCTCGAAGCGCATCACGGCGGCGCTGCACCGATGAGGCGATATTCATCGTCTCGCGGTATTTCGCGACCGTGCGGCGGGCGATGTCGACGCCCTCGCCCTTGAGAATTTCCACAATACGGTCATCGGAAAGGACCGCGTCCGGCGTTTCATTGTCGATCAATTCCCGGATGCGGAACCGCACCGCTTCGGCTGAATGCGCTTCACCGCCGGCGCTTGAGGCGATCGACGCCGTGAAGAAATATTTCAGCTCGAATATGCCGCGCGGCGTAACGACATATTTATTCGCCGTCACGCGGGAAACGGTCGATTCATGCATGCCGATCGCATCAGCAACAACGCGCAGATTGAGCGGGCGCAAATGTTTGACGCCGTAAACAAGAAATGCGTCCTGCTGTCGGACGATTTCGCTTGCGACTTTCAGGATCGTGCGCGCACGCTGGTCGAGACTTTTGACCAGCCAGTTAGCGTTGGCGAATTGTTCGCTTACGAACATTAGATCTTCTTCGCGCTGACGCGCCTTGGAAACTTCCGCGTGATAAACGCGATTGACGAGCACGCGCGGCAAGGTTTCCGAATTGAGCTCGACCTTCCAGCCGCCGTCAGCAGCTTTTCTGACGATAACGTCCGGCGTGACGATCTGAACGGGATCTGAGCCGTAGGCGTAACCGGGCTTCGGCGTCAGCGCCCGCACCTCGGCGATCATATCGCGAATGTCTTCTTCATCCGCGCCCGTGACGCGCATCAGGCCTTTCATGTCGGCCTTGGCGAGAAGTTCGATATTCTCGACAAAAGCACGCATCGCCGGATCGAGCCGGTCGCGATCGGCAAGCTGGATTGCTAGGCATTCCTTGATATCCCGCGCGCCGACGCCGGACGGCTCGAACGACTGAATGAGCGACAAGGTGCGTTCGACGTCGGCGAGATCAGCGCCAAGGCGTTCGGCGATCGCTTCAGTCCCCTCGCGCAGATAACCGGCCTCATCGATCAGGTCGATAATGTAGGCGCCGATAAAAAGCTCAACAGCGTCTCGCGAGGCGACCTGCAATTGCTCGGTCAGATGCTCGGCGAGCGACATTTCGCGGGTCAGCGTCTCGCCGAATGCGCGGTCATCGTCAAAGGAGGACGAACCGCCAGAGCCCGTCGTCGACCATTCATTGGATTTATAGTCAGCTGGCGTTTCGACGGCTGCGCCGTCATCTTCGCGCGGCGCATCCATCGCTTCGGCGGCGCGTTCCGCCGCGCCTGAACTTTCAAGATCTATCGAGGCGACGCTTTCGTCCTCGCCCTGTTCGTTGCGGTCGCGGCGGTCGCCATCAGCCGGCGCATCCTGTTCGGCCGCGCGCTCGAGAAACGGGTTTTCCTCAAGTTGCTGCTCGACAAATTCCGCCAGTTCGAGATTGGACAATTGCAACAGCTTGATCGCCTGCTGCAGCTGGGGCGTCATCACCAGCTGTTGCGATTGCCTGAATTCCAGTCTTGGGCCTAACGCCACACCGCCCCCTTCGTCCCCCGGTTACATCTGGAATCGATCGCCGAGATAGACGCGCCTTACGTCCTTGTCGCCGACGATGTCGTTTGGCGCGCCCTCAATGAGGACCTCGCCTTCGTGAATGATGTAGGCGCGATCGATAATATCGAGCGTCTCGCGCACATTGTGATCGGTGATGAGCACGCCAAGGCCGCGCTCTTTGAGATGAATGACAAGCTCGCGAATATCGGCGATCGCCAGCGGGTCGATACCGGCGAAAGGCTCGTCGAGCAGCATGAAAGCGGGTCCAGTCGCCAGCGCGCGCGCAATTTCAACGCGGCGGCGTTCGCCGCCCGACAGCGCCAGCGCCGGCGCATTGCGGATATGCGTGATATTGAATTCGTTGAGGAGGTCGTCGATCAGCGCCTGCTGGCGGTCCTTGTTGCGTTCGACGAGTTCGACGACGGCTTTCAAATTATTTTCAACCGACAGCCCGCGGAAGATTGACGCTTCCTGCGGCAGGTAGCCGAGGCCAAGGCGCGCGCGCTGATACATCGGCAAACGCGTAACGTCGTGGCCGTCAATCGAGATAGAGCCTGAATCGACCGGGATAAGACCGGTCATCATGTAAAAGCAGGTGGTCTTGCCGGCGCCGTTTGGACCGAGAAGGCCGACTACCTCGCCGCGCTTCACGCCCATCGAAATGTTGCGAACGACCGGGCGGCGCTTGAAGGATTTACCGAGATTGTGCGCAAAAAGGCCGCCGCCGCCTTCGACGACAGTCGGGCGGGAGGGAGCGGTCTGAGGCCCTTTCGAGCCTTGTGCGCCAGTATGGGTCTCGGTCGTCATATCGCCCTCCATCTAGAGGCCTCTCCGTTTAAGTTTTGATAAAATCAGGAATTTCCGGCGCCCTGTTTGGGATGAAAAACACCCCGGATCCTACGGCCGGCGGGGGCCGTGAAGACTATCTTGCCGGTGTCCACCCAATAGGTCAGCTCGCCGCCGGTCATAATCTGTTCACCCTGTGTGACGACGACATTGCCGGTCACGACAATCGTCCGGGTCTTGTCGTCGAAAACGCCTTTGTCGCCTGTGATCGCTTCCTTGCCGTTCGAATAGCGCACGGTTCCAAGCGCATGGATTTTCTTGAAGGTTCCGTCCTTGTCGAGATCGGCGACGAGCCGGTCTGCCGTCAGAATCGCCTCGCCTTGCACAGCGCGCACATGCCCGGCCCAGGTGGCGACTTCATTTTCGACTTCAAGCCGGTCGCCGGTGATGTCGATCGGCTCCTTGGAATTCTGGACTGCAAGCTGGGCTTCAGCCGCGCTTGCAAATAACGCCGCGACAAGTCCTGCTGCAATCGCCGGAAGCGCCCCCGCCCTTGTCATTCATTTTCTCCGTCTTGGACCGGCGCATCCTCTGCGCTCTTTTTCGGGTAGATCCGCATCCGGACGTTACCCTCGAATACGACTTTGCCGTCGCGGTTGTCGGCGTTGAGAAGGTCAGCCGTCAAGACCGAACCGCCCGGCCCTTCGCCGGCGACGCCCTTGTCGCTCGTCACTGTCTGGTCGTCGATCGAAACCGCGGCTTCGGGCGTTTTCAGAACATAATTGTCCGACCCGAGCTCGCGTTCAAAAGTAACCCCGTTTTTGAGGACAAGCCGTTTTGAATCCGGATCGAAGACGCCGCTCGTCGCTGAAACGACCGAGCGGTCATCCGATGAACTCGTCACGGCGCGCGGCTGGTCAAGTTCGACAATTTTTCCGCCGCCCGGCTGCTGCGTCGCGGTCACGGCCGTGATGTCATAAGGGTTGCCGCGCGCATCGACGCCTGAAAAATGCGGCTTCGCTGTCGTCAGGTTTTCAGGGACAGCATCGATATCAGCGAAATCGTTCAAAAACGCATCGGCGTCGTCCGCCTTACGCGTGTTGAGGAAAAACGCGGCCACAAGCACGAAAGCGAGCAACGGTAGTGCGACGCGCAATCTGCGCATCAGCAAGGCCCTTGCTGCGGCCTGCTCGCCGGTGATCCGACGCCGGATCGAGAAGGATTTCAAATCGCCGCTGCCCGTGCGGCCCGCCTTACGCCCATCCAGCCGCGCAGGAGGCGGCGTTTCAGGCGTTTCAGCGGTTGTTGCAGCTTCCATCGGGCTTAATTCTTTTCCACAGCCGATATAGTCGTTCCGCGGCGTATTTCACGCAAGGCCTGCGGCATTTTTAGGGTGTTGAGATCAAAAGCCTCAGGAATGGGCCAGAATATCGATCTCGGGCC